>NZ_CP013251.1:2803214-3435089 GCF_001583435.1 Endozoicomonas montiporae CL-33 | reverse complement strand
CCGTCAGTATTGATAATGGGACCGG
The DNA here is from genome assembly GCF_001583435.1 of Endozoicomonas montiporae CL-33. Taxonomy (NCBI): domain Bacteria; kingdom Pseudomonadati; phylum Pseudomonadota; class Gammaproteobacteria; order Oceanospirillales; family Endozoicomonadaceae; genus Endozoicomonas; species Endozoicomonas montiporae. The sequence goes on along the minus strand of NZ_CP013251.1, from coordinate 3,435,064 downwards.
GCGGAGTGGCGGCATTGCAGGGGTTTCCGTGGTTGTCCAGCAGTCTGGGTGTACGATCAATGCCGGGCTTGATGGTTTCTGATAATGTGGTTTTTTGATTATCGTGCCTTACGGCTATGGCTTCACGATTACATAGCAGGTAGATGCCGTGACCTGATACAGCGATTTCCGGTTCGCATTTAAGCGTAACCTGACCAATAGCCGATGATGAAGGTTTTATCACTCGTCGCCATAATTTTTTTATCTCCCCGGAGTCGTTCAGGAAAGCTTTCAGCAATAATACCCACTGACCATTCCGATACATGGACGTTACACTGTAGAGCCTGTTTCCATAACCAGCGATTGAAGTGACCGCCTCGTCCAGTCTGGGGGCGTGAATCCTAGCGTATGAAGACAGGCCTCTCGCAGGTGTGAAGTGACTCAATCGCCCATTATCGACGATCCATGCGCCCTGTGATTCAATAATAAGAGTATTAGATTTTTGCTTAAGAGCCTGTTCCTGATGAATCAGATCTTCACTTAGCCTCCCTTGTTGTATGTCTGCCGCTTCAGCCATATATTGACGTGAGCCAAAACTTTCCGAGTAAGTTTCCGGTATAAATTGCGCCTCTGTTTTTGAGGCGTATATGAGCAAAATCGACGGTCGTAAAATCCCACATCAAGTTCGTGAATCCATCCGCATGGAAGCCGTTCAACCGCATAGCGGGAATCTCGGGGGCTTGCCCCCGAGATGGATAGCGTGTGCCGAGCATGTCACACAGCTTGGGGGTGAAAGTCCCCTGTCCAGCCAGATGAGGGCGAAGGACTAGCGAAGCACAAGGTCTGTATCGCGAGGTGCAGGCTGAAGGCAGTGTGGAGCAAAACCGCGAGCCAACGAACAGAAATCAGATATGAGGCTGTTTGCGTGAGGACGAGTCAGCACTTGATGACGAAGTCCATACTCATCCGGACATTCAGGCAGTAGATCTGGTGGTTGTGCGGCGAAGGCGGTGTGACTTACCTCGGGAGGTCTGTGTGGTGTCTGATATTTCGGACTGAGGTCACCGTAAGGTGATTTGATCGCCATACAGAAGTCAGCAGACGGCATAGTAGCTGGCGCATGTCAGTGAAGGCCTGAACGGTACAGAGTGGTGAGTAGTTTCTGTTATTCGAAACACCGGACGCAGACAAATCCAGCAAACACTGGAACTCATACCAAGTGGTCACGGCGGAACCGGAGGCTGCGACGCTATGAGGGCTGAGGTTGTGTCGGTATCACAGGATTACGAAAGCCCGGCAAGCGATGCAAGCCTGATGGCACGCATTGCTCATCCCAGCAACTTGAAGAAAGCCTTTCAACGAGTAAAACGCAACAAAGGAGCGGCAGGCATTGACCGTATGACGGTGGATGACCTGTTCAGGTATTTACAAGAGCATGGTCGTCAACTGAGGCAATGTTTGCTGAGAGGGTTGTGGAAACCAGCTCCGGTAAGAAGAGTTCTGATCCCCAAACCGGATGGTGGAGAGCGAAAGTTGGGCATTCCAACAGCTCTTGATCGAATGGTGCAGCAGGCAATACAGCAAGTATTACAGGCAGAATGGGAGCCACGGTTCTCGTCTTACAGCTATGGATTCAGACCGCAGAGGTCAGCACATCAGGCTATCAGTCAGGCTCAGTCGTATATAAAGGATGGTTACGACTGGGTGGTTGATATTGATTTGTCGAAGTTCTTTGATCGAGTCAATCATGATCGACTGATGGCAAAGCTGGCAGAGCATATACAGGACAAGGATGTATTGCGTTTGATTCATCGATTCCTGAAGTCCGGAGTGATGGAAAATGGACTGGCAAAACCGCAAACGGAAGGTGTGGCACAAGGAGGGCCGCTGTCTCCTGTGCTCTCAAACATAGTATTGGACGAACTCGACAAAACGCTTGAAAAACGAGGGTTACGGTTTGTTCGATACGCAGACGACTGTCGTGTGTTTGTTAAAAGTAAGAAGGCAGGCGAAAGGGTGATGGCAAGTCTGGTTAAGCTGATCGAAGGTAAAATGAAGCTAAAGGTCAATCGTACAAAGAGTGCGGTAGATCGTGCATGGAAGCGCGCATTTCTGGGATACAGTTTTACCCGAGACGGTAGGAAAACCCTTGCGGCAAAGAGCTGCAAGCGTTTCAAAGATAAAGTCAGACAGCTAACCCGAAAGGGAGGGCGATCCCTTGAACAGAGGTTGGAAGGACTCAACAGATACTTGCAGGGTTGGAAGAACTACTTCCGGGAAATAGAAACCTGCACAGAGTTTGAGCACTTTGATTGCTGGATAAGAAGGCGATTAAGAAGTTTACTCTGGTATCAATGGAAAAGGAGCCCAAAGCGGTACAAGGAACTGCGAAAGCAGGGAATCAGTGACAAACTGACAAGGCAAACGGTAGCTTCAGGAAAAGGGCACTGGCGAATGAGCCGGAGTCCAGCTCTACATATGGCGCTACCGAATAGTTGGTTTGACGGGTTAGGATTGATCAGGTTGTTGGCTGCTTAACTGGCCGAACCGCGTAGTACGGACCCGTACGCTGCGTGGTGTGGGAGGAGCGTAGCTGTGAGGCTACGCCCTATCCCGATCTACAATGGTATGAGCCATTGTAGGATGTCCTATCTGTGGAACTGCAGAGAAACAGCCATCACGTCTATAGATTGATGTATCACTTCGTTTGGATTCCAAAGTATCGTCACAAGGTCTTTACTGAGCCTTACAGGAGCAGTATGAAGTCGATAATCTGGAAAATTGGATATGACTACAACATGGAGATTGTTGAGTTAGAAATTCCTACAGATCATATTCATATGGTTGTGAGATCAGAACCCAAAATGGCTCCCTCAGACATAATGCAGATTATCAAGAGTGTTCGAGCGGTTAAATACAGAGACTTCATTCGTTATTGCATCAGTCACTTGATTTTTGTTGTGTAGTTTAGTCAACACTTTCTGCGGATTCTTACATTTATTAATCTCTGGATCAGGAAGAGGTTGTTTTATCAAAAGTGATTTAGCTGTTGCCAGGCTCCTGCTAAACTGGGATTCGTTGCAACATTCAGGCGGTGCCCTATGCGCAGGTTTATCTCTTACCCGGTCATGGGATTGGTTCTGGCAGCCATGTTGTCAGCTTGTAGCCAATCTGAATTTACCGACAGTTCGGGAAAAGGCGTTAATCTGAACGATGATCAGGGGCGCTGGCTGGCACTGAATATCTGGGCAGACTGGTGTGATCCCTGCCGGGAAGAAATTCCGGAGCTGAATGCTGTTTACCAGTCAGATGCCATCAGGGTGTTGGGTTATGATTTTGACAACAGTCAGGGCGCAGAGCTGGATAATAAAATCGCCAAACTGGCTATTGGTTTTCCAGTAGTAACAAGCAGTCCAATTGATAACCTTAAAACCCAGACACCTCAGGTTTTACCTGCCACTTTTATTATCAACCCACAAGGGCAACTGGTTGAAACCTTGTATGGACCTCAGACACAGAATACGATTGAGCAGGTCATTCGCAAGCAGCAGAAAAAGGTGACAGTGGGTGGGTAAGTTTGGTAAACGAGCACTGGTCAAAGGTCGGGTTCAGGGAGTCTGGTACCGTGGATCAACCCAGAAAAAAGCGAAAGAGCTTGGGGTTACGGGTTGGGCTAAAAATCTTGCCGACGGTCGGGTTGAGGTGCTGATGTGTGGTGAAGCTGCTGCACTGGCAGAGTTGGAAAGTTGGCTGCACGAAGGGCCGCCAATGGCCCGGGTGGAGTCAGTGGCGGTGACAGACGAGCCATGGCAGGCATTTGACAGTTTTACCACGGGTTGAAAAGGCTGTTAATAAGCGTTTATTAACAGCGCAGTAGTTACAGAATGGTCTTGTATAGCTATTTTTTTACAGCTACTTCTTTAAAGGCAGCGAGTTTAAAGGCACCGAGGCTATTTTCGATAACGCTTCCCGGGTGATCGACATTCTTTTGGCTAAATCATCCTTTGAATGGACTTCAAGATTGGTTGAAAAAAACCAGGTGTCGTCCTTTGTTGTCACGTAGCCGGTGTACCAGGCGTGTCCCTGCCATTGGTCATCAAACAGCGCTCCGGTTTTTGAGTACAGTCTGTAATCTTTACCACTCTCTTCCAGCATGAGTTGCGCTAAAAAGTCATAACTGTCCGGTGCATACGGCAGCTGCCTTTTAAAGACCTTGCGAACGAAATCTACCTCGTTGAGTGCCGTGGTTGGCATATGTTGAGAAACCAGATCAAGGTAGCGATCAACCTTAGTGTTGATCGGGTCAATAGGCTCTTTTGAAAAGCTTGTCTTATTGATAGCACGCAAATAGCTTTGTGCCCCCATTTGTTTGACGATCTGGTTTTGCAGTTCCTGAAAACACCAGGTCACAGAAGAGTGAAATGCGGTTCTGGCAGACTGGTCTTTGTTCCACTGGGGAATGAAACCTTCTTTACCATCCCAGTGGCAAATGATGGTGTCGGGGTTTTTTACTATATTGTTTTCCCGAACAATCAGTGCATTGGCAATCTGAAAGGTACACGCCGGAGCAAACTCTTTTTCTGCCCTTGAGCGATTGAATACATATTGATGTGTGCCAAAGCCATCAGACAAAAGTCTCCAAACATGCATAAGCTGTATGTTCTGACCTGAAAAATCCCTGTATTTTTCGTGGGAGACGTTGCAGGGATTTCAAGCATGTCCGCACTGCTCGAAGAAACTGGCCCTTGGTTCTCAGCGTCATTCTGCCAAGATGGCCTGATTTGAGATAACCCCAGACCGATTCATCCGGGTTTAGCTCAGGTGAGTAAGCTGGCAGAATATGAACTCCAAGCAGCCTTGGCTCCTGCTCTATATATTTTTGCACCTTTTTTGCCTTATGGGCCGGGTGGCCATCAGTAACAACAATGATGGGGCGGTCATGAGAAGTAACCAGCTGCTTTAAAAAGCAAATAAACACATCAGTGTTAAAGCGTCCGGGGATCGTCATATACCGCATAGTTCCTTCAGCGCTAACCGCTGAAATCATGTTAATACTGAAGCGTGCTCCTGTTGCTTCAACAATTGGAGTGCAGCCTTTTTTAGCCCAGGTTGTACCACTGTGATAGTCAGAACGGACACTTGATTCATCAGCAAAATAAATCAAGGCATTGCTTTCTTCAGCTTGTTGCCGGATATCCGGGTAACGATCTGTTAACCATTCATCTACTTTTTTTGATCCTGTTGCCAGGCTTTGCGAACAGGACGCTGAGGCGACAATCCCCAGCGGCGCAACATCTTCCCAACAGCGGCAGGGTGCATGGATACATTGAACTCAGTCTTAATGACTGAAGCGACAATATCTCTTGTCCACATGGTTTTGTAGAACCCAAAATCAGTTGGATTTTTTAGTGAAATAATCTGAGTGAGCTGCTCTTGTTGATCAATATTCAGCTTGGGTGGGCGACCATGAATTGGACGAGTCTTTAAAGCGTCAAAACCGCCTTCCTTATAGCGATTCACCCAGAGATACACGCAAGACAGATGTGTTGCGTGAAGTTCAGATAGCTCAGGAACGGAAATGCCGTCAAGCCATTGTTTAACGGCTTGCATGCGGATGGATTCACGAACTTGATGTGGGATTTTACGACCGTCGATTTTGCTCATATACGCCTCAAAAACAGAGGCGCAATTTATACCGGAAACTTACTCGGAAAGTTTTGGCTCACGTCAATAGGTTTTGTCTTTGTCGAAAGACGATAATACAAGGGTACCACTGGCTTTGTGTGCCTTGAATATTGCTGCAATATCTGAAGGCTCATAAATAAACTCTTCTGCGCTGCAGATTAGCGGGGATATAAGTAGCATTAGAATGTCATACCCCCATGATTGCTTCTTCATCAGTGTCTTAAAAGGAAACACGCATTAAACTCCAAAAAATTTGCATGTTAAGAATATAGATCGGTTGGTATATAAGTGCTTATTTTTGAAGCGGAGAATTGAAGGCCCACCCCACCTTCCGGCTTTAATCATTGCGCCAGTGTCTGTGCCAGTTTTCGAACACTCGTTCCGGGTACCAAGTTTGACCAAGACTGCCATTGTAGCGCGCCAGAGCCCGGGTCAGGTTTCCGGATTCACGCTCAAGGTAACGGTTAAGAATGGTGCTGCCGTAGCGAAGGTTGGTTTTAATATCGATTAAGTTGTCATCCGGTTGGCCAATCACATCTTTCCAGAATGGCATAATCTGCATAAGCCCCTGGGCACCGGCAGACGATACAGCAAAACGGTCAAAAGAAGACTCTGTCTGAATCAGTGCCAGAACCAGTTCAGGGGGTAATTTTGCATGGGATGCTTCCCTGTGTACCATTTGTAACAGTTGAATTCGTTTCTGAGGATCTGCGATAAAAAGCTTCATGCGCTGAGACATGTCCATCAGCCAGACTTCTGCCTCGAAACGGTCGGTCAAACGGTTAGCCGGATGAAGGTTTGTCTGCAATGACTGGAGAAACAGTGAATTGTTCGGTTGTTGTGCCCCGGCCCAAGCTGGTAGCAGAAATGCAATGATGAGCAGGTTTCTGCAAAGAATGTATAGAACCCAATTTGGGTTTTGCTTATTTTTCGTATAACTGACTGGTTTCACTGAAAATTACGTCCTTGTGTTTGTAAACTCTGAACGGCAGTTTTTAACGATGTGCTATCTTTGGTTGTTGTTGTAAAAATCTGTCGCTTTAACTGCCGGAGTCCAGTTGATTTCATTGTTCAGTACGTGGAAGGCTTTGTCATTGTTAGAGACTCCATAAATAATCATGTAATTATTTCTTATTGTTGATTGTATGCATAAATCGACCAGGTTTACACAGTCAGGGTGTGACAGACCCAGATAAGGGATGTCTGACCAGTAGCTTTCTTTTGGGCAGACGCCGCCAAACCGGATGCAAACCACCTGAATGCCTTTTTTTGACATGTTTTTCCCTGTTCTTTCTATTTGTAATTTACTTTGCCCGTATGGGGAGACAGGGTTTGGTGGTGTGTTTAAGTCAATGACAACGTCCAGTTTTTCATTGATTATTTTATAGACATCGTGAGTGTGAACGGAGCTGGCCATAATCACTTTTGGGATGTTCAGGTCTAATGCTGCCTGATAAACGTGATTAGCCATGACTACATTGTTGGGGTCACTGTCTGAGCTGGAAAAGTTTTCGACTTTACAGTTCCATGCCAGATGAAGAATGGCAAAGATATTCTGAGGCTTTAACGCATTTTTAAATGCCTCGTAGTCGATGATGTTTGTTTCAGGTAAATCGATCAGAACTAATTGATAGTTGTCTTTTAAGCCTGCTGTCAGCACTTGTCCAATACTGCCTTTGTAGCCCGTTATGCAGATTGTTTTTTTTGTCATGTGGAGATTAACCTCTTCTTATGATTCTGGTTAAGGTCTTTTGGACCTGAATCTATTGCTGGCCAGACTTTAGCTTCGAAGAGGTTGTCAGATTGGAGATTCGTCTGCGACTGAACAGGTAATAAGCATTGCTCCTGCTGGCCTCCGGCAAAAGCCGGTGGCAGCAGGGCAACGATCAGCAGACTTCTTTTGAGGGTTTTTTTAACCCAGTCTGTCTTTGAGCATTTGAGCGATATCACTGAGAGCTACGTCTTCCCGGTCTGCAGCACTGCGGTACTTGTATTCTACCTGACCATTGGACAGCCCGCGATCACTCAGCACAACACGGTGAGGAATACCAATCAGTTCCATGTCGGCAAACTTCACACCCGGGCTGGCTTTGCGGTCGTCCAGCAGTACATCATAACCTGCCTCGGTCAGTTCCCTGTACAGGTTTTCGGCGGCTTCGCGAACGGCTTCAGATTTCTCCATTTTCAGACCGACAATGGCAATCTGGAAAGGCGCAATGCTTTCTGGCCAGATAATGCCGCGATCGTCGTGGTTCTGTTCAATGGCAGCAGCCACAACACGTGAGACACCGAGACCATAGCAGCCCATCAGCATAGTGACCGCTTTGCCATTTTCGTCCAGAACCTTCGCGCCCATGGCTTCGGAGTATTTGCTGCCGAGCTGGAAGATATGACCCACTTCGATGCCACGCTTCATGACCAGCTTGCCGTTACCGCATGGGCTTGCATCGCCTTCTACGACGTTACGCAGGTCTTCAATGCGATCAAACCGGGCATCACGCTCCCAGTTGATGTTGAAGTGGTGCTTGCCTTCGATGTTGGCGCCAGCGCCAAAATCAGACATCACAGCGACTGTACGGTCAACGATGCAAGGAATTTTGATGCCAACCGGACCCAGAGAGCCAGGTCCTGCGCCCATGATGGCTTTGATTTCGTCTTCAGTCGCAAAGCGCAGAGGTTCGGCGACGTCTGGCAGATGCTCGGCCTTGATCTCGTTCAGTTCATGGTCACCACGAACCATCAGGGCAACGAAGTCTGCTTCGGACTCTTCGCTGGCGGCAACGATCAGGGTCTTGACGGTTTTTTCGATCGGCAGATTGAACTGTTCCACCAGGGCAGCGATGGTTTTCGCATCGGGCGTGTTCACCAATGCCATTTCTGCTGTGGGTTCAGCTCGTTCGTGTGCAGGCGCAACGGCTTCGGCTTTTTCAATATTGGCGGCGTAATCGCTCTGGTTACTGAAGACAATGGCATCTTCACCGGAATCGGCCAGTACATGAATTTCGTGGGAAGCATTACCGCCAATAGAACCGGTGTCTGCTTCTACCGCACGGAAGTTGAGACCCAGTCGCTCGAAGATGCGGAAATAGGTGTCGTGCATGTTCTGGTATTCAGCACTCAGGCATGCCTGATCCTTGTGGAAGGAGTAAGCGTCTTTCATGATGAATTCACGACCACGCATCAGGCCGAAACGAGGACGGATTTCGTCACGGAACTTGGTCTGAACCTGATACAGGTTGGTAGGCAACTGCTTGTAACTGCTGATTTCGTCACGCACCAGATCGGTGATGACTTCTTCGTGCGTCGGGCCAATCACGAAATCACGCTGGTGGCGGTCTTTCAGGCGGAGCAGTTCTGCACCGTATTGCTCCCAGCGACCCGTTTCCTGCCAAAGCTCAGCAGGCTGAACCGCGGGCATCAGTACTTCCTGGGCACCGGCACGATCCATTTCTTCGCGAACGATCTGTTCAACTTTGCGAAGTACTTTCAGACCCATTGGCATCCAGGTGTACAAACCGGAGGCCAGTTTACGGATCATTCCTGCTCGCAGCATCAGCTGGTGGCTGATAACGACAGCATCGGAGGGCGTTTCCTTGAGGGTGGACATCAAGGACTGACTTGTGCGCATGAGTGCGGATATCCTCTTTAACGACGACCTGATTCAGTGGGTTCAGCGTAAAAGCTGAACAGGCCATCGATATTCAAAAAGCGGTATTTTACGGTCTGCCGACGTATTTTTCATCTTTACCTGCATGAAGATGGTTTGCAGTCAGCAACAGGTCAGATATAGTGTGCCGGTTTGTACTGACTTCGGAGCCTGAAATGGAAGAATTTCCGTTGAACCCTCAACTGGAAAAAGACTGCGTAGTGCTGGGTGATCTGCCATTGTGCCGTGTTTTGCTGATGAATGACTCTTCTTATCCATGGTGCATTCTGGTGCCTCGTGTGACCGAGATCGAGGAACTGTTTCAGCTGGTGGATGAACTGCAGATTCAGGTGGCTCTTGAGTCCGGAATTCTGTCCCGCTACATGAATGATTTGTTTGAAGCGGACAAAATGAATGTAGCGGCGCTGGGTAACAAGGTGCGACAACTGCACATTCATCATGTGGTTCGTCAGCAGAATGATGCGGCGTGGCCAGAGCCTGTATGGGGTAAGGTGCCAGCTCAGGCATACTCCGACGATGAGCTGGCTGAAATGCGTGAAAAGTTTCAGCCTCTGTTTGATCGGTTTGGTTAAACATTTGTCTGAACCGGGAGCTAGTCATGAAAGAAGAGTTAATTGAGCTGCAGACCCAGATGAGCTTTCAGGAAGATACCGTTGCTCAACTGAATGATGTAGTGACTCGTCAGCAACAGGAAATTGATCAGCTGAAGCTGCAGGTTCAGCAGTTGAAGAAGCAGATGCAGGAAGTGGTTGCGGGTGATGTGGAAGGTGATTCTGACGATGCACCACCACCTCACTATTAACCCTCAGTATTAAATGCTGGATTAACCATAAAAAAACACCGGATTGAATCCGGTGTTTTTTTATGGAAAAACGATGGCATTACTGATCGTTAACGACCCTTTCTGGCTGCAATGACATCCTCTGCCTGCAAGCCTTTATCCTTCTCAACAACAACAAATTCGACCCGCTGTCCTTCAGACAGGGTGCGGTGTCCTTCACCGCGAATAGCGCGGTAGTGAACAAACACGTCATCTCCCAGATCACGGGTGATAAACCCAAAACCTTTGGTAACGTTAAACCATTTTACTGTACCGGTTTCCCGATCAGAATCATCACTGTATTCAACCGGAGTAATCGGGTTAAAAGACTTCAGGTTGATCAGTACATGCAGTGCAACGCCCACGCACACCAGCATAATAATGGCAGGCATGGTCACCAGGGTTTGCCCGTAAATAGCCAGTGCGGGCAGAACCGAGGCAGCCATTAGAATGGCTGCTGATAGACACTGGATATACTTCAGTTTGCACCGGCAAACGTTCAGATAACTTCCCAGACAAAAATGAACGAGGGTTGCAATCAGTAACAGAAATACCGGTGTTGAGGCTGGCAGAGTCTGGTGCATGGCGGCGGCCACGAGTCGGCCATCGATCACCAGAACCATCAGTCCTAGCAGCCCTGTCAGGGCATGAATAAATTTGAGATGTTTCAAGACCGTTCCCTTTTTATATCAGGCGGGTGACAAAGCTCATGAATCCGCCTGTAGGTTGTTATAGTTAAAGACTGAAAATGTCTGAACAGAGCCTGTATGGAAAAACACCCGTTAATAATAAAAGCGGGTTTCAGATAACAGGTTGTTCATGCTGCAAAACAACGTACTTATTTTTTAATCAGCCTGAATGGCAATCAGGCTTTATTCCAGTGTGTTCCCCTGATTAATAAGAGAACATAAAAAGCCTGAGTTAAAGGCAAATTATTACATCTTTTTTCGTTAATGTAACCTGATACGTTTTTGACCTCAATGCCTTTGTACGCCTTGGCAGGTCTTAGTTTGAGTCATCAATAATTGTTGAAAAAATGCTCGCAGATAAAAAATACTGTTGGTATAGTGGATTTAGATGTCCTGAAAGCTGCAAAAACACTGGTATATAAGGCTTTCAGAGAAAGGAAGAGAGAAAGTGAGGGGTGATCTGAATAACTGTTTACAGGCGTTTTGGTTCTCCTCAGCATCACATCAGCCTGGTGTAGTGGCAGATAATTAACTGCAGTGGAGTGCTGCAGTGTTTGTACAGGGATAACCATCAGGAGAATAACAGCATGGCAGGTAAAAAAGCTGCAGCTATCAAGGATCGATACAGCAAAACCCAGATCATTTCTGAAATTGCTGATAATACAGGGCTAACCAAGAAGGAGGTTGGGGCTGTTTTTGATGAACTCAGTCATCTCGTTGAGCGTCATATTAAAAAGCGGGGGTGTGGGGAGTTTACGCTTCCGGGTCTGTTAAAGATTGTTACCAAGAAAAAACCCGCCCAGAAAGCCCGCAAAGGCGTTCCCAATCCTTTCCGTCCCGGTGAACTGATGGATGTGCCGGCCAAGCCTGCCACCACTCAGGTTAAGGTGCGGCCTTTGAAGAAACTGAAAGAGTATGCTCTGTCCTAGTTGTTAATCCGGACAAAACAAAAGGGAGGTTTTTAGCCTCCCTTTTTTGTGGTTGTTTTTTACTTCAGTGTTTTACTGCAGGGGTGGTGCCCGAAGGCACCGATTGCTGAATCAGCAATAACGACAGCAAGGGACTTAGAATACGGCGATGTTGTACTTCACGATGAAGCGGGTGTCTTTGACAACGGTGTCTTTCTGCCCATTATTTTCGGCTGTATTTTTAGCATATCTCAGCTGTGCAGTCAGGCCTTCAATTTGTGGAACTGCGTATTTCAGGCTGAGGTTGTACTCTTTCTCATCGAGTGTCTTTCCATCCGTAGTTTTATAGTCAGAAGTGACATAAACAGCATTAGCACTCAGACCATCTACAAGGCCAGTGAAGTCATAGCCTGCACTCAGGCCAATAGCTTTCTGCCCGTTCTTGTTGAAATCACTGTACTGTATGGAGTTGTAGCCAAAATATCCGGTATCATCGCTACCACCCATCCAGCCAATGGCGTATGAGTCTGATAAAAGCTCTTCTCCGTCAACTCTGAGTGAGATATCGTTTTTCTTAACTTTAGTATACGCCAACCCGAAGGAAGCCTGAGCTACTTCTGCACCGACCTTTACACCCCATGCACTCATTTTCTTGTCAAGGCTGTTAGCTTTTAAAAGGTCATTCATTAAACCATCTGAAGCTACTTGCCCATACTGAGCACCTGCGGATAAATCAACTTCACCAACAGAGGCTGCATAATTCACTTCAGTTAAGTATTTTTTTGCAAAGTCTTCTTGTTGGGCATAAGCGGCACTAAGGTCAAGCCCATTACCGAAGTCGTATGAGCCACCAAATGATTTAACAGCTTCATCATTGATTTTTGCTTTGTCATCAATGGTTTGATATTTGTCGTAACCAGCTCTGGTCTTAGCATTGCCCTTGGTTGCCCAAACACCAAAGACACTTAAACCCATGTAGTTATAGTCGGCATAAAAAGCTTCTGTCATGCTGGGCAGGGCACGGCTGTCAGAATCATTGATAAGTGGAGTGTCAAGCTGCATGCGGCCATACTTGGCGACACCATTATCCATCAGGTTGAATTTGATGGCGTAGCCAGTTTTTCCATAGCTGCTGGAGTCTCCTTTCGTATCCACTGGAAGAACGCCGGGATTAGTGTTGCTATCAATATTGGATGCGCCCAGTTTTAATGCGTAATAAGCATTGATATCGATTCCAACAATATTTTCGAAATAGCCAGAGGAGTAGTCAGCCCTGATTGCCTGAGCCCACTGAGAGCTTGAATCATCGTGATTATTCTTTTGCTTACTGCCTCGTTCGTGGAAATGATTACGAAGTTCGATATTCAGGCTGGAGTCATCAACAAAAGAGTTAGCCTGGGCAGTAGTTGCCAGCATGACAGCGGCGCTGAGTGCGCTCAGTCTTGTGAGTTTCATTGTGTTGTTCCTTGCTGTGTTTATTCTATTCGTGACCCTGATTCCTTCACCGGTTTATACAGCTCTCAGGTGAAGTACATCGAATCTCCCCATAGGGTCATCGAAGATTCTCTACAACCATCGTACAAATTGCAACCGCTAAATGAAAAAAATGTTATAGATATTAAGTGTTGGGGGGGAAGTTCGGAAGGTGAATTGTTAAAGTGTTCAATCAGGCTTCCATGCCTGAGTCAGGGGTGGCTTAAAAGACGCTGAGGGTGTAATCAACAAAGACTCTCAGGTCTGTTTTTCCTTCATAGCGGTAGTCTTTCTTGTTTTCATTTTTCATTTCGCTTAATTCTTTATCACCTTCGTGCTGAGCATAGAGTACTGTGACACTGAGTCCTTTGAGGGCTTTTTGCTGGAAGGCATAGCCCAGTTTTACATTGTGTTCATTTTCTTTGTATTTATCCGTGTATTCGGGTTTGTTGGTGGCTTCTATGTCCTTGCCGGCTGTGTAGGTGTAGCCCATGGATAAACCGGGCAGCCCCAGGTTATCAAAGGCATAGGAAACGCCTGCCTGCCAGACGGATTCGCCATTATGATTGAAACTGGAAATCTGACGTTTGGTACGGTAGCCCAGATCATCAAAGTCACGAGCCGAGTCGTAGGCCAGATGGTAATCAAACTCGCCCAGAGCGCCGTTCTTTTTCGCTTCCACCTGACTGTATGAAGCCATGAAAGACAGCATGTCGAAGGTCAGCCTGGCATTGAAATTGTACAGGTTGGCATCTTTATCAAAACCACCATAGGTTTTGCTGTCGGATTTCCATTTGTTACCGTTTTCCTGACCCTTGTAATATTGTCCTTCCAGAAGCAGAGAAGTCTGTTCACTGAGTGAAAACGTGTAGTTCAGGTTGGCATGATACAGTTTCAGGTAAGACTCGCTTTCGGCATAGGCCAGATCTGAACCCAGACCCGATTCATGGTTGTAAGAGCCGCCCAGCGTGTAAATGTGATCGATGGCTTCGAACTGCTTATCCCGCCCCTCTTTACCGGGTTTCAGGCTGGTGAACTTTTCCATTTTGTCGTGGTTGTGAATGGAAACCCGGTCGGTCCAGGCACCGTAAAGTTCAAAATCACCCAGCTCGGCTTCAGCCATGGCTCCCTGAAAGCGGGTAGGCGTTAAACGGTAATGAGTATGCAACAGGGGTTTTTCAATGGGAATCCACCCTGCCTTGCCCCTGATATTCATTCTGTCCTGACCGGCAAAGCCTTTCAGATAAAGCTGCCCCGGTTTGCCATAGCTGTCCTGTTTACCGGTATAAAGCCCTTTGTGTGGATTAAAGACGGGAGGCTCTTCTTTGAGTATGGTGGTGCCATATTCATCATCGCTGCCTATCAGCTTTACACCGCCATAAAACGATGCATCAATTCCGAGACCATAAGTACGGTCGCCCAGCCAGGCCGATTCAAAATTCAGTTCAAGACCCTGTCCCCAGGCTTGCTGTTTGTTGTGCGTTTTTACTTTTCTGGGTGGCTGAACGGCAGATGGTTCATAGTAGTACTTGCTGAAATCCTGAAGCTGGCGATCCTGAAAATAATTTCTCAGTTTCAGGGACAGGTGATGATCGTTGCTTTCGGGGTCGATCAATGCATCATCAGCCTTTGCCGAAACCGAAGCGAGTGGACTTAGGGCGGTAAGAAGAACCACGGTACTTGTCGTAGATGAAACGGCAAGTTTCATTGAGAAGTGCTCCCTGATTAGAGCGGGCGCGTCATTATTTTTTGATTAATGTTATCGCCGCCCGTGTGTTAGTGATTTTGGCATATGAGTGATTCAGTAAAACAGTGATCTGATTTTTTGCAAATTACCTTAAAGAATAAAAAATAATTCTCTTGCTTCTTATTATTTTGCTAAGTCGGACTAATGGCTAAACCACCCTAAATTACGAATGTTTATAATAAGTTGAATAACAGCAGGAAAACGCAATTGTGGGGATAAGGCATGGAAAGGCCGGTCTCTGGTGACAAACCAACAGCAGCTGAAGCCAGCACTGATGAATGGTTATCTTATTTAAAGTACGGTGGAACTCTGGGTAAACTCAGAAAGGTGAATTCTGAGCAGATGGAAGCTATATATTCAGTGGGCTATGGTCATTTTGATATCGGTCAGTACGCAGAGGCTCTCAGGGTGTTTCGTTACCTTGCAATGCTGGATCACTGGAATGCCCGCTATTTTCTTGCCATTGGTTATTGTTTATATCAGCTCAAGCACTATGCAGATGCTGTTCCGGCTCTGTCCTATGCGGAACGTCTGGATAAGCAGGACCCCAGACCGTCTCTGTGTATGACGGAATGTTTCATCAGCCTTAAAAATCGCAAACTGGCTAAAAAAGCCTTGGCTGAAGCCATTAAAAGGCTCAACGTCAGTAAAGATTGGAATGAGGAAAGAAAACAGGCAAAACAACTAAAACATTATCTGCTGAATCAGTCAGGAAGGAGTTAAGCAATATGAACTCAGTCAACCCGGGGGGTGGGGTCAGTAGTAGCAATCAGGTTCCGGCCAACAGTCAGTCTGGTGTAGCTATTCCGGCAAATCAGGTTTCGCAGGGCTACAGCGGTGCTAGTTCTGTGTCCAGTAATTCCGGTGGTTCTTCAGCCCCTGCAAATGTAGCAGGCAATCTTCCCGAGCCTGAGGACACAACGGTTAGTATCGGAGATTTAACCAGCCAGTCAATTTCTGCCGAGATTGATGCACGGCTGAGTAATATAACGAATAATCTGCAAATCGATGCTTCCGATGTTTATCTGAACGATACTGATTCACTGTTCTTAATGATCAAAAGCTTTGTTGATGAGCTGGTGGCCATTTCTTCCATGCAGTCAATCGGTCAGGCATTCAACAATAATCAGCAGGCTCAGTCAGCAAAAACGGACAAGGCAAAAGAAGCCCTTGCCATTCAGGAACGAATCAAGCTGCGTCAGGAAAGTATTCAGAACAAAAATAACCAGCTCAAGGACTATTCGAGTGACTTGGCCCAAAGCCTGCTTAGTAAAACCATGAAAGAAGCCCAGTTGGCTAATCTTATGCAGGCACAAGCTTCTGTTGCCAATCTTGCCTCCATAGCCAATCCCTTTGGTGACATTACCAGGCTTGCAAATGAACTTTCGTTGCTTGATTACCAAATTGCCAATGCAGGAAACGGGATTGCTGCCCTGCAGGAGGGTTTAAAAGAGCTCCAGGCCCTTAATGTCGTTGATAGGGCTGTCGTTATGTCTTTTCAGAGGGCTCTCGATGTTGTTCAGGAGAAACTGGTTAATGTCGGCAGCTTGGTCAGTCGTGTCAGGCAGCGTTTTGACAATGAAGCACTCTACACCGGCGAAGATAAATTAGGCGAAGCGAAAGAGGCTGCCAGAGAGGTCAGTCAGGAAGCTTATCGTGAAGAGATGCGTAAAAAAGCGCAAAATGATTTGTCAAAAGATATTGATAAGACGACGCTGAGGCAAGAGGCACAACAACTGGATAAAGTTCAGGAAAGTGCTTTGTATGAATCTGAACTGACTTTCCTTCCTCCCCGGGAAGCTGCCGTATTAAAAGCTGTGTTTGGCAGCATTGATTTCGACAAGCTGCAATCGGCACTGGAAGATTTGCAGGGGAAAACATGGGATGAGCTTGCCGCTGAGCCTGTTCCAACGGATCGTCCTCCATTCGATGAGGGGCTGGCGATTGTTCTCCAGAGTGCCCTGAAAGAGCCTGTTGATGAGTTGTCGGAAGAGGAACGGACGAATCCTGCCGCTTCTACTTTTGCAGGTGACAACTTGTCCCTTGAGGGGGCGAAGAACCCTCTGATTTATGCCGGTCTGTGGCTGCAGGCGCAGATGGAGCAGGGAGAGGCAACGCAGGAAGCCAAAGAAGATCATCTGGAAGAGGGTTTGGAAACTGTTGCAAGGACAGAGCAGCTTAAGACACAGAACGTAGCCGATGCACTTCAGGACTTTGCTTCCATTCCGGAAGAAACAGCAAAATCACTGGATGAGGCCAAGGAGGCTGAAGCCAGCATTAGTCGCAGAAACCCTGTCTAAGAAGCTGTTCACGATCTTATTGAGGGCTGCAAATGTCGATAAATTGCCCCTGTTTTTTGATCTCATTCGTTGCGTAGCACCGCTACGCGCCTCATGAGATCAAAAAACAGCAACAATTTCTCACCATTTTCGCTTTCCTCAAAGATCATGAACAGCTTCTAAGAACATCTGACTGTTCGACCTGTTGATCCTGATTCTTCTGCTACATTCATTGCAGCATCAGGGTTAACAGGTTCATTTTTTATGTCTGGCGATGAAGTCACTTCCGTTTTCAAAGATCGGTGGAGCGCCTATCAATGGTTGGTTGAGAACAACCTGATGGGGCTCCGTGAGATACTTGTCGCTGCCAGGTCATTTATTCAGGACCGGTATAAAGATTCATCAGTCACCCTGACTGATTTTGGCTGTGGAAACAGTTTGTTAATTCCTGAACTGACCCATTCAGTTCAACTGGATTATTACTTTGGTATTGATCTGGCTGAAAATGCATTGTCTATGGCGCAACGACTGCTTGAAAGCAACAGGATCAAATACCGGCAATTCTGCCAGGATCTGTTTCTGGGTATGCCGCAGGTTTCTTGCTCTTCCGATCTTATCTATAGTGCTTTTGCTGTGCATCATGGTGATGAGCAGCAGAAACGACAATTCTTTTCAAATCTATACCAGCAGGTTTCCGGTGAGTGCAGTTTTGTGCTGGCAGATATCATGATTCATGAAGGGCAGTCGTTTAATGATTACACCAATATCATGGAGCAATACTTTGTAGGGCAAGGCGTTCGCTCAGACTGGTTGCCCCACATTATGACCCACATTCGGCAGTATGATTACCCTGAAACGGAAGATAGCTGGCTGGATATTGTCCGTTCCTCTGGCTGGAATGTTGTCTGCAAACAATCCGTGGGGCCTGTTGAGGCGTTTCCGGCTATTTTCATGATACTCGATCGTTGATAAAGCCTTTCTCTCATTCCTGCCCGTCAGTCTGGTGAAAAAACGCGTTTCAGGTATAATGCATCGGTTTTGATAGTGGCAAGCGAAGGATGCTGAGGATCAATGCCGATCTACGAATATCAGTGCGAAAACTGCGGAGAAGTGACCGAAGCGATACAGAAATTCAGCGATGCACCGCTGACGGACTGTGGCGACTGTGGTGAGTCAACGCTGAAAAAACTGCTGAGTGCCCCAAGCTTTCGTCTGAAAGGCGGCGGCTGGTACGAAACTGACTTCAAGGGTGGCAGAAAAAAGAACCTCTCTTCCAGCGACAATCATTGCCCCAGCAAGGACTCCGGAAGCTCTTGCGGTTCTTGTCCTGCGACAAGTCATTAACTTTTTTATAGCCTCAGGGGTTGTGCCTCCCTCAAGCCCTGTTGAATTCGAACTGAAAATCCCTGTTTCGAGGTATGTTATGCGCAGCCATTATTGCGGCGAACTGAATCTCTCCCATAACGGGCAGGAAGTGACCCTGTGTGGATGGGTACACCGCCGCCGCGACCATGGTGGTGTTATCTTCCTGGATATGCGTGACCGTGAAGGTACCGCCCAGGTCGTTATCGACCCTGACACTGAAGAAGCGTTTGCACTGGCGGATAAAGCCCGTAGCGAATACGTTCTGAAAATCACCGGTCTGGTGCGTCCGCGTCCGGAAGGCACTGTTAACACCAACATGAGCACCGGTGAGATCGAAGTGCTGGGCAAACAGGTTGAAGTCCTGAACGAAGCCCAGACACCTCCGTTCCAGATTGAAGGCTACACCGATGTAGGTGAAGACGTTCGACTGAAGCACCGTTTCATCGACCTGCGTCGTCCTGAAATGCAGGAAAAACTGATTCTGCGTAGTAAGGTCACGAGTGCTGTTCGTTCTTTCATGGACGGTGAAGGTTTCCTGGACGTAGAAACGCCGGTTCTGACCCGTGCCACCCCTGAAGGTGCCCGTGACTACCTGGTACCAAGCCGTACTCACGAAGGTAAGTTCTTCGCACTGCCTCAGTCTCCGCAGCTGTTCAAGCAGCTGCTGATGGTGTCCGGTTTTGACCGTTACTACCAGATCGTTAAGTGCTTCCGTGACGAAGACCTGCGTGCTGACCGTCAGCCGGAATTCACCCAGATCGATATCGAAACATCCTTTATGGATGAAGCCGGTGTAATGGGTATCACTGAAGACATGGTGAAGAAGGTATTCAAGCAGGTTCGTGACATCGAGCTGGGCGAATTCCCGCACATGCCATACGCTGAAGCCATGAGCCGTTACGGTTCCGACAAGCCGGACCTGCGTATCCCGCTGGAACTGGTAGACGTGGCTGACCTGATGGCTTCTGTTGAGTTCAAAGTCTTCAAAGGCCCGGCTGAAGATCCGAAAGGTCGTGTTGCGGCGTTGAAAGTACCAGGCGGTGCTGAACTGTCCCGTAAGCAGATCGACGACTACACCAAGTTCGTGAGCATCTACGGTGCCAAAGGTCTGGCATGGATCAAGGTGAACGAGATTGAAAATGGCGCAAACGGCCTGCAGTCTCCAATCATCAAGTTCCTGGGTGACGACGTTACCATGCAGATTATGGAACGTCTGGATGCCAAGAACGGCGACATCGTATTCTTCGGTGCAGACAAAGAGAAGGTGGTAAACGAAGCTCTGGGCGCGCTGCGCTGCAAGCTGGGTGAAGACCTGAATCTGTACACCAAGGAATGGGCGCCTCTGTGGGTGGTTGATTTCCCAATGTTTGAGGAAACCGACGAAGGCAAACTGACTGCTCTGCACCACCCGTTCACCGCACCTACTTGCACAGCGGAAGAGCTGGCTGCTAATCCGGCTACTGCTCTGTCCCGTGCTTACGATATGGTCATCAATGGTTACGAAGTGGGCGGTGGTTCCGTTCGTATTCACCGTGAAGAGATGCAGCAGGCTGTCTTCAACGTGCTGGATATCGAAGAAGAAGAGCAGCGCGAGAAGTTCGGCTTCCTGCTGGACGCTCTGAAGTACGGTGCGCCACCGCACGCGGGTCTGGCCTTTGGTCTGGACCGTCTGGTGATGCTGATCTGTGGTACTGACAACATTCGTGAAGTGATTGCTTTCCCGAAAACCCAGTCTGCTGCCTGTGTTCTGACTCAGGCTCCGGGCGAAGTAGACGGCACTCAGCTGCGCGATCTGAACATTCGTATCCGTCGTGACCCGGCGTCTGCAACCAGTCACTAATTGATTGACCGGACTCTGTCGGGGTATTTTGTAACAAAAGGCTTGATAGAGTCCGCACAAAAGCATTGAGATAAAGGGTATTTCCTATGGCAGGTCATAGTAAATGGGCCAATATCAGACACCGTAAGGCGGCACAGGACGCCAAGCGCGGCAAGATCTTCACCAAGATCATTCGTGAGCTGGTAGTGGCGGCCAAGCAGGGCGGTGGCAATATCGAAGATAACCCCAAGCTGCGTCAGGTGGTTGATAAAGCTCTGGGTGCCAACATGACCCGTGACACCATCAACCGCGCGATTGCCCGTGGTGCCGGTGGTGATGACGATTCCAACATGGAAGAAGTCACCTACGAAGGTTATGGCGCGGGTGGTATCGCGGTTCTGGTTGAAACACTGACTGATAACCGTAACCGTACCGTTGCGGAAGTTCGTCATGCTTTCAACAAGCACGGCGGTAACCTGGGCACTGACGGCTCTGTTGCCTATATGTTTGAACGTCGTGGCCAGATTTTCTTCGACGCCGGTGTTGAAGAAGACGCTCTGATGGAAGCGGCTTTGGAAGCGGGCGCAGAAGACATTGTTGCTAACGATGATGGTTCTTTTGAAGTCGTTACCAACTGGACCGAGTTCATGGCGGTGAAAGACGCTCTGGAAGCAGCGGGTTACAGTGCGGCGGCGGCTGAAGTAGCCATGGTAGCCGATGTTCAGACCGAGCTGGATAAAGACGGTGCAGAAAAAATCATGAAGCTGGTGGATCGTCTGGAAGATCTGGACGACGTGCAAAACGTTTACACCAATGCGGATATTTCTGCAGATATCATGGAACAGCTAGGCTGATTCCTGATTAATAAAACAGCAGGGAGGGTGTTCTGCTCCTGATCTGCTGTTTTTAGCAGTCATATGTCGCTTAGTTGGCTGCTTGATTTCTTCTTGCTTCCCGCCTTTTTCTTATCCTCTATAAACGTATAAAAACAGATATATTCAATGCCGTTTGTTGAAAATTGAACAGTGGTTTGCCACAAAACAGCTTATAGTTCTTGTGTTTGTTGTTGATTGGCGTGAATGGGGATTGATCATGGTTTCAAAGTTAATTCTGAATATCTGTTCTTCAGTACTGCTTGTGTTGGCGTTATTCTTTATTTTTGGATGCAGTACTTCCTTAGACTGGCCCATAAGATAACACGACTTTTCTGTAGCATCTGACAAGCGGTGCGGGAAGCATCGCTTGCGTTGACCATGGGGTGCTACACCAGAAGATTAATCCCCATGACAATAACAAACAGTATCACCACCACTCCGGTCAGAGTCATTAGAGTTTTTAGAGTATCTCGCATAATCATCACCGAATAATCGATGAGTCCTAGCTTATGCAAGGCGGGCTGATTGTCGTAGGGGAGTTTCGTAATCTGTGTGTTTTGAATTGTAAGTTTGGATAGTACCTATGTACTGTCTAGAAACTTGTATAAATGTACAGTATGCTGCTGTTTTAATCATGATTTTGAAAAGAGTTCTGCATGGCCATATTGTTGGGCATTGACCCCGGATCCCGTATCACCGGTTATGGTGTTATCGAGGAAGTAGGAAACCAGTGTCACTATGTGGCCTCTGGCTGTATCCGGGTGCGGGATGCTTCTTTGCCTGAAAAGCTTCAACAGATCTATGACAGTGTCTCAACGCTGGTCGAGCAATATTGTCCGCAAAGCGTAGGGATTGAACAGGTGTTTATGTCGCGCAACGCGGATTCGGCGCTCAAGCTGGGGCAGGCGCGAGCAGCGGCGATTGTGGCGGTTGTGAATCATAAACTGGAAGTGGCGGAATACTCTGCCCGACAGGTTAAACAGGCTGTTGTTGGCAAGGGTTCGGCGGACAAGCATCAGGTAAAGCATATGGTGACGTCAATACTGAAGCTCAGTTCGACCCCTCAGGCGGATGCTGCCGATGCTTTGGCAATTGCGCTGTGTCACTCCCATACCCGGGCCAGTCTGGTGCGAATGGCCGGAGTCAGTGGCACGCGGAATCGACGTTTGACCAGCCGCTAGGAGGCTGTCGGGAAATAGACAGTCTTACTGCGGGTGAACACACAGGTGGAAAGCCGCACAGCACAGCAACAGATCCAGAATCTGTTGAGGTTTATAGATCTTTTTTAACTGTTTCCAGCGATCCTCACTGATGGATTGTTCGCGATAAAGGTCTTCGGCGACGCGCATCACCAGTATTTCCTGGGCAGACCAGCCGTTGGAAATGTAACCTTTTGCGACTAATTCAAGGTCACTGTTTTGCAGGCCGGCATCCAGTGCACAGCGGGCAATATCCGGTACCAGATGACGGGCTCCGGCAAGGTGGGCACTGCGCAGCGCACTCAGGGCCCGATCCCTGACAGGCAGGCTGGTGTAACCCTGCATGTAGCTGGTAAAGCAGCGCGAAGGGGGCTCAAGGCTGGGTGTGCTATCCATTGAATGATTCATGCTGTTGAGCAGAATGCGCTGTGACACAATAAATGGAATAGGTATCGCACCACCCTCGATGGACGGGTGGTATTCACTGGCCAGACCAGCGCTGGGAAGCAGTTGCCACAGGGCACTGAAGAAGGTTTTGAGTCTTTCCATAAGCGTATTCGAGATGTGTGATTTTAATGCGTTAGTTGATTAGAGCTGGCGAAAAATACAAAGTTCTTGGCGGGCCGGTCATTGTTAGGTGTTCTGACTTACTGGTCAGCCTGCAGACGCTTACGAGGTTGAAGATGATAGGTAGGATTCGGGGAACCCTGGTAGAAAAACAGGCACCGCACCTGCTGGTGGACGCCAGCGGTGTAGGCTACGAAATTGAAGCGCCAATATCGGTGTTTTATAAGCTGCCGGAAACGGGTGCCGAGGTGGTTTTATTCACACACTTTGTTGTGCGTGAGGATGCACAGCTGCTATACGGGTTCAGCAGCCGTGAAGAACGGGAGCTGTTTCGCACTCTGATTAAGGTCAACGGCGTAGGACCCAAGCTGGGACTGACATTATTGTCCGGAATTGATGCCCAGACTTTTGTGCGCTGTGTGCACGAAAATGACAGTGCCACGCTGGTTAAGCTGCCGGGGGTTGGCAAGAAAACAGCAGAACGGCTGATTGTCGAAATGAAAGACAAGCTTGATCGCTGGCAATCATCCCCACTATTGGATGGTAAGCCCATGGTGGTCGGCAGCGAAATGGCGGAAGCGGCCAGAGATACCGAACAGGAAGCGGTCAGTGCTCTGGTTGCTCTGGGCTACAAGCCACAGGATGCCAGTAAGGTGGTGGGTAAGATTTTTGTCGATGGTATGGGCGCGGAAGAAATTATCCGTCAGTCTTTGAAGAGTATGATTTAAACCCGCTATCAAGAGCCTCTCAGTCAATGGGTTTTAAACGACTCAACGACTTACATTGAGGTTGATGGAATGGTGCAGGTCTGGCAATCAGGGGGAGGAGCTGCACCAAACGGGTTCTGATGATTCGGTAACATTAGATTCCAGTGATCAACCCCCTGTTGGATCAGGCTCTGGCCATTATGCAGCGTTACCACATGATGCTCATGTTGCAGAATAATAAGCTGCTGGTGCAGCTGTTGAATGTTGAAAATCGCCTGCTCCAGATTTTCCAGGGCCACATACTCAATAGTGCCCTCAACGGTATGTAATTGTGCCTGAACATTATTCTGTTGCCCATGCAGCTCTGGCTGCAAAAAGTTGTTAGCAAAGATGAGCACGGGCAGGTTGAGCAGTTCGACCAGCACTCCCGGTACCAGGTCATCGGTACCAGCCCACATTTCAGGGCCCTGCGGTTGTCCGAGTAGCTGCTGTAAATTCTGCATAGCCATATTATCAGGATGGAATCTCAGCCTCTCTTTAACCAATTGCTTTATCTGTTCAAACAGTTCATGACCGTTGGTTGAGAAGTTCCATACATTCGCTGTCGGGTTTGCCTGAAACCAGTTTGCCAGTGCATGAAACAGACAAAAGTTATCTCCGGGGCTATTGATTCTCTGGTAGTTAGCCATAAACCGGTGAGCTGCAATCTCTGCTGGTGTCAGCACTCTTACGGTTTGTAACGGGACTGCAGGAAAAACAGGCACAGCTCCGTTAACAGCAGTATTGACCGCTGGCTTTATTACCGGTGGTGCAGGGTGTGTTTGAGGCATTACATTGCTCACGTAGTAGCCGGTCTGCATGCCTTGTTGCGCCATATGAACCCGGGGTTGTGGAAGCATCGGCAAGCTTGAGTTTCCCGTGATAAAAGAATGCTGAGGATTCCCAACCGGAGGTTGTCCGGCAGCCTGCATTGGTGGAATTGCTTGCTGCTCTGGCATTACGGGGCCGTATTGAAGTTGACCGGGTAACTCTCCTGTCGGTATTAACTGAACCGTCGGTTGAACGGGTGCCTCCACAGATAACCCCGACATATTCTGAGCCATCGCAGCATCTGGTTGATATGCAACAGTCAGCTGGCTGATTTGTTCTCTTCTTTTCTGTTTGCTTTCATCAGAGGGCATGAGGGCTGGTTCTGTCAGAGCTTTTAACTGTTTATAGACAATACTTTCGATGGATTCACCTGAGCCCCCCTGGCGTCCCAGAGAGCGGATGTGTTGTCGGCGATGCTCCGAAATATTCATTAGCTGTCTTTTAAGGCGACCTACTTTCTCCGGAAGATCATCAATCTCTACATAGTTATCATTGAGCATATCCAGCAGAGTATTTAATTCATCAGTTTCTGTTCTTGAATACTCTTCAATGAGAATATCAAGCACATTATCGAAATGTTCCAGTGCCTGAAAATACTCAGGAGAATCTGTTATTGCCTGTGCCTGCGGGATTTTAAAACCCAGAGGAGTCAGTCTGTTTTTAACCGTTCTGGCAAGAATTGGAAAGTCTTCGCCACTTGTATCACTATTCAACCAGTTTTCAAGCTGCTGATGATGCTGATCTAGCCTCTCATACCAGTAATTAATCATATTGATCAGGTTGGCATGCTCGCTGATCCAGCTTTCAGCCATCAATAACTCAGCCCAGGCTCGCTGTAATGAGGATTGATTCAGCTGTAACAATTCTTCTGCTTTCTGACGAGTCTCAGAATAATTTTTTTTCAAAAGAGCCGTTATGGCCTGGCGGTATTTTTCATCCCGGGGATCAGGGGTAGCCTCTGCACTTTGAGACGGCTGAGCTGCCTGCGCATCCTTGTCCGAATCGACTGCGCCTGCTCGGGCTTGTACTTTTCCTTTTACCTGAAGCTGTTTTAGTAATTGTTTCTGATGTTTTTGACGTCGCCGGGCTAATTTTTCCTTTTCAACCTGATTCAGGAGTTCAGCCGCATTCTGTTTAGCCAGTTCTTCACTACGCGTCAATTGTTGCTTACGTAGTTTTTCTTTTTCTGCAGCATCAAATTCTTCTTCTCTCTGCCAACTTTCATGGTCGATGATATCAAGCATATCTCCCAGACTGACAAACATATCGGCATCGACAATCTCTGACCCTTTATAGCGCTTAAACAACATCTTCAGCTTTTTCTCTAAATCGCTCTGACTCTCTTTCGTTGCTGCTACCAGTTTGTCATGCAGCTGATTCAGCTGCTCATCTTCCGGGTCAACCAGTCCTCGAAGTCTCAGTGTACGGGCATCTGAAAGAAGCTGATCGGGACAGCGACCAGCCAGTCTCAGCTGAAGCAGCATGCTGTAGATTTCTTTACGCCGATCGTAGTTATCGGTTTCCTGCTGCAATCTGATATCCCATAACAGCATACGCATAGTCAGCAGTTCTAAATGATCTACATCCTCTGTCAGCCAGGGCATCAGAGTCACAAAGTTCAGAACATCAAAAAGATTGGGCTGAACCACAAGAAGAAAATCATCTTCATTGGTACGATTTCTGTGTCGGTTATGTGTATTTAGAAAATCATACAGCTGGATAAGTACCTCTAGATAGATAGCAAAATTCGGATTAGCCAGTGTTAACTCATCACTTTTTTTCTCGTTTAGCACGGGTAGCGTCAGCGCCACTCCCGAATTGTATTGGGTACGACGTTCCCATGACAGGATCAGGAGATGATAGGCCCACATAACATGAGTCGCTATCTGACAGATCGTCCGGTAGTCTCTCGAAGTCGGTGAGTGCTTCAAGATTTCTGACAGGTTGTTAAACACATCGGGTAACGCCAGCGATAGTAAACTTTCCAGTGATTTAGCAGGTATGAGGCGGCTACGATCAGACGGCGGTTCCTGTTTTGCTAGTGTCGGGAATCTATCCGGATAGTGCTGCATTAAAGAAAAATAATGTAATTCCATTTGACCAGCCCTTTGGTTGACAAAACTGAGCATTTTATTCATTAAGCTGATCGTCGGTCCCGGGGGGGGGGTTAACGGCTTCTTTGATTGTCTTCTTTACTTTGATTCTTCTGAGTAACTCCCCATGAGCTCGCCGGTTGCTAAAACAACCCTAACCGACGGCGGTTTCAACCGGCGTTAATGTGAAGCCCATATCTTTAGCCTTCTGCTTCAGGGTTTTCAAAACTCTTTCTCTGTACCGCTGCTCAAAGTATTCCTGACCTTCATCTACATACTGGCTCCCATGCTTGAGCATACTGTAAACCAGCCTTGCCAGCTTATGCGCTGTTGCCGTAATCGCCTTTGGAGCACCAAGCTTGCTTCGCATTCTTCGGTAATAAGCACCCAAAGCACTTTTTGATCTGGTCAGTGAATAAGCCGCCAACCTGAATGCTGTTGCGGCTGCGCCTGGCAAACGCTTGGTTTTCCGGTTCAGAACTTTACCACCGGATATTTTGGTTCCGGGACAGAGCCCTAACCAGGAGGCAAAATGTTTAGCGGAAGGCCATCGACTCATATCCAGACCGATTTCTGAAACAATCTTCAGAGCCGTATTTTCATCAATGCCATCGATATCAGTCAGATCGACACCACTCACCCGGTTGAGCTCTGAACGCACATCAAAGTCTGGAGCGCAACGGGACTTCCGTTTTTTTGAAGGCTTATCTGGCGTAGAAGGCTTTTGAGAGTCTTTATCATCTTTGCTGTCAAATGTGTTGAGCTTCTGTTCCAGAGCTTTGTCACAAGCCCTGATTTTTTCATCATAAGTATCGTAAAGTTCAACAGCTTGCCGCAGAGCAAATACATGCTCATCCCGGTAATGCCCCTTCAGGGATTTGGCGATTTCTTCCTCGGATTTTTTGCAGTGCTTGTCACGATATCTGGCCAGCTCCACAGGATTCCGCTGCCCATTCAGTATGGCGCGGATAATAGTCATACCGGTTTTTCCGGTAATATCAGTCACCACATTATCCAGTAACAGATTCATCTGTCGAAGTGCCTTTTGCATATGCTGGATGTGGGAAGCACGGTAGCCAACAAGAGTGTCACGTTGTCGTCTATAGGATCGCAATGAACAAACCTGTTCATCCGGGCGGAACGCGCCATTGAGCAATCCGTAAGTATGTAACTGCAAAAGCCATTGGCAGTCCAGAACGTCAGACTTACGTCCGGCAACATTCTTTACATGTCGTGCATTGACCAGTTTTACATCAAGCCCCCGGGATTCCAGTATTTCAAACGCAGGTATCCAGTAAATCCCGGTTGACTCCATCACAACGGTGGTAATGCCAAGCTTTACGAGCCAGTCAGCCATAGCTTCAAGGTCTGCGGTAAAACAGCCAAATGAACGCACCGGTTGTTCATCTAACTCTTCTGGCACTGCAACAAAGTGTGACTCTGACCCGATATCAATACCGGCGGCAAAGAGATTGATTTTCTCCAGATGTCCAGCAATACGCTTTTTGACTCTGTCAGAATGGGAACGGTTGGATTTGCTGCGGCGAGACATGGTTTACCCTCTATACTTCTGTGCGAAGGCATATCCGGATATGGGGCTGTCGATGATTCGCATTCTTCCGAACGAGATCGCATATTGCGTCATCAGTGATGTTGTCGCCAGCTCCCCGACCACGCTTTCAAACGGGCAAAAGGCACCAGTGTGTTTACGGTCTCTGGTCCGGATATGTCTTCCTTTCTATCATAGGCATGTAGGCAGTAGTTGGGAGAAAAGTTACTCATAGATGTTCAGCCGGGGGCCCGGCTTGGAGCGCTTTCAAGCAGCTGCTGTCGTTTTGTTGCCTTTTCATCTTCTACTGAGTAAGGCTTGGCTACCTCAGGGTTGGCCTCATCTGTAGCCTGGGGAGGCGTATCCATCTCTGGCTGCATCAACCAGAGATGTTGACCAGTATGGTCCGGAGGGAAGTACACGACAACAGCAGCATCAAGGCTGTTGCTGCTGGTATCCTCTGCCGGCTGCTGCTCAGATTGTTGATGCGGATGTAATGAGAGGTAAAAGTTCTGCTCTCCCAGAATGGCCCTGCTGTTGTCATGATGAAAAATCAGATTAGTGTCCACCGTGATAGTGACAGGTGCAGTCAGAGTGTGTAAGGCAATGGTGTATTGATGGATGTGTTTCTTATTTTTCCGTCGAACCGTTTTGACGTTATAAACACCCGGCACGCTGTCAGGGGCAGGTATTTGAGCCCCGGGCGGAACGATAAATTCCAGAATAAGGTTTAATTCCTGACCTCCGGTTTCACTGGTGTGTCCCACCTGAGCTGATAAAGAAGGATAAATAACAAACTGGTGGCGGTCGGCATCGGGTTGGAAGCTTTCAGGCATTGCCAGAGTTGTGCTGCCGAAGTCTGGATGTATAAACATCAAACTCACATCTTCAGTCAGATGAATATACCCAAGCTCACGAACCAGCTGAAACTGCCCTGGCTCCTGAGCACTCGGATAAAGAAATCGTCCACTCCCAACCTGATCCTTGGGACTGGGAATCACCAGCTTCCAGCTGGTGTATTTTTTGCCAGCTTGCGCATAGTGTACAAACAGGACATACATTAAGATTGCAATCACTCTTACTGCGCGAAAAAAAGAAAGCGGCATATGGGAATATAAGCATTAGATTTACAAAGCGTGATTATAGATCAATGGCACGGACTGAAGTGGTTGGAAATCATCCGGACAGTTCAGGGTCAGGAGTGGTAAAGAGGCGGGCGAAGTCGTACAAAAGGTTACAGTACCCCAAAGAACTCAGACGCGCAGGCTGAAGCCGTACCAGGAGCAAGCTGCTTAAGTTAGTGTGATTCCTTTTGGCCACCTTCGCAGGCTGTTGATAGCCGACTCAGTTCTGTTCTATATGGATGGACTGCACAGCCTTTTGGCTCCGAATTTGCCGGTACAAGTGTATGGCCAGATCAATAACAACGGTCAGTGTGGCAGCCCAGATAAGGCCATAAGTGATCCATTGCGTTGCTTCAAACGACTCCTGCAGTATAACGATGGCCACCACAAACATCAGAGCGGGTTCAAGATAAGACAATAGTCCGAACAGACTGAAAGGCAGTTTGCTGGAAGCATTCACGTACATCAGCATGGAGCAGACTGAGATAACGCCGAATAGTGGTAACAGGAACCACAGTAACGTAACGGTGTGTTCTGCAGTAGTAATGTGAACTCGCTGCTTTGCAGCAGGAAGTAAAGGGCAAAGGGCAGAAACAGTGACTGTTCGAAAAGCATGATGGTCACCACGCTGGCCTGCACCTTTCGGCGAACCATAAAGTAAACCGGATACAATCCGGCCACCACTAAGGCCACCCAGGGTAACGAACCCTGCTGCCAGAGTTCAACGGCCACACCCAGAGCCGCCAGAGCAACCGCCAACCTTTGAGCCGTGCTGAGCTTTTCGCCATAAAACAGCCATCCGGTAAGCGCCAGAGTCAGTGGGAGCAGGAAATAGCCCAGCGCCAGTTCTTTGGTCTGCTGGTTAACCGGAGCCCAGACAAACAGCCACCACTGGATGCCCACCAGGGCAGTACCTGGAATCAGAAACATCAGGTTTCGCCTGTGGCCAATCATTTTCCTAACTTCATGCCATTGTGCGCTCAGGGTAATAGCGAGCATCAGGCACAGGCAGGCTGCCGGTGAGCATTCGTACCCGGAACAGCTGGTTGCCGCTGATGAATAGTTGTCGCTGATGAATAGTTGTCGCTGATGAATAGTTGTTGCACCAGCCATGGGGTGATGCCAAAGAGAATGGAGGCCATGACGGAGCAGGTCAGCCCGCTACCGTACTGATATTGAGAAGTGCCGGATGTCTGGTTCATTCGTACTAACTAAAATCTGAAACCAATGAAACATTAAAGATAGCGAATAATGTCGGCGGTGATTCGTTTTCTGACAACGAAATGATACGCTGAGATGATTCTATAGCAGGCTTTGAAATGATTGAAGCAGATCGATTGATATCAGCAGCGCCACGCCCTGTTGAGGAAGCGCAGGACCGGGCTATTCGTCCGGTTAAACTGGCAGACTACGTAGGTCAGCCAAAAGTTCGTGAGCAGATGGAAATATTCATTCAGGCGGCCCGTTTACGTCAGGATGCTCTGGACCATACCCTCATTTTTGGTCCGCCGGGATTGGGTAAGACGACACTGTCGCATATTCTTGCCAACGAAATGGACAGTAATATTCGTTCGACTTCAGGGCCGGTACTGGAAAAAGCCGGAGACTTGGCGGCACTTCTGACCAATCTGGAGCCCAATGACATTCTGTTCATTGACGAGATCCACCGGTTGAGTCCTGTGGTTGAAGAGGTATTATATCCGGCCATGGAAGACTACCAGCTGGATATTATGATCGGAGAAGGGCCCGCGGCACGTTCCATCAAGCTGGATTTGCCTCCGTTTACTCTGGTGGGGGCGACCACAAGGGCCGGCCTTCTGACCTCACCCCTGAGGGATCGTTTCGGTATTGTTCAGCGCCTGGAGTTTTACAGTATCGATGACCTGACCCACATTGTGGCAAGGTCGGCTGGTATTCTGGGGGTGGCTATTGATGAAGTAGGAGCCCGGGAAATTGCCAGACGTTCCCGTGGCACCCCGCGTATCGCTAACCGATTGCTGCGCCGGGTGCGCGACTATGCGGAAGTGAAAGGCAGCGGTCTGATTGACCAGTCTACGGCTGATTTGGCATTGAATATGCTTGATGTGGATGCCAGTGGCTTTGACCACATGGACCGTCGCCTGCTGTTGGCGATGATTGAAAAATTCGATGGTGGTCCTGTGGGGGTAGATAATCTTGCGGCAGCCATCAGTGAAGAACGGGACACCATTGAAGATGTTCTGGAACCTTACCTGATTCAACAGGGCTATATGATGCGTACTCCCCGTGGGCGAATGGTGACAAAGCATGCCTATTTGCACTTTGGTCTTGAAAATCAAGAGTAGTTTTTAGAAGCCAGCCGGGGGGATGATTCGATTTCCCCCCTTTCATTACTTTTCTTCTTCTCGTTTGTTTCCTGCATTTTGTTTGAAATGGGCTAATTCAATTGGCTGTAGTGCAGTTGACTGTCTATGTTGTGACTTGGCTTCACTTATCTGAGTCTGTTTGGCGAGGCCGCTATAAATTCAGCTAAGGACGCCATAAATGAGCAGGCGACTTCAAACAGGCTGCAATATTTATCTCTTTCCTGCTCATTGTTGAGAACTCTTTCACGGATGAGGAGGCTTTATCAGAGCTGTGCAGAAGTAAACGATTTATGTCTACCTCTATCAGACAAAAGATTACGCTATTTACTCTGGTTCCGGCTGTTGTGTTCTACAGCCTGGTAACAGCTGTGTATCTTTATTTCACTTTTCATGCAGCTTCCGTGGAAATCAGCCACAGTCATCTTGAGCAGAGTCTTCGTTATGCCAGTGTGATTGACGGGCACTTGCAGGAAATACATCTTGCCGGTAAAAGTCTGGGGTTGTTGCTGGATCAGCGACTGTCATCGGATCTGGACGTTGTACCTGTCAGTGCCTCCGAGTTACTGGGTGATGCACGACTGGTGGTAGGCGTTGGTTTGACATTTCCGGGCCAGCCGGCCAGGAGCCGTTACTGGAATAAACGTGCTGATCAGTTTGCCAGAGGGCCTGATCATTACGCGGTACCCGGGTTGCCTGAAGTCATTTTGCAGGAATTTGCTGTCGGGCAGCGTACAAAACCTGAATGGTACGTTAATCGCATTGCCAGCCGACAGTCGGTGTTCAGGTCAACCTATATGGTGCCGGTACTGTTTCGGGACGGGCAATTTGCACTGTTGCGAATTGATATCGACGGTTCCCTTCTGACCGCTCCGCTAATATGGTCAGACCCTGAAACCCGGCTGGTGATTCTCGACAGGGAAGGGATAACCGTGTATGCCAACAGCAAATCACTGGAGAAAAACAGGGAGTTACGGACGTTTATTAACAGTGGTCCCTGTGATGGCTACAGTCAGGTCAATGTAACCCGTGAAGATTCCGGAGAGCTGGTTGATTTCATCACCAGACCCATTAAGGCACATTCTGAAAAGCCTCCCTGTGCCGTCTTTGATGAGGCGTTCCGGCGTGTAACCGGAAAAAGGCAGTCCATTAACTTCAGGGTTGAGATAAGAGGTGTGAAAAAGTGGGTGACTGCCACCCCTATACCGTCCACTGGCTGGTATTTCAGTATCAGTATCCTCGAAGACAGTATTCTTCAGCCCATTGTTCGTCAGGCAGTGATCAGTGTCAGCCTGATTGCGCTGGTATTACTTCTGACCATGTTCTGCCTGTGGACCGTATCCGGACTGATTACCCGGCCGTTGAACCGACTGAAGTCGCAGATGAACGAATTTGCTTCTCCGAGTGGGCAGAATTCAGATGATGGCTACTGCGATGAAGCGGCCAGTCTGGACTACAGCTTTAACATGCTGTTGCAACGGTTGCGCGATCGTGAGCGGTTACTGCAGAAAGCCCGGGCAAATAATATTGGTCATCTGGTGCAGCAGCTCAAAGGTCAGTACTTCTATTTTAACCTTGATGCCAGTGGTGCGGTGACGTATGTCAGCCCTTCCATCAAGGCCATTCTCGGTTACAGTGAAGACGCTTTTGCAGGGCAGATGCAATGCTTTTTGTCTGCTTCAAGCTTGAATAAGGTTTTTTCGGACAAGCTGGCTACTCTGGTTTCGGGTCAGTGGGAGGAAGCCTTCGAGGTAGAAATGGTGCATAAGGATGGCAGCTTTCGCAGAGTGGAACTGTTTTGCACAACCCACGAAAAACCGGTGACGGTTGCTGATGCTTCCTCCCTGGAGTCAGGTCGAACCCCCGTTGTGATAGAAGGCATGGCCAACGATATCACAGAGAGGATTAATGATACCGAGAAGTTCAGGCAGTTGATCGCCTCTGCACCGGATGCCACAGTCATTTGCAATGATGATGGTGTTATTGCTCTGGTGAACAGAAGGGTGACCGAACTGTCCGGATTCAAACCGTCGCAGCTGATCAATATGCCCCTGGCTTTGCTGATTGCGCCGGACCGTCGTAGTGAGGAACGCCTTCTGGCGCCAGTGGATCCCGAAAGGCCTGAATGCCACTGTGTAGACGAGTATTTAACGGAAGGTATTACGGCATCAGGACGTCGTTTCCCCATGGAAGTATCGAGTAATGTTCTGGAAACGGCAGAGGGAAAATTGATTTCCATCATTCTCAGGGATGTGACAGAACGTAAGCGCATCGAAAGTGAGCTGGTTCATGCCAAGGTCAGTGCCGAGCAGGCCAGTCAGGCCAAGTCATTATTTTTGTCCAATATCAGTCATGAGCTGCGGACCCCTTTAAACGGTGTGCTGGGTTATGCCCAGTTGCTTTTGACCGACGCCGAGGTGCCGGAGCGTTACCGGGATAACCTGTCTTCTCTGGAAGGGTGTGCCCTGCATCTGATGACGTTAATTAACGATATTCTCGACATGACCAAAATTGAAAGCAGTGGCGTTGAGCTGGACCCTCAGCCTTATGTGCTTGAGAGTATGCTCGATACAGTGTTGGCCAATGTCAGAGAAACTGCACGTACCAAAGAGCTGACTCTTGATGTTGATATAGATTCTGGTATCAGCCCCGAGATTGTGGGCGACAGCGTCAAATTGCGTCAGGTGTTAATCAACCTTATGGGCAATGCGGTTAAATTTACGGATCATGGCGGTGTTTCATTAAAAGTCAGAAAAAAACAGAAAAAACTTTGTTTTTCCGTTGTAGACACGGGGCTGGGCATCAGTACCGTCGATCAGGCCCGACTGTTTAAGCCGTTTGGCCAGCTGAAGTCGGGTCGCAGTCAGGGGGGAACCGGGTTGGGTCTGGCGATCAGTTACCGCCTTGTCAAAGCCATGGGAGGGGAATTGAAAGTGTCCAGTCAGCTGCACCGGGGTAGTGACTTTCATTTCAGTATTCCTTACCTGCCCGTATCGGTAGAGGCTGGACCGACACTGGAGGCCGCCTCGGAAACAATGGTGGTATCCGGTGATTATCATGGTCGCCGTATTCTGGTGGTGGATGACAGTGAAACCAATCGGGATATGCTCATCAGTGCTCTGCGCAGTGCAGGGTTTGTGGTTGAAGAGGCTGCGAACGGCGCAGAAGCGTTAGAGCAGTGCCGGATCAGTCGTTTTGATCTGGTGTTAATGGATTTGAAAATGCCGGTTCTGGACGGCATCAGTGCGACCCGCGAGATACATGAACAGCCAGAGAATCAGGGCTTGAGTATTATTGCTGTTTCGGCCAGTGTGTCGGAATCCACCCGGCAGAGCATCAGCAGGGTGGGCGTGTGTGATTTTATCAGCAAGCCGGTTCGCTTCAGCGAGCTGTTCAGTAAGGTGTACCGTTGGGTAGGAGAAGGAGGGGAGATTCAGCCCGACAGCAAAAATAAAACCGATTATACTGATGTGCCGCTGGCAGGCATTGAGATGATGCTGTCCGGGCTCTCTAATTACCTTGATATCGGAGATATCCATTCCCTGAACGATTTGGCGCAGCAATGGTCAACTGATAAAGAGCTGGGGCACTACCCGGATCAGATTATTCAGAGCTGTGGAGCACTGGACCTGATGGGACTGGAGAGAATCAGGGAAGAACTGCAGAACCGTTTAAAAAGCAAAAGCTATTCAGGAGAGGTTAATGGCAACGAATGACACCCCGATACCTGAGAACCGATGTTGGCTGTTGGGTGCTCTGTGCTTGCTGATGATGATAGTCAGTGGATGTAGCAACACGGTTCGGGTCGATGCCCAGCCAATGTCGCCGGGTGTCTTTGGTGATGGTTTTACATTGTCTGCAGCCTCCTGTGGCCGGGTAACGGGTGGGGCGGCCGAGTTGCCTATTGATCAGTACCATTCCGGGCGGTGTTATGAAATGGGAGTAGGAGTGCCTGTTTCCATGGAGCAGGCGTTCCAACATTACACCATGGCTGCCCGCTGGGGTATTCCCGAGGCCCAGGAGGCTCTGAAACGTTTTGGTCAGCCGGTACCGCAGGCTGATATGCTTCAGCGGCAGCAGGGTATGGAACAGAAGCTGCAGCAGGATCGACGCAATGATTACCTGCAGAAACTTGAGCGGGAGCGCGTTGATGCCATTCGCTGGCACGGTTATTATCACCCGCCCTATTACCATTACCATCACCGGCGATGTCACAGGTGTTATTAAACAGGTGTTATTAAGAGGTAGCTCCGGAATCGACTGGCCTACTGCTGTGAAGGTATTTCGGGGCGGTGCAGGTATTTCCAAGGGAGGTAACGATCTGGTTTAATGATCTTACCGAGTATATGAGTACATTGTCGTGAATTCTGACGCCCCTTTCACAATTCATCAGCGGATCTATTACGAAGATACCGATGCTGCCGGCATCGTTTACCATGCCAATTACCTTAAGTTTATGGAGCGGGCCCGAACCGACTGGTTACGCCATATAGGTATGGGGCATCAGATCATGAAAGAGCAGGGCAGGCTGCTTGTTGTGACCCGTGCTGATGTACGTTTTCGTCAGCCAGCCAGACTGGATGACGAGGTGTCGGTCACAGCAGAAGTGTCTGAAGTAAAACGGGCAAGCCTGGTATTTCGTCAGTCTGTGACGTTGAATTGTGGTCAGTCTGATGAACAGTTGTTGTGTACCGGAGACTTTGTTGTGGCCTGCCTGGACAGTGCCACCATGAAACCTGCCAGTATTACAAAAGCCTTACGGAGTCTATGCCTGGGCGTCACCAACACGTCACAGGTTTGATGGTATGATACATCCTGTTTTCAGATTAACTGCAAGCGAGGTAATCGGTGGCTGATAGCATGTCCATGTGGTCGTTGATCAGTAATTCCAGTTGGGTTGTGCTGTTAGTACTGCTGATGCTGGTCGCGGCTTCTGTCGTTTCCTGGGTGATGATCGTGCAGCGCGGATTATTAATCCGTAACGCCCAGCAAACGATGCTTGAGTTTGAAGACCGGTTCTGGTCCGGTATGGATCTTTCCCAGCTGTTTCGTGAATTGCAGGACAATGCCAGCCCCGACGGTGGGCTGGAGAACATCTTTAAAGCGGGTTTTCGTGAGTTCAGCCGCCTGCGCAGTCAGGGGACATCCGATGCCGATGCAATTATGGAAGGCACTCAGCGTGCCATGCGGGTAGCCATTTCCAGAGAGCAGGAAAAGCTGGAAATGCACTTGCCCTTTCTGGCCAGTGTTGGTTCCACCTGCCCCTATGTCG
Organism: Endozoicomonas montiporae CL-33; assembly: GCF_001583435.1. Taxonomy (NCBI): domain Bacteria; kingdom Pseudomonadati; phylum Pseudomonadota; class Gammaproteobacteria; order Oceanospirillales; family Endozoicomonadaceae; genus Endozoicomonas; species Endozoicomonas montiporae. Next base: position 3,398,035 of record NZ_CP013251.1, on the reverse strand, counting down.
GGTTGTTCGGAACTGTGGTTGGCATCATGAATTCGTTTCGCGGTCTGGCTCAGGTACAACAGGCGACACTGGCTTCTGTTGCCCCGGGTATTGCTGAAGCTCTCATGACCACAGCTGTTGGTCTGGTAGCAGCTATTCCGGCGGTAGTGGCTTATAACCGCTATGCCTCCCGGGTTGATTCACTTCTGGCCAGCTATGAAACCTTTGCGGATGAGTTTCACAGTATTTTGCATCGCAAAGTACACAGCCGTTCCAACCGACCCGATGCGGGCTGAGGAGACGATTGTCTATGGCGCGCGCCAGAACGGGTCGGAAAGTAATGTCGGAAATCAATATGGTTCCGTTCATCGACATTATGATGGTATTGCTGGTGGCCTTTATGGTCAGTGCCCCTATGCTGACCCAGGGGTTAAGGGTGGATTTGCCGAAAACAACCAGCCAGGTCATACCGATGGAAGAGGATATCGAGGCGCTGATTATTTCGATCAAGGCCGATGGTGAGTACTTTATCGATCTGGGCGCAGAGCGTGAGGCTGCCAAAGGGCTGGATGCCATTGCTGAAAAAGTGGGCAAGGTGTTGTCGGCCAGCCCCCGCACCCAGGTGTTGATTAAAGGGGATAGAAAGGTGACTTATGGTTCTGTGGTTGAACTCATGGCCGGCTTGCAATCAGCGGGTGTCGAGAATGTCGGGCTGATCACCGATCCGGCCGAACTGGATCGGCAGGGGAATTAACGGCTGCTGCTGATGAAGAAAGTACCGAAACCGTTTCCGGGCAAGATTTTTCGTAAACCTGTCTTTCGGGGCTACAGTTTTCCTGTTGTTGTCTCAGTGTTTCTCCATGTGTCACTGCTGCTGGTATTGAGTACCAGCTGGTCGGTCGAGCGTCAGCTGAACATTGTTCCCCCCCGTAATATCAAGGCCAGTCTGGTTGAAATTGCTCAGCCGGCTCCTCAGCCCCGTCCTCAGGTTGATGACTCGGCACGCAAAGCCCGCGAGGCTGCAGAGCGCAAACGTCAGGAAGCTGCCCGGGAAGAAAGACTTCGTCGTCAGGCTGAAGAAAAACGTCAGCGGGAAATTGCCTTGCGCAAAGAGCGTGAGGCACAGGAAAAAGCCAAAAAAGAAGAGGAAGCCCGTAAGGAGCGGGAACGTCAGCGTCAGCGGGAAGAAGAAAGAAAGCGTAAGCAGGAAGCGGAACGGCAGCGTAAACAGCGGGAAGAAACACTGCGTCGTCTGGAGCAGGAACGAATCCAGAGAGAGCAACAGGAAGCAGCTGCCCTCGCGGCAGCCGAACAGGCCGAACAGGCTGAAAAAGATGCAGCGGAAGTCAGCTATTACAGTGAGTTGCTGTTTAACCTGATTGTGAATAACTGGAATCGCCCACCCAGTGCCCGCAACAATATGACGGCATTGCTGCAGGTGACTTTGTCACCCTTTGGTGATCTGCTGGAAGTGAAGTTGTTGGAAGGCAGTGGCAGTGATTCATTTGACCGCTCTGCCGTGCAGGCTGTGCAACGGGCCGCTCCTTTTCCAGAGTTGAAAAAGCTGGATCGTAAAATTTTTGATGCCAATTTCCGACGTTTTAATTTCAGGTTCAGGCCAGAGGATCTAGTTCGATGACTCGTTCGATGATAAATACAATTCCAAATCGCTTTGATTCAGGAGGACGATATCTGACTATGGTCAGATGGTTTGCAACCTTTGCCCTGCTGCTTCTGGTTCAAATGGCTCTGGCGCTTCCGGCAAGGGCTGAGCTGACCATTGAAATTACCCATGGTAATGACCGGGCTGTGCGCATGGCGGTGGCACCGTTCAGCTTCGACGGCAAGACCATTTTGCCGGAGGATATGGCCGGAACGATCAGTGATGACTTACGACTCAGCGGGTTGTTCGATCCACTGAAGCGTGAAGATATGCTCAGTTTTCCCAGTAAAGAATCCAACGTTTTTTATCGCGACTGGAAAGTGCTGGGGGCTTCCTATCTGGTGATTGGTCAGGTCAGCCAGAGTGGCGGGCAGTACACCGTGCATTATCAGCTGTTTGATGTTCTGCGCCAGCGCTCCATTCTGAAAGGGCAGGTGAAGGGCGTAGAGAGTCAGCTGCGTACCATGGCGCATACCATCAGTGATGCCGTGTATGAAAAAATCACTGGCATTCCTGCAGACTTTTCAACCCGGCTGATGTATGTCACCGCCCAGAGGCACAGCATTGATCACACCGATTATCAATTAAACTATGCCGATGCCGATGGCAAACGGGCGCGTGTGATTGTACGTTCGAAAGAGCCTATTCTGTCGCCAGCGTGGTCGCCGGATGGACGTCGTATCGCTTACGTTTCTTTTGAGGCGGGTAAGCCTGCTATCTTCTTGCAGGAGCTGGCAACGGGTAAGCGACAGAAGCTGACCGATTACAAAGGTCTGAACAGCTCGCCGGTCTTTTCTCCGGATGGCAAGAAAGTGGCTCTGGTGCTGTCCAAGGACGGTAATCCGAATATTTATGTGAAGGATCTGGCTTCTGGCAAGCTCAGTCAGCTGACCAAGCATTTCTCTATTGATACCGAGCCGGACTGGATGCCCGATGGTAACAGTATTGTGTTTACCTCCAATCGTGGCGGCAGTGCCCAGATCTACCAGCTGGATGTCAAACATCAGTCTGATGGCTCCGTGCAGCCGGTAGGCAACCCTCGTCGTCTGACATTTAAAGGGCGTTTTAATGCACGGGCAAAAGTTTTCCCGGATGGTAAGTCGCTGGCCCTGGTACACAAGGGGCAGGGTGCAGCAGAATTTAACATTGCAATTCTTGATCTGGACACCAATCGACTCAGGTTGTTGACGTCGGCACAGTTGGAAGATTCACCCAGTGTATCTCCGGGCGGGCGACGTCTGATCTATGCTGTTCAGGGGGGAGAGACTGGTGAACTGGGTATTGTCACTGCTGATGGTCGGGTAAAATACCGGTTACCGTCGGCGACAGGCGATGTCCGTGAACCTGTCTGGGGGCCTGCGGTTAGGTAAAAGGCGTAAAAAAATAGTTGTGTATGTCGCGTTTGTTGTGGTGCAGACTAGTTCCGTGTAAAGGGTTCTGATACTGTACTGCAACGATCAGGCAAACATCCAACTAACTAACCAACATTAAACAATTGGAGTCTGTAATGCGAATTGCCAATTATGTTAAGGCAGCCACCTTCGCAGCTTCTGCCCTGTGGCTGGCAGGTTGTGCTTCTACCGGTGGTGAAAGTACATCCAGTGTAGAAACCTCGATAACACCGGAAGAAACCGTGGTCACTGAGAATGTAGTGATTGAAACCATGCCCGTACTCGATCCGGCGGTTCAGGCTGTTATGGACAGCGGTGATGTTCAGGCCAGTGCTGAAGAAGTTGAAATGCTGTTGGATCGTGACACCTTCAATTTTGCCTTTGACAGCTCCAGGCTGAGTGACAGTGACTATAAGGCATTGGACGTGCAGGCCGCTTACCTGAATTCCGATCAGGGTAAAGGCAAGAAAATTATTGTGCAGGGACATACTGACGAGCGTGGAACCCGCACCTACAACCTGGCTCTGGGAGAGCGTCGCGCCAATGCCGTTAAAGATTATCTGGAAGCCAAAGGCGTTGCCAGCAGCCGCATTGAAGTGATCAGCTTTGGTTTCGAAAAGCCGGTTGATCCTGCTCATAATGAAGCCGCCTGGGCCAAGAACCGTCGCGCACAGATTGTCATTAACTAATAACTGAGATAGCTAATGAGTTTGAAACGTTTATCCAGCTCTTCCCTGATTCTGGCCAGCCTGTTGGCTGGCCCGGTATCTGCTGCAGTGCCGGTTGTCGAGTCTTTGCCAACGGCAGAGGTAATCAGAGAACCGGTACCGGCAACCGCACCGGAAAGTGTTGATAATGCGAGTGTTGAGAGCGTGATTGAAAGTGCGCAGGCGCGACAGCGTGCTGAAGACACACAACAGAACGCTCAACAGCCTGCTAACAGCACGGCATACTTTCTTAATCAGATCGAAGAATTGCGAAAAAGAAACATGACCCTGGAAGGGCGTGTTGAAGAGCTGGAGTTTCAACTCAGGCAGAATGAAGCAGAGTTTCGTGACCGCTATCTTGACCTGGATGCCCGCATTAGTCGAATGACGGGCGGGCAGCCTGAGGGTGGTTTGAGCAATGAGCGCTCAGCAGGCAATATTTCACCGCCTACGGATCTGGGAAATACTCCGGTTCAGTTGCCCGTTGATCAAACGCCTGAAAAGCTGCTTGCCGAGCGTGAGCAGGCCGATTATCAGGCAGCTTTCGGGCTGATTCGTGACCGTGAGTTCGATCAGGCTCTGGTTGCCCTTCGCAAGCTATTGAAGGATTACCCCGGTGGCAAGCTGTCCGATAATGCCCAGTACTGGCTGGGTGAGGTCTTGATGGCTCAGGGGAAGTTTGAGCCTGCTCGCGACGAGTTCATGCTTGTCATGGAACAGCATCCACAAAGTGCCAAAGTGCCTGATGCCTCTTATAAGTTGGGCCGGTTGTATGACTTGCTGGGTGATAAGGCTGAAGCGCGGAAATATCTGGAATCGGTTGTCAGTAAATTTCCAGACAGCCCTGCTGCCAGATTATCAGATACCTATCTGCAGGGGATGTCAGACAGTTAACGCTTGTCCGGATCGAACACCATGCTCTGCATGGTGTTGTTGTATTGATGTCTGGAAGGCCTCTGGTGGCTTTGCACTCTCGATGACTCTTGTCTACCCTTCTCTGCTGATTAACACTGTGTAATTCCCATGGCCTCTGAATCCCTTCGTATCACTGAAATCTTTTACTCTCTGCAGGGAGAGTCCAATACGTCGGGCCTGCCAACAGTCTTTGTGCGGCTGACAGGTTGCCCGCTGCGTTGTACATGGTGTGATACCGAGTATTCCTTTTCCGGAGGGGAGAGGATGACCATTGATGCCATTGTGCAGCAGGTAGCTGACTATGGCGCTGACTATGTTTGTGTGACTGGTGGTGAGCCTCTGGCACAGCCCGGCTGTTTGCCATTGCTTGAACGTCTGGCTGATGCTGGTTACGAGGTTTCACTGGAGACCAGTGGGGCGCTGGATGTGGCAGCTGTGGATTCCCGGGTCGTTAAGGTGATGGATCTGAAAGCGCCGGGTTCGGGTGAAGTGGGAAAGAACCTTTACCAGAATATCCACCATCTTGATCATAAAGATCAGGTGAAGTTTGTGATTGCAGACCGTGCTGACTACGACTGGTCTGCGAGTAAATTGATTGAATACAATCTGACTGAAAAAGTGTCGGATGTGTTGTTCTCTCCGGTCAGTACAGGGGTAGAACCCGCCGAACTGGCGCACTGGATTCTGGCTGATCGTCTGCCGGTGCGGTTTCAGATACAGCTGCATCGGGTGATCTGGGGGGATAAAACAGGTGTCTAAGGAGATGTGCATGTCTAAAAAAGCAGTGATACTTTTGTCCGGGGGGCTGGACTCGACAACCGTTCTGGCGATGGCAAAAGATCAGGGCTATGAGTGTTATACCGTCAGCTTTGATTATGGACAGCGTCATCGTGCCGAGCTGCGCGCATCAAAAATCGTATCAGAAGTACTGGGTGCTAAAGATCACAAAACCCTGAAGATGGATTTCCGGGACATTGGTGGCTCAGCGCTGACAGATGATGATATTGCAGTACCTGAAGAGCTGGATGAAGGTATTCCGGTTACCTATGTGCCTGCCCGTAATACTGTCTTTTTATCACTGGCTCTGGGGTGGGCTGAGGTGTTGGGTGCCCGGGATATTTTTATTGGTGCCAATGACGTCGATTATTCCGGTTATCCCGATTGTCGTCCGGAGTTTCTTGAAGCTTTTCAGAATATGGCAAACCTTGCGACTAAAGCTGGCGTAGAAGGTGATCACTTTCATATCCGCGCCCCGCTGTTAAGGTTGACCAAGGCAGAAATAGTACAGGCGGGTGATCGTCTTGGTGTGGATTATGGTTTGACGGTCTCTTGTTATCAGGCTGATGATGAGGGCCGGGCCTGTGGTGTCTGTGACAGTTGTCGTTACCGCAAGAAAGGCTTTGAAGAAGCCGGTCTGGTTGATCCGACCCGTTATCAGTCCTCATAAGGCGGCTTAGCGGAGTCTGTTGCGCCAGGAGGTGCTCATAGATGCACCTCCTGACTGAGTGTTTGTTAGACAAAAAACTTGCATCCCGACATAAAATCATTACGATTAATGTCCTTGTCGGGTCGTTAGCTCAGTTGGTAGAGCAGTTGGCTTTTAACCAATTGGTCGTAGGTTCGAATCCTACACGACCCACCATTCTCTCACTCCCCCTCTCCTTTCTTTATCCTGTTTTACCTTACTCTCCATCTTGTGACGCAATAGAACCTTGTCCGGGCTGTCTCTCTTTTTATCGTGTGGTAGAATACCCCGCAATTTAACGACAGGTCGTTAGTACGGAATTTATGAGCGCAGTGAGTAGCAGAGACTTTGTTAAGAGTCACCTTCAGGGGCAATCCATTGAAACCCTGGATGCTGAGCGGGAAGAAGCCCTGAAAGAGCGGGTTCGGCAACTTCTTGATCGTGAAAATGCGGTTCTGGTGGCTCACTACTACACCGATCCGATTGTGCAGGCTCTGGCGGAAGAGACCGGTGGTTTTATTGCCGATTCTCTTGAAATGGCCCGATTTGGCAGTCGGCACCCGGCCTCTACTCTGGTGGTGGCAGGTGTTCGCTTTATGGGCGAAACCTCCAAGATTCTAAGCCCTGAAAAGCGGGTACTGATGCCAACACTGGAAGCAGAATGTTCATTGGATCTGGGTTGTCCGGTGGATGAGTTTTCCGCATTCTGTGATCAGCACCCGGATCGCGCTGTTGTCGTCTATGCCAATACTTCCGCCGCTGTGAAGGCGAGGGCTGACTGGGTGGTAACGTCCAGCTGTGCTCTGGATATTGTTGAGCACCTGATGGAACAGGATAAGAAAATTATCTGGGGACCTGACAAGTATCTCGGCAGCTACATCCAGAAGCAGACCGGCGCGGATATGTTGTTGTGGGACAGCAGCTGTATTGTTCATGAAGAGTTCAAAGCGAAAGGCATCACCGACCTGAAAAAGGTTTATCCGGACGCTGGTGTGCTGGTTCACCCGGAATCACCGGATGCAGTGGTTGAGGTGGCCGATGTTGTTGGTTCGACCAGCCAGTTGCTGAAAGCATCCCATGAGCTGCCGAATGATACGTTCATCGTGGCGACGGATCGTGGCATTTTCTACAAAATGCAGCAGGCTTCTCCGAACAAGTCATTTATAGAAGCACCAACGGCAGGCGAAAGTGCAACCTGCAAAAGCTGTGCGCATTGCCCGTGGATGGCGATGAATACGCTGGAAGCTTTGGTGCAATGTCTGGAAAAACCGGATGCTTTGAATATTGTTGAAGTCAGTGACGATCTGAGGGTTCAGTCGTTAAAGCCACTTCAGAGGATGCTGGACTTTACTGCTTCGATGGCGAAGTGAGATTTGGCTGTATAGCCTGTAGTGTTTACCTGCATTGAAAGCCGGAAGCTCATCAGAGTCTTCCGGCTTTTTCATTTGTGATCTGTATGTTGGGCTCTTGTCACTGTTTCGGTCTTTATGTTGAGGCCAATCTGTCGATGGTTTTCTCATAGTGTTCAGGTACCGTGTTTGAAAAGGCTGACAGTATGAAAGTGAATCGCTCTGCCCATCAGTACTCAGGAATTTCCGGTGTTGTTCATAAGGTATTGGACAAAGCCAGACGTGTTATTCGTTTTATGGGTCTTAGGAGGGTCAAACCTTATTTGCCCAGTGCCCTGGCTTTGATACCACATGATGCAAATTCTCAATATGTGGGTAAGCCGCTGGAAGATCGAAAAGTTACCCCGGCTGCACATCAGGGTCAGGAAGGTTGGGTTGACGAGTTGGCGGCCAAGTACGAAGGTTTTCGTGCCAATAATAAAAATCTCAATTCACTGTTAGAGGACCTGATTCAGACAAAATCAGGGCGCACATCCACTGAGTCTGATGAAATGTATCAGTGCCGCCTGAAAAGGGCGATGGCGATGAGTGGTCTTGGGCAGCTTCTGGAGGATGAAACATTCACCAGCGATAGTGGTCGGCGTATTCAGCGTTCCATAAAGCCGGAACAGCTTGAGACGCTCGGAACCTATATGCGTATGAGACCGGCTGAGCTTTACCGGAAGGTTATTTCCAGTCAGCCGCATATTGCAGATGATGTCGTTGATGTGGGCGAGTTTCTGGTGACGAATTTGCGGAACCAGTCCGTGAAAACTGCGACAGAGGCTCGCAACTGGTATTTGTTCACTCGTGCGTACTTTGACGAGCTAGGGCAGGAGTTGATGACTTCTACAGACTATGATCTGGGTGGAAAAAAACTGTTGGATTACCTTCCGGATATACCCGCTAAGTTGATGGATGGTGAGTATGTTAAGGCCGTGAATACATCAATCCAATCCTTAAATAAAGTGAAGCCAACCTCTGCGGGTGAGGTTCAGAAATTCTGTAAGACTCATGGCATTCACTATATTTCCGGGAATAAGGAGGTGTCATTTGATGCAAAGAATAAATGGCATCAAGGTCTCTTTCTTTTAACCTGTCTGCGTAATGCATACGAAGCTAATAAACACTCTGCCATGTTTAAAGCGGACACCAAAGATCCGGATGAGTTCGAAAGAGCGCTAGTGCAGAAAAAAGAGGCTAATGAACTGGCTGATCACGTTAGGGAGTTTTCTGACAGGGTGGGGCAAAACTTAATGAAAAAGGCGATGCCTGAGAGTTATGCAGTGCCATCCGGTCAAGGTGTCGCAGAAGAAAATCCGTTCTCTTATCAGCAAGTTTTACTGACGACAAATGACGGACAGTGTTACTGGAACAGTGATGACTATCAGCCACGTCATGGGCGTCAGGATATCGATGCTCTTGAAACTTTTCAGGAGTACCAGCAACGAATAAGAAGTCAGAGTTAATCATTGTGTATCTATGCGGATAGCAGGATTCAGATCATACTGACGACAATGTACTTCTTCTGAGCAGCTAAACTGTCTTGATCCTTATAGCTAATAGAAATGATGGATCTTGTATGAGTGCAGTACGTTTGTTTGTCTTGATATCTTTGTTTTATACGGTCAACACTTTTGGTCAATCCGAAGCGCTGTATTGCTCGTATGATCTTGTTGCCAATACTTTGTCGGGGGGGTGGCAGTGGGGCGCGTCTGGCGAGATTGCTTCGAGTGACGCTGCTTTTGATATTGCCAAAGAAAATCTGGTCAACTCCATTGCCAAGAAAATGAATGCACAATCTTCTGAGTGTCTGGAAGAAGTAGATCGTATTATCAATCAGTTGAAGCAATATTTATTAACCCCTGATGCTCTGAAGCCTGAGTTATCAGAAAACTTTCGTGAAAAAGCTATCGAGCTTTACCTTATTGCCTTAGGCATGTTTGCTAAAGCCCATGATGATATATTCACGTTGTCAGACTTAAAAAATAAACTAAGGAAAACCGGGGCGTCAGACTTGGCTGGTATGGAGTGTTCCTGCTTTGAGAGAATGCTCTTTTTACGGACTAAACAAAAAGAGGAAGCCTCTGTCTTTGATGGAGCTGCTAAGGATGTTGCCTATTATTTAGGCTTAGTCGTTGTGGCTCGCATCGTGTGGGTAATTGTCGATATGTATGTAAACCAATTCCCCTAACCCGGATATTTCATAAACAAGCAGCAACTACCATCCCATCCTCTTAATTTTGGACTTTTCCGCAAGCCTGTTGCTCTGTTAACCATGTGAAAGACATTGCAGCCCATACTTGCTTACAGATTAGACGCTAATCAACGAATCCTGCTATTTCAGGATAACGGAAAGCCCCAAGGCTCTTTCATCTGGTTGCTATGTACCTTGATTGAGTCTTATGAAAGTTGCTACCCGGTCGAAGTATCGGCATCTGGTAAAAGACTTCTGTCACATGCTGCAAAAGCCTCTTGAATGGGCAGCTACGCGGCAGATGAAGTTTAATTCGGTCTTTATATTCAACCACTTTGACTGCAACTTTACAGAGCTTCATGATCACCGTTGATGGCTGCGCTTTTTCCAGCTCCGTACCTTTCAAAGTCTTGGTTCTTAACTCATAGTGCAAAACATAAGCGGCACAGGCATAAAACATTCTCAAATGGTTAGCCAAAAAGCCCTGATCGGACAATCTGTCGCCGGACAGATCACTTTTCAGATGTTTGATGAAGTTCTCATCCTGTCCTCTTGGACAGTAAAGCTCTTCATAAATTACCTCTGGAGAAGCTTCCTTCATCGACGTCACAATGAAACGAGGGTTGTCGCCTTTTTGGTTGACCTCCGCCTTGTAAATTATCCGGGTATCGAGACCTTTCCAGCTCTTGGCCTGGTATTCTGCTTCCCCGTAAAGTCTGAGCCGATCAGGTTCTGGCATGTTGTTCAGTCTTGCCAGCTCAGTCTTGACCTTCAGAGCTTGACGCGCTTCATCCAACAACTCTTTGGCTTTTGGCCGCAAAGCCGTTTTGTGGCCTGCACCTTTGCCCAGGACATAATCCGAATGAGGGGCATTCTGAACCACCCACATTAACTCTGGTTGAGCGAAGTGGCTGTCTCCCCGAACCAGTAGATGGGTTTTCGGCCACTTTTTCCGAAGCAGCCGAATGACCCGTTCGAGAATGGCTGCATTTTCCTTGCCCGTTGGGGTTTTCCCCGGACGAAGAATCGCCGTAATCAGCTTGCCGCTGAGTCCCTCAAAAATCATCAGGGGCAAGTAGCAGTAGTCCTGATATTTGGCATTAAACAGGTTCATCTGCTGGCCACCATGAGTAATGGCCGGTGTATGATCAAGATCGATAACGATCACCGGAGGTGGCAGCTTGTAACTGCTGATAAAGTGATGCACAAATGCTTCAGCCATCCTGTAAATGTCGGAGCGGGTCATAGATTGTCCCAGCCGGGTAAAAGTGGGCGCTGATGCGAGATGGTTATCGCTGTCCAACGGATTGCGACCAGTGGCCAGTTTGAACATAGGGTCTTTACGCAAACGGTTACTGTCGTTGGCATCTTCATAGCCGCAGGCCATTTGCAGAACCCGCTGAACCAGAAGTTCTTTCAGGGAGTGGTCGATATAGGATTGATGGCGTCTGTCATTGATGGCATCAGTCATTTTGCAGATAAGACCGCTCTGCAGAATGGTTTCCCGTAGCAGCAGAGTGCCAAAGTCAGAAGATAACTCCCCACCATTGAAGTCTGCCCGGATGGTTTTTCCATTTGAGGGATGAAAACGAAGCTGTTCTTGTGTAGATTTGGGCATGGCAAGTTCCGGTTTGCTTCTTCCGAAGCTTTCTTTTGTTCGACCCAATTATATCAAGTGATTGGGCGGAACTTGCCTCCTTTTATGAAATATTCGGGCTAAGCCCTATCTCTTTAACACAAATATTGAATATTTAACCTTCTGACAATTTATGACGGGGCGACCGTCCTGAAACCCTTGATAAATGAAGACCTCATGTTACGCACCCAGAAAAATCTGCCATGCTTTAGAGCATGAACACAGAGCTGTTTGAGCTGTATAGCGATTACCTGCTGTCCTCATTCGGCAAAACGACAGCTACACAGCTGTCATCTTTGCTGGACGGCGCATACAGCCATGATCAGGTAACACGCCTTCTGTCCCGTAATCACTTCGACAGTAAGACTCTTTGGCACCATGTTAAAGCCGTTGTGCGTCAGGAAGAGCGCGATGATGGAGTACTTATTGCCGACGACACTATTCAGGAGAAACTCTACACTGATGAGAACGACCTGATTGCATGGCACTTTGATCACACCTTTGGTCGTTCGGTAAAAGGTATCAACCTTCTCAACTTTGTTTACCATGTCGGTGATATCTCTATTCCCGTGGCCTACAAGCTTATCGAAAAGCCTATTCAATACTCCGACGTAAAAACTAAAAAAGTTAAACGCAAGGCTGAAACCACCAAGAACGAAGACTTTCGGGAGATGCTGAAAGTTTGCTGTGATAATCAGCTCAAATTTCGTTACGTGCTGGCAGATAGCTGGTTCTGTTCTAACGACAACATGCTGTATATACGACACGAATGCGATAAGCATTTTGTCATGGCCAGCAAGTCAAACCGGAAGGTTTCGCTGAGTGAGGAAGATAAAAGTCGGGGCGCTCACAGCGCATAGATTCCATTGATTTCTCAGAAGAAAAGCCTATCAAAGGCTGGATTGCAGGCGTGGACTTCCCCGTTCTGCTGTTCCGGCAGGTCTTTACAAACAAAGATGGCAGTAAGGGCATTCTCTATCTGATATGCAGTGATCTTGAGTGTGACGCAGAGGCTTTGAAGGCGATCTACAAAAAACGGTGGAAAGTTGAAGTCTTCCATAAAACACTCAAATCTAATGCGTCAATGGCCAAGTCACCGACTTATACAGTTTTGACGCAGAGTAATCATCTGTTTATGTCGATATATTCGGCATTTCGTCTCGAGGTGCTGGCTAATAAGCTTGATTTAAACCATTTTGAGTTGCGGGCAAAGCTTTATCTCACTGCATTGAAATCATCGTTCCAGAAACTTCAGTCGATGAAGGGGTGCGTAACATGAGTGAAGACTATGAAAACACGACCGACTCGCTATACGACTTTTGTCGTTATTTCTACAGAGCTTGTGCCGCAAGGGTTTCAGGATTTGTGTTAAAGAGATAGCCCTAAGCCGGGGGTATGGTATTAACCGTTTTTCAATTTATTACGATACGCATAGATATCACTGAGCTTTTTCTCAATCCGTGCGGTTAGTGCATAATTATTGCCAGCCAGCTTTTTGGCATATTGCAGATGCTTGATGGCATCTTCCAGATTGCCGCTCAGGAAGAAGAATTCTGCCCGGGACTGATGCAGTCCGAGAATATCGCCCGCCTGCCCTTGTGCTTCAGCCAGGTAGTACCAGATGTCAGGATCATCAGGGCGACTGCGGCTCAATGCCTGAAGTGTATCTCTGGCTCCGGCGAAGTCTTTGCTTTCGGTTTGCAGTTCTGCCTTGGTAAACAACAGAGGGTAGTTATCCAGGTAAACTTTTAATGCCCGGTCAATACGGGCAAGCGCCTCTTTGTGTTTACCCTGAGCGGACTCCAGTCGCGCTTTGGCCATGATCATATAGAGGTTGTTTGGGTACTTCTCTAGCAGTGTGTTCAGCTCTTTTTCAGCAGTTTCATAATCCTTGCTGAGAAAACTGGCCAATGCCAGTCCGTAGCGGGTCACATCGGGTGCGCTGGTGTAACCATCCTTTAACTCGCTTTTCAGCTGCTTGGCAAATGCTGCCGGATTTTGTGCACTGAGTGCAAACAGTCGTATGCGCACGAGTTGGTAATCCATGCTGCCTTTAGTGCCTTTGGCGGGCATTTGTGCAGCCCGGGCACGGGAGTCGGCAATCCGGTTGTCGGTGACCGGGTGTGTCAGAAGAAATTCCGGTGGGCGGCTTTGGTAGCGGCTGGAGCGGTTCATCTCTTCAAAGATTTCCGGCATGGCGTTCGGGTCAAAGCCGGCTTTGGACAGGGTGATGATACCCAGGTTATCGGCTTCCCGTTCAAACTGGCGGCTGAAACGCAGGCTGCTGCTTTGCACGCCGGCAATGGTAGAGGACAGTGCCGCCACACCGGCATCGCTGCCTGCGGTTGCCATCAGTACCACCGACGCAATAATGGCGGCGGCTGTTGGAATGCTTTTACGTTTAGCTTCTTCAACATTACGGGCGTAGTGACGCTGACTCAGGTGAGCCAGTTCGTGTGCCATGACGGCAGCAAACTGGGCTTCATTATTCGCGTTGAAGAACAGGCCGGTATTGACCCCGATAATGCCGCCCGGTGCTGCAAAGGCATTAAGGATAGAGGTGTCAATAATCATGATTGAAAGGCGGTGGTCGTTCAGTCCGCTGTGTTCGGCCAGTCGATAGGTCAGGCGCTCAAGATAATCTTTGGTTTCGGCGTCACTGATGGTGGGTGTGCGACTGCGCAGGTATTTCAGGTAAGTCTGGCCCAGCTCGTATTCCTGCTGCGGAGATACGATGCCGGACGTGCTGTCGCCCAGGCTTGGCAGTTCAATAGGGGCCGCGCTCACAACTGCTGAGGAAAGTCCAAGCCAGGTGCTAAGCAGGGCTGCCGTGAGGAAACCCGGTCGCTTCATAGAATGTCCATACTCGTGTGGTGTCGGGTGCAATGTATCGTTTACGCTGCGGCAATACAAAATAGATTTCTACGATTTTACACATCATCGACGGAGGAGGGTAATCTATTAGGGGCAATAAAACGAAAATGTAATGAATTCTTTACACAGGGCTGTCTCCAGACAGCGGAGCATGATGCCGACAAATTGCGTACAATACGAAGTGTTATCATGAGTCTGCAACACGCACGCCTTTTAATGAGTGGTGTGTTGCTCCACGGGAGAGAATCACCAGCCATGGTTGAAGTAGATCTGGAACTGGATCTCAAGGGAATGAACTGCCCTTTACCATTACTTAAAGCCAAACAGGGTCTTAAGCAGCTGAGCAGCGGCCAGATGCTCAGAGTTCAGGCGACGGATCCGGGGTCGGTTCGGGACTTTGCCAGTTTTGCCCGAATCAGTGGCCACGAGCTTATTTCATCTGAACAGGTGTCGGGCGTTTTTATTCACACACTGCGACACAAATAAGGGAAACGAATGCTGGATACTATAAAAGGGTGGCTGCACCGCTATCTGTCGGATTCTGAGGCGCTGGTGCTGCTGCTCCTGCTGGTCGTCGGTTTCGCTATTATTCTCACGATGGGTAATATGCTGGCACCTGTGTTTGCAGCGCTGGTGCTTGCGTTTCTGATGCAGGGGGTGGTGAACTGGCTGCAAGGCAAGGGGCTGGGTCACAACTGGTCAGTGACTTTGGTGTTTGTGCTGTTTGTGACGTTTTTGGTCGTGGCATTGTTGTTGCTGGTGCCTCTGGTCTGGCAACAGGTCAGCTCACTGCTGAACGAGCTGCCCAAAATGGTGAATCATGGTCAGGCCTGGGTCAGGGAGCTGCCTGAACATTTTCCCGCGTTCATTTCAGAGTCTGAAACGGCTGCCATCACCGAAAGCATTAATGGTTTAATTGCCGGTATGGGTCAGTGGGTGTTGTCCTTCTCCCTGGCTAACCTCACCAATGTCATGGCATTGTTGGTGTATCTGATTCTGGTGCCCATTCTTGTTCTTTTCTTTTTGAAAGATAAAGATCTGCTTCTTAACTGGATTGGCAGTCAGCTACCGTCCCGGCGTCGTGTCATTAATCAGGTGGCCAACGAAATGAACAGTCAGATTGCCAATTACATTCGAGGCAAAGCGATTGAAATTGTGATTGTGGGTGGTGTCAGTTTTGTGTTGTTTGCCCTGATGGGGCTGAATTATGCCGTGCTGCTGGCAACACTGGTGGGCTTTTCCGTGGTGATTCCATACATCGGAGCGACTGTGGTGACTATTCCAATCGCCCTGATCGGATTATTCCAATGGGGCTTTGGTCAGCAATTTGCAATTCTGATGATTGCCTATCTGGTTATTCAGGCGCTGGATGGTAACGTGCTGGTTCCTCTGCTGTTTTCTGAAGCGGTTAACCTGCATCCGGTTGCCATTATTATCGCCGTGTTGGTATTCGGTGGTTTCTGGGGATTCTGGGGGGTGTTCTTTGCCATTCCACTGGCAACGCTGCTGAAAGCGGTGATGAATGCCTGGCCAAGGGTTCAGGATGTTGTCGCGGAAAGATAGCTGATGACAGAAGCCTGTCCCTGAATAAGTGACAGGCTTCTTTGTGCCGGTCAGGTTAAAGCCTGGGCAGCCTGCAGAACATCGTCAACATGACCTTTGATACGTACCTTGCGCCACTCATGCTGCAAAATACCGGCGCTGTCGATCAGGAAAGTGCTGCGCTCTATGCCCATAAACTCTTTTCCGTACATCTTCTTGAGCTTGATAACATCAAACAACTGGCACAGGGTTTCATCGGGGTCTGAAATCAGCTCAAATGGAAATTCAAACTTTGCTCTGAATTTTTCATGGGACTCCAGACTCTCTCTGGATACGCCAAAGATCAGGGTATCTGCCGCCTGAAATTCAGAATATAGATCCCGAAAAGCTTCGCCTTCACTGATGCAGCCCGGTGTATTATCTTTGGGGTAAAAGTACAGTACGAACTTTTTGCCTTTCAGTTCTGCAAGTGAGACAGTAGTACTATTTGTTGCCAGTGCAGTGAAATCTGGAACAGGTTGACCTAAAGTGAAACTCATTCTTTGTCCTTTGCTTATTATCGGATGTTTTGTTGAGAGCGGTTCTACCTTCTGCCATCGATGATGGGTACGGTGGTCATTACGCTTATGCAGTTAAAGGGCTCATGGCGGTTTATGCGAAGTGTTAATGTAAAGAAACGCCAATGATAGTAAAACTTGGACTCTGTTGGTCAGAATGTCAACTCGCTCTTGTGAAGACCTGTATGCAACAGTAACATTACGCTTGTTTTTCAGGAGGCGTTTATGGTCGTCGGCTTATGGTTTGCTGCTTGCCAAAAGATCATGAACAGCCTCCAAGATCAAGACCGTTCCGCAGTGGAGTGCATCAATGATTACCGGTAGCCTCGTGGCGCTTGTTACCCCTATGACTGAAAATGGGGATCTGGACTGGAAGCGTTTGCATGATCTTGTTGAGTTTCACATAAAAGAAGGTACCGATGGCATTGTTGCGGTGGGTACTACAGGCGAGTCTGCGACCTTGACGGTGCCGGAGCATTGTGAGGTGGTCAAACGAATTGTGTCCCAGGTGGATGGACGTATTCCGGTTATAGCCGGAACCGGTGGCAATTCGACTCAGGAAGCCATTCTGTTAACGGCTGAAGCAAAAAGTCTGGGTGCCGATGCCTGTCTGCTGGTCACCCCTTACTACAATAAGCCCACTCAGGAAGGACTGTATCGTCATTTCAAGGCCATAGCCGATGCTGTCGATATTCCCCAGATCCTCTACAATGTTCCGGGGCGGACTGCGGTGGATATGTTGCCTGAAACGGTTGCTCGTCTTGCCGGTCATCGTAATATCGCTGGAATCAAGGAAGCGACCGGACTGGTCGAGCGTGGTCGGCAGATTCGTGATCTCTGTGGTGAATCGTTTGCTATCTATTCCGGTGATGACGCCACCGGAATGGAGCTGATGTTGCAGGGTGCCAATGGCGTGATTTCAGTCACCAATAATGTTGCACCCCGACAGATGAGTGAGCTGTGTGCGGCAGCGATTGCCGGTGATCGAGAGACCGCGACAGCGATTAATGAGTCTCTGGATGCGTTGCATCACAAACTGTTTGTTGAGTCCAATCCGATACCTGTTAAGTGGGTGCTGAAGGAAATGGGCTTGATTCAGGAGGGGATTCGTCTGCCACTGACGCCTCTAAGCCAATCGTTTCATGCTGAACTGCGTGCAGCCCTGAAGCAGGCGACAGAGCAGGTAGAACCGGCATAAACCGCATGATGAACCAATAATTTTGCCTGTCGTATCCGGCGGGCAAACGTATGGATAGATGATAAATGGAGACATTATGTTGCGCACAATGAGGTCGCGCTCAATGAAGACCCTGCCGGTGATGGCTGTAACTCTGGTACTGGCAGGATGCGCAAATCCATTTGGCAGGGACGGGTATTTCCGGGATAAGTCAGGTGACTATACCCAGGCCCGGATCAGTGAGCCTCTGCAGTTACCTGAGCATATGAACAACACCCGCCCGATGGGTGATTCGCTGGTTATTCCACCCATTACTGCAGAAGACACGCAGCTGGAGCAGCGCTTTCAGGCACCTCGCCCGGATCAGCGTTTGCAGCACAGCGAAGGTGATACCTACAGTATTGAACGAAGTGGTAATGACCAGTGGTTGCTGGCGGCTAAAAGCCCCAGTGAGATCTGGCCGCGGGTAATCAGTTTCCTGGAAGAAAACGATATTCCGGTGCAGTCCCGAAACGCTAAGCAAGGTTATCTGGAAACAGACTGGGTTGACCTTGGGCTGGATAAGGAGAGAGGCTTTATCTATCGCACGGTAGGGCGTTGGGTCGGTGCTGAAAATGCTGAACCGCTGGAAGATCGTTTTCGCATTGAAATCAAACCCGGTGTGACTGCCGGAACGTCAGAAGTGCATTTGCAGCATAAAGGGCGTCCAAGAACGGAAGAAGGTGATGATTCGGCACCGGAACCGTACGAATGGGATAACATGGAACAGCGCAGCCAGAGACTGGATAACGGTACACTCAATGAGTTGATGTTGTTCCTGGTGCGTGATGAAGACGACAGCAGTGTTTCTCTGCTGGCTCAGAATCTGGATCTGGGTGATCAGGTCGAAATTGTCGATATCAACGGCAACCCGACCATGACCATAGAGCGTTTGTCCTTTGCCAGAGCCTGGGCGGCCATTGATCAGGCCCTGGTCAAAGCGGGTCTGGAAGTAACCGATAAAAACCGTTCCGGCGGTCTGTTCTATATTCTCGCCGATGAACAGGGCGATGTGGTGAAAGGACAGCCGGAGAAGAAGCCGGGATTCTTTAGCAGGCTGTTTGGTAAAGGCAAGAAGAGTGACGATGAATCGACTCAATCGACTTACCTGATTCGTGTCAGTGAACTGACCGGTGAGATTCAGGTGACGGTTGAGGAGAATATCAATGCCTTTGCGCCAGCAGAGTTCAGCCGGAAGGTGCTGAACCTGATTAAGGACAATATGAAGTAACTGATAAATAAAGGCTGGTTTTCCAGCCTTTATTTGTTTAATGGCTGGAACAATGACTTTTTTGTTTTAGCGCCGCCTGTGTCTGCTTTCATGCTGTACCGCCAAGTTTTCATAATCTCTTATGCCTGACAGGCAAACAGGCCTGAGGTTGTGTTGGTGGGGAGTCAGACGCAGGCTTGATCATCGACAACATTTAATTGAACAGGATATTGGCAATGAGTCTTGCTGATAAAGTACTCGCCGTTAATAACGACTTACCCATTCGCACCGACCTGCCTGTGCACTCCGGTAAAGTTCGTTCCGTCTACTGGCTGACAGAGGATGACAGTCGTCGTCTGATAAAAGAAAAAGGCTACGATGTGGCAGAAGATGCACCGCTGGCGATCATGGTGATTTCTGATCGCATGAGTGCCTTTGACTGTGTCTGGTCTGGTGAAGGCGGCATGCGTGGTGTACCGGGTAAGGGAGCTGCGCTGAATGCGATCTCTAACCACTGGTTTAAACTGTTTCGTGAGAAAGGGCTGGCTGACAGCCATATTCTGGACATTCCTCATCCTCTGGTATGGATTGTACAGAAAGCCCGCCCCGTTATGATAGAAGCCATCTGTCGTCAGTATATTACCGGTTCCATGTGGCGAGCCTACAGTAAGGGAGAGCGCGATTTTTGTGGTATTGAACTGCAGGAAGGTCTGGAAAAGGATCAGAAGCTGCCAGAGCTGCTGATCACTCCTTCTACCAAAGGCATTCTTGAAGGTATTCCCGGTGTGCCAGCTGTGGATGATGTAAACATTACCCGAAAAAATATCGAGGATAATTTTGAAGCCTTCAGTTTCCGCAACAAGAACGATATTGATCGATATGAAGTGCTGCTGAAAGAAGGCTTTGATGTGATCAGTGATGCACTGTCCAGACTCGACCAGGTGTTTGTTGATACCAAGTTTGAATTTGGCTATGTCACAGATGCCGCCGGTCAGGAAAAACTGATCTACATGGATGAAGTGGGCACGCCAGATTCTTCACGTATCTGGGACGGGCCAATGTACCGCAAGGGTAAAGTCGTCGAGAACTCCAAAGAGGGCTTCCGGCAGATGCTATTGAATCATTTCCCTGATCCCGACATTTTACTGAACAAGGATCGCATGAATGAACGTCTGGCACTGGCTCGTGATAATGAGCTGCCCGAGTCGGTCATGATGGAAGTGTCCAGAACCTATATTGATATCGCCGAGAAGATTACCGGTGAAGCGTTGCCGCTGACAGATAACCCCAAAGCAGAGATTGTTGAAGTACTCAAAAACGAGTACGGATTGATCCAGCTGTAAGCGATAAAGCCTCCTGGCAACTAATAACAATTAGTTATTAGCAGGATGGTGAAAAATGACGGCATGATCCCGTCATTTTTCACCAATAAGTACTCTGGGCTGCATGAGAAGCAAAGGTCTTATGCACAATTGTCAAGCCCTTGGCGTTTAATTCAGGTGTTTTTTATAAGTGCTTGATTTTACGGGTGTGCTATTTAAGTCATTGAAAACTATAAAAAAATAATTGATCAAAAAATGATCAATTTGTTTGATGCTCAGTGTTTATGGGTCTTTCTGGTCAGTATGATGACTTCATCCACAAAGTTATCCACAGAAATTGTGGGTAACGTTTGCAGTGGTTCAGTTTTGTGCAGATATTACTGCCTGGTGAGTGCCGTTTATTCTAACTTTGTATTAAAGTTCTTCGAACTGATGACGACAGGAACGGCTGATAAGGAGCTTTTATGAATGAGTCCACTGCAGTAGGGAGCATCATGGATGTCACCGAAAGCAATCTGCAGGAAATGCTGCAGCTTTCAACGGAAAAGCTGGTGCTGCTGTTTATTGGCATGGGAAGTGATGAAGCAAGCAATCAGCAGCAGAGAAACGTCGAGCAGCTGGTGAATACCTATGATGGAAAGGTGGTGCTGGCGAGACTCGATGCTGAAGCGCAGCAAATGGTGGCGCAGCAGCTGATTACGCAATTACGCGCCAATGCGATTCCAGTGCATGCATTCCTGCATGAAGGGCGACCGGTACAGGTTCTGTGTGGCCCTCAGACTGATCAGCAGTTGCGCGACGTTATGGATCCGCTGACCATGAGCCCGGCAGAACAGATCAAGCTGCAGGTGGATGCCCTGATCGAAGCGGGTATGATTGGGCAGGCGCTGGAGCTGTTGCAGAAAATTCTGCAGGAAGAACCTGATAATCACGGTCTGCAGGTACTTCAGGTTAACCTGTTGCTGGAGCTGGGCCGAATCGACGACGCCCGACAACTATTAGCGGTACTGCCTGCCGATGCGCCGGGTATTGCCCAGCCCAAAGCCAAACTGTCTTTCTACGAGATGGTGGCAGAAGCACCGCAGCGTGACGTGCTGGAAGCACAGCTTCACGAAGATGAAAATGATCATGAAGCACGTTATCAGCTGGCTATCCGGATGGTCATTGCTGATGAGATTGAATCGGCTCTGGATAATCTGTTGCTGATTGTTCGTCGTGATCGTACCTTTCGGGAAGACGGCGCACGACTTCTAATGTTGAAAGTGTTCGAGCAGCTGGGTACAGGTAATGCGGTAGCTAAACGCTATCGTGGCAAGCTGTTTGGTTTGATGCATTAATTAGATGGCCTGATGGTGACCGGGTCGCTGAGTTTATCAGCAGACCCGGCTTTGTTGTTTGGAGCTAATGCTTATTCCTCGGCTTCACCGCCTAACGCATCAACCAGATCGGTAATTAACTGTCGCAATGACAGTGTCATTACTGAAAAGTCCGCATCAAACTGTTCTGCCGCTGTCTCTGCATTAATCTCATCCAGCTTTTCTTCTATGACTTCCGTGAACTTAAGTTTACGGATAATCATATCGTCACCCAGTACAAAGGTCTGGGCATCGTCCCAGTTTAAAGCCAGTTTGCTGACCTGCATGCCCGCGTCCAGGTGGGCGAGAATCTCTTCGGTAATCAGCTCCTGCTTCTTTATACTGATTTGTCCTCCGTCATCACTGGGTTCTCGCAGCTCGCAGTCGAAGCCAAGAGAGAAGGGTGCCGGAGTCACAGGATTTTGCTGTAGCCACTGGGTCATGATGGCTGAAGGGGCATTTTTTAAAGCAGGGTTAATGATGGGCAAGCTGCCAAGACACTCTCTCAGGCAGCTGGTCAGGTCTTCTGCCTTTTTAAAGGAAGAGGCGTCTACCACCATCCAGCCTGCTTCTGCATCTATATAGGCAAAGGTATTCTGACTTTTGCTGAAGGCTTTGGGCAGCAGTTCCATAATGACATCGTCTTTCAGTGTTTTCTTTTCTTTACTGAATACCTGCCGGTCCTGCTCCTGCTCAATGGTTTCAATGCGTTCATTCAGAACATCATTGATGACGCTTGCAGGCAGAATTTTTTCTTCTTTGCGGGCGCATACCATGATGAAGCGATTGGCACTGTGTGTCAGCATGTAACCATGGCGACCCAATGGCGGAACCCAGCCATAGCTGCTCATATCCTGACTGCCGCAGCTGCGAAAGCGTTTTTCATTCAGCTTTTCTTCCAGTTCGTCTGCACTCAGTTCGAACGGCTTGCTGAAGCGATAGATAATCAGGTTTTTAAACCACATAATGCATTCCATCCTTTAATACTGGGCAACATATTAACAGAGAGAGGGAATGCCGTTAGGTCTTTGTCGCATTAGATGAGGAGGGAGTATCTATCAGATAAATTTCACCATGTACCTGATACTTATAAAAAAAATGTCTATAGACGGTTGCGTAACGATCGTTTCGCTGCTTATAATGCGCCGCGTCGTTGAGAGGCACAGCGCACAGGGTGATTAGCTCAGCTGGGAGAGCATCTGCCTTACAAGCAGAGGGTCGGCGGTTCGATCCCGTCATCACCCACCACTCTTTAAACTACTAAAGAGTTATACAGGCTTTTAATTTTACTAAGCATCTGTATAGTGTGTCGCAGAGTACAGCGGACCGGTAGTTCAGTTGGTTAGAATGCCGGCCTGTCACGCCGGAGGTCGCGGGTTCGAGTCCCGTCCGGTCCGCCATTTGACTCTTGGCAAATCTTGTTTGCCGCTGCGTTAACTACGCACTTGAACGACGAATGTCTTGCGATATGATTCGCACTTCCTTTCAGTAAGTCATCTTGTTTTGATCTTCTGTTTTGGGAAATCAGGCTTAGGCCCTTCTGGTATAAAATGCTGGATGAATATTTGGGTGATTAGCTCAGCTGGGAGAGCATCTGCCTTACAAGCAGAGGGTCGGCGGTTCGATCCCGTCATCACCCACCAAACATTCTATGAAGTGGTTGCTTCATAAAGAATATGCGGACCGGTAGTTCAGTTGGTTAGAATGCCGGCCTGTCACGCCGGAGGTCGCGGGTTCGAGTCCCGTCCGGTCCGCCATTATTTAAACGCTCTTTTGAAGAGTGAGATTGTTGCACGACAGGCGCAGCAATGATTGAAAAGTTGTTTGGGTGATTAGCTCAGCTGGGAGAGCATCTGCCTTACAAGCAGAGGGTCGGCGGTTCGATCCCGTCATCACCCACCAAACATTCTATGAAGTGGTTGCTTCATAAAGAATATGCGGACCGGTAGTTCAGTTGGTTAGAATGCCGGCCTGTCACGCCGGAGGTCGCGGGTTCGAGTCCCGTCCGGTCCGCCATTATTTAAACGCTCTTTTGAAGAGTGAGATTGTTGCACGACAGGCGCAGCAATGATTGAAAAGTTGTTTGGGTGATTAGCTCAGCTGGGAGAGCATCTGCCTTACAAGCAGAGGGTCGGCGGTTCGATCCCGTCATCACCCACCAGATTAAAGTCTGAAATTTGTTTCAGCAAAGAATATGCGGACCGGTAGTTCAGTTGGTTAGAATGCCGGCCTGTCACGCCGGAGGTCGCGGGTTCGAGTCCCGTCCGGTCCGCCATTATTTAAACGCTCTTATTGAAGAGTGAGATTGTTGCACGACAGGCGCAGCAATGATTGAAAAGTTGTTTGGGTGATTAGCTCAGCTGGGAGAGCATCTGCCTTACAAGCAGAGGGTCGGCGGTTCGATCCCGTCATCACCCACCAGATTAAAGTCTGAAATTTGTTTCAGCAAAGAATATGCGGACCGGTAGTTCAGTTGGTTAGAATGCCGGCCTGTCACGCCGGAGGTCGCGGGTTCGAGTCCCGTCCGGTCCGCCATTATTTAAAGCTCTTATTGAAGAGTGACATTGTTGCACGACAGGCGCAGCAATGATTGAAAAGTTATTTGGGTGATTAGCTCAGCTGGGAGAGCATCTGCCTTACAAGCAGAGGGTCGGCGGTTCGATCCCGTCATCACCCACCAGATTAAAGTCTGAAATTTGTTTCAGCAAAGAATATGCGGACCGGTAGTTCAGTTGGTTAGAATGCCGGCCTGTCACGCCGGAGGTCGCGGGTTCGAGTCCCGTCCGGTCCGCCATTATCTAAACGCTCTTTTGAAGAGTGAGATTGTTGCACGACAGGCGCAGCAATGATTGAAAAGTTATTTGGGTGATTAGCTCAGCTGGGAGAGCATCTGCCTTACAAGCAGAGGGTCGGCGGTTCGATCCCGTCATCACCCACCAGATTAAAGTCTGAAGTTTGTTTCAGCAAAGAATATGCGGACCGGTAGTTCAGTTGGTTAGAATGCCGGCCTGTCACGCCGGAGGTCGCGGGTTCGAGTCCCGTCCGGTCCGCCATTATTTAAAGCTCTTTTTGAGGGGCGACATTGTTGCACGACAGGCGCAGCAATGATTAAAAAGTTGTTTGGGTGATTAGCTCAGCTGGGAGAGCATCTGCCTTACAAGCAGAGGGTCGGCGGTTCGATCCCGTCATCACCCACCACTCTTAATATAAAGAGTTTAATGAAGTGGTTGCTTCATAAAGAATATGCGGACCGGTAGTTCAGTTGGTTAGAATGCCGGCCTGTCACGCCGGAGGTCGCGGGTTCGAGTCCCGTCCGGTCCGCCATTTCTCAAAAGATTTCTGGCCCTGATAGTATTTACTATCGGGGCTTTTTTGTTTTCCTTCCTCAAAAAAACATCTAAGCCTCTTTTTTCAGTATGGAATGCAGGAAAGTATTATAGTAATAGCAGGCTTCTGAGCCGGAACTGAACTTCACTTTTGCGGGAGGTGACTGCTGTTGCAAGGTATAGCACTGTTCTTATTCACGAATGACCTTCGGTTAAGCGATAACCCCGCCTATCTTGCTGCCGCCACTGGTAGTCGTCATTTATTGTGTTGCTATTGCGTTGATCCCGCCTGGTTTCGGCCTGGCCGCTACATGACCAGGCGGATGGGGGAACAGCGTTGGCGCTTTCTTCGGGAAAGTCTGAAATGCCTGGAATCATCGCTGGCTGAGCGCCGGCAGAAACTTCTTGTTCGCTATCAAAGCCCTTCAGCTTCGATTCAACAGCTGATACAAGCGCATGGCATTGAAAAAGTGTATCGAAGTCGGCAGTCCGGATATGAAGAAGTGAGCAGTTGGCTTGAGCTAAAGCAGCGCTTTCCTTCGGTTCTGTTTAGCGAAATCGCAACGTCAACGTTGTTTGAGATCGATCAGCTGCCTTTTGAGCTCCATGACTTGCCAGGCACTTACAGTCAGTTTCGGCGTAAAGTCGAAAAACTGGCAATAACAGAACCCGTTTGTGCGCCCGATCTTACGCCAAGCCCTGTAGTTGGTTTTAATTATCTGAAAGATCAACTACCTTCAGTAAATAGTCATTTACATTCGACATTCAAAGGTGGTGAGAAGTCCGGTTTAAGACATCTTTCAGAGTACTTCTCAACACCGTCACCCTCTGTTTATAAACAAACCCGCAATGCACTCATGGGTTGGGACGCTTCGACCAAACTTTCACCATGGCTTGCTCACGGGTGTATTTCTCCTCGTCAAGTAATGAGTGCGCTTAAATGCTATGAGACAGATATTGTCGCTAATGAATCGACGTACTGGATTTTGTTTGAACTGTTGTGGCGGGAGTATTTTTTTTGGTATGCCCTCAAGCATGGTGTGTTGTTATTTTCCTTGAAAGGCATCAGTGCGCGTCATAAATTGTCCAGCTTCTATGGCGAACGTTTTCAGAAATGGTGTGCAGGCAATACGCCCTGGCCTCTTGTTAATGCCTGTATGAAGGAGCTGAAGGAAACAGGTTATCTGTCAAACCGTGGTCGTCAGATAGTAGCCAGTTGTTTCATTCATGAACTGGGAATGGACTGGCGTTATGGGGCAGCCTGGTTTGAAGAACAGCTCATTGATTATGACGTGGGCAGTAACTGGGGTAATTGGCAGTATCTGGCTGGTGTAGGTGCAGACCCACGGGGAATTCGTCATTTTGATCTGGATA
Source organism: Endozoicomonas montiporae CL-33 (assembly GCF_001583435.1). NCBI lineage: Bacteria > Pseudomonadati > Pseudomonadota > Gammaproteobacteria > Oceanospirillales > Endozoicomonadaceae > Endozoicomonas > Endozoicomonas montiporae. Next base: position 3,371,918 of record NZ_CP013251.1, on the reverse strand, counting down.
AGCAGACCAGTCAGTATGACCCGGATGGCGCTTATATCAGAAGGTGGGGCGGTGAAAGCACCTGCTTACTGGACTCTGTTGATGCTGCGGACTGGCCAATTTTGAAATAGTGCCAGATGTCGCTTCATAAACCTGACATAATGCCCAGAGGTGCGCCCTCTTAACTGCACCTTTAATTCCTCAGCTACTCATTTCTTTGAAAAGGAAGGCACGTGAGCGTTTCATCTTTTTATCCGCCACAGCGGACATTGATGGGCCCGGGCCCATCAGATGTTCACCCAAAAGTGTTGCAGGCATTGAGTCGCCCGGTTATCGGGCATCTGGACCCCCTGTTCATCGGTATGATGGATGAAGTCAGGGAGTTGTTGCAGTATGCATTTCAAACGAAAAATGAATGCACCATGGCCGTTTCTGCGCCAGGCTCAGCCGGTATGGAAGCCTGCTTTGTCAATCTTGTTGAGCCGGGCGACAAGGTGGTTGTGTGCATCAACGGGGTGTTCGGCAGCCGGATGGCGGAAAATGTAGTGCGTTCCGGCGGGCAACTGGTCAGGGTTGAAGACGACTGGGGTCAACCAGTAAGCCCTGACAAACTGGAAGACGCGCTTAAAGCACATCCGGATGCAAAAATGGTTGCGTTTGTTCACGCTGAAACCTCAACCGGTGTTTTATCCGATGCCCAAACGCTTTGCTCGCTGGCAAAACAATACGACTGCCTTAGTATTGTTGATGCGGTGACGTCGCTTGGTGGTGTTCCACTGTACGTCGATGACTGGGGAATTGATGCTATTTATTCCGGAACGCAGAAATGCTTGTCCTGCGTTCCCGGTATTTCTCCTGTTAGTTTCAGTGATGCTGCGGTCGCTAAAATCAAGAGTCGAAAAACGCCTGTGCAGAGCTGGTTTCTTGATCAGACTCTGGTGATGAATTACTGGTCTGGCAATCAGAAACGCAGCTATCATCATACGGCTCCTGTCAATGCGTTATATGCTCTGCATGAAGCACTGGTTCAGTTACAGGACGAAGGGTTGGAAAATGCCTGGCAGCGTCATGCCCGTCAACATCAGGCGTTGCGTTCAGGGCTGGAAAAGCTGGGTATTTCCTTTATCGTTGATGAAGGTTGCAGGCTTCCACAGTTGAATGCAGTGGCTATACCGGAAGGGGTTGATGATGCGGCGGTACGATCCCGACTGCTTAATCAGTATAACCTTGAGATTGGTGCAGGTCTTGGGGCTTTTGCAGGAAAGGTCTGGCGCATTGGTTTGATGGGGTATGCTGCACGGGATGAAAATACTGCACTTTGTCTGCGGGCTCTGGAAGAGACTTTACAGTAACTGAGGTTGTTTAAGGTTTCAAACAAAGAAAAAGCCGGTAAAAATACCGGCTTTTTCAAAGAATCATCGAATCAGAAGCAAAGCTTAGAAACGACGACCGCCTTCACGATTACCACCGCCCTGACGACGTGGACGCTCGGTCGCTACGCTGACACGCATGTCGCGGCCGGACAGGTTCTGACCATCCAGAGCCAGAGCTTCATTGGCATCAGAGTCAGAAGCGAAAGTGACGAAAGCAAAACCACGTGAACGACCGGTTTCACGATCCAGGATGATTTTCGCTTCCTGAATTTCACCGAATGCACCAAAGGCTTCTTCCAGCTCCTGTTCGGTTGCCGAGAAAGCCAGGTTACCGATGAACAGTTTGTTTTTCTGTTGCATTGTTAATGCATCTCCTAGGACATATGTATGCTTCTCTGTCTACCTTCAAAGCATCAATCGTCTCCAGAGACTTTGTGTTTTGTGGCATCAGTCGAGGCGTTACAGGTTAAACGAGTTGGCATTGTAGCATGCAAATAATGAGATAGAAGGTATCAGATCAGTATTCTTTGTAATTTTTCCCAGTTTATTTAACGTTTTTGTTAAGGGAGAGTGCTTATTTATTTTCGCTATCAGTAGTGGATTTATATTGTATGGATCTGGGTCAATTAAATCGAAAACTCTCTCATTAGATAACAAGAGGTCACGGAGAATGCCAGATGGAGACTTTAAAGATGAGCAAGTATATTGGGTATTATTACTCAGACAGCGATAGTGGGTAAATAGTAATCATTATCCATCTTATTGATTGTTAAGGGAAAACGCTTTTACTATCTTGATCTCACTCGTTGTTATCTTTTGATAGGGCTTTGATCATGATTGCCGGTAAGAGTTATTCTTTTCTCCGGCAATCCGGTGTCTTGTGATCAACTATTTACAGACAAAACTTACCAGGCATTAAGCAGGGATTTTGTAGCACCGCCCATCAGGTCAGAAGGCAGAGCGGACTGGAGAATATTGAAAGCAGCTGTGCTGTTATTACCTTTGAGATAATCAAGCACCTTGTTGATCATGGGCATAATCATGTGGCTGTCCATCCCGAGCGCTGAAAATTGAGATGTGAGTGGTGCCAGACTGCCCATCAGACCTTCTTCGCTGAAATCCGAGTAACCTGACGTGCTATTTTTAGTAGCAACCGGAGGAGCCTTGGCGATCAGGTCGCTGGCATCAGGAATAGCCTGTTTCAGCTTGTTAAACTCCCTACTGGTCACCGAACTGCCCGCCATTTGTAATAATGAACCAATGCCTCCTGCTGCTTGTTTATCATTCACATTCAGGCTTTGGCTGACTGCTTTAACCAGAGGGTTATTGATAAGGTCTGCCTGACAAGGCTGAAACAGAATGGATAAGGTGAAAACAAGCAACAACCCTGTGAAGGCAATCGGGCTTTTGTTTATTCCAGATGAACTACGTCGTTTGATCGCTAACAACAGGTTAGCGGAGCCCGACAGGCAGGAAACGGTACGACACATTCTATTTACCTATTCAAACATCAGAACCGCATTAATAATAGCGGCTCATTCGGTTTTTTCGCAGGCAAACTCAGCCTTCTGTTGCCAGTTGTCGGGTACCACAAAAAAGCGATGATGTTCCTGATAGCCGTTGGCTTGTTCTGAACAGGCAATGACCAGTTGCGGTTCGTTAAGCGGTTTCAGACTCTGGCAAAGAGTGACCGGATTGTCTGCTAACTGACGTTTGTTTTCCTGCCCAGGTGTTTCCAGAAAGTGTGTTTCCAGAAAGGGTGCCAGCCACTTTAGTTTGGCAGGTCTGAAATAAAGGAGGTTGGTTGGAAACTTAGCCAGCCATTCTGGCAGGGCTGACAGGCTGATCCAGCTACCTCGCAAGTGATTTGGATTACAATCTGCCGGTGCAGGGCAGTGACCATGAACCGGATAAAACAGATAGCCTTGAAAACAGATGGCTTGAACGAGCTGGTTTACCCCGAGTGATTTCAGCACTGCAGCGCCTTCAGCCGTTTGTCCAAGTCTGATCTGGTGATTCAGAAGCCGATGGAGTTTCCGATCCATCCGGTCTTTCAGGCCGGGTCCTACCCACTGATGCCAGCTACTGTCGTCTGACTTTTGGGAAGCGTCGGGAATACCAAGGTAGAATTTCACCGCCAGTTCAAGGTGGGTAGTGATGCCGGTATTTAAACAGTGGTAGATCAGGTCAAATTCACCCAGTGTTGAACGATCTGCTTTTTGTACCTGCAGATTACTTGCCAGGGTTTGTATAGCGGGATGTTGATCCAGAAGATAGTGCCACAGGGTTTCATAGTATATGCCCAGCAGGTGCCAGCGTTTCTGTCCCAGTGCAGTGGTAATATGACGGGCAGCTTCTGTTGGCAGAGAGTAGCCGGGCTGGAAAAGGTCTGACTGACATTCGGGCAACACGCTGGAGACAAAACAGTCGTGGCTTTGCCCGTTAAAAAGCACCGGACTGTTTTGAATCCATTGCAGGTCTCTTGAGAGCTGCAAACCGGTTAAGTCAGTCAGTTGTGACATGGATAAAGTGGTATCCGTTAAGTCAGGTCTCCTGAGGGCAGATCCTGAATGGTTTGAGCCTGATTGAAGCCTATATTAACCTCAAACTCGCGCAAACGCTTAATGATGGAGAGCAGCTCGGTCACGGTTGACCAGTTTTCAGTAAAGTACGACAGACTGTCGGAGACACTGCTGAACGCATGAGACACCATGTTCAGGGTACCCAGCAACACAATTCCGTAAATCACTGCCGGTCCGATGACCATCAGATCGACAATGATAACGAACTGGAAAAAGAAATTCTGCCACAGGGAAAAGTACGAGTAGTGCAGGAACAGTCGGAAGTAGTTAAAGCGCAAGCCTGTGATCATTTCCAGCAGGGTGGGCATATCGGCAAAAGCTTTGTCGTCTTCGGCATACACCAGACGTTTCCGAAAACGGGCTTCGACCTTCTGGTTTTTGTATTCCAGCCCCGGTAGCTTGATGCCCACAAAATAGGAAATAACAATAGCGGTCAGTGCCAGACCGGCAGACAGCCAGAGCAGAAAACCGGGGATATTGACCATCCATTCCATGGAGACCAGTGAGGGCGGCAGACTGTCGTAGCGTTCGGTATAAGCGCTGCTGTTCATCCATTCGGTAAACTTGTCGCAAATGCTGTCGCTCAGCTCCCAGAGGATAGGCACAAAGGCGATCAGGGTCAGAATTGACCGGAACAGCCCCAGTGCCAGCTGTTCCGTGACTCTGGCAAATCGTTGGGGGTCTTCCTGCATACGCTGGGAAGCGCCTTCCACATCATGTTCTACTTTCTGCCAGAACGGCATGTAGGCTTCGGTCATGGCTTGTCGCCAGCGGAAGCAGTAGTGCTGCGACAGATAGCTGGAGGTGACCCGCAGTAAAACATAGGGAAAAACAATCTCGCAGAACACGATGATCAGTTTCCAGAACTTGTCGATGCTGTCCGGGTCAGCCAGCTGCATCATATCCCACATTTCACCGTACCAGCTGTTTAGCTTGGTCATCATAAAAACTTCTGTGGCAATGGAGGCCAGTAGCACCACCAACACGCCCCAGGCCCAGACCGCCCAGCGTCTGGACAGGAAAAAACTTCTAAGCATCAATACATCCTGATAGTAAATGGCGTTCTAAGATCGTGAACAGCTTCTAAACATAGACGTTATTTAAGATTCAAAGTTCAGAGCGGTGGGTAGTTATTAATGCCAACACTGGAAGGAAAGGCATAAGGCGGAAAAATTCGTTATTATTGCCGTCTGGAACGATTATCAGCCGTAAGGCCTGGAACGGTAAGTGACGCCTATGGAACCATTCAAGCGTATCGGGGTGACCGGTCGTCAGGGACGATCCCATATAGAAAAGACCCTGCAACGCCTGACCGACTTTCTGCAGGGGCAGGGCATTGATGTTTTGCTCGACGAATCGATTGCCTATCTTTTACCCGGTCATACCTTTGAAACCAGTGCCCGGGTAGATATGGGGCAAAGCTGCGATCTGGTGATCGTCATTGGTGGAGATGGCAGTTTGCTGGGGGCTGCCAGAGATATGGTGCCCCATGGTGTGCCTTTGCTGGGTGTGAACCTTGGCCGACTGGGGTTTCTGACCGACATTCTGCCCGATGAACTGGAACCGCAGCTTGACGAAATATTAAGAGGAAAGAACCGGCTTGTGCACCGCTTTCTTCTGGATGTCAGTGTTACCCGTGATGGTAAAGTGATTGGTGAAGCCGATGCTCTTAACGATGTGGTACTGCATCCGGGGCAATCGACCCGCATTATTGAATTTGAACTGTCTATTGATAACCAGTTTGTTTATCGCCAGCGTTCGGACGGGTTGATTATTGCCACGCCCACCGGCTCCACGGCTTATGCGCTTTCAGGGGGCGGCCCCATCATGCACCCCAAGCTGGATGCCATTGTACTGGTGCCTATGTACCCTCATATGCTGACCAACCGCCCGCTGGTGGTGGATGGTAACAGTGAGATGCAGCTGGTGGTGCATCCGGACAATACTATTCACCCGGTTATCAGTTGTGACGGTCAGGTGGAGATTCAGCTGCAGCCGGGTGACATTATTTCTATCCGGAAAAAGCCTGAACTGTTGAAACTTCTGCATCCGGTCAACCACGATTTTTATGAAGGTTGTCGCTCCAAGTTGCGCTGGCATCCTCATGAAATAACGGTGGATGAAGAATAAAACGCAGTAAAAAGTAGTAGCCCACTGTCTTCAGTGGGTTTTTTCATTGAATAGCAAGAGAAGATTATGTACAGGGCTCTGGTTATACCAGGAGATAAAGATTTAAGTTCTCTGTCGTATTTTTTATACCGGCAGGGGTTGCCACATAAAATTACGGAAGAAGCCGGGCAGCTGGTTATCTGGACAGCCAGTGAAGAACAGGGTGAAGTGGTTAAGCAGGTTTACAGCGACTGGGACGCCGGCCTTTTGCAGCTGGAGCAAGCACCCGAACGGCGCGGTGTGAATGTCGGAGGAATGTTCAAAAGCATTCCCTGGCGTCGTTTTCCGATCACCATGCTGTTTCTGGTCGCCTGTCTGGTCGTGGCGGTATTCACGCAGCTGGGTGAAAACATTGCCATGGTGAGTCATTTCACCTTTGTCAAAATCAAAGTGAGTGGACAATACGCTTATTTCGCCAGTCTTGCCCACACTCTGGATTCCGGTGAATACTGGCGTTTGCTCAGTCCGATTTTTCTGCATTTTGGTATTTTGCATCTGGCGTTCAATATGCTCTGGCTGTTTGATCTTGGACGTCGTATCGAATTTCGTCAGGGTGGGGTACACCTGTTTGGTATCGTCGTTGTCACCGGGTTACTGTCGAACTTTGCCCAGTATCTGTTTGGTGGTGACACCACTATCTTTGGCGGTTTTTCCGGCGTGATTTATGGTTTTCTGGGCTATTGTCTGGCTCGTGAGAAAATTGATCCGCGCTGTCAGTTTGGTATTCCTCCGGCCATTTACGTCTTTATGCTGGTCTGGCTGGCCATTGGTTATACCGGCATTCTGGGTGCCATTGGCTTCGGGAATATGGCCAATGCGGCGCATTCCGGCGGACTGGTTTCAGGGCTGTTGATTGGTGCCTTGGCAGGAATATTCTTGCGTAAGCCTGTAGGCTCGGATACCTGAAAATGCTTGTGGGTTGGGGGCATTGCCTGCCCCAGCCGACAAGAAATATTCATTGTTTACTGATGTTTCAAATGTTCTTCATGCACCGACAGGTGCACACTTCTGATTAATGTTTCCACTTTTTCGGCAGGCATAAACTGACTGGAAAAGTCAGGCAGTGCCGGATCAATATGCAGCCTTGCACAGTCCCTGAAATGATCAATCAGGTCTCTGGGGTTTTCATCGCCCATGGCAATACGAATCGTGGTGAGATGAATGTGTGCTTCGCTCTGAGCCTGTTCGTCCAGTTCGGAGTGGGAGGTTAACGCCGGGCAGAGCACCAAAGTATTGCTTTGACCCAGGCTGACCATATGCCCAAAGACAGGTTCTAGCGCATCAAAGAAACGAACAAACGTGCCTCTGGGTAGCTTTGCCTGTTCCATATCGATACTGAACAGGGGGCTGGGCAGCCCGAGATAGAGGTTCTTTTCGCATAACGCCCGGTTCGGGTGATCTTTCAGACCATGGCTGTTGACGTTAATCATCGGATGACTGTTGAGAAACTCGGAAAAGACCAGTGTATTGATGCATTTATTCAGCATTCGGTTTTCAAGGGTTTTTATACCATTGATGACCTCGATGGCCTTATCCGCATCCAGAAAGGCCCCTTTGATGTAGTACACATCCCAGAACAGGGTTTGATCCCAGTTCACACCGTTATGCTGTTGCCCTTTGGGAAGAAACATCCGGAACGATGCTCCTATGACTCCGCCTGCCGTAGTTGAGCCACCGCCGGAAATATCCTTTGTGTAGCTGTGAATCACCCAGTCGGGACGACAAGCTTTGTCGGAATGGCGCAGTGGACGGCTCAGGAAGGGCGTGGCCAGTGTCGAGTCCAGCATGACAAGATGATCGTGCTGATGACTGATTCGGCAGATTTCCGGCACATCCAGCACATAGCCATGGGGGTTGCAGGGGGATTCCAGGTAGACAAACAGACGCTTACCATTGTCCAGTGCGTGCTGGTGCTGGCTGCGAACGGCTTCCATTCGTTCAGCGAACTCATCACCGGAGTAGCCGTCAAACCATTCCAGTTGAATATCCAGACGATCCGTTCTGGCGTAAAAATCGTTCAACAACTGGAACGTGCCACCGTACACATTACGCGATGCCAGCAGAATATCCCCATGACGCAGCTGGTTGCTGAGCAGCGCGTCGATGGCAGCCATGCCGCTGTTAAAGTTCCATGCCATGTAGTCTGCGGCGTACTTTCCGGCTTCCAGTGCGACAATGGTATTCGAGAGTGAAATAGAGGTCGGGTTCAGCAGGCGGGAATAAATCGGATGGGTGCTTTCCATGCCTTTGAAAGCGTCCTCGACCCATTCTGTACAAGCGTACAAATAGGTTGCCGTTCGAACGATGGCCGGAGTAGCGGAAAACAGCGCTCCGACATTGGCGAATAATGGGTAGTCACCTTTGACGGCGCGGCTGCTGACGTTCATATTCAAAGCCTGATAACTGGCTCTGAGGCTGGGCTGCAGGGTATCAATCAGTTTGGCGAGTTGAAAACAGAGGAATTTTTTCGCGTTGAAGTAACTGATCCGGTCGGTTTGTGGCAAACTGTCGAGGGTGCTACTCAGCGCATCGACCTGATTCAGCTCGCTGAAGGTCTGGTACAGATGAGTGCTTGCGTCTAGCAAAGCCTGACCGTATTCCGAATCGGGCTCTATACCAAAGTGCTGTAACTGTTCTCTGGCCAGATCGGGCGCATCCTGAAACCGGGTTGTATTTCGAACCGGCGACAATTGTTGCATAACAGATTGTTGCGTAACAGAAGGGTTTGTTGTCATTGGAGCTCCCTGACGGTAGCCATTAGCATTATTAAGTGATGGTGTTCCAATACCGCTTTTCTATGAATCAGCTTTACATCAAACCGTCTGGCTGACAAGACAAGTTAATAATAAGAGGTCAACATGCAGTTAACGGACTTTCTTGAAATAATGAACCCTGATCTTTATCAGGTATTAAAACAGTCGGTTGAACTGGGTCGCTGGCCGGATGGCCGGCAGATGTCGGAGCAGGAACGTGAAGCCAGCCTGCAGGCATTGATTGCCTGGGAGTTTGAGCATTTGCCGGAAGATCAGCGCATAGGCTATATGCCGGTGGGTTGCAAAAGCAGCCGGAAACCGGCAGAAACAGAGGAAGAGGCTGCCAGCATTTTGCGTTTCAAAGACAGCTGAGCAGCCAGCTAAACAGGATTAAAGAGAGAGCCTGCCAGTGCCAAATGAAGTATTAGGGATCAATGAACCAGTGACCGGAAACCTGAAAAAAATGGTCTCCGAATTACAGGATAGCGTCGTTTATCATCTGCCGGTCGGCGATCAACAGGTCGCCATGAATGAACTGATTGGGAAAAAAATCGTTCTGGACTATCAGGGTGAAATCAACTGCTGCCATTGTGGACGCAAAACCAAAAAAAGTTTCAGTCAGGGTTATTGCTACCCCTGCTTTAAGAAACTGCCACAGTGCGATACCTGCATTATGAGTCCGGAAAAGTGCCACTTTCATCAGGGCACCTGTCGGGATGCAAAGTGGGGCGAACAGTTCTGTATGACCGACCATGTGGTCTATCTGGCGAACTCCTCCGGTTTGAAGGTTGGTATTACCCGGGCGACCCAGATTCCTACCCGCTGGATTGATCAGGGTGCTACACAGGCATTGCCGTTTATGCGCGTGGCAACCCGACAGCAGTCCGGTTTACTGGAAACGGTGTTTAAAGCGTTTGTTGCCGATCGCACTAACTGGCGAGCCATGCTCAAAGGCAGTGCCGAACCACTGGATCTGCTGACATCGGCGCAGGAGCTGATGGATATGAACCGTTCCCGTATTGCTGCGTTGCAGGAGCAGTTTGGTCTGCAGGCGATTCAGCCGGTTGAGAATCCGGAAGTGGTGAATATCCACTATCCTGTGGAGCACTATCCGACCAAAGTTACTTCATTGTCGTTTGATAAAACACCTTCTGTAGAGGGCGTGCTGCAGGGTATTAAAGGCCAGTATCTGATACTGGACACCGGTGTACTGAATATCCGCAAGCACACATCCTACCAGGTCAGTGTCACGACTTACGATTATACCCATCGCCTTTGAAGATGTGGGGGTGTTGGCTGCTCGCACTCACCCCGATCACCTACTATTCGTAGGCTCACGGGGCTTCGTTCGATTGCCGCCTACCCACATTTTCAAATCCAATGGGTATAAGTTAAGAATTAGCAGGAATAAACGATGAAAGACGCACAGCCCCGCACGATTTATCTGAAAGATTATCAGGCGCCTGACTACTGGATTGATACCACTCATCTCACCTTCGATTTGCACGAAGACTATGCGCTGGTGACGTCGGTTTTGCAGATGCGACTCAATGGAGAAAAAGAGTTTGAGTCAGGCACTTTGCCTGCCCTGACGCTCCACGGTGAAGAACTGGATCTGGTCAGTCTGCATCGGGATGGGGAAGAGCTGGAAGGCGATCAGTATCAACTGGCTAAAGGAACTCTGATTGTATCGGTTAAGCAGCCTACGTTTGAGTTGCAGGTTGTGACCCGCATTCGGCCTCAGGAAAATACGTCGCTGGAAGGTTTGTATAAATCCAACGGCATGTTCTGTACCCAGTGTGAAGCCGAAGGTTTCCGCAAGATAACCTATTACCTTGATCGGCCCGATGTGATGTCGGTGTTCACCACCAAAGTCATTGCCAGTCAGGCGCGTTATCCGGTGCTGTTGGCAAACGGTAATGCCATTGATAAAGGCGAACTTGAGAACGATCGCCATTATGTCACCTGGGAAGATCCGTTTAAAAAACCAAGCTATCTGTTTGCACTGGTAGCGGGCGATCTGGAGTGTATTGAAGACCGCTTCACCACAATGAGCGGCCGTGATGTCACGCTGAAGATTTTCACCGAGTCCCATAATATCCATAAATGCGATCACGCCATGGTTTCCCTGAAAAAGTCCATGCGGTGGGATGAAGAGGTGTATGGTCGGGAATACGATCTGGATATCTTTATGATTGTGGCGGTGGATCATTTCAATATGGGCGCTATGGAAAACAAGGGCCTGAATATTTTCAACTCGTCCTGTGTTCTCGCCAGTCCTGAAACAGCCACCGATGCCACGTATCAGCGCATTGAAGCCATTGTTGCCCATGAGTATTTCCACAACTGGTCGGGTAATCGGGTCACCTGTCGGGACTGGTTCCAGCTGAGTTTGAAAGAAGGCTTTACCGTTTTCCGGGATGCTGAATTCTCTGCGGATATGAACTCCCGGGGCGTAAAGCGGATTCAGGATGCTTCGTTGTTGCGTACGGCACAGTTTGCTGAAGATGCAGGGCCAATGGCGCACCCGATCCGTCCAGAGTCGTTTATTGAAATTTCCAACTTCTACACCCTGACGGTTTATGAGAAAGGCTGTGAAGTGGTTCGGATGATTCACACGATTCTGGGTGCCGGTCAGTTCCGAAAAGGCACTGACCTGTATTTTGATCGTCATGACGGTGAAGCCGCCACCTGTGAGGACTTTGTAAAAGCCATGGAGGACGCTTCCGGTGTGGATCTGACCCAGTTCCGACACTGGTACAGTCAGGCGGGTACGCCGGTGATGACGGTGACGGACAAGTATGATGCAGAGTCGGGTGATTATCATCTGACCATTGCCCAAAGCTGTCCGGCGACACCGGGACAGGAACAGAAAAAGCCGTTCCATATTCCGGTGGGTATTGCATTGCTGGATGAACAGGGTCAATTGCTACCGCTGAATGCAGCAGGTGACAAAGAACAGGTCTTGTCCATCAAACAGTCGGAAGAGACGTTTGTCGTCAAAGGCTGCAAGAGTAAGCCTTTGCCTTCTCTGCTGCGTAACTTCTCGGCTCCGGTGCGGGTTCGCTACGACTACAGTAAAGACGATCTGGTGTTTTTGATGAAACACGACACTGACAGCTTCAATCGCTGGGATGCCTGTCAGCGTCTGGGTGTAGCGGCCATTGAGCAGTTGGTTGAGCAACCGCAACAGGCGGTTGATCCTCAGCTGGTGGATGCGTTTGGTGCTGTCATTGCTGATGCGGCAATGGATAAGGCAGTGAAAGCTGAAATGCTGTGCCTGCCCAGTGAAGCCAGTCTGGCAGAACAGGCTGATGTGATTCAGCCTCTTGCCATTGTGGCTGCCCGTAAAAAAGTGAAACAGGCGATTGCAGTCGCCCATAAAGACGCACTACAAGCCCTATATAACGAGCTGAATCACGAACGAGTGTATAAGCCGGAGGCTGCGGATATTGCCGAGCGCACTTTAAAGAATGTTTGTCTGGGTTACCTGTCGGCAGTGAATGAAGCGGAGTGTGTGCAGCTGGCGGCAAAACAATATGATGATGCGTCTAATATGACCGATCGCCGGGCAGCTCTGGGTTGTGTCATCGATGCTCATTATCGTGATGAAGCGCTGGTGGAAAGACTACTGACGGATTTCTACGATCGTTACAAAGGCAATTCCAATGTGATGGACGACTGGTTTGCAGTGCAGTCATCCAGTGCCGAGCTGGGGACGGTTGAGAAGGTTAAGGCTCTGATGCAACACGACAGTTTTGACTCGACCAGTCCGAATAAGCTTCGTTCTCTGATCGGTGGTTTTACCCGTAATATGACCCATTTCCATACGGCCGGTGGCACAGGTTATGAGTTTCTTGCTGACCGGGTGATCGAACTGGACAAGCAAAACCCGCAGGTGGCTTCCCGAATCATGACGCCATTAACACGCTGGAAGAAATTCGAACCGGTGACCAGTGGCTTAATGAAAAATGCACTGGAGCGAATCAAAGCAGTGCATAATTTGTCCACGGACGTTTATGAAGTAGTTAATAAGAGCTTGTAGATCGTTGTATCAAGCTTGCATTTGCTGATTAAATAGTAGACGCTGAGGTCTGGCACAGAAGAAGAGGATTGTTTCTGTGCCAGCGTATGCGATGTAGCGGTAAAAAAAACGGGGTAGCTGTAACCAACACAAAAAACATAATAAAAATAAACGCACATGACAGGGAGTCAGCAAACGATGATGCCCGGACGCTTACCGGCTTTGCGTATAGCCCCCGCTCAGGTTGGCTTTTCGCTGGTCGGACTCTTACTTGCCTTTCCTTCTTATTCCCTTGAATTTTCCGATGATTCGGGCTCCATAACCGGCGCTCTGGACACCACGTTATCGTATGGCACGATGTGGCGGGTGCAGGGGCAGGACTTGAAACATTATGACGGTAGTTCAACCGCTGACCATGATGATGTGAATACCAACGACGGCAACCGGGCGTACGACACCGGGCTTGTGTCGCAAATCTTCAGAGTCTCCGCCGACCTTGAAGTGGACTGGGAAGACCAGTATGGACTGTTTATTCGTGGTACTGCCTTCTATGACACCCAGATGATGGATCGCAGTAATAACTGGCTGAAAGCCAATCAGGGACGTTCGCCGGATCAGACCAACACGTATCCTTACGGCGATGACTGGTCGAAAGATGTGCTGGATGGACAGGGACACGACGCCAAAATTCAGGATGCCTATGTTTACGGAGCCTGGGATGTGGGTGAGATGCCACTGGATGTGCGCTTTGGCAAGCAGGTGATCAACTGGGGTGAAGGCATTTTTTATCGCGATGGTATTAATACCGTCAATGCCCTGGACGGAGCGTCCTTTGCCCTGCCCGGCTCGGAAGTGAAGGATTTGCTGATTCCCCAGAACGCTCTGTCTTTCCGGCTGGGTATCACGGATAACCTGTCCATGGCAGCCTATTACCAGTTTGAGTGGGAAAACTCTGTCACTCCGGGGCGTGGAACATTCTTCAGTACGAATGATTTGTTTACTGATGGGGGAACCAAGGGCTATAACCAGATTCCAGACAGCTTGAACCGGATATCCGGTATTTATGGTTTAGCGAATGCGAGAAGCCTCTATGGTGATATGGCGATTAACACTCATGGTGACTACATTATTGCGGCGGATACTTCTACAGAAAAGGATGCCAGCGATAACGGACAGTGGGGTATCAATTTTAAATACTACGCCGAAGAAATGAATGACACCGAGTTTGGTTTTTATTTCGTTAATTACAATTCCCACGTTCCTTTTATTCAGGCTCAGCTTGATCAATCCGTTGTCCAAAGGTCTCTTGACTTAGCCAGTGCAAATGCTGCAAACCTGAGTGCGGCACTCGGAGAGTTGGTTCCGGATTCTGGTGGAGCAACGCTACAGGATTTACTGATTGCTGCTAATCCAGATAAACCGTTATGTACTGATACCCCAAGCTGCAATAGGTATATTCAGGGCGTTGCTGCTAGTGCTCATGTTATATCCAATGGCATGTCAGCAACCCGGGTTTATCCGGAAGATATCCGGATGTACGGTATTAGTTTTAATACTGCGGTAGGAAACACTTCCATTGGTGGTGAGTTGGCTTATCGTCCGAATGCACCGATGTGGATTGATCACCCTGATGATCTGATTGATGGTGTTAATGATAATATGCCCAATATTCTCGGGTCAGTACGTAGCCCTGCACTGGAGTGTTTTACCGATCTGTCACAGGCCAATCAAGACAGACAGTATTGCCTGAGCAGCGGGCCGTACCAAAATTATAAGGAAGTAAAACTGTGGACAGGCTCTCTGGTATTCATTCGTAACTTTGGACCGTCTTTTGGATTTGATGGGTTATATGGAATTCTGGAACCGTCTTTCGAATTAATCCAGGGACTGGATGATTATGATAAGTATGTCTCAACAGCTTCCGGCCCCTATGGGAAAGGATTTGCTGATGACTACCATCCGGCGAGCGACCGTCTCGACAAACTCAGCTGGGGGTACACGGCAGTGCTGTCTGGAGAGCTGAACGACGTGATTGCCGGGATCAATTTCAATCCGGTGCTGACCTTCAAGCATGATGTCGAAGGTAACTCCAGACTGACAGGTAACTTTCTGGAGGACCGCAAAGCGGTTACCGTGGCTCTGCGGGCAATCTATCTGAATACCGTGGAAGCCGGGCTTGTCTACACCACGTTCTTTGGTTCTGAGCGAACCAATGCCTTACACGACAGGGATAATGTTGCCTTCAATGTGAAGTATTCTTTTTAAGCGACGGAATGCAGGACACAATAATGAATACAAACAAGAGTTTTGCTTTTTTCGTCTGCTCAATACTGGTCGCGGCCAGCTGTCAGCTGAAGGCTGCAGTGTCACAGTCTGAAGCCCAGCGTCTGGGCAAGGATCTCACTCCGATTGGTGCTGAAAAAGCAGGCAATAAGGATGGCAGCATACCGGCATGGAATGGTGGTATTAAAGAAGCAGAGATACCCAAAGGCTTTCAGTCGGGTAGTCACTACCTGAACCCTTTTTCCGATGATAAACCGCTGTTTACTATCACTGCGAGTAATGTAGGCCAGTACAAAGACAAACTGACTGCAGGACAGGTGGCACTGTTTGAGGCTTATCCTGACACCTTCAAAATGCCAGTTTACCAAACCCGTAGAACGGCTCGTCAGCCGGACCGGATTTACAACAATACCCGTAAAGCAGCCACCAGTGCACAGCTGTTATCAGGGGGGAATGGTTTTTCCGGTGCTTATGATGCTTACCCTTTCCCGATTCCACAGAACGGTCTGGAAGCATTGTGGAACCATATTGTCCGCTACCGTGGCGAGTATGTCGTACGACGTGCGTCGGAAGTGGCAGTGCAGCGCAATGGCAGTTATTCACTGTCAACGTCGCAGCAGGAAGCGTTGATTAATTACAACTTGCCCGGAGGTTCTGAAGCCACTCTGGACAATATTATCTTTTACTACCTGTCTTTCACCCGTTCGCCTGCGCGTCTGGCAGGTGGAGCTGTTCTGATTTACGAGACACTGGATCAGGTGCAACAGCCACGGCAGGCATGGGGTTATAATGCCGGACAGCGAAGGGTGCGCAGGGCTCCGAATCTGGCTTATGACACACCTATTGCTTCATCGGATGGTCTGCGTACGGCTGATGATACCGACATGTATAACGGCGCACCCAACCGTTATGAATGGAAGCTTCTGGGCAAGAAAGAGATTTATATTCCTTACCATAATTACCGGTTGATCAGCCCGGATGTGACATACGACGACCTGCTGACGATTGGGCATGTAAATCCCGAGTATACCCGTTATGAATTGCACCGTGTCTGGGTAGTCGAGGGCACATTGAAGCCCGGTGCCCGTCATGTCTATTCAAAGCGGGTGTTGCATCTGGACGAGGACAGCTGGGGAGCGGCCGTTGTTGACCAGTACGACGGGCGGGGAGAGCTATGGCGTAACAGTATGGCTTACCTGATTAATTACTACGACCGGCCAACGGTCTGGACCGGGCTGGATGTTTATCATGATCTGCGTTCCCGCCGTTATCATGCCCAGGGACTGGCCAATGAAGAGGCGCAGTATGTCAATTTTGAAAAGGCTATACCGGATTTAAAGTACTTTAAGCCTTCTGCTCTGCGTCGGCGTGGGCGACGCTGATATACCCATTCCCCTTGAAGATGTGGGGGTGTTGGCTGCTCTCACTCACCCCAATCACCTACTACTCGTAGGCTCATGGGGCTTCGCTCGTTTGCCGCCTACCCACATCTCCAATGGAAACGGGTATAGACGGTTTGCTACCATTTTTTCATGCTGTTTTTTATCCTCCAAAAGGATGAAAAAATGGTAACAGCAGAAAATATATTTTGTTTTATTGTGTAAAGAGTGGGGGTCATTTGGCGGTTTGTGGCTAGCCGCTGCATAAGCGAATGTTTATAATCCGTCTGTCAAAAAAACAATAACTATAAGACAGAAGGAGACTAGCATGACCAAACTCTCCGGCCTGCTTGCGCTGAGATCCTTTCATGCCCGGAGACTGGCCAGCCGTCTCTCTGGAGTGATGCCGTCAGGATTTTTTAGCCTCACTATACCCAGCCTGGTGACAATGGCTGCACTTTTCAGTGGCGGTCTTTCGTTAGCCAGTCAAGCTTCAGATCTCTCTGTTTCAGACCTCTCTGTTTCAGAATCTCTGGTGAAGGATCGTCATTCGGTCATGTCTGGCAGAGCCAGTACTTCATTGTTGCTGGATATTGCCCGATTACCCGACAGTGAACGTCTGGTGACGGTGGGTGATCGTGGACACATACTATTTTCCGACGATGATGGCCGATCCTGGCGACAGGCGCAGGTGCCGACTATTCAAATGCTGACAGCGGTGACCTTTCCCGGTAGCAGGGTGGGCTATGCCGTCGGTCATGATAACCTGATCCTGAAATCGGAAGATGCCGGAGAAAACTGGCAACGTGTCTACAGTGACCTTGATATGCAGGCACCGTTGCTTGATGTCTGGTTCCAGACCGAGCTCAGGGGCATTGCAGTGGGTGCCTATGGCACCATTCTGAGTACCAGCGACGGCGGTAAAACCTGGGGTGACATTCGTCACACCATCGAAAATGAAGAAGAATTTCATTACAACGCGATTGCCGGTGATGGTTATGACAACCTGTACCTTGCGGGTGAGGCCGGTATTTTATATTACTCTCCAGATGCCGGCATAACATGGAATACGTTGTCCGGCCCGTATGAAGGCTCTTTATTCGGTGTCATTGCCAGCCGTAACGAAGTACTTATTCACGGTTTAAGAGGCAATGTGTTCCGTAGCCGGAACAATGGTGAGTCCTGGTTGGCGCTGTCATCCGGAACAGAAGATTCGTTGTTTGGGTCTTTATTGTTGAATGATGGCAGCAGCTATCTGGTCGGCACATCCGGTACGGTTCTGTCTGGCCTGAGTGGTCGTTGGCAGAAAACCCACAGAGAAGACCGGATGTCACTGTCAGCACTGGCTGAAGCCGCTGATGGCGCGATTGTTGTGGTAGGGCAGGGTGGCGTTCAGCGAATGAATGAAAACGTCGATATGGCTCTGGCGAATAAAATTGCCCATTCAGAATAAAACGTTTTTTGCACAGAAAATAATAAAGATACAGCGGCATTTTATACCAGTTACGTGTTCTAAATATGACCATGAGCAAGCTATTTCAAATCGCTGGGCAAGGAAGAACGACGAGTAATAGCTCGCTATTGCGAGGAGTTCTGACGCAGAGCCAGTGGTTTGAAATGGCTGCGCAATTCATGTTTAGAAGATGGAATTGGTATTTTGCTCTAAAAGGATTCTGACAATGCTGTCAAAACGATCCAATCACGTTGAATCAACCTCTGAACGAATGATCTTCCATAACAGGATACGGGTGTGCCTGTTCTTTGCTCTGGTCACGGTATTTCTGGTCTGGAAGATGGTCACGGGTTTAAAGGTGGATGCCAGTTTTGAAAAAATGGTGCCGATGCAGCACCCCTATATTCAAAACATGTTCAAACACCTCGATGGCACCGGTGGCGGCAATACAGTTCGTATTGCTGTAGCAGCCAGAGAAGGGGATATTTTTTCAGCGGACTATATGGAGATTCTGCGCCAGATCAATGATGAAGTGTTCTATCTTGATGGTGTTGATCGTCCCAAACTGAAATCATTGTGGGCACCCAGTGTGCGCTGGACCGAGGTCACTGAAGAAGGTTTTGCCGGGGGGCCGGTTATTCCCCAGATCTACGACGGTTCCCGTGAAAGTCTGGACGAGTTGCGAACCAATATTCTGCGTTCCGGGCAGGTGGGGCAGCTGGTAGCAAATGACTTCCGGTCGAGCATTGTCAGTTTGCCACTTTTTGAAACCAATCCTGAAACCGGTGAAAGGCTCGATTATAAGGCGCTGTCCGGACAGCTGGAGATATTGCGCGATAAATATACGGGCATGGGCGTCAATATTCACATTGTTGGTACGGCAAAAGTCTTTGGCGATTTGTTTGAAGGTGTACAGTCTATCGTGCTGTTCTTCATTGTTGCCATTGTGATTACTGCGCTATTGCTCTTTCTGTATTCCCGCTGCCTGCGCAGCACCTTTATCCCGTTAATGACATCTCTGGTGGCCGTTGTCTGGCAGATGGGTCTTCTCGCTACCCTTGGCTTTGGGCTTGACCTGTATTCTCTGCTGGTACCATTTCTGGTGTTTGCGATTGGTGTCAGCCATGGTGTTCAGATCATTAACAGCATAGGTGTAGAAGCGGCAGCCGGTGCGGATAAAGTGACTGCCGCCCGTCGTGCATTCCGAAGTCTGTATATTCCGGGAATGGTGGCACTGGCATCTGATGCCATTGGCTTCCTGACCTTGCTGATTATTGATATTCAGGTCATTCAGGATCTTGCCCTGACCGCCAGTATTGGTGTTGCGGCTATCATCATGACTAATCTGGTCTTGCTGCCTGTATTGATGTCTTATGGTGGTACCAGTCAGAAGTCTGTTCGTCGTATTCAGGAACGCCAGCATAATGAAGAGGGCGTCTGGAATCTGTTGTCTAACTTTGCCCATCCCAAGGTTGTGCCGGTTTCTGTGTTAATTGCCCTGCTGGGATTTGGCTGGGGTATTTACCGGGCGGCCGATCTGAAAATTGGCGACTTAGATCCCGGCGCACCAGAGTTTCATCCTGATTCCCGTTATAACATAGACAATCTGTTTCTGACGTCTAACTATTCGACCAGTGCCGACCTGTTTGTGGTGATGGTGGAAACCGGTGTTGAGCAGTGTTCTACCTATCCTGTGATGGAAGCCATCGACCGCTATATGTGGCGTATGGAGAATGTAACCGGCGTTCAGCAGGCATTGTCGCTGGTGACTGCATCCAAACAGGTGGTCAAGGGGCTGAACGAGGGCAGCCTGAAATGGCAAACCCTTTCCCGTAACCCTTATGTTCTGAACAGCTCTGTGTCTACACTGCGCGGGTTATACAACAGTGACTGTTCAATGGCACCAGTGATTCTTTATCTGGATGACCATAAGGCTGATACGTTGTCACGGGTTGTGGCTGAAACCAAGGCTTTTGCGGCTGAGAACAATAATGAGAATGTTCAGTTTGTTCTGGCCAGTGGTAATTCCGGTATTGAAGCAGCCACCAATGAAGTCATTGCCGAAGCACAGAACCAGATGCTGATGTGGGTTTACCTGGTCGTCAGTATTCTGTGTCTGTTGACGTTCCGTTCTTTGAGAGCGGTATTCTGTATTGTTATTCCACTAGGGTTGACGTCGGTGCTGTGTCAGGCGCTGATGTCGTATCTGGGTATCGGTGTCAAGGTGGCAACACTGCCCGTGATTGCACTGGGAGTAGGTATTGGTGTGGATTATGGAATATACATCTACAGTCGTCTGGAAAGCTTCCTCAGACAGGGGCTGCCTTTGCAGGAGGCCTATCATAAGACACTGCAGATTACTGGCAAGGCGGTCACCTTTACCGGCATAACCCTCGCTATTGGTGTGGGCACCTGGATATTCTCTCCTCTCAAGTTTCAGGCAGACATGGGTATTCTGCTGACCTTTATGTTTATCTGGAACATGATCGGTGCCATCTGGCTGCTACCTGCTCTGGCGCGCTTTCTGCTCAAGCCGGAGAGTTACGTAAAAAAGACTGAAGCTGGTGAGCCTGAAGGTGAGCTGGCAGGAAGTACCAGCTGATTATTTTGTCTGTCTGTCGGTTGGGAGTCGCGTTTCGCTCGTCCCAACCTGACAGTCATACCAATTCATGTTACGAAGGTGAAGTTGGTATTACATTACTGGAGTTACGCACCCTCTACGAATCATCAAGATTTCCGAACGAGGTCATTGCTCTGTAGCCCTGATTCCTTCGTTTAAGGTGCGTAACATCAGTTACATTAGTCTGAAGGATAAAGCCCCGGCAACTGATCGTTTTTAGAAACTTGCTTCAGATGCTGTTTTCTGAGCTTTTCACAGACACTTAATATCTCTGCGAAGGGCGCGTTGCTCTTGTCAGGCGAATACACGGCAGCATCCATCTGTTCGAACAAGGTCCGAAGTTTATCGGAATCCAGTCGGGTCAGGCAGCGTTCAACGGTAGACAGTTGTTGTTCATTGAACAGACTCTGGCACCAGACAGTGAAGGCCAGTTTTACTTCATTAATGTTGCCCTGCCGACAGCCTTCACCAAGGAGCCTGAAGGCATCCTTTTCTGGCGGGAGTAAGCCATCCTCTTTAACGGTGTCTGTGACTACGGGTATCTGCTGGCGTCTTGCCAGAAGCCATAGGGCTGTGCTGATCAGCCATAGCAGCGCAAACAGTCCTGTCAGTGAAGGCCAGAAGTACGCCTGTTTGGTTTCTGCTACGGGTTTTTCGATTACCTCGGCGGGCGGGCAATCGCAGTCAGCTGCTTTGGCTTCTCCGTTATTACTGTCAGCTACGGTAACCGCAGGCAGTGCCGGAATGCTGGCAGCATTTGTGGCAGGCAGTACCCGTATCGTTTTTGCAGGCAGCTCGGCGACTTTTTCCTGATTACTGGTTACGTCAAACCAACTGTAGCGCAGGGCAGGCAACGTCATTTCACCGGGTTGGGTGGGAATAATGGCCACTGCATCCATGCGCTTGCCGATAATGCCGTTCTCCGTTGGAGTGTCTTCCGTCTTGGACTGGTCAGGATAAAGGTTGGCGTGTTCCAGCCTTGGCTTGGGAATGACCGGCAGCTGCGCACTGGTCAGACCTTCGGCTTCAACAGTAATCGTGCGGGTAATGGCATCACCCACATGGACTTCATCCAGATTCTGACTCCATGATTCATTGAGTGACAGGTCTGAGGCGGGTAGCCAGGCCCGGCCGCTGTAACTGGCAGGCTGTGGCTGTACATTCAGCGTAATGGCAGCGGATCTCGCCACCACTGGTTTGCCACTGGACATGGAGAATATGCTGCCAAACGGATCATTGCGTTCAGCCATAGTGCCGTTAAAGGTCAGCTCCGGAATTTCCATCAGGCCAGCTTTCTGGGGGTGGATGGCAAATTTCAGCTCAAATACGCCGTAGCGTTTTCCGTCGATGATGGTTTCGTATTTACGGGTGTCGCCCAGCTGTTGAACAATGGCACCGTCGATATTCAGGGGACTCAAACGGCTATCGTCGTAGAGGTTGACCCGATAGAACACTCTCAGTGTGAGCACCACCTGCTGTTGTACATAGATGAACTCGTTATCCACTTCGGTGCGCATAAACACGGGGCTGACGTTGTTGCCTGAGGCTGAGGTGTCTTTCTGTACCTGAATTCGGATGGCATCTGAGGACAGGTTGCCGAGCTTCAACGCGGGAATCGTCAATCTTCCTTCGCGCTTGGGCGAAAGGGTGACGATCCAGTCCAGCCAAGACTCGGTTTGCCCATTGACGATACGAACCTGCCTGCTCTGGCGTGTTGTGACCACTTCAAAGTCCTGATTCAGGGCGGACAGGTCGGGTGTGCGGTCGGTGTCTTTATCCGTTCTCAGTGTTAGATCCAGTGTTTCATAGGGGGCAATAATGGTTCGGTCAACGGTTGCAGTGAACGTTGTAGCCAGTGCCGAATTGGCCAATACTATCAAAAGCAGAGCCGTCAGCCATTTTGCCGTCAACGATTGTACCGTTAATCTGATGGGGTGTTGAAACTGTGCCGACTTCACCATGCCCGCTCCTGTTGTCTGTTTTCCTGTCTGAGTTGTTGCTGGTGCAGAAATTTTCTTCTTAATAAGCCCCCGGGATCATCGGGGATGGTATTCAGCCAGTTTTCTACCGCCTGCTGGTCGGGAGTCTGGGCATCCAGTTCTTCAGCAGGTTGCTGTTCCGTCATGGCCTGCTGTTCTTTCTGCTCAGGGCTTTCTGACTCCGGCTTTTCCGGTTGCTGGCTGGCCTGATGCTGTTCCTGTTGTTTCTGTTCATCAGACTCAGCGCTCTCCTGCTGAGTACTTTGCTGCTGCTTTTGTTCCTGGGTTTGCTCTTGCTTTTGCTGCTGCTGTTCTGATTGCTGCCGGGATTTTTGGTCATCCTGATTTTGCTGAGCATTATCCTGTGACTGCTGTTGTTCGCCTTCCTGGCTTTGCTGGTCCTGGCTATTTTGTTCCTGCTGCTGATCCTTGCTGTTCTGGTTCTGCTGGTTTTGTTTTTCCTGTTGCTGTTTCAATTGTTCCAGTAATGCCTTGTTGAACTTGGCGTCATCCAGATCGGGTTGTTGTTTAAGCGCTTCATCATAAGCTGCAATAGCCTCATCCAATTTGCCAGCTTTGGCTAAGGCATTGCCCTGGTTGTAGTAACCTTGTGCGGTTTCAGATTGACTGAACAGATTGGCAGCTTCTTCAAACTGTTGATTCTGATAAAGCGCTTCTGCCTGCCATTTCGGGTTTCTAAATAGTTCTGCAGCAGACTCGGGATCATTATTATTGAGTGCCTCTGCACCTCTCTGGTCACTGTTTTTCCAGAGTGTGGACCAGTCAAAAGCCATTGCCTGCTCTTGTGGTAGTGCCGTACATAAAATAAACAGTGCCAGCAGCCAGCCTCGGCGAAAGCCAAGAAGGGCCAAAGGCAATAGCAGAATCACCAGCCAGTAACCGGCGTCATGCCACTGGTCGAACTGACGGTCAACTTTAATCACGGAGTCTGAAGAATCGGGTTTGGGCAGTAATGCCTGCAGGTCGCTGTTGTCCAACGATAAATCCCGGTACTGGCCGGAGACGTTTCGGGCAAGCTGCTGCAGTTCGGTTCTGTTGAGTCGCGGCACCAGAATACTGCCCTGACTATCTTTCAGGTAACCGCCTCCGGGAATAGCAATGGGCGCGCCCTGTTCTGAACCTATGCCAAGGATGGAGAGTTTATGACCTGACTGTTTGATTAATGATTCAATATCAGCGATCTGATGTCGGGGAATACTGTCTGTGATCAGCATAATGTCACCCCGTTCACTGGCACCCTGTGAGAGCAGTTTGATGGCCTGCTCGATACCGCTGAGAGGGTTTTGCCCCTGTTCCGGCATAATGTCGGGACTGAGCGCTGGTACCAGATTGGATAGAGTGTTGGTGTCGTCTGTCAGCGGTGAGACAGTATGAGCACCTCCGGCAAAGACGACGATGGCTGTCAGTCCATCTTGCCGCAGCCGGAACAGATCCAGCAGCTTATAGCGTAACCGTGTCATCCGGTCAGGTGACAGGTCGGCAGCGTATTGGTGATAAGACAGGTCAGCGACGACCACCAGAGGTTGTTGGCTTTTGCTGACCGGCGTGGTGATTTTCTGCCAGGTAGGGCCGGCCAGCGCGATACTGGCCAGAACCCACCCGGTTGCCAGCAGTGCAACTGGCCAGCGTTGCTGTTGCCGTGTTTCACCGTGTACCAGATGCTTCAGAAGCTCGGGAGCGATCACCTTGCTCCAGTTGCCGGATGCTTGCTGTTGTTGCCAGACCAGTGTCAGCAATAGTAGGCAGGGTATCAGCATCAACAGCCACATGGGGCGCAGAAAATGAAACTGAGAAATAAACTCGGTCATGCTCAGGCTCCTTCCTGCGTTTTATATTTAGCTAACCAGTCTGAAGAGCGCAGCGACGGGTGAACTAAAGCGGTGACAAAGCTCAGAACCAAAGCCAGTAATAACGGCCAGTAATACAGGGCAATACCCGGGCGAAAGTTTTCTTTATCCTGTAACACAGGTTCAAGTTCATCCAGTAAGCTGTAAATCTGTTCCAGTTCTTCTGTGTTTTTAGCCCGGAAGTAACGACCGCCGGTGAGATTCGCCATTTCTGTCAGTGTTTTTTCATCAAGGTCAGCAGAAGGGTTAACCCTGCGTGCTCCAAAGGATGTGCCAAAAATACCCGGCTGAATCATCTCTTCAGCGCCCATCCCGATGGAGTAGATTTTAATGCCTTCTTCTGCCGCCAGTCTGGCTGCCTGCAATGGCGTGATTTCACCGGCAGTATTAGCTCCGTCCGTCAGGAGAATCAGAACCCGGCTGTCTTGTGGGCGGTTACGGAGGTGTTTTACTGCAAGACCAAGAGCATCACCAATGGCCGTTTTGTTACCTGCCATACCGATAGCCGATTCGTCCATCAGGGTGCCCACTGTTTTCAAGTCAAACGTCAGTGGTGCCTGAAGGTAGGCCTGTGTACCAAACAGAATTAAACCTAAACGGTCGCCTGTTCGACGTTCAATAAAGTCGGTCAGAACGTGTTTGGTGACGACCAGCCGGTCAACGGCCACACCGTTCAATTCCATATCATTAATTTCCATACTGCCCGACAGGTCAACGGCGAGCATGACATCACGGCCTGTGCCCTGTAGCTGAATTGGCTCACCCAGCCAGACCGGACGAGCCGCCGCCAAGAGTAGCAGTAACCAGATAACGACGGGCAATATAAATGACAACTGTCGTCGAGAGTTCTGGTGAACCAGATTATTTCCGGCAATGCTGGTCAGGTGTCGATAAAAAGGCACTTGCAGCGCCGAGCCCCCGGACTGGCTGGCGGGTGTCATGAATCGATAAATCAGGTAAGGCAACGGGGTTATGACAAACACCCAGGGCCATTGCAGTTCAAGCATGGTGTTTTTTGATCCAGCTTAAGGTCATGGAGTGCAGGGCATCCACTTCCAACGATTGTTCTGTAGCGTGCTCTTTGTAGTAACGGCTGTCGCCCAATGCGACACCGACTCCCTGAAGAAACCCTTTGTTACCACTTTTGTCTGCCAGAAACTGTTGCCATTCTTTACCGTGCAGACGGGCAACCGGCTCGTCAGGGTAAGCCTGCAGTGCCGTTTGCTTTAACAAGCGATTGCAGGCATTAATGAATCGGCGTTGATCACCATGCTGCCGGAATTCAGCCAGAAGTTGCTTGCCTATTTTTGCTGCCTGACGGCGGTAACGGGTTTTACGAACGAACCTGAGGGTAAAGTAAACGACAGCAGCAATGACTATTATGATCAGCAGACCACCCAGCCACCAACCAATGGCCGGAGGCCACCAACTCACCGGGTCTGGCAGGTGATTCGGGCGAAGCTGGTCCAGAGGGTTTTGCATCTCCACAGGCTTAACCTCTCGTGCTCTTCCGGCTTCTGACCGAACCAAAATGCTCCGCCAGCTGTTGTGAGGTGTCCACGTCAGTTCGCAGCCCGATAAAAGGAATTTTCAGGCTGGAGAACTGTTCTTTCAGAAGACTGTTTTGCTGTTCGTACTGCTGACGATATTTCTGCCTGACTTTTCCTGCCTGTGTTTCAATAGTCTGGCGATGCACGCCGTTAGTAATGTCGTAACGACCGGGGCGGGGCAGTTCGGCTTCCATGGGGTCCGATATATGCACCGCCATCATTTCGCAGTGCCTGGACAGTCGGAAAAAGTGACGAAGGGTTTCTTCGTTGTGCGAGGCAAAGTCGCTGATCACAAAAATGTGTGTACCCGGGTGCGACACCCTGCGGGCATGACGTAACGCTTTAGCCAGATAGCCACCGTCGGCAGCGGTGATCGAAGCGGGAATCGATCTGGCGGTCAGTGACTGGTTTAATTCACTGGCCTGTTTCAACAGGTGCATCAACGTTTGCTTGGAACGTTTTGGACGAATTTCGCTCAGTTGCTCTTCATTGAAAATCACGCCGCCCACCCGGTCACCATGATTCAGCGTTGCCCATGCCAGCAGGCTGCAGGCTTCAGCGGCGGTGACGGATTTGAAATTAAGGCGACTGCCAAAGAACAGGCTGTGGCTCTGATCAAGCAAAATAAGAACCGGGCGTTCGCGCTCTTCCCGAAACACTTTGGTATGGGGTTTACTGCGTCTGGCCGTTACCCGCCAGTCGATGGAGCGAATATCATCACCGTGTTGATAGGCGCGTACTTCTTCAAAATCAACGCCACGCCCTTTAAAGGGAGAAGCGCCTGCGCCTGCCAGCAGGCTGCGTGAGCGGTTATGCTTGAACAGTGCCAGATCCCTGGCCTTCAAGCGTAATTCAACCAGCTCTTTCAGGTCCGAGTAGGCTCCACTCATTATGTGTTAGTACTCCTGTCTTGCGCTCGCAGTATCCGCTGTTGTTATGCCACCGGCACCAGATTTAACAGTTGATCAATAATCTGGTCGGCATCTTTACCTTCAGCTTCTGCTTCAAAGCTCAGTAGCAGACGGTGACGGAATACGTCGTGCACTACGGACTGAACATCGTCAGGGCTGACAAAGTCTCTGCCAGCCAGCCAGGCATGGGCGCGGGCGCAGCGGTCCAGAGCAATGGTGCCTCTTGGACTGGCACCGTAGTCGAGCCAGCCAGCAAGGCGCTCACCGTATAAAGAAGGATGGCGGGAAGCGTTGACCAGTTGCACGATATATTCTTCAACCACGGGTTCCATGTGCATATGCAGCACGCTCTGGCGAGCTTCCAGAACATTGCCCTGAGTGAGTTGCTGAGCCGGTTTGGCGGGTTGCTGGTGCATGGCTTCACCGCGAGCCAAACGTAGAATCTGCCGTTCTGCCGACACATTGGGGTATTCCACTTTTACATGCATCAGAAAACGGTCAAGCTGGGCTTCCGGCAAAGGGTAGGTACCTTCCTGTTCAATGGGATTCTGGGTCGCCATGACCATAAAAACCCTTGGCAGCGGGTAGGTTTTCCGACCGATACTGACCTGCCGCTCTCCCATTGCTTCGAGCAAGGCTGACTGCACCTTGGCAGGGGCCCGGTTGATTTCATCAGCCAGAACCAGATTGTGGAAGATGGGGCCGGGCTGGAAACGAAAACTGCCGTCTTCAGGGGTATAGATATCAGTGCCGGTGACATCGGCAGGCAGTAGATCCGGTGTGAACTGGATGCGGTGAAAGCTGGCTTCAAGTCCTTCTGCCAGTACTTTAATGGCTCGGGTTTTGGCCAGACCGGGAGCGCCTTCAACCAGCAGGTGTCCGTCAGCCAGCAGGGTAATCAACAGACGATTGACCAGATGCTCCTGACCGATAATACAGCTACATAAGTATTCTTTCAGTTCATTCAGAACGTTTTGTGCAGACATAAATTGTTCTGTCCCAGTTTATTAACCGTAAAGTTTTTCACCATCAGGGTGGTCAAAAAATTTATTTTGCTCATGGTCTTTTATACCAGCACTGTTCAATGGCACTGGTAATAGCCCATAAGAGTACAGGTGTTGTGCCGATAGTCATTGTGATCAGGGACGTCCCTGCCCGGCACAGGATTCAGTTAGCTGGCTGATAACCGCTGTTTACTTTTAAAGCCATTTTGCAATAAATGGTTCTGACAGACCAGCGGGTGTTTTTGACTGATAGCAAGTGGTTGAGAGGCTTGATCTATCAGGCGAAGCAGGCTGTCTTTTCCTATAGTTCAGTAATATAGGATCAGTGACCGCAATGGTCTAGTTAATCAGCCAGTGAAAAGCTGATGATGTCATAAAACTGACAACTCCCTTGCACAAAGCGGACACTCTGATCCCTCCCATTACCAAGATACCGCTTTTGCCCCCGGAGATGCCAGCATGGGTCAGCGAGATGCCCAGGAGCGTAAGGAAGCCCTGGATAAAATACTGGACGAGTTAGCCCCTCAGGTCCCCGAGGAACAATACGACACTCTCAGGCCTTTTGTTCATCAATATTATTCTATGGACAGCCGTCAGGATTTGATGGGGCAGAAGCGTCGTGATCTGCTGGGGTCCACCCTGTCTTTCTGGAAGTTTCTCCAGTTTCATGACCCGGGACAGCCTGAAATTGAAGTGCTAAACCCCGATTACCCCCATCATGGCTGGCATTCGACCCACACGGTTATTCGCATGATTCACAGGGATATGCCGTTTCTGGTGGATTCCCTGAGAATGAAGCTGAACGAGCATGGCGTGGTGATTCACCATCTCAGAAATACGGTTCTGCAGTCCCGACGTAATGAACAGCATCAAATGGTGTTTGATGAATCGATTGAAGCAACGGTCTGTAATGAAGCGATTATTTATGTAGAAATTGATCGTCAGGAAAAGGATGAAGAACTGGAAGTTCTTCGGGAACAGATTTATGCCATTATGCTGGATGTTTCCAGAGTGGTTGAGGATTACCAGCCTACCTGTGAGCGCATCAGGCAGCTGGCTGTCGGGTTAACGGGGGAACGTGCCGGAGAGGTTCGGGATTTCCTAGACTGGCTGCTGGATAATAAGTTTACTTTTCTGGGTTATGAAGAACTGAAGGTCATTGAGCAGTCTGGTAAAAAGCAGATCATTCGTCCTTCGGACTCTTTGTTAGGGCTATTGAAAACCAGCCATCAGGGCAGCATCAGTCAGCTTGACCTTGAGCCGGTGATTGAACATGATTTTTTTGAACAGACTGACGCACTGTCGTTTTCCAAAGCGGGTGTGCGCTCGACGGTTCACAGGCCAGCCTATCCCGATTTTATAACGGTGCGACAGTTTGCTGACGATGGTTCGGTGATTGGTGAAGCCAGAATTGTCGGTCTTTACACGTCGCCGGTCTACCGGCAGAGTCCTTTCCGGATTCCCTATATAGCCAGCAAAGTGACTGATATTTTTGAGCTGTCAGGGTTGGGTCGTAAAAGTCATCATGGCAAGGATCTTGAGCAGATTCTGGAAGTCTTTCCAAGGGACGAACTGTTCCAGACGCCCAAGACTGAACTGTTTGAAACCGTTATGGAAATCCTGCGCATTCAGGAGCGCAAGCAGATCAGACTGTTTATCCGGCAAGACCCTTATGGACCTTTCTGCTCGGCTCTGGTGTTTGTTCCCAGAGAAGTCTACAGCACGCAATTGCGCAAACGCATGGAAGCGATACTCTGCCATCGTCTTCAGTCGGTCGATTCTGAATTTACCACTTATTTTTCCGAGTCAGTATTGGCGCGGGTTCATTTCAATTTCAAGTTGCGCAAACGGGTTGAGTTCAGTCAGGAAGCGATTAATGATGAGCTCGTACTGGCGGCGAGTTCCTGGGAAGATGAAGTTCGCGCTTCTATTCTCGAATCCCACGGTGAAGTTAAAGGGAATCAGCTGATTACCCTTTACAGTAACGGTTTCTCGGCAGCGTATCGTGAAGCCTTTACGCCAGAAGCTGCGGCTGTGGATGTTGAACACTTTCAACAGATTGATAAAGACAACCCGTTATCCATGGGCTTTTATCGCGCACTCAACGACGGACCAGGCCGGATTCACTTCAAACTGTACCATTTTGTAGAACCGCTGCCGCTTGCGGACCAGATACCGATTATCGAGAATCTGGGACTGCGGGTGATTGGCGAGTATCCGTTTCTGATTCGCAAAAGCAACGATGATGTTATCTGGATTCACGATTTCCTGCTGAGTTTCCACGACAATGTCAGTACCAATATCCAGAAAGTGGATGGTATTTTCAGGGAATCGT
This sequence comes from Endozoicomonas montiporae CL-33, assembly GCF_001583435.1. Lineage (NCBI taxonomy): Bacteria > Pseudomonadati > Pseudomonadota > Gammaproteobacteria > Oceanospirillales > Endozoicomonadaceae > Endozoicomonas > Endozoicomonas montiporae. Next base: position 3,341,656 of record NZ_CP013251.1, on the reverse strand, counting down.
TTGAGAAAATCTGGTTTGGCGAGGCGGAAAATGATCGCTTCAACCTGCTAGTCCTTGCTGCGGGCATGAGCTGGCGTCAGGTGGCGATGCTAAGGGCTTATGCCCGCTATATTAAACAGATCAGAATGGGGTTCAGCCAGACCTATATTGCTGAAACCCTGTGCAATAACATCGACATTACCCGTCAGCTGCTGGAACTGTTTGAAATTCGTTTTAATCCCGAACTGGCTCTGTCCCGCACCCAGCGTCTGGCTCGTCAACAACAGATTCAACAGTCCATTCTGGAAGCTCTGGATCAGGTCACGGTTCTCAGTGAAGACAAGATTATCCGCCGTTTTCAGACAGTGATTTCCGCCACTCTCAGAACAAACTTTTACCAGATGGATGCCGAGGGCGAACCCAAGTCGTATATTTCATTCAAAATCTCTCCCCGTGATATTACCGACATTCCCAAGCCTGTGCCGCTATACGAAATCTTTGTTTATTCTCCCAGAGTTGAAGGCGTGCACCTGCGTGGCGGAAAGGTCGCTCGCGGAGGATTGCGCTGGTCGGATCGGGTGGAGGATTACCGAACTGAAGTGCTGGGACTGGTGAAGGCTCAACAGGTGAAGAATGCCCTGATTGTACCTGTGGGCGCCAAAGGCGGCTTTGCGCCCAAACAGATGCCGGTCAACGCCAGCCGTGAAGAGATGATGGAAGAGGGGGTTGCCTGTTACCAGACGTTTATCCGGGCATTGCTGGATGTGACGGACAATCTGGTGGATAACGAAGTGGTACATCCAGAGTCAGTCGTGTATTACGACGATAATGACTCTTACCTTGTGGTAGCAGCGGACAAAGGAACAGCGACCTTTTCTGATATTGCCAACAGCATTGCGGCGGAATACAACTTCTGGCTGGGTGATGCTTTTGCTTCCGGTGGCAGTGCCGGCTATGACCATAAGAAAATGGGCATTACCGCCAAAGGTGCCTGGGTATCGGTGCAGCGTCATTTCCGTGAGCGGGGCATTAATGTTCAGCAGGATACGGTGTCGGTCATTGGTATTGGCGATATGGCAGGTGATGTGTTTGGTAACGGTCTGCTGTCGTCTGAAACCCTGCAGCTGGTGGCCGCGTTCAACCACATGCATATTTTTATTGATCCCGACCCGGATACTGCCCGCAGTTATCAGGAGCGGCAGCGACTGTTTAATCTGCCAAGATCCAGCTGGCAGGATTACGACAGTAAACTGATTTCTGAAGGCGGAGGTCTGTTTTCCCGGACGGCCAAGTCGATCATGATTTCCCAGCCCATGAAGGACCGGTTTGGCATTACTGCGAACCGGTTGACCCCCAATGAGTTGATACGCGCATTATTACGCGCTCCGGTTGATCTGATCTGGAACGGTGGCATCGGCACCTACGTCAAGGCGATCAGCGAAAGTCATGCCCAGGTGGGTGACAAAGCGAATGATCCATTGCGTATCAATGGCTGTGAACTGAGAGCCAAAGTCGTTGGTGAAGGCGGGAACCTTGGGCTGAGTCAGCTGGGACGTGTTGAATACGCGCTGCAGGGTGGTGCCATGAACACGGACTTTATTGATAATTCCGGTGGCGTTGACTGCTCTGACCATGAAGTGAATATTAAAATTCTACTGAATGACGTGGTGTCCAATGGTGATATGACCATGAAGCAGCGCAATCTGCTGCTGGAGTCCATGACAGACGATGTCGGACGACTGGTGTTGCTTAATAATTACCGGCAGACGCAGTCTATTACCCAGGCCGAATCCGAAGCCCGCTACCGGATGGATGAATACAAACGTTTCATTGACCATCTGGAAGGCGAAGGCCGACTGGATCGGCACATTGAGTTTTTACCCGACAATGAAGCGCTTGCAGAGCGCAGCGGAGCCGGACAAGGCTTGACCCGACCAGAATTGTCGTTACTGATTTCTTACAGCAAGGCTGAGCTGAAAGAAGCGCTGATGGCGTCTGATGTGATTAATGAAGACTATCTTTCCAAAGAGCTGTTTACAGCCTTCCCGGACGTGTTGGTTGAACAGTTTTCCGAGCAGATTAACCATCACCGGCTGCGTCAGGAAATTATCGCGACACAGATCGCCAACCATATGATTGATATGATGGGCATCACCTATGTTCATCGTGTTCGTCAGACCACCGGTGCCAATGCTCCGGAAATCGCCAGGGCGTTTCTGGTCAGCCGTGATGTGTTTGGTATTCAGGATTACTGGCGGCTGATTGAATCGCTGGATTATAAGCTGTCCAGCAGCCTGCAACAGCAGTTAATGGGATCTATGATTAAGCTGGTACGCCGAGCCAGTCGCTGGTTTATCCGGCTGAAGCGACAGGATCTGGTGGCAGCCGAAACCGTTGAACATTATGGTCCGGCGATTCAGGAGTTTGTGCATTCCTTTGTTGATTACCTTAGTGAGACCGAGCAGGAAAACCTTAGTGCCAAGGTTGAGCAGATGGTGGACAACCAGATTCCTGAAGATGTTGCCAAACTGGTGTGCGGGCAACGTTATCTGCTGAGTTCACTGCCGATCATTCAGGCGGCTGACCAGACGGGCAAACCGATTGAAAGTGTTGCCCGAATGTTTTTCGCTATTGGCGAACGGCTGGATCTGAACTGGTACAGCCAGGAACTGGGTAGTCTGGAAGTCACCAATCACTGGCAGTCACTGGCCCGAGACAGTATTCGCGATGAGCTGACCTGGCAGCAGCGGGCTTTGACGGTGGCTTTGTTGAGCGCACCTGACAGCGAGGATGAAATCAATCAACAACTGGATGCCTGGATGATGCACCACCATGCTCTGGTTGTGCGCTGGCAGAGTATGTTGTCCGAAATCCGCAATGCACCCGTATCGGAAATGGCCATGTTTACCGTCGCCAACCGTGAACTGATGGATCTTGCCCAGGCAACGATTCACACCGTTCAGCCTCATTAATCGTCCGATAAACATAGAGCGGAACGTCTTCAGTTCTGCTCTTTGATCGCAATAGTCGCCCTTTCTCCCTCTACGCTGATTTGCATCATGACAACGATGAATATAAATTCAGTGGCTTGCAGTTATACGTGTTTTTTGTTTTTTTAACACCATAGTGGTTTTTTTGTTGGTTACGTGCCGCTTGAACACTTTCCCTGAACACTGCAACAGAATAAATGCTGAATAAAAAAAGGATGTCGAGTTGCTTGAGCTTGTTGATTTGGGGTGCATAAGAGACGACCGGACTCTTTTTCAAAACCTTTCTGCCCGGCTGTCCCCCGGAGAGCTGTTGCAGATAGAAGGCGCGAATGGTTCAGGCAAAACAACACTGTTAAGGGTGCTGGCCGGTTTGTCCGGTGATTATCAGGGTCGCATTGTCTGGAAAGGCCAAACATTGTCCAGCATTTATGCTGACTTCCGTCTGTCTACTTTCTATTTTGGCCACAAGCCTGCGATAAAAGCCGGGCTGACACCCATTGAAAACATCCTATGGCGTGCAAGCCTTCGTAATGAATGCCCTTCAGAACAACAGGTAATAGAAGCTTTACAGCAAGTCAGTCTGCATGGCTATGAAGATACGCCTTGTGGTCAGCTGTCTGCCGGGCAGCACCGCCGTGTTGCTTTGGCGGATCTGTTTGCCTGCCAGTCATCACTGTGGATTCTTGATGAGCCTTTTACGGCGATTGACGTTGACGGGGTGGTCTGGCTGGAGAGCCTGCTGGCTCGTCACGTTGCAGAAGGCGGCATGGTGATTATCACCAGCCATCAGCGTTTATCTGACCTGTCTGGTGGCATTCGCCGAATCAGGCTGGATGACTATCTTCCCGAATACCCGAATGCTGAAGCGCTGGTCAGTGATGATACCGGGGAGGTGTTTCTGTGATGGCTTCCAGAGATACTTCCGAAAATTCATTACAGGGTCGGCAGGCATTTGTGGCACTGATCCGTCGGGATCTGGTGCTGGCGTTTCGTACGCCCGGTCAGACCCTGAATCCGGTGGCTTTCTATTTAATGGTGGCCAGTCTGTTTCCCATGGGTATTTCTCCGCAGAAAGAGTTGTTGTCACAGCTGGCGGGTGGCGTGGTCTGGATTGGTGCCCTGCTGGCGGTGCTGCTGTCGCTCGACAGCCTGTTCAAAGGGGATCAGGAGGATGGCTCTCTTGATCAGTTGTTGTTGTCACCTCATCCTTTGCCATTGCTGGTGCTGGCGAAAATAACGGCGCACTGGTTAACGACAGGCGTCGCTCTTATTCTCATGGCACCGCTATTGGCTTTAATGTTGCACATACCGGCTCAGGCATTTGCACCTTTAATGTTCAGTTTGCTGTTGGGAACACCCCTGATGAGCCTGGTGGGAGGTATTGGGGCGGCGCTGACTGTCAGAGTTCAGCGGGGAGGTGTGCTGTTAACGCTGTTGTCTCTGCCGTTGTATATACCGATTCTGATTTTTGGCACCGGAGCTGTGCAGAATGCTATCAATGAAATGCCTTACACAGGTCATCTGCTCTGGATGGGGGCGCTGCTGGTGTTCGGGTTGTGTCTGGCCCCGATAGCCATTGCAGGCGCCCTGAGAGTAGTAACGGATTAGTTTATCGCAAGGCCAAGACTGGTGTAACCCAGCAGTTTGTTGACCATTTCGCCGGATAATCCGCTGACTCTGGAGAACCAGCCCCGATAGCGTTCCATCTGGCTGTCCGATGTATCCTTGTACAGCTGTTTCTGGTTGAGGAGTTCAGCTCTTGCTGCATTGGCAACAGCCGGGTTCTTCATCGCGTCTTCGGTGATCTCGGTACCTTCTTCCAGCTGGGCTTCTGCGGCTTTGGTCAGGCTCGCTGTGAGCATCAGCTGCGCTCTTTCTTCATAGTGCTTCTGGGCTGAGGCTTCTGCCGTTTTCACCACCCGCTTCTGAGCCTTGTCTTCGGCTTTTTGCTCCTGCTTAGGAGTCAGCTTCAGCAGGTCAGTCACTTTGCCGCCCAGCATAATGCTGCGGTAGTGCTCGTTGAGTGTAGCCAGAATGGCTGCTTCGGTTTCACCCGGTGCTTTGGTACCACACTGCCTTTCGACAATGGCCAGCTGTTCTTCTTTCAGAGTTTGCAAGGTCAGGGCAAGGGCTCTGCGGTTGATGCGGTCACTTTCAATACCCGCTTTCATCAGCTCTGTTTTCAGGGCCTGAAACTGTTCTTCCGAACCGGCAACCTCGGCTGCGTTTTTAATGGCTGTGTCCAGAGTACTCAGAAGTTCTACCGAGTCCATGACCTGTTTTGCCAGTTCTTTTCGGGCACCTTCCGTTTCTTTAAGCTGGCTGGCAACGGCCTGAACATGGGTCAGGGCTTCAGCGGAATGCTTTTTGCTCCAGCGCTTCCAGTAGGTATTGTAAAGCTCTTTCATTTTTTCTTCCTGAATGCGCTGATAGTACAGGTCGCGATCCATCATTCTGGCAACCAGGCTTCTTGCTTCTTTCTTACACTCTTTTTTGACCTTTTTGATCAAGGGGTTGTCGGAGTTGAACATGGCCTGTTGGTAGTGCTGAATGCTGTTGTAAACCGAGCCGCCGATGGTCCGGATGCGGCTGACCAGCTGGAAGAATCCGTAGCTGAAGGTCAGTGCTGTCAGGGCTGCGCCCAATGCCGGGCTGCCCAGAATGGTGGCAAATCCTATGGCGTATACCGTGGCTCCCAGGGCAGCGGTCAGGGCGATAGCCGAGGTGGCAACTGCCAGTTCGATTCCAAACTGCTTCCAGGCACCTTCTTCTCCTTGGTGGATGCCTTTGATCGCTTTATACATGTTTTTGAACGGTGTCAGAATCGGTCCCAGAATCGTACGGGCGGCTGCGGTAGCCACACTGTCACCTTTACCAAAGTGACGCATACCGGTTGCAAGGACATCGTAAGGACTGGTTGCAGTCAGGAACGATGGTCCGTAGTTGACCACCTTGTCGAGCAGTTGAGCCTGTTCTCCGTCCAGACTGTTGAGACCGTTGCGTATGGCATGGGTGCCCGCATATTTTACAGCGGCGTTGCCGATGGTCAGCGCTGTTCCCAGGGCTGTACCAATGGCGGCACAGGCCGGTGCTGCGGCTCCAAAGGTTAGCAAACCGCCAACAATGCCGGCTGCCGTTCCGCAGAAGCCTGCAGCGTTGCCTGTCATAACATTCTTGACAAAGTTTGCGGCGGTGGTGGCGTGCATGGTGTAAGCCGCCATGTCGCAGAGCAGTTGGAACCGTTTGATGTTTTTTGCCAGATCCGAGTTTGGATCCACTGCTTCCATGACCGGTTCGTCACCGGCAAAGCAGGACGCTATCGAGTGAGCTCTTGCAGCATTCTGCAGCTGGGTCAGCAGCCCTACACTGTCTGGTCCCAGTAAGGATTGCAGTTGATCCATGATGAGTGAAACGTCGCCGAACAGCTGGCGGAATTGTGCCGGGTTGCGCTCGGCCACTTCCAGAGCCGAACTGATAATGTCCCGCGCTTCCTGCTCCAGTGCTTTGTAACTCTGTCCGGGCAGGTTCATAACCTGCAGGAAGCCGGCCTTGCCTGCCTGCCAGTCTTTCCAGAGCTTGCTGGTGGGCGCAGCGATACTGGCTGCCGCCTTTTCGAGAGACGCTCCATCCATACCGGCCACGTCGCTCAGTAACTGGCGGAATTCACTGCTGGCCGAGTAATTCAGTTTCTTCAGTACCTTTGCCTGCTCCAGATCGGCCAGAATCTGATGGAAAGGACGTTCATTGTCCCAGATGATTCGTTTCGCCAACCGGAAGGCACCTTGCATAAGGCTTCCGGCAGGATACACAGGAGTGAACTTCTGGCGACCGGCGTGAATGGCTTTGAACGTTTTAATGTCTGTGTCGTAGTTCCCTGTGGTCAGTACGACCAGATCGTCCTGATCCTTGAGCTTGGCGCGAATTTCGAATTCAGCCTGTTCCTGCTGCAACCGACGCGACTCGAAACGGGCTTTTTGTAATGCCATCAGGTTGGGATGCGTGCGGTCGGAATCAAAGGCAACCTCTGCTTTAAACAGTGCTTCCATGGTGTTGTAAAGCTGGGTTTCTGTATCACTGTTATTGCGAGTCAGCTTTTCCATCAGGCGTTGAACCGAAGGGACTTTCAGGGCAAACAGACGTTTGTCTACTGGCTTGTGCTTCTCGCTATCGATTAAACGATACAGCTCTTCGGCTCGGTCAAAGTTTTCCACTGCTGTTTCCAGCTTGGCCAGAGCTTCCAGCTCTTCGTCGCCGAGTACCTGCGCAGTTTTGTAGGTGGCCATCATTTCTTTAAACAGGTTACTGGTTTTAACCAGCTCGTGCAGCCCGGCCTTGTTCAGCATGGCGTAATCGGTATTGAAAATGACCTGTTGCAGCTGTTGCAGGTATACCTCGATCAGGACACTTTCCAGGGCTTTCTTCAGCTCTGCATTGGCAGGATCTTTCAGAAAGGTTGTCAGGTCCGCCCGGTTGGTCACCTTGCCCAGCTGCTGTAACTGGCTGGACAATGCTCTGACTTCAGCCCGTTCATCGTTAGTAAGAGCCTGACCGGTTTCTTTCATCTTCAGGCGCAACTCTCTGAGCCGGAAATCACACTGGCCCTTCAGGTAGCCATTGACGGCTTCAGGATCTGCCAGCAGCATGTAGTCTGTCAGATCTTCAGGAGAATGTACTTTGTCCGCTTTGCGGTGCTCGAGTTGTTCGAAACTTTGCTGCAGACGGTGAAAGGCTGAAGAAGCCTCTTCTCTGGCATCGGATTTTTGCAGGTCAGCCAGAACGTTGGCACGAAGGCTGGCAAACCAGGCTGAATTCTTGAAAGGTTTATACAGTGGTGTCTCTTTGTGGTGGTCAGGATCCAGAAACTTTGCATTCATCACCTGACAGAAAGACACCTTCTTATTGGCTTTTTCCAGTTTCACCAACAGGGCAAGCAGTTCTTCATACTGGCCTGCTGCCAGCAGTTGATCCATCAGGGCAAGTTGCTGATTAGCGTGTTCACGATTGGCAGAGCTCCACCAGGTAGCGGCATCCGCTTTAAGTTCCTGCAGACGGTGTTTCAGAAGTGCGGAGGCAAATGCAGGATGGTCTTCGGAAATCTGACCCAGAATGCCATAAGGATGCAGTATGGCTGTTTCCTCACGTTCCAGACCGTTATTGTCGTAGTGTGCCATCAGGGTATCGAGCTGCTCTTCAAGCCCCTCACGGGATTGAGAAATAACCCGGGCATTCAGGTTTTTGGGATTGGCCTGCGCCGTGTAAGTGAAGGGCTCTGCGTCGGAAAAAGGTCGCAGCTCCAGATCGTCAGCGGCTACTTTGGATATCCGGCCATCTGTTGAGGGGGGGGCTGGAACAAAACCTGTATCATCATAAGACCAACCACTGGCGGTGCGGGCTTTTTCTGCTTGAGCGGGTTTCAGATTCATCATGGCGGCCTCCTTGCATAGCCTTCTACGAGTGTCTGTATAAGGTCAGACAGGGCATTATTAAGGAGGTTCGTTAACTGGTCAGGCTGGCTGTCCGTGTTGTCAGTCGCAATAACAATGACAGCAGATAAAAGGTGAGCTTGTAGTTTTTATGACAGAATTGCATAAAAGAAGTTCCAAATCTGGTGTTTACATCAGAATTACGTATAATTCGACCGGTTTGTCTTGACACTTCTTCTTCGGGATTCTGCATGTATCAACTTGGCCGCAAATTACTGTTCTGTCTTTCTGCTGAAAATGCTCACGATATGGCGCTTGAGATGATTGCGGCTGGTCAGCGTCTTGGAATGACGGGTTTAATGGCTCCAAAGGTACCTTCCCGTCCACGTCAGGTGATGGGGCTGACCTTCGATAACCCGGTGGGTCTGGCTGCCGGCATGGACAAAGACGCTGACTGCATTGACGGTATGGGCGCTCTGGGCTTTGGTCATGTTGAGCTGGGCACCGTTACCCCTCGCCCTCAGCCGGGTAACCCGAAACCCCGTGCCTTCCGTATTCCGGAACGAAATGCTCTGGTTAACCGTATGGGTTTTAACAATAAGGGCGTGGATCATCTGGTTGAGAATGTACGAAAGTGCAATTACAAGGGTGTCATCGGCATTAACATTGGTAAAAACTTCGATACTCCGGTTGAAGACGCCAACAGTGATTACCAGATTTGCCTGCGTAAAGTGTATGCCCATGCCGGTTATGTTGCCGTGAACCTGTCTTCTCCAAACACGCCGGGTCTGCGTAAGCTGCAATACGGTGATGCCCTGAAAAGCCTGCTGGATATGCTGAAGCAAGAGCAGGCTGCACTGGCTGAACGTTATGGCCGCAAGGTGCCTATTGCCATCAAAATTGCTCCGGATATGACCGAAGAAGAGATTGCCGGCATTGCCCGGGAGTTGATGGCTTATGAGCTGGATGGTGTGATTGCTACCAACACAACATTGTCCCGTGATGCGGTGCTGGGTCTGCCGAATGCTCAGGAGCAGGGTGGTCTGAGTGGTGCACCGTTGAGTGATCGTTCTACAGAAGTGATTCAGCTGCTGTCTGATGAACTCTCTGGCAAGCTGCCGATTATCGGTGTAGGTGGCGTTATGGATGCCCGAACCGCAGCTGACAAGATTAAAGCCGGTGCCAGCCTTGTTCAGTTGTACTCTGGTTTTATCTACAAAGGCCCGGCTTTGATTCGTGAAGCGGCTGAAGCGGTGTATTCCTGCGATCGCTGAGCGTCTGAAACATACAGTGAAAGTATGGCTTTGAACAAGAAAGCCCCGGTTTTGCCGGGGCTTTCTTGTCCTGAAGGTCTGATTCTGAAGGGGTTATAATACCAATCGCAATAATTAGCTATTCTATTGCGCTGCCTTTTCAGCCGGTTATTCTGCGTTGGCATTCGTCGCCATAGCTAAGGCTATGGCTTCTCACGCCGCCTTGCCTAACCGGCTGAAAAGGCATGCTCATCACGAAGCTAATTATTTTGATTGGTATAAGTCAAAGATGGCTGGCGTCAGATAATCGGTGAACGCCTGAAACACCTATCATGCCATCCCAGTTGTCGATACGACCTTCCCGCCAGCCACTTAGCCAGGCCTGACGAAGTTGTGGTTCCACGTGTGGGCAGATATCCTTGGAGCGGCCAGACACGCCGGTTTGATATCCCTTGGTATAGGCTCTGTCTGATTTATCCCTTTTTTGTCTTTTCATCATGTGGTACTGCCTCTTGCTGGTACATTGGTTGACTGCCTCCATGGCATCCCTTACTGCTCCCCGGTCTACAGCATTCCGGCAGCTCCCCGAGTCAAAGCAACCCTGGAAGCTGATGAAAGCTTCGGGGGCATGTCTTGCAGGGAAAGTCTACGGGTCAATTTCTATCGAATATTAATCGAGCTGTCGAGAAATAAAATAGAATAAAAAATATATTTTAATAACTAATTTTCATTTATAGCGCAGCCCATATGACGCTATAAACCGTTAACTCTTCAGGAAGCCCCGCTGTTGTGCAGTTTTTCCTGAGAAACAGTCAATGAGAGTGAAAGTGCCGGAGCGTTTATGGCAGCATCACTCTCCGAAAAAAGAGTTCAGAAATGAGTTCAATCGAATTTTTTGCCAGTTGCCCGAAAGGTCTGGAATATCTTCTGGCCCGGGAACTGGAGCAGCTGGGTGCCCAGACTGTTCAGGAAACAGTCGCCGGAGTCAGCTTCAGTGGTGGTCTGGAAGTGGCCTACCGTGGGTGTATGTGGTCGCGGCTGGCCAGTCGCATATTATTACGACTGGGTGAAATCAACAGTGCCACCAAAGAACAGCTGTATGACGGCGTGAAGTCTTTCGAATGGGACGACCATCTGGACAATAACAGCAGCTTCCGCATCGATTTCACCGGCTCAACCCCGGACATCAACCACACTCGCTTTGGTGCACAGGTGGTGAAGGATGCCATTGTCGATCAGTTGCGTGACGAACACGGCTGGCGACCTTCGGTGAATGCCAGTAATCCGGATTTGCGTATCAATGTGCACGCCCGTGGTGAAAAAGCGTTTGTTTCCATTGACCTGTCCGGACAAAGTCTGCACCAGCGTGGCTACCGACTGGAAGCGGGTACGGCACCTCTGAAAGAAAATCTGGCTGCAGCGCTGCTGATTCGTGCAGGCTGGCAGGAAAAAATGAAAACCGGTGCGACGCTGGTTGATCCCATGTGCGGTTCCGGCACCTTGCTGATTGAAGGTGCCATGATGATGGCGGATATTGCCCCGGGACTGATGCGGGCGCGTTTTGGTTTTGACCGCTGGATGGGGCATGTACCGAAAATCTGGATGGATATTCTTGAGGAGGCCCGTGAACGGCGTAAGGTTGGTCTTGCCAATGTTCAGTCACAAATTATCGGTTTTGAAGGGCTGTCATCGGTGGCGCATCGAGCCAAAGCAAACCTCGAACGTATGGGGTTATCCAGACTGGTCAGTGTTCGTCAGCAGGAGCTTAAGGATTTGCGTCTGGATGATGATTTGCCAGCGGGCCTGGTTATCTGTAACCCGCCCTACGGTGAACGGATGGGTGATGAAGCCAGTCTGGTTTATTTGTACCAGCACCTTGGTGAAAAACTGAAACAGAACTGTCCGGGTTGGGAAGCGGCCATTTTTACAGGTGCACCGGCACTGGTTCGCAGTCTGGGTATGGGGCCGAAAAAGACTTACTCCCTGTTTAACGGTGCACTGCCGTGTAAGTTGTTCCTGTACGATATTCGTGAAAAGCAGGAGCAGGCTGTCACTGTTAATGCCGAACAAAAGCCTGCCAATATTCCTTCTGTGACTTATCGTTCAGAAGGCGCCACCATGTTTGGTAACCGTCTGAAGAAAAACCTGCGAACCATTGGCAAGTGGGCGCGCAAGAGCAAAATTCAGTGTTATCGCTTGTACGATGCGGATATGCCTGAATATGCCGTTGCTGTGGATGTGTATGGCGACTGGGTGCATGTGCAGGAATACGCAGCACCGGCTTCGATTAATGAAGAGAAAGCCAAAGAACGGTTATTGGAAGCTCTGGGTGTGATTCCCGAGATTCTGGAAATTCCACGCGAGCAGGTTGTGTTTAAACAGCGCAAACGTCAATCCGGAACCAGCCAGTACAATCGCGTTGATCAGGTCGGGCAGATGATGGAGGTTGAAGAAGGCGGCTGTCGTTTGTTGGTGAATTTGCACGATTATCTGGATACCGGCCTGTTTCTGGATCACCGCCTGATGCGCATGCGACTTCAGAAAGAGGCAAAGGGTAAGAAGTTTCTGAACCTCTTCTGCTATACCGCCACTGCAACGGTACATGCGGCTGTAGGTGGTGCCAGCACGACCACCAGTGTCGATCTGTCGAATACGTATCTGGACTGGGGACGTAAAAACCTCGCCCTGAACGGTCTGAGTGAAGTTCGCCATCGATTTGAGCGGGAAGACTGCCTGAAGTGGATTGAGCGTGATAAAAACGACTATGACCTGATTTTCATCGACCCGCCAACCTTCTCAAACTCGAAAAAGTTTGAAGGCGTGTTTGATGTGCAACGTGACCATGGTCATCTTATCAAGCTGGCGATGCGCCGTCTGAATGAAGGCGGAACGTTGTATTTTTCCAATAACTTCCGTCGCTTCAAGCTGGATGAAAAGATCGAGGCCGAGTTTGACGTGAAAGAGATCTCCGGTCAGACCCTTGATAAGGACTTTCAGCGACGCAGCAATATTCATCGTTGCTGGATGATTCGTCATAAAGGCTAATGGTTATTGAGCCTGTCGTGCCAGATCCGTCGTCTGTGTTTGCTGCGGGCGATGGTGTACGACAGCCCTTAATACCACGTTTTCTTCAAAATACACGGTCATGTCCCTGTAACGCCAGGTGGTAATGGCCGGGTTGCCAACAGTTTCGGACTGCTCCGGTGGTCCGAGCAGATCTTCTACCGAGGTCATGCTCTGCCCGTGCTGTGGTAGCAGCAGGGATCGGCGTAATTCTTCTGACTGACTGCCCACGGTGACGGCAAGGCTACTTTCCTGTTCTGCGTGAAGGGGTGTGCTTGCAATGCCGATAAGAACGAGTGCAGCGCTCAGTCGGGCAGCCAGCTGGCCAAAGTGTTTACAGGGGCTTTTCATGGTGTGGATTCGCCGCTTGTTATTTTCGGGTTATAATAGCGAACTTCTTTACAATTAACATTTGGCTGGTCTTTGTTTGTGAAGCACTGGTCATAAACTGGACCCTGATTGAATGTTCAGACCCCTGCCTTTCTTTATAGGTTTGCGGTACACGCGAGCCAAACGGCGAAATCATTTTATTTCCTTTATTTCGTTGATGTCGATGATCGGGCTGACGCTCGGTGTCTGTGTGCTGATCATTGTTATGTCGGTCATGAATGGCTTTGACCGGGAGTTGCGTACCCGAATCCTCGGAATGGTGCCCCATGCTTCCATTACGGCTGTGAATGGCGGGATGTCGGATTGGCAGGATATTCTGGAGCAGGCCATCGAGTTTGAAGGCATAGAAGCGGCTGCGCCTTTTGTTGATGGTCAGGGCATGCTGGCTAATGGCAGCGCAGTTCGTGGCACAATGGTATACGGAGTAGATCCGGCGTATGAGAAGAACGTGTCGATTATCGATGACCACATGGTTCAGGGTTCGCTGGATGATTTGAAGCCGGGAGAGTTTGGCATTGTTCTGGGCGAGCTGTCGGCCCAGTATCTTGGTGTTACTCTCGGAGACAAGGTGACCATGGTGTTGCCGGAAGCCAATGTGAATCTGGCCGGTGTGTTCCCGCGTATGCGTCGCTTTACGGTGGTGGGTTTGTTCTCGGTAGGCGCTGACCTTGATGGCAGTCTCTCCTATATCAACATTCAGGATGCTGCGCGTTTTCTGCAGGTGCCGGAAGGTGTGGAAGGTATTCGTCTGAAAATGCACGATTTGTTCCGGGCTCCAGCCATCGCATGGGATTTGGCGATGACATTGCCGGGTCGTTATTTTGTGCAGGACTGGACTCGTACGCAAGGGCGTCTGTTTCAGGCGATCCAGATGGAAAAAACCATGGTGGGTCTGCTGTTGACGCTGATTGTCGCGGTGGCGGCGTTTAATATTGTTTCCACCCTGATTATGGTGGTTACCGACAAACAGTCTGATATTGCCATTCTGCGAACGCTGGGAGCCAGCCCGAGAACGATTATGGGTATCTTTATGGTGCAGGGGTCGCTGATTGGCATCATTGGTACGGTTCTGGGCGTGGTACTGGGTGTGATAGCTGCCCTGAATGTGGCGGATATTGTTGCAACCATTGAACGGGTGCTGAGTATTCGTTTCCTGAGTCCGGATGTTTACTTTATTTCCTATCTTCCATCGGAACTGCAATGGGGAGATGTCATTTCCATCAGTGTGGCAGGGTTGCTGATGAGTTTCCTTGCGACGCTTTACCCGGCCTGGCGTGCTTCCAAAACTCAACCGGCGGAGGCATTGCGCTATGACTGAGCAGGTAAACGATGTACTGAAATGTACGACACTCGCAAAGAGTTTTGATGAAGGTCCCCAGGAGCTGCAGGTTCTTAAAGATGTTAATCTGCTGGTATCACCTTCTGAGCGAATTGCTATCGTCGGTGCTTCCGGTTCCGGTAAAACCACATTGCTGCAACTACTGGCTGGTCTGGATCAGCCAACGTCTGGTGAAGTGCTGGTGTGTGGTCACAACCTCGCCAATATGAAGGATCGGGAACAAAACCGGCTACGTAATCAGCACCTGGGTTTTGTTTATCAGTTTCATCATCTGCTACCAGAGTTTACTGCGCTGGAAAATGTTTCTATGCCTTTGTTGCTGCGTAAAGGGGAATCTCTGGCAGCAATTCGCCAGCAGGCTGGACAGATGCTTGAACTGGTTGGAATGTCACACCGGATGAAACACAAACCTGCCGAGTTGTCAGGTGGTGAGCGGCAGCGCGTGGCGATTGCCCGGGCCCTGGTTACTCAGCCTGATCTTGTGTTTATGGATGAGCCGACCGGTAATCTTGATCCAAATACGGCATCAAGAGTTCATGAGCTTATGACCCGTCTTTCAAACGAGTTGACCACAAGCTTCATCGTTGTAACTCATGATATGGCTTTCGCTGAACAGATGGACAGAACTTACCTTTTGCAAGGCGGTTGTCTTTTACAGTCTTGATGTATAGGAATTTCAAAGCATAGATAGAAAACCTGTTGTCGTATAGTTCTGATGGTTTTTTCTGAAGAGATCAGGCCGTTTTATCTGACACTAAAAAACCGCAGTTTTTCAGGTGATATTGGTGTGAAGTTGAAATAAACCATCTATTTCTCTGCTTCTGTTTGCTCAGGACACACTGACCCTGTTACTCCAGAGCAACCGGTCTGCCCAGTGCCAGCCGTTCATGGCACTGCCGCAGCTCCGCCAGTGTTTTACCCGGCACGATGCCTGTCAAAATCATCCTGGATTGGCACAGGATACATTCCAGTGGGTCTACCCCAAAACTGTTTTTCATCAGCGCCGGGAACCGGATCGGAATGGCTTTTCTCTCAGGCTGCTCCAGCAGATCATAAACTTTCGGTAACAGCTTTGAGCGCACTCGGGTGGCCAGGAAACCGTAGTACCGGATCATGCGGAAGCCTTTGTCCGGAATGTGCTGTACCAGGCGTTTGATGAAGTCCTCCACTTTGCTGGTAAAACGCAGATACGCTTTGGTGGTATGGTTCAGATAACCGAAGATCACCTCCTTGCCATCGTAGTGTTTCAGGCGGCTCATGGACAGGGCTGGGCGTTTCAGGTAGCGACCCAGGTATTTGATGTTGCGGTGGTGATTCTTGCTGGGTTTGGCAAAGTGAACGATCCAGGGTTTCTGGTAGTGGCCATTGAGCCAACGATTGAATCCGGTTTTGTTGGGACAGATGGCTTGCAGGGTTTTCGGAAGCTTCAGTTCCCCTCGGCTGTAGCTCTCCCGTAAAAGTTGGGTGATTTCATAGCGCCACATGGGCATGAGTGCCTGCTTGCTGAAGAAGAGAGGCTTCCAGTCTTTGTTGTCATTGGCCAGCCCGCCACGGGTGACAGACAGGTGCACATGCACGTTCCACTTCAGGTCACGGCCGAAGGTGTGCAGGGCGGTGAAGATGCCGGGCAATATTCCCTTTTTTCGGGTCAGCTTCAGAACAACCTTGGCTGCCAATCCGCTGAGTGCGCCCAGCAATTGCCGGTTGTACCGGAACAACTCCCAGAGTTCCGAGGGCATGGTGAAGGTGATGTGTTGCCACTCGGTATCCGGAAATATCGCTTTCTGCTGTTCTATCCACTGGTCAGTGAGTTTCTTGCCGCAGGTGGGACAGAACCGGCTCTTGCAACTGAAGCAGACTTTTTTCTGGTGCGAGCATTTTGGGTTGCTGCACTGGAACACGGCATAGCCCCGCACCGTCAATCCGCAGCTGGGCATTTTGATGACGTTATCCACAATGGCAGGACGTATGCGGTGTTTGTGCTTCTGGTAAAAGTGCCACCATGCGCCGCCTTTCTGGAAAAGTGTTTTAAGTCGGGTTGGGAGGCGAATCACTCTTTACCTTCCGATGAACTGAGATCGCCATGCTTGCGTTTTTGATGTTTTCTTTTGTGATTCAACAGGACTTGAGCATTCTTGCAGACCGTCCCGCATGGCCGCTGCTGGCCATCCTCCCCGACCACTGTCACGTCACAGGTTTGTGGCCCGGTGTGGTCTCTTCTTTTGTGATACAACAGGGCTGGAGCATCCTTGCAGACCTTCCCGCATGGCCGCTGCTGGCCATCCTCCCCGACCACTGTCACGTCACAGGTTTGTGGCCCGGTGTGATATTGGCTTTTGTGAGTAAATAGGGCTTGAGCATTCTTGCAGACCTTCCCGCATGGCCGCTGCTGGCCATCCTCCCCGACCACTGTCACGTCACAGGTTTGTGGCCCGGTGTGATATTGGCTTTTGTGAGTAGACAGGGCTTGAGCATTCTTGCAGACCGTCCCGCATGGCCGCTGCTGGCCATCCTCCCCGACCACTGTCACGTCACAGGTTTGTGGCCCGGTGTGGTCTCTTCTTTTGTGAGTAGACAGGGCTTTCGCATTCTTGCAGACCGTCCCGCATGGCCGCTGCTGGCCATTCTCCCCGACCACTGTCACGTCACAGGTTTGTGGCCCGGTGTGATATCGGCTTTTGTGAGTAGACAGGGCTTTCGCATTCTTGCAGACCGTCCCGCATGGCCGCTGCTGGCCATCCTCCCCGACCACTGTCACGTCACAGGTTTGTTGCCCGGTGTGATCTCTTCCTTTGTGAGTAGACAGGGCTTGAATAAACTTCTGTTCCTCCCTGCATATAGGACACGTCCACTCTGGTTTGTTAAGTTTCTCAAAACAATGGTTACAGATGTAGTGAAAGCAACTTGTACTCTTGATATCACTGTTTTCTGTAAAGTTGTTAAAGCAAACAGGACAGCGGTATGGATTGTTTTCATCTTGGGTGCCAGGCCGAATACCGACAAAGTGATTATCATTGGATAGAAGTCCCAGATATACAGGTTCCCCTGTGGTACTTATAGACGATGCTTCTGAGACTATGGTGACTTGAAAATCATCAGGATTGGCGTAGGTAAAAACCTGATCCTGAGTCAATCCACTGGCATGCAGATTGACAACGACAAAAGTTTTTTCGAGTAAGTGGCTCAGAAGCGGCAATAAAATAGTGAAGTCTGGCCATTCTCGATTGGTGAGTTGTTTCAAAACCAATCGGACATTTTCTACACCCTGTACAGCTTTCCAGTTTGAGAGAAAATTTTTTAGATATTCGGTTGTCAATTCCTGCGCATTACCTTCTAAGTAGTTTTTAATCATGGCAATGAGCCTTTCAATCAGACCAGAGACGTTTACATTTGCGGATAAATTGATAGCATGCAGCCAACAAAGGTTATCTGTGGGAGTTCGCAAAGCACGGAATTCCTTAAGATGCTGGTTTAACAGCTGTTGAGAGTTATCTCCCGTAAATTCAGATTCAGAGCCAGTGTGCTGAAGCTTTTTCTTTTTAGCAGGACGGGGTTCCAGCTCGCTAGTTGTGCTACCAGTTTCTGCAGTAACAACTGTTTGAATGCTAGCGGTAGATGAGCTAAACGAAGATGGTGTAAAACCCGTATATTGCTTTGCTATGAAAGAAGGGGATATATGAGTTAAAACGTTAGTACTGTTTTGAAAGCAGCCCGGTTGTTGAGGATGAGAGAAGTGGATTAAGGTTTGTGTCTGGGGAGCGGCCATTGCCCTGACAAAACTAGCTTCTCGGCAATGTGTAACTCCTTCAGGAGCAGGACAAGGATTTTTGCAGAGAAAACAGGAGCCGTCAGTACAGAAACTGCATAAATGTTGTTCAGTTGCTTCTAAAGGCTGTAGGGCAGAGGCAACGGGAAAATTACCAAAGCCATTAGAAGCGCTGGAACCTGGAGCTGGAGCAGATTGAAATGATAAACACAGCTCTTCCCTCATATATGTATCCAGTTCCATACGGTAATCCTGACACCGACCATTAGCAGGATGCTGGTCTGCGCCGCGATTGGAGGCATAGGTGCAAGGTCCATTGTTACATGGATGCTCGGGACAATGCTGGCCGAAGGTATGTGCGGAACCAGGGGGAAAACCGCCACCGCCACCAGAATTACCAGACAGGTAGCCTGAAGAAGGTGAATATCCAGAGGAATAGCATGAGCCAGATGATTGGTCCTGTTGTCGTTCCCGGAAAGATAGCCAGAAAGAACTTCCTTGATTCGAGTTCATCAACGTGATGATTTGAAGTTCATGCTGCTCACTAGACTCCTGTTCATCCATTTGACTGAACAGAGGGAGTTCTGGATTCCAGTGTTTTCTGGTCAGCCAACCGACGACGACAGTCGCTACCACAGGTAGCCATAAATAAGGCTGGGACTCAGGGGGGCTTCCCTGTTTTTGGAGAGTCAGAATTAATGTGTAACCGATGACTTCACGATTGGCGTACAGAGGCTGCCAAATGGACTCAACCACAGTGGTCACGGTTTGCCAGGAACCGGGAGGTCTGTATGGCTTGTCATCAGGTGGTGAGTCTGATCCTGCATAGCTGCTTGTGTCAGTAGTGTCTGCCGAGTTTTTCCGCAATGGCTCCATATCAATGGCTGGCATTGCAGGCCATGCATCCAGGTCAGGCTTTATAGAAAAGCTTTGGTTGTTATGTTCAACCTCTACAATAAAACTCTTTGTCTGCGTCTCAGCCAAACAGACGAAAGAGAGTCGCAGTAGTACAGCAAAGAGTAAGCGTTTTATGGCTCTATCCTTTCATTCCAGTTGTTAGAGTGAGAAAGGATAGTTCAGGAAAATGAGTGTGTTTTTTGTCAAAGCCAAAAGGTTGCACCGCTCAAAAAGTCGCCGCGAAGCGGCCTACCTTGTTTATAAGAATGCAGATTAGCGAACAGTGCTTGCCCTGCATTCATATGTGGTGTAGTGCCTGAACTCACTACACCTTACAAGGCCTTCAGTTGTCGAGCATATATTGAGCCGGGTCGATGTAAATACCCAGAGAACGTTTGTCGATTCGTTTTTCCTTACCCTGTTCCTTGTAGCGGAACACGATGGTGTCGCCTTCACCGACATCCAGTGTTTTTTCAGCGGCCAGATATTTGTATTCTTCCCCGCCAACGGTCAGGGTGTGAATGAAATAGTCTGGCATGCCCAGCCAGTCACTGTGTGGGCCATCGGTAATGATTTTTTCAAGGACGCCGCGGCCTTCCAGTTTGGGCTTGCGCTTTTGGAAGCTTCTTTGCATGACTGTAATCGAATTGCTGTTAATCGGATGAACGGGATGGTTGTCGTCTGCGTTTCCTACGCTGTTGCCAGTTTTGGATGACATTCCAGCGCCAGTACAGGCGGATCAGGAAGTAGCACAGTGCGCCACCCACTAACCCGGTTACAATGGAGCCCAGAAACAAGGGTTTCCAGACCCGTACCAGCTCAACTCCAACCCCGTGAATGGTCAGCTCAAAGGAGGTCTCGCTGACAGGGACGTGGAGGATATAACAACCAACGTTATAGGTAAAATAGAAAATAGCGGGCATGGTCAGGGGATTGGTAATCCAGACCAGCGCTACCGACAGTGGCAGGTTGCAGTGAAAGATAACGGCAAGTATGGCTGCAACAACCATCTGAAACGGAATCGGGATGAAAGCTGCAAAAATGCCCACGAAAAAGGCACTGGCTGCCGAACGACGGTTGAGGTGCCACAGGTTCGGGTTATGCAGGGCTCTGCCCAGAAAAGCCAGATAACGGTTTTCTGTAATGGTTTTCGGGTCTGGAAGATAGCGCTGTATCAGTTTTTTCGCCATGTCCCTAACGGTCTCTCTTGCAGCCTGCCCAGGGTTGGTTGAAAAAGATGCTCTTTCTCATCAAAGTGGGCGTTTGGGTTTATGATCAGGCAGTCTTCTGCATTGATAAGGGTTGTGTAATCCACATATTCCAACACAGTGTAGATGTTCCCCGCTAAAGTACATCATCCAATATTAAAGCCTGTTCAGGTGCCTTGGGACGAGCGATACTGTAGGTTTCAGTGAATAGACTGATCGACTGACCGGTTAACGACTATCCTGTATCCATTCTGTGAAACAGTGATTGGTCGCAGGTCTAAATACCGGTCAATGGTTTTACATTTACGTTTTTTGCATACTGCTGTACACAAAAATAGTGATTCATAAAACCCGTCTATTATGCCCTGAAAATAACAAACACTCTATCCATCTTGGCAGTTGTGTTTTTACGTATATAACCGCTCTTTTGCTGGTAACACAGAGTCTGGGGCAGTCCGGTTACCTTTGTCTGAAGGTTATCGGCTTCTTATTGTTGCCATTGATACCGTTCTGGTTCGGTTGTCCTCGTCTTAGAGTGCCCTCTGCTTTTTACCTTTTGGGGCTGTGTGTCGGTTATCTGCATGCCATTCAGGTTCAGAATTTGTGGGTAGATGAAGATCTGTTTGGACGTGAGTTGACATTAAAGGTTCGGGTTCAGGGTCTGCCTGCCAATCTTGAGACACTTCAACGGTTTGATGTTTCAGTCAGTCCGGAACAGGGTTTGCCACTGAAAAAACTTCGCCTCAGCTGGTATGGAGGTCCTGAGATGCAGCCCGGGGATCAATGGCAGCTCACGGTTAAATTAAAACCGCCTCTGGGTAGCAGCAGTCCCGGAGCGTTTGATATGCAGGCATGGGCAGCCAGAGAAGGTATACAGGCGACCGGTTATGTGGTGTCGGGTCTGTGGCTGGGGCAGGGCTTTCCGACACTCTCTGAGAGACGGGACCAGCTTCGTCAGAGCATCGGCATCATGGTCAGGTCAGCGCTGCAGAGTGATTCGTCTGGTTTGCTGATAGCCCTGATGACCGGCGATAAATCGGGAATCTCGCAGGCGCAGTGGCAATGGTTGAATCAGTCCGGTACGACGCATTTGATGGTGATTTCCGGATTGCACATTGGACTGATGGCGGGGCTGGGCTTCTGGCTGTCTCTGCTGTTTGGACGACTGGGCTTACTGCCGCTGACGGTTGTGCCGCTACCAGTGATAGCTTCAATAATTGCACTGCTCATGGCCTTGTCTTATGCCACTCTTGCGGGCTTCACAGTCCCTGTGCAGCGGGCGCTGGTAATGACCGGGATTGCCCTGTCAGGCCCGCTTCTGGGGATTAAGGCGAAACCTTCAACTTTGTACCTGCTGGCATTGGCGGTGGTGTTAACCCTTGACCCGCTGGCGATCACCAGTGCTGGCTTCTGGTATTCCTTTGCGGCGGTTGGTGTTCTGCTGTATGGGTTTGTTGGGCGAGTGGGAATGAACCGTCACTGGCAGCGTTGGGGACACCCTCAGTGGCTGGTTTTCCTGCTGCTGTTTCCCATGTTGCAATTCAATGGCCAGAGCGTCAGCCTGCTATCGCCTTTGATCAATCTGGTGGCTATTCCACTGGTAGCTGGTTTAATGGTGCCGTTGGCGCTGTTTACGTTGTTGGTCAGTCTTTTTTCTGAAGCACTGTTTTACGCGCTGTTGGTACTGCTTGAAAAGCTGATGTCGTGTTTTTTGTTGGGTCTTGAATGGCTTGATCAGCCCCTGTTTGGTCACCTGAGTCTCGAACATCAGGGTGCTGGAGTGCTGGGCGTAATGTTTGCTTCGCTAGCTGTTTTCATTTTATTGGCACCCGCTGCTTTGGGAATTGTCCGTCTGGTTCCTGTGCTGCTGTTGCCCTGGCTGCTTCCAAAGCAAAAAACACCGACACCCGGTCTGGCGGAAGTCTCGGTACTTGATGTCGGGCAGGGAGTCTCGGTGTTTGTTCGCACGCACTCTCACAGCCTGTTATACGATACGGGCGATGCCATCTGGCCGCGCTTTTCCATGGCTGATCGCGTGGTTGTACCTTATCTCAGAAAGAAAAACGTTAATGCCCTTGATCGGGTGGTGATTTCCCACGGAGATCGTGATCATGCCGGAGGTCTTAATGATCTGGAAAAGTCGCTGGTTGTCAGGGGACTGTGGGCAGGCTCCGGTGTGCCGGATTATTCCGGTTACATCAAGCCCTGTGAAACGGGGGCAACCTGGGAATGGGATCAGGTTCGTTTTGAATTTATTGCCGGCAGTGGATCGTGGTCGATGACCAATGACCGTTCGTGTGTACTGAAAGTCACTGCCAACGGGCAGTCTTTGTTGTTAACCGGTGATATTGGCTGGCGGGTTGAAAAAGAGTTGCTGAGCCGTCAGGCAATACTGAAATCGGATTATCTTTTGTTGCCTCATCACGGCAGCAGACATTCAGGCTCACCGTCTTTTCTTAATGCTGTCCAGCCGGAAGTTACCTTGATTTCGGCAGGCTATCGGAACCGGTTTGGGCACCCGTCTGCAGAAGTGCTGGATCGCCTTGAGGAGCAGGGCAGTGAAGTCTTCAACACTGCGGTTGACGGGACTCTGGAATTTACACTGGGTCAGGCAGTGGGGGTCCAGCGCTGGAGGCAACAGCAGACTCATTACTGGCAGCGACCAATACTGTAACGGGTTTTATTGTCACAGGCTGTAAACATAGGTTTCCAGCGGTTAACCATGAGCCCAGAGCTGTGTTAAAGTCTGAAGATCACAGATGAAGGGAATGAACAGTGTTCGAACTGGTGAAATCCGGCGGTTGGTTGATGCTGCCCATTATACTTTGCTCCATTATTGCCATGGCTATCGTGTTTGAGCGCTTGTGGACGCTCAGACCTTCCCGTATTGCGCCCCGCAACACCCTGTCCCAGGTCTGGAAGTGGATTAAAAGTAACGATCTGGACAGCAAAAAAGTCGCATCGCTGCGTGAAAGCTCTCCTCTTGGTGAAATTCTGGCGGCCGGTATATCTAATGCCCGTTATGGCCGGGACATTATGAAAGAGAGTATTGATGAACAGGCCGGACGTGTGATTCATGAGTTGGAGCGTTACCTGAACACTCTGGGTACCATTGCAGCAGTTGCGCCCTTGCTGGGCTTGCTGGGTACTGTTATTGGCATGATTGATGTCTTTACCGTGATTATGCTGGAGGGCACCGGTAATGCGGGTGTTTTGGCGGGAGGCATCTCCAAGGCACTGATTACCACTGCAGCAGGTTTGAGTGTTGCCATCCCTTCCGTGATTTTTCATCGATACTTTGTCCGCCGGGTTGACGAGCTGGTAGTGGCCATGGAACAGGAAGCCACCAAACTGGTCGAAGTGCTTCAAGGGGAGCGCAAGCTGAAAGACCGCAACGGGGGCAAGTGATGAAATTTCGTCGCCAAACCCAGGAAGAAGTGTCGGTCAACCTGACACCGTTGATCGACGTGGTGTTTCTGTTGTTGATCTTTTTTATGGTTTCGACCACTTTTACCCGCGAAACCCGACTGGCTATTGATTTGCCGGAAGCCAGCGGCGAAGTGCAGGAACAGGTGCAGAAACAGATTGAAATTGTGATTGGCAAAGAAGGTGACTTTGCGGTGAATGGTAAAAGTCTGGTCAACAGTCGTCTGGACACCCTTAAATCTGCTTTGGGCAAGGTGAGCGATGGTGACGGCACTCTGCCGTTAGTGATCACCGCTGATGCCAACACGCCTTACCAGTCTGTGGTGACCGCCATGGACGCTGCCGGTCAGCTGGGTTTTGCCAACCTGAGTATGACCACTCGCAAACCGGCTGATTCTGACGGGGAGTGACAGACTCCCCGATGTCGAGTAACAAGATGTCTACTGTTCCCTCGAAGCGATTTCCTTCAAAACGATCTCCTTCAAAGCGATCTGCTACATTCTGGCGGGATCGTTTAACCCGTTCGATTATGAATGCATGGTATGGTTCAGGCCGATGGACCCTGCTGCTGCTACCATTAACGGCCCTGTTCAAGTGGCTGGCTCGCCGACGTTGCCAGAAAACCATACGGTCACAACGCTGGCAACCGCCCGTACCGGTGGTTGTGGTAGGAAACCTGTCGGTGGGTGGTACCGGTAAAACCCCGGTCGTGGCGGCGCTGGTGCGATTTTTCCAGAAAAAAGGCTATCGCCCCGGTATTGCCAGTCGTGGCTTCGGGGCTGACGCTCAGAGCTTACCTTTGCTGGTAACTGCTGATACGAATCCGGCTATTGCCGGAGATGAACCGGTGATGCTGGCGCAGCAGTTGCAGGTGCCGGTGATGGTTGATCCGGATCGGGTCTCGGCTGCCAGGGCACTGATTGAGCGCAGTGGCTGCAACCTGATTATCACCGACGATGGCTTGCAGCACTACCGTCTGCATCGTCATGTTGAAATCGTGGTGATTGATGGTCAGCGAATGTTGGGCAATGGCTTGTGTCTGCCCGCTGGCCCGTTGCGGGAACCGCCAGAGCGCTTACAGACTGTTGATCAGGTGCTGGTCAATGGCGCACCGTCGGGCGACCTGCCGGTTGATTTTGATTGTTTTTATCTGGAAACCGCTGGCCTTGTGCCGGTGGCCTGTACGGATTGTTCGCCGCCACAGGGTGGAAAGGTTCATGCTGTGGCGGGAATCGGCAATCCCGAACGGTTCTTTCGCACGCTTGAGTCGCTGGGGTTTAGCGTGATTCCCCATGGTTTTCCGGATCATCACGGGTTTGTTCCGGAGGATATTGCCTTTGATGATGATCTGCCGGTTCTGATGACGGCCAAAGATGCGGTAAAATGTCGGGGTTTCGCAGGGAATAATGTCTGGTATTTGCCCGTACAGGCGCATATACCCGAAGCTGTGCTGAATAAAATGGTTCAGCTGGTTGAAACTAATGCTCCAGACTCCCTGTCGAAGATAGGTTAAAAGATAATAAGTGATGAAGTTGCATCATGGATAAAGAGTATGGATAAGCGTCATGGATAAAAAGTTGTTTGAAATTCTTGCCTGTCCACAGTGTAAGGGTGAGTTGAAACATGCCAAAGAGTCGGCTGAACTGATCTGTCGTCCCTGTGGTATGGCTTTTCCGATTCGGGACGGTATTCCCGTGATGCTGGAAGGAGAGGCTCGTACTTTGACCAGTGATGAGCGCCTTGTGGAAAGCAATGGGCTAGGAGCCTGCCGGACTTAAGACTGTCCTACTGCGGTTGCAATAAATTGTCTAAAAAGTTCTGACTTTTCGTTGAATAGCCTTGCTATTCGCCTCAAATTCAAACCTTTTTATCCTCAATTTCTTGCAATCCTCGCTACGGACGCTTAAGCCCGACAGGCTCCTGGAGTAAATCAGTACGCTGATTTCCATAGTTGATATTGAAAGAAAGATGGTTCCATGACTGAAACAGAACGCCCGTTTACAGTGGTCATTCCTGCCCGCTTTGGTTCCAGCCGGTTACCGGGTAAGCCTCTGGCGGACATTGGTGGTAAGCCGATGGTTCAGCACGTTTATGAACGAGCCAGTGAAAGCCGTGCCCAAAGAGTGATCATTGCGACCGACGATGAACGTATTTTCAAAGTGGCAAAGGATTTTGGCGCTGAAGTCTGTATGACCCTGCCCGGTCACCCTTCCGGAACCGACCGTCTGCAGGAAGTGGCGCGCCTGTATGAAATGTCTGACAACGAAGTGATTGTCAATGTGCAGGGTGATGAGCCACTGATTCCGGCCAAGGTCATTGATCAGGTGGCTGAAAATCTTATGAATAACCCGCACGCGGGTGCTGCAACGCTGGCAGAACCGATTGCCCGACGTGATGACCTGTTTAACCCTGCGGTGGTTAAAGTTGTTTCTGATCAGCAGGGTAATGCCCTGTACTTTAGCCGTGCCCCTATGCCCTGGGCGAGGGATGACTTTGCAGCCAGTTCTGATTCAATGCCAGAGATTGATTGCTTCCGCCGGCATATTGGTATTTACGCTTATCGTGTCAGCCTCCTCAATCAGTATGTTCAGTGGCCTCAGAGCCCGATAGAGCAGCTGGAGTCTCTGGAGCAGTTGCGTTTGTTGTGGAATGGTCACCGGATTCATGTGGCTGATGCCCTGGAAACGCCACCTCACGGGGTCGATACGGAGCAGGATCTGGAAGTGGTTCGTCGCCTAATCAAAGAACAGGAAGCGATTGCGTAAAGCCAGGAGGCTCTATGGTTAAGGTACTGTTTGTCTGTCTCGGTAATATTTGCCGGTCACCGACTGCCCACGGCATTTTTGCCCGTCAGGTTGAAAACGCCGGTCTTGCCGATGTGATTATCATTGATTCGGCAGGTACCAGTGGCTGGCATAAGGGCTCAAAGCCTGATAGTCGTTCCATGGCGGAGGCAAAACAGCAAGGTTATGATTTGTCGTTTATTCGTTCGCGCCAGGTGACCGCTGAAGACTTTGCCGGACAGGATTATATTCTGGCCATGGATCAGAGTAATCTGGATGACTTGCTGGCTGAGTGTCCACCCGAGCATCAGCACAAAGTGAAACTGTTTCTGGACTTTGCAGAAGGCTCAAGGTCTGAAGTGCCTGATCCTTATTATGGTGGTGACGACGGCTTTGCTGATGTTTTGCGACTGGTTGAACAGGGTGGTCTGGCGTTGCTCGATCATATGATGCGACACCACTTTCCCTCCCGGGGCAACGCTTCTGACTGAAAATGATGTTTTGATGAATATTGTTGAAAATTACTCCCTGAAAGACCGGAATACTTTCGGCTTTCAGGTGTCTGCCCGCTATTTTGTTGAAGTTTCTTCCATTGAGCAATTGCAGCAGGCTCTGGCATTTGCCCGTGAAAGCAGCTTGCCCTGCCTGCCTCTGGGTGGTGGTAGCAACCTTGTTTTAACCGGTGACATAGATGCTCTGGTGATTGCGGTTAATCTGAGAGAGCGTTCAGTGTTGGAGCGCACTGATGAGTCGGTTGTTGTTCGGGCTGGTGCGGGTGAAAACTGGCATGAACTGGTGCACTGGACTCTGGCTGAGCAGGCTTATGGGCTGGAAAATCTGTCGTTGATTCCCGGCCATGTCGGGGCTGCACCGATTCAGAATATTGGTGCTTACGGTGTCGAACTGAAAGATTACTTTGAAAGCCTCGAAGCAGTTGAAATTCACTCGGGTGAACTGCGTCGCTTTTCTCAGGAAGAGTGTCAGTTTGGTTATCGTGATTCCGTGTTTAAACAGGCATTGCGCGATCAGTTCATTATCACCTCTGTGACGTTCCGGCTGGTGTCTCATCTACAGCCAAAACTGGGCTACGGACAATTGCAGCAGGAACTTGAACAACGGTGTGGTCGTCGTTCGCCAACGGGGATGGAAATCAGTGAAGCCGTTGCGGATGTGCGCATGCAGAAATTGCCAGACCCAAAGGTTCTGGGCAATGCGGGCAGTTTCTTTAAAAATCCGGTCGTCAGTGTTGCTACGGTTGACCGGCTGCGAGCTGAATTCCCTGACCTGGTCGCTTACCCGTTTGGCGCTGGATGGAAGCTGGCGGCAGGCTGGTTGATTGATAAGGCTGGTTTACGAGGTTACCGGGAAGGACGTGTTGGCACTTATCAGCATCAGGCGCTGGTGCTGGTGAACCATGGTGACGCCAGACCTGATGAACTGCTTGAGCTGGCGAGCGTCATTGTTCAGAAAGTCAAAGCGGTGTTTGGTGTTGAGCTGGAAATGGAGCCGCGGGTTTATTAACTTTTTGAAAGTCTACCCTTTTAGATAGTCATAGCCTTTTTAAGCAGCAGGGCTTTGTAAGCTTTATGGTTAAAAGGGTTCTTCATGGTTGTCTTAAGAGTTGTCTTCAGAGTCGGTCTTTTTTTTCTGTTTTCCCTGTTGTTCAGTCTGTCGCTTGTCGCTGATGTGAGGGCTGCAGGCTGGCTTGAACAGCCTGAACTGACGGTTAACCCGGAACCTGATGTGGCTGACCAGCCAATTGAGCCTTCTGTTCAGGGGCGGCAACTGATTCAATGGCTTGGTACCGCGTCCCAGCATGGTATCAGCCTTCCTCAGCAGAACTGGTTGCAACTGGCAGCTGATCCTTCCTCCAGAAACATTCGTGTGATTGCGCGAATGTTTGCTTCTGCGCTTGATTCCGGCATGTTGGACAAGCGAATCTATCAACCCGGCTGGCGAATATCGGATCAGTCGGTGCTGGCTTCTCTGGAAAATCACCTTGATAACGACAACCTGAATCTGGTTGAGCCTGCACTTCCTGAATACGACCTGTTCAAACAACATCTGAAGCAACTGCGTTGGTGGCGTGATCATGCTTTGCAGCAGTTTCCTGAAGATCTGGTGCTGGATAGAGGGCATCGACATGCGTCTGTCAGTCAGCTGAATCAATGGTTGAGAGATCTTGATCTGGCTGATCATTTGCCTGCCGGTGTGTACTCGGGCAAACATCAGGCGGTTATCAAAAAGGTTCAGGGGCTATTCAGGCTGAGTAAGGATGGCGAACTGGGTCCGAGAACAAGGCAGGCGCTGATTGCCCTGACATTAAAACGTATTAAAACACTTAGGATCAACCTTGAGCGGTTGCGCTGGTTGCCAAGAACCTTGCCTTATCCAAGGGTGTGGGTGGATATTGCCGGTTTCCATGTTTACTGGATGGCTGATCGTTACAGTCAACAGAAGTTTAAAGCGATTGTCGGTATGCCTTCCCGACAAACGCCGGTCTTTCAGGATGAAATCGAAAGCATCACCATTAATCCACCCTGGCGAGTGCCTGCTTCCATTGCCTCTACCAACCTCCTGCGAAAAGCCAAGCGAGACCCATCGTTTCTGAAGCGTGAGGGTTTTACGGTTTATTCCAGTTGGAAAGGTAATGCCCGGGTCGTCAACCCGGATAAGGTTAACTGGGATAAACTGGATCGCCGTTCTTTCCCTTACCGGCTTGAACAGAAACCGGGTAAAGTAAACCGTCTTGGTCGTTATAAGCTGGATTCACCTAATCGTTTCAGTGTTTATCTGCACGACACTCATACGCCTGATCTGTTTAATAAATCCGTACGCTCATTAAGCTCTGGTTGTACCAGGGTAGAAAATATTGATGAGTTGATTAACAGTATTCTGGTCAGTCAGGGGATGGCGGGACGAGTCCGGACGTTGCAGCAATTAGGAAAAACCAGTCGGTTACAGCTTCCCAGAAAAATACCACTGTATTTTGCGTATTTTACCGCCTGGCCAGAGAAAGGCGGACGGGTTCGGTTTCGGGATGATATCTATCGGCTGGATGATGCACTTCTGGCGAGGTTTTAGCGCATTTTCTGGCTGTTAAAAAAGGGCGTACCGGTGTTAATCGGTACGCCCTTTTTTCAGTTCACAGAACGCTTATTGAGACGCTTCGGTCTGCTGCGAATCTGCTGGCCGGGCTGCTTCAGCAGAAGCTTCTTCAGCCTGTTGCTTGCGCTTCAGTCGTGGATCGTTAAGCGCACGGCTGCGGCGACGTCGGCGCGCAGGTCGCTGACTTTCTGAATGGCTTTCCTGAGTCTCTGATGCTTCAGAGGAAGCAGTCGTCGTCTCCTGTTCAACAGTAGCCGGTTCTTCAATCACAGGCTTTTTGGCCTGCTGCTCAATGGCAGTTTGTTGCTCTGTAGCTACTCCCGTGTTTTCCACCTTTTTGGCCGGAGCTTCTTCAGGCTGCTCAGTCAGCTGGGTCAGAGCATTCTGCAGCTGTTCTACAGCTTCATTGAAGGTCTGATCTTGCTTGGCTTCTGGCTGAGAGAACTCTACAGAAGTGGTAACAGGAGCACTTTCCACAGGAATCGTTGGCTGGTGACTGGCTGCAACGGCTTTTGCCATTTCAGTCATTCGTGGTTCCTGTTCTGCTGGTTTTGCCACTTCAATCGGTGCCTGCATAGTAGCTTCGGAATTAGCTACTGGCGCAGCAGGCTTGGCAGCTGGTTCGGCCAGTACCGGCTTATCCGTTTTGGTTTCTTCTACAGGTGCCTGTAATTCTGGCTTTGGCTGCTCAGCTTTTTCAGCAGTCTTTGCTTCTACTGGAGCAGGTGCTTCGACTGCTGGTTTTGCTTGAGAAGCAGGTTTGCGCTCTTTCGGAGCTTCAGCCTTTGCCGCCGGAGCCTGTCCGGATTCCTGGGCAGCCGGCTTTTGCTGTTCAGGTTCTGGCAGTTTTTGCTCCTGTGGCTTGGACAGGGATGGCAGAGTTGGTTGATCCTGAACGTTGCGATCGCGCTGGGTTGGACGGTTGCTGCGGCGACGCTGGGCAGAACCCGGACGGCGACGACGACGGTTGTCTTCACCCTGTTGTTCGGTGTCCTGATTCAGATTGTCATTTCTGCGGGTGTCGGCGCGTCCTTCGTTGCGATTTTCGTGACGATTCTCGCTATGGGCAGCTTGGTTGCGAGAAGATTGATCGTCGCGATCAAAGCGTTCCTGCTTCTGGCGGCTGTTACGGCCTTCCTGACGATCCTGTTTCTGGCGCTGTTGGCGCTGCTGGCGATTGTCGCTTTGCTCGTTACGGGACTCGTTACGGGAATCAGTACGAGAGTCATTGCGTGAATCGCTGCGGGCATCATGACGTGATTCATTACGATCCTGACGGCCACGACGACGATCATTGCGGTTCTGACGCTGATCATCGTTCTGTTCGCGACGGTTGTCTCTGTTGTCACGGCTTTCGTGTGCTCGGCTCTCGCGGGCTTCACGATTGTCCCTGTTGTCGCGATGACTGCGTTGTTTGCGCTGTGGCTGTTGATGCTCGCGTTGAGAACGGGAAGAAGACTGAGGCTTTTGACGGCTCTCAGGCTGTTTTTGTTCTTCTTCGTTACCAAACAGACCGCCCAGAGCTTTTACAAAAGAGCGAATCAGGCCGGGCTTTTCCTGCTTGACGGGCGCTGGCTGAGCCGGTGCGACGGTCTTCACAGCCGCTTCCTGACGAGGTGCAGGTTTGCTTGCAGAGACAACCTGCTCTGCAGTTTCTTCCGCTTCCAGAATTTCGTAGCTGCTTTCTACATGCTCGGCAACATGGTCATCACGCAGACGTTGAACGTCGTAGTGCGGGGTGTCCAGGTTAGCGTTAGGAATCACAATGACGCGAGCCTGATGACGCTTTTCGATCTTGGCAATAGCAGAACGTTTTTCGTTCAGCAGGAAGGCAGCCACCGGTACCGGCACCTGAGC
This sequence comes from Endozoicomonas montiporae CL-33, assembly GCF_001583435.1. Lineage (NCBI taxonomy): Bacteria > Pseudomonadati > Pseudomonadota > Gammaproteobacteria > Oceanospirillales > Endozoicomonadaceae > Endozoicomonas > Endozoicomonas montiporae. The sequence continues at coordinate 3,310,174 of NZ_CP013251.1, read as the reverse complement.
CCGGATTTCGGAGGTCTTGTCCTTCATGGCCTCTTCTTCCATCAGACGCAGGATGGAGAGTGCCAGGGATTCGATGTCGCGAATGGTGCCCTGACCAGAACAGCGAGGGCAGACAACGCCGCTGGTTTCTCCCAGAGAAGGACGCAGGCGCTGACGGGACATTTCCAGCAGACCAAAACGTGAGATACGACCTGTCTGAACGCGGGCGCGGTCCATGGACAGAGCCTGACGAATACGGTTCTCGACCTCGCGCTGGTTGCGGTTGTGGCTCATGTCGATGAAATCGATCACGATCAGGCCACCAATGTCGCGCAGGCGCAGTTGGCGGGCAATTTCGTCAGCCGCTTCGAGGTTGGTATTCAGTGCGGTTTCTTCGATGTCACCACCACGGGTTGCACGGGCGGAGTTGATGTCGATAGAGACCAGGGCTTCAGTCGGGTCGATGACAATGGAACCACCGGAAGGAAGACGCACTTCACGCTGGAACGCAGTTTCAATCTGGGACTCGATCTGGAAGCGGTTGAACAGTGGGATGCTGTCCTTGTAGAGCTTGATCTTATGCTCATACTGGGGCATGACCTGCTTGATAAAGGTCACGGCTTCGTCGTAGACAGACTGCCTGTCGATCAGAACTTCACCGATGTCCTGACGCAGGTAATCGCGGATGGCACGGATGATAACGTTGCTTTCCTGATAGATCAGCAGCGGTGCAGGCTGTTCAGCGGCTTCTTTGATAGAGCTCCAGAGCTGTAACAGGTAGTCCAGATCCCATTGCAGTTCTTCCTGACTGCGACCCAGTCCGGCGGTGCGAACAATGACGCCCATTTCAGCAGGAATATTCAGCTGGCTCAGGGTTTCACGCAGTTCTGCGCGCTCGTCACCTTCAATACGACGGGAGATGCCGCCAGCGCGAGGGTTGTTAGGCATCAGAACAAGGTAGCGACCAGCAAGGCTGACCAGTGTTGTCAGGGCCGCGCCTTTGTTGCCACGCTCTTCCTTGTCAACCTGAATGATCACTTCCTGACCTTCCTTGATGACGTCCTTAATGCTCGGACGGCCACCGGAGTAAGAAGCGCTGAAATACTCGCGGGAGATTTCTTTCAGTGGCAGGAAGCCGTGGCGTTCTGCGCCAAAGTCAACAAAGGCAGCTTCGAGGCTCGGCTCGACACGGGTGATTTTGCCTTTGTAGATGTTGGCCTTTTTCTGTTCGCGGGCGCCTGATTCTATATCCAGATCATACAGGCGTTGTCCGTCTACCAGTGCAACACGCAACTCTTCCGATTGAGTTGCGTTGATTAACATTCTCTTCATAGAGTACCGATACGGTTTCGAGGCTAGTCCCTCATGCCGGCACGGCCCGCTCTTTCTTTTCCGGTTTTTTCTGAACTGAACACTACTGGGCGCAGCTAAAGCGCGGAGAGTGCGGAGTAAACCGGTTTTTATTGCCTGCCATCAGACCTGCACGAACAGAACCGTTTGCAATACTTCTCTGGTCTGCGTGTAGCGATATAGCACTTTAGTACTTCCTGAATGTCTGCTTCAGGCCAGTACTGGGCGTGGGAATGGAGTTCTTACCGGGGAATGACTCGGCATTTCAAAATAAATAAAGCCGACAATAATCGCTGACAGTCCCGGGACCTTCCTCACGCCCGGAATCAGGGGGCGTTGCTCGACAGAGAGTAGCTCTGTTTATGTTCTCCACGGCTTATGCCGTGCTCTTTACTGTGAAAATGCGGTTGTCATTACCCTACGGTGGCGAAAACTGCATTTTCAACGCTTGGCTATTAACCATGAAAACACGATGTCACTGCCTGAGGCGATGAAATCGTATTATTTGCTCATGGTGTAACTTCTGTCCCAAGTATTTCATCGACCCGATATCAGGGAAGCTTTATGGTGTTTCCGTGGTATCCAGAGTCGGCGGTCGCTATTTGAGCTCTGACCTTGCCCGGGCTTCGTAAATCGAACTGCCCTTTCGGTTATGCGCAGGACAGTGTTTCAACTATATCAGTAATCTGTAAGTGCTTCAAATGAGCCAAAGCTGGTAAGATGCGTCCATGGACAGACGACTCAATGATTCCCGCGATTCCGCTTCAGAACAGGCGTATCGCCCCAAAGTGCGTTTGGTCAGCATCGATAATGAAGATGCTGGTCAGCGTGTTGATAATTACCTGGTTCGGGAGCTGAAAGGTGTTCCGAAAACCCGTGTTTACCGGATTATTCGCAAAGGTGAAGTACGGGTTAACAAAAAACGCGTCACGGCTGCTTACCGCTTGCAGGATGGTGATGTGCTGCGCATTCCGCCCATTCGTGTTTCTGAAAAGGCCGATCAAGTGGTTGCCGGTGGCGCTGTGCTGGAAAAGCTGGAAGCCTCCATTATTTATGAAGATGATCAGCTGATGATCATCAACAAACCTTCCGGTATTGCGGTGCATGGTGGCAGTGGTATCAATTTTGGTGTGATTGAAGCCATGCGCAAGCTTCGCCCGGATGCCAGAAGCCTTGAGCTGGTACACCGGCTTGACCGTGATACCTCGGGCTGTCTGATGATTGCCAAACGTCGCAGCATGTTGCGCTACCTGCACAATCAGTTTCAGGAAGATAAGGTCAGCAAAATTTATAATGCTCTGGTGATTGGTCGTTGGCCCAATCGCAAGGTGCTGGTGAATGCGCCGCTGCAGAAAAATACGTTGCAGTCCGGGGAGCGTATGGTGCGCGTTGATCTGGACGGTAAAAAATCCAAGACGCGTTATCAGGTGTTGGAACGTTACAATCATCGCGGTGAAAGTGCGACACTGGTGGAAGCCAGTCCTATTACCGGACGTACGCACCAGATTCGTGTTCATTGTCTGCACGCTGGTCATGCCATTCTGGGTGATGACAAGTACGGTACCGATGAGGACAATAAACGTTATCGTGACTTTGGTTTGAAACGTTTGTTTTTGCATGCGGCACGATTAAAACTGACGCTGCCGGATGGAACTCCCCTGACAGTAAATGCACCGCTGTCGTCTGATTTGCAGACTGTACTGAAAACCCTTGAAACTGAACGCGACGGATCGTCCGCCTGATTGAGAAGCTGAAACATTGAACAAGCGTTATTCGTTAATTATTTTTGACTGGGATGGAACCCTGATTGATTCTGTTCCCAATATTACCCACTCCCTCAGTGTGGCTGCTGAGCAGATGGGGCTGCCGCTTCTGGATGAAGAAACTTATAAAGGTGTGATTGGTCTGAGTCTGATAAATGCCGTTCGTACCTTGTATCCGGAGCTGTCGGATGATCAGGTGCCGCAGTTTGTAAAACAGTATCGCACAGAATATAGCCGTCTTGAGCAACAACCTTCGGGCCCCTTTCCCGGCGTCACAAAGGGTTTGGATTTGTTGCGGAAGAAGGGTGTTGCCATGGCTGTGGCTACAGGCAAGGGGCGGAATGGTTTGGACCGGTCTATGACTGCCAATCAATATCAGGCTTACTTTCAGGCGTCACGTTGTGCTGAAGAAGCTCGCTCCAAACCGGATCCGTTGATGCTGGAACAGTTGTTGGAAGAGCTGGGTGTTCCGGTTGAGCAGGCTCTGATGGTGGGTGATGCCGGGTTTGATTTGCAGATGGCAGGTAATCTGGGTATGGATTGTGTGGCGGTCACCTATGGCGCCCAGCCAAAAGAAAAACTGTTGAAACATGATCCGGTGTTTGTCGCGGACAGTTTTGATGATCTGATTGAATGGATGGTTGTGCGCTGACCAGTGAGTACAGTCATCCATTCTGATTATCGAAGTAGCTGTAAATAAACGGTTGTTTTGAATCTCTCAGGTGATAAAAATAACCCGCATTACAAAAAAACGTTGTTGGGCATTAAAGCCCCGGAGTGAAGATGGAAGATAACTGGAAGGAACCCGAGTCGGTTCTACCCGACAAGGATGATGGAAAAGCCTGGAAGCTGATTGAGAATCTGGCGCAGGGTGCGTTAAAAGAACAGCGTCGTGCACGCCGCTGGGGGATCTTCTTCAAGCTGCTGACCTTTACCTGGCTGTTCGCTTCCATTGGACTATTTTATTCTGCCTTTCGTGTTGATGTTTCGGGGCTGGGAAATCCTGAAGGTCATACAGCGCTGGTGGATGTTGGCGGTGTTATTGCAGACGGTAATGATGCCAGCGCGGATGCGATTGTCGGAGGTTTGCGCGCTGCGTTTAAAGATCCGGGTACCCAGGGTGTTATCCTTCGCATTAACAGTCCCGGGGGGAGTCCGGTTCAGGCGGGTTATATCTACGATGAAATTCGTCGTCTGCGTGGCAAGTATCCGGAAACGCCTCTGTATTCTGTCATTATGGATATCGGGGCGTCGGGTGGTTATTACGTAGCGGCAGCGGCTGATGAAATCTACGCCGATAAAGCCAGTCTTGTAGGTTCCATTGGTGTGGTGTCTTCAGGCTTTGGATTTGTTGAGGCGATGGAAAAGGTGGGTATTACCCGCCGTACCCATACAGCCGGTGACTATAAAGCCTTCAACGATCCCTTTCAGCCTATGGATGAAGAGGCGACGGCTCGTTGGCAGCAATCACTGGACAGCATTCACAACCAGTTTATCAGTGCGGTTAAAACCGGTCGTGGAGATCGCCTGACTGATGATGAGGTGATTTTCTCCGGCATGGTGTGGACCGGCGAAAATGCCATGAAGCTTGGTTTGGTTGATGGTCTGGGCAGTGCGGGTTATGTCGCTCGCGAAGTCATCGGGCATGAAACCATTGTGGATTTTACAGCACGACTGTCGCCACTGGAAAAATTTGCTCGTGATCTGGGTGTTGGTTTTACCGGTGCCATGATCAAAGTGTTGGGGCTTGAAGGAACAGTGCTTCGCTAAATTTTTTCTGAAGTAGCATCGAAATAGAAGGGAGCGGCAGCTCCCTTCTGCGTTTTCACACACTTTAAATAATCGAAATACCTTCGTTTAGCAGCATATCGGTTAAGCGTATTAATGGCAGTCCGGTCAGGCTGTTAGGGTCGTCACCTTCCATGCGTGTAAACAGGGTGATGCCCAGCCCTTCGCATTTAAAACTGCCTGCACAGTCCAGTGGTTCTTCCTTCTTTATATAATTCGCAATCTGCTCGCGGGCAAGGTTTCTGAAATGGACGGTAAAAGGCACGCAGTCGATTTGCTGTTTACCGGTGGTGGTATTGAGCAAGCAAAGCCCAGTGTAGAACGTGACGGTCTTGTTGTTGCAGGCTGTTAATTGTTCGATAGCGCGGGCAGGGGTGCCGGGCTTACCCAGAATGGTGCTGCCCAGCTGTGCAGCCTGATCGGAAGCGATAATCAGGTGGTCAGGGTAGGCCGCTGCCAGTGCCTGTGCTTTGGCGGCTGAAAGTCTCAGGGCTAACTTTTCAGCGGTTTCATCTCTCTGGGGTGTTTCATCAATATCCGGAGCCCGGCACTCGAACGACAGTTCGAGTCGTTCAAGAAGCTGTTTGCGATAGGGAGAGCCGGAGGCAAGGAGTAATTTCATAGTGATCTTGAATAGAGGTTCTGGTGACGATGACGTCAGTGCAGAAACTGCACAAAACCCGTGGTTGTAAATGAAGCCTTGACAGGCAAGATATTAAGAAGATTTTCTCGCCTTATACGCAGTTAAACCCTTTGACAGGGGGGTGACATGTCCCTATTATTGCGCCCTTATGATTATCGGGCAATTACCCAAAGTCTTTGATCCGCGAAAACTCGCGCGTCAAGGCAAACAGTTTGAAGGTTCGCTGGCTCTGGAACAGTTTGGCCAGCTGGTGGACAGTCTGGCTGATGATAAGGGCGAGGTTAAGGTCTCACTTCATTTTTATATGAGTGAAGATCACAGGGTTATCCTGGAAGGCTCAGTGTCGGCAACGTTGAAGATGATTTGTCAGCGTTGTCTGGATGTAGCCGGTATTCCGGTAACTGCTGACCTCCGGCTGATGGGTGTGTTGACAGATGAGCAAGCCAGGGCTTTGCCGGAAGACTTTGACCCACTGATGATGGGCGAAGAACCGGTTGAGCTGGTGCCTCTGTTGGAAGAAGAGCTGTTACTGGCTCTTCCGATTGTTGCCTATCATCCACCTGAGGACTGCCCGGCTCAGCGAAGTTTCACTACTGAGTCGGAAGAAGAGGCTCAAGCCTTTGCCGAACAGGTAGAGGAAGAGCGGAAAGGCAGTAACCCTTTCAGCGTGCTGGCCGAACTGAAAACAGATACTACGAATTAGGAGAGTGGACACATGGCTGTTCAACAAAACCGTAAAACCCGTTCCCGTCGCGACATGCGTCGTTCCCACGATGCCCTGACTTCTGCCCAGCTGTCTGTAGAAGCGACTTCCGGTGAAACTCACCGTCGTCACCACGTTTCTGCTGACGGTTTCTACCGCGGTAAAAAAGTAGTGGCTGACAAGTAAGAGCCATTACTTTGCTTCAGGGACGACTCAATTCGACACAGTGTGGCTCTGTGCAGCCAGACTCGAAGCGGAGGATGCGGGTCGCACTTGATATCATGAGCGGGGACGAAAGTCCCCGTTCACGTATCAGGGCAGCGCTCAAGGCATTGAATGCGTTCAGTGAGCTTGAGCTTTTGTTGGTGGGTGATTCAGACCTGCTGCAATCCTATCTGAATGATGCCGGACAGTTTGACCGGAATCGACTCTCTCTTGTCCATGCCGATGCAACCGTGGCTATGGATGAAAAACCTTCTTTTGCGTTACGAACCAAACGTCACTCGTCAATGTGGCAGGCACTGGAATGCGTGTCTGACAGGCGTGCCGATGCTTGCGTATCTGCCGGAAATACCGGTGCCCTGATGGCAATGGGGCGGTTTGTTCTGAAGACTTTTGCCGGTGTGGATCGTCCGGCGATTGCGGCCAGTGTGCCCAGTCGAAACGGCAGTACGTTGCTTTTGGATGTAGGTGCCAATGTTGACTGTACCTCCATGCAGCTTTTTCAGTTTGCCATTATGGGTTCACAGCTGGCAGGCGCTGTACACGGCATAGAGCGGCCGAGAATTGGTCTGCTGAATGTTGGCACCGAAGAAATAAAAGGCAATGAACGGGTTCGTATTGCACATCAGCTCCTGAATGAGTACCGGCAATTAAATTACATCGGTTACATTGAAGGGCATGATATTTTTTCAGACCGTGTTGATGTTGTTGTCTGTGATGGTTTTGCCGGTAATATTGCCCTGAAAACCGGTGAAGGTGTTGCCAGCCTGATTGCTGACACACTGACCGAGATGTTCAGCCGAAACCTTGTCACGCAAGGTCTGGCTGTATTACTCTCTCCCATTCTCAAAGAATTCAACCGTAAGGTTGATCCCGAATTACATAATGGTGCCAGTCTGCTCGGTCTGCAGGGAACTGTGATCAAGAGTCATGGTGGCGCTGATGAAAAGGGCTTCTACCGGGCAATTTGTCAGGCAGTCCGGGAAGCGGGTAAGGATGTGCCAGCCAGGTTGGCGGCTGATGTAGAGAAAATGCTGCTTTGACTCATTATACCAATTCACATTTAGAAGGTGGAATTGGTATTAATGGGCTTCTGACTTTTCTCCTGCTTATCGGTCTATCGACTGAAATAAAGTGTCTTCTTGTAAGCTCTGTGTCAGCGTATCTGGAATAATGGTACGTTTTGCGGGTGGATGGAAACATAAAATTACGCACCATTCCTTCGACTTTTTCTATAATTGCCTGAGTTTTTTTCTGGACGCGACCCAAAGCAATGATGGATAAACTTGCATTTATCTTCCCGGGCCAGGGATCACAGTCAGTGGGCATGCTGGCTGAACATATCGATACGCCGGTTGTACAGCAGACCTTTGCAGAAGCTTCCGAGGTGCTGGGCTTTGACTTGCTCACCCTGGTAACGGAAGGGCCGGCGGAAGCACTTAATCGCACTGAAAATACACAGCCTGCACTGCTGACGGCCAGTGTTGCTCTTTGGCGTTTATGGCAGGAGGAATCCTGCAATGCCATGCCGGCCTTTATGGCCGGTCACAGTCTGGGTGAATACTCAGCCCTGGTGTGTGCCGGTGCCATGACATTTGCCGATGCGGTCCGTATTGTGCGTCAGCGTGGTCTGTTTATGCAGGATGCCGTGCCTCAGGGTGTCGGTGCCATGGCGGCCGTTCTGGGGCTGGATGATGACAAGGTGCTGGAAGCCTGTGCTGAAGCTGCTCAGGGTGATGTGGTAGAAGCGGTGAACTTCAACTCTCCCGGACAGGTGGTGATTGCCGGGCATGCCGCGGCGGTTGAGCGTGCCATTGAGCTGGCGAAAACGGCAGGTGCCAGACGTGCGATGCTGTTGCCGGTGAGTGTACCTTCCCACTGTGCCCTGATGAAGCCCGCAGCAGAAAGGCTGGCGGTTGAGTTGCAGTCTGTGGAGCTGAAAGCGCCGGCCGTGCCAGTGATTCATAATGTGACGGCCGATGTGAGTACTGAGCCGGAACAGATTCGCAGTCATCTGGTGGCGCAGTTGCACAGTCCGGTGCGTTGGGTAGAAACCATCAACCGTTTCGTTGGGTCGGGTGTGACAGGTTTTGCCGAGTGTGGTCCGGGCAAGGTGTTGGCAGGTTTGAACAAGCGAATCGCTCGACGCGCACCGGTGGCTACGCTGGAATCAGTGGCGGCTTTCGAAGAGCTGCTGGCACAAAATAATGATGAATGACTCAGGACGCAACAGTATGTCTGATTTTGAAGGAAAAGTAGCACTGGTCACGGGAGCCAGTCGTGGTATTGGTCGTGCGATTGCGCTGGAGCTGGGAAGGAAAGGTGCCATTGTGGTGGGTACAGCTACCACAGAAAGCGGTGCAGAGAAAATTTCTGCCGCTTTTGATCAGGCCGATATTCGCGGTTGTGGTATGGCGTTGAATGTAACGTCAGCTGATGACTGTGTCGCGATTGTAAAGGCTGTGACTGACGAGTTTGGTGCGCCGCAGATCCTGATTAATAATGCTGGCATTACCCGCGACAATATCCTAATGCGTATGAAAGACGACGAATGGGAGTCGGTCATTAATACCAACCTGAACGCCATCTATCGCATGAGTAAAGCAGTATTGCGCGGTATGACCAAAGCCCGCTGGGGTCGTATTATCAATATCAGTTCGGTAGTCGGTTCCATGGGTAACGGTGGTCAGTCCAACTATGCGGCGACCAAGGCTGCCGTTGAAGGTTTTGCCCGTTCGCTGGCGAAAGAAGTGGGCTCACGTAATATCACGGTCAACTCCGTGGCGCCGGGTTTTATTGATACGGATATGACCAAAGAGCTGCCGGAAGCTCAGCGGGAAGCGTTGCTGGGTCAGATTCCTGCGGCACGCCTGGGGCAGCCGGAAGAAATTGCGGCCACTGTTGCTTTTCTGGCCAGTGAATCTGCGGGTTACATTACCGGAGAGACTCTGCACGTTAATGGCGGCATGTACATGGGTTGATGTGTGACGGTTTTGCATTGAGCCAATGATGACCTGTTTTAGACATTGGTCTGATAGTTTCTGCGTTTTGTTGAAAACTGTTTGTAACGGGTCGTCAGTGAGTGCAAAATTAGCGCATCAATTTGAAACAAATGTCTCGATTTGCAGTAAATCAACAGACCTTAGCTTGAAATTACTGTGGTCGTTTATATATAGTAACTGACCGCGATGTTGGGTCTTTTCCCGCACCGCTATCGAATATCGACAGGAGCACAACTAGGTTATGAGCACCATTGAAGAGCGCGTCAAAAAGATCGTTTGCGAACAGCTTGGCGTAAAAGAAGAGGAAGTCACCAACAGTGCGTCTTTCGTAGAGGATCTGGGCGCGGACTCTCTGGACACTGTTGAGCTGGTGATGGCTCTGGAAGAGGAATTCGAAACTGAAATTCCAGATGAAGAAGCTGAGAAGATCACCACTGTTCAGGAAGCTATCGATTACGTCGTAGCTCACTCCTGATCAGACCCTGGTTGTATGCCAAGCGAAAGCCGCACGCATTGATTTGTGTGCGGCTTTTGTTTTTGTATGTAGGGTGAGGTTGATCCTGATCCCTAAATCAGGCTGTTTGGCTGCAGCATGATCGGGCGTTGTCTGCCAGTAACATTTTAAAAACATAAATTTTTCTTCATTTCTGGTGAAATCAGATTTCAACAAGCTTGAGTCAGGCGGTTTGTTATAGATTGGCGCTGTCAGTTGCAGCGGATTGGCAAAGTGGTTCTGGCACATTCTATAAATCATTTCCGGGAGGTTGGTCTTGTCACACAGAAGAGTCGTTGTTACTGGCCTTGGTGCCCTGTGCCCTGTGGGGATTGGTGTGTTACCCAGCTGGCAGTCAGTGTTGGCAGGTCAGAGTGGCATTCATGCCATCGAGCACCTGGATACAGAAAAGTACAGCGTCAAAATCTGCGGTACGGTGAAAAATTTTCAGGTCGGGGATTATATGAATCCCAAAGACGCCCGGAAAATGGATGTCTTCATTCAGTACGGTATGGCAGCAGGGATTGATGCAATCAGAGATGCCGGGCTGGATGCGGACGGCCTGATTACCGATGATAATGCCCATCGCTATGGTGTTGCCATTGGCTCCGGCATAGGTGGACTGACAACGATTGAGAATAACTACGATGCCCTGCAAAAAAGCGGCCCACGTCGTATTTCTCCTTTCTTCATTCCGGCAGCCATCATCAATATGGCGGCTGGCTGGTTGTCAATGACCTACAACCTTCAGGGGCCAAATTTTGCCACCTCAACGGCCTGTGCCAGCGGTACCCATGCCATTGGGCTGGCAGCAAGAATGATTGCCTATGGCGATGCCGATGTCATGGTGGCTGGTGGTGCGGAAAAAGGTTCTTCCGCCCTGGGAATGACAGGCTTTGCCGCTGCGAGGGCGTTGTCGAGTCGTAATGACGAGCCGCAGTTGGCCAGTCGTCCATGGGATAAAGACCGTGACGGCTTTGTGCTGGGTGATGGTTCCGCCATTCTGGTGCTGGAAGAATATGAACATGCGGTACGCCGTGGTGCAACAATTTATGCCGAGCTCAGTGGTGTCGGTATGAGTGGTGATGCGCATCACATGACGTCTCCGCCAGAAGATGGTCGTGGTGCTGCCCGGGCCATGCAGTCGGCGCTGGAAGACGCCGGGTTGCAACCAGAGCAAGTGTCGTATATTAATGCGCATGGTACTTCTACGCCGGTAGGGGATGTTGCAGAAACCCGGGCCATTCATAACGTGTTTGGCAATCATGCCCAAAAGCTGGCGGTGAGTTCCACCAAGTCAATGACCGGACATTTGCTCGGAGCTGCAGGTTCTCTGGAAGCCGTGTTTGCCATCAAGTCGTTGCAGGAACAGTTGGCACCTCCCACCATCAATCTTGTTAATCCCGGTGAGGGTTGTGATCTGGATTTTGTGCCGGGTGCCTTTCGGAAGATTCAGGCAGAACATGTCCTGAGTAATTCGTTTGGCTTTGGTGGTACCAATATTACTCTGGCTTTTTCAAAGCTGGATTGACGTTTGACCTCTTAATAAAGAGTCAGTTTGACAGAGAGAATGGTGGCAAATAATTTCTGGATCAATGGTGAGCCATGCAGTGATATTCCGGCCAATGACCGGGGCCTGGCGTATGGGGATGGTGTATTCGAAACCATTCGTGTTATTGGACGCCGCCCAACGCTTGCAGAGTTTCACTGGCAGCGACTTGAAGACAGCCTGAACCGACTGGGCATTCAGGCAGATGTCAGTTTGTTGCTGGATGAAGTGAAGGCTTTTCTCTCTTCGCGCGGGGGTTCGGACGGCGTGCTGAAAGTGCTGATCACTCGTGGCAGTGGTGGGCGGGGATATAACCCTGCTGGCTGTTCGGAATCGCGACGAATACTTTCTTGCCATCCTTTGCCTGAACATCCTGCAGCTAACCGGTTTGCCGGTATCGCGCTTTACCCCTGTTCAACCCGTCTCGGACACAACTGTCTGGCGGGTATGAAGCACCTGAATCGTCTTGAAAATGTTCTGGCAAGAGCTGAGTGGAGTGACTCCGGTTTTCAGGAAGGCTTAATGCTGGATATGAATGGCTTGCTGATAGAAGGGACAATGTCCAACCTGTTTCTGGTTAAAAATGGTACGCTATACACCCCGGCGTTGGATCGTTGCGGGGTAAGCGGCGTTTGTCGTGAATTTATTTTGCATCAGGCGTCGGGCTGGGGACTACCTGTCATTGTTGATGACTTAGGAGAGCCGGTTCTGGAAGAGGCTGATGAAGTATTTGTTTGTAACAGTGTGAATGGTGTCTGGCCCGTTGTGCGCTTCCGGCATTGTCGCTGGCAGGTGGGGGCAATAACGGCAATGGTCAGGGACCGGGTTCTGGATGTATTGAATGGTTAAAAAGTTGCTGCTGGGCCTTTTCAGCGGATTTTTTTCACTGATGTTGCTGGCGGGGCTGGCATGGATGGGGTTGAACTGGTATGCCGACCAGCCATTGCGGGAAGATTCGGACGAAGTGCTGGAGTTTACCATTCGCCCCGGTGATTCACTGACGCGAGTGGCTAACCGTCTGTTCGATGCAGGCTGGCTGGAATACCCTCAGGTCATGCGATTGCTGGCGCGTATTGATGATGTGGCCGGTGGCATACATGCGGGTGATTATCTGATTCCCGCAACGATCAACAAGTATGAGCTGCTGCAGATGTTTGTCAGTGGTGATGTTCGTTATTACGATGTTGTGCTGGTGGAAGGTTCTACGGTGGCTGAAGCGTTACAGGCACTGAACGAGCATGAAAAGTTGTCACAGCCCCTGGATGCTGCTGCTTTTCAGACATTGCTCGCAGACCTGGATATTGATGGCAACCCGGAAGGGCAGTTTTATCCCGATACTTATTTTTTCGAGTCCGGTGATACGGTGGAGTCGGTGCTGCGTCGTGCCAATGATCGTATGACTATTGTGCTGGCAGAAGAGTGGGATGCCCGAAGTGATGATCTGCCTTACAAAACGCCTTATGAAGCGTTGATTATGGCTTCACTGATTGAAAAAGAGACAGGTGCCGAGTGGGAGCGTCCGGAAATATCCGGAGTGTTTGTTCGTCGTCTTGATAAACGAATGAGACTACAGACCGACCCTACCGTTATTTACGGTATGGGTGATCGTTATCAGGGGCGTATTACCCGCCGGATGTTGCGAGAGGATACGCCTTACAACACTTATACACGACACGGCTTGCCACCCACGCCCATTGCCCTGGCGGGACGGGAAGCGATCAATGCTGCGCTAAACCCGAAAGAGGGGACAACGCTGTACTTTGTTGCCAGAGGGGATGGGACGCATCATTTTTCAGAAACGCTGGCGGAGCACAATCGCGCCGTGCGAAAGTATCAAATAGTTGAACGCAGAGAAGATTACCGTTCGACTCTGGAGGCACAATAATGGCATCAGCCAACACAGGATTTTTTCTGACCATTGAAGGTTGCGAAGGGGCAGGCAAGACCACGGCGGTCAATGTGATTAAGCAATGGCTGGACAGTCGCAGTATTGAGTTTACCGAAACCCGCGAGCCCGGCGGTACGCCAATGGCTGAAAATCTGCGGAGCCTGTTGCTGGATCACGGGGATGAAAAGGTAGCAGATATTACCGAGCTGCTACTGATGTTTGCTGCCCGCTCCCAGAATCTGTTTCACAATATCGAACCGGCTCTGAAACAGGGGCGGGTGGTGTTGTGCGATCGTTTTACCGATGCCACTTTTGCTTATCAGGGCGGTGGACGACAACTGGGTGTTCAGCAAATTGCCACGCTGGAAACGTTGGTGCAGGGAGAGCGACGACCGGATATGACGATTCTTCTGGATGTTGAGCCGGAAGTGGGGCTGGCACGAGCCCGAAGCCGCGCTGCTGAACAGGGCGGTCAGCTGGATCGAATTGAGCAGGAAGCGATGGACTTTTTCAGTCGTGTACGTAATGCCTATCTGGAACGGGCCCGACAGTATCCTGAACAGTTTGAGATCATTGATGCCGGACAACCGCTGGAAGTAGTCAAGACACAATTGCTTGAAGTGCTTGAGCGACGACTGGGAGATCGCTGATGCCGCAAAGCTGGAATCCACTGCCCTGGCAGGATGACATCTGGCGACAGATGGTGACTCGGAGTCAGCGTGATACGCTGGCTCATGCCTATCTGTTGAGAGGAATGCCGGGCGTTGGCAAGTTCCAGTTTGCCCGCGCGCTCGCGGCTTATCTGTTGTGTCAGTCGCCCACCCATTTTCAGCGTTGCGGTCATTGCAAAGAGTGTGAGCTGTTAAACGCCGGCACGCACCCGGACATTGCTATTATCGAGCCGGATGAGCCTGGCAGGCCAATTCGCATTGATAAAGTTCGAAAGTTAACGGACTTTGCCCATAAAACGGCGCAACAGGGCGGGAAGCGGGTCATCATCATGAACCCCGCTGAAGCCATGAATGTGAATGCGGCGAATGCGTTGCTGAAGTGTCTGGAAGAGCCGGGTGACGATACTCTGTTTCTACTGGTCAGTGCCCGGGCGGGTGATATGTTACCGACGATTCGCAGTCGTTGTCAGCAGTTGATGTTTCCCTGTCCGGATCGTGTGTCTGCACTGGACTGGCTGGGGCAGACTCTGGATGAAGGGGTTTCTGCCGGAACACTGTTGGATCTGGTGGGCGGCGCTCCGCTGGAGGCGCAGCGTTTTGCCGAACAGGGTGTTCTGGATAAACGACAGGACTTGATAAAAGGCGTCAAGGGTCTGTTAAAAGGTGAGCGTTCCCCAGTGGAGCTTGCGAAGGAATGGCAGGGTGAAGACCTGGTGCTAACGCTCGGTTGGCTTGGCAGCTGGCTGGATGATGCCGTTAAGGTCAGTCTTGCCGGTAGTGATGTCACCGGGTTGCGCAATCGGGATTTGCTGAAAATGCTGGGTTATATTGCCGGAAAGTCGGCGTCCCGACAGATTCTGGAAACCCGTGACTGGCTGATCAAACAAAGACAGTCCCTGCTTGAAGGCGGAAACCTCAATGCCCAGATGTTGATGGAAGGCATATTCTGCCGATATCTCGATTTAGTCGTCTGATGGCCTGCCGGGCAGGAAAACAATAACAATAGAGGAATGACGGAATGAATCGTGGCAAAGGGGGAATGTCAGGCATCCTGTCCCTGACCATAAAAGATACATCTTCGTTGTATGCGTCCTATATGCCTTATATCACGGGAGGCGGTTTGTTTGTTCCCACCTCCCGCTCTTATGATTTAGGTGATGAGGTCTTTATACGTCTGACCCTGATGGAAGAGAAGGACAAGATTCCGGTACCGGGAAAAGTGGTCTGGATTACTCCGGCGGGAGCCCAGGGCGGACGCGAAGCCGGTATAGGTGTCCAGTTTACGGATCCGACCGATGCTGTTCGTACCAAGATTGAAACTTACCTGACAGGTTCGCTGCAGTCTGACCGGCCAAATAGCACGATGTAAAGGTTTGAATGCATCAGGCTGGCTGCTTTCTGACCATAAATCACTTAAACTGCTGATTTATGCGGAATTCGATGATTTATGTTGATTGACTCTCACTGCCATCTCGATCGTTTAAAGCTGGATCAGTACGATGGTGATCTTGATCGCGCTGTGCAGGCGGCCCGGGATGCGGGTGTAGAAAGAATGCTCTGCATTGGTATTGATCTGGATAATGCGGATGCTGTGGTTGATATCGCCAGCCGTTATGAGGATGTTTTTGCCTCTGTGGGTGTTCATCCGCTCGAAAAAGACAAACCGGAACCATCGCTAGAAAAGCTGATTCAGCTGGCCAGTCATAAACGGGTGGTGGCTATTGGTGAAACCGGGCTCGATTACTATTACTCCAGCGATAATATCCCTACCCAGCAGCAGCGTTTTATTACACATCTCGAAGCAGCGAAACAGTGTTCACTGCCTGTGATTATTCATACCCGTGATGCGCGGGAAGATACCTTGGCGCTGATTGATGAACACGCGGATAAAGAGCGTGCAGGTGTGCTGCATTGCTTTACTGAAAGTTGGGACATGGCTAAAGCGGCTATGGATATGAATTTCTACATCTCCATTTCTGGTATTGTCACCTTCCGGAATGCCGATGCCTTGCGTGATGTGGTTCGCAAAATGCCTCTGGATCATTTATTGCTGGAGACGGACGCTCCCTACCTGGCTCCTGTTCCTCATCGAGGTAAATCGAACGAGCCTAAGTACTTGCCGGATGTCGTGAAATGTGTGGCTTCGCTGAAAGGTGTTTCTCAAGAAACCCTTGCCCAACAGACTGCGGATAACTTTTTTAAACTGTTTCCTCTGGCCAGCTGATTCACCTGCCTTAATGTCTGGCAGGCAGATCTTGCAGGGCTATAATACCAATTCCGTCTTACAAGTAACTTCCCCGCCAGCCCCTTCTAAAACGGTACGTGAGCCTCTCAACTCATACCGTTTCCATCAGGCGGGCTTTTGCCGCAATTATAAGACATGCTCAAAGTGAACCGACATCCCGTCGGCTTCACTCCTCCCTGCCTCTTTACGACAACTGTCTTGCTTACTGCAAACCTTCCTCCTTCCGGTTGCTGGCTACACCTTGTCAGGCATCCAGAGAAGAACCTTCCGGGTCAGTTGCGATTTCCATTAAGCTGCCTGACGCTGCCCCTTCGCTCCACTCCCATTACAGGAGTTTCAACACTACTACAAACAGCTCCGCCCCGGTGCGCGGCATCGGTACTCAATCCCTTATGATGGTTATCGCTTGGGAGTTTCCCTTAGCATCCGCACGACTGGTTCCCGCAGTTCCATAAAAGAGCCCAATGTATACACTGGACACCACCGGCACAGCATTCGGAATTAATTTGCAGACACTTTTGATGACAGCCACTTGAGGTGGTTTGAAGCCTGCTTCCGACAGCCGACTTCGGCGGGTCCGCCGCCATCTCTCCTACAGCTTCCACACACTTGGAAAGAAGTCCGTTACTTTCCTTTGTGTGCTACGACACTCGTCGTTCTTCCTTGCCCGGCGATCTTGATTGGCTTGCTCATGGTCATATTTAGAAAACGGAATTGGTATAACTTGCCAGCATTGCTGCATCAGTGAGGCTGTGCTTTTTCCGTTTGCCCTGTTTCATGGTATGGCCTTCTCTTGTCACGGACAGTGGAGGATTGTCTCCCGGGTTGTCCGGTTATATTGCCTGAATTTTTTCTGATGATGAAAAAAGCGTCTACTCTTGCTTTGTCAAAATTCGATTTTTTGGTTCGTAAAAATACTCTGTCTTGACATGATCAGGAGTGCAATGAATGACAGTAACTATGGGCGGTATCAGGTACTTCCTGTTTTTGTCAGCCTTGTTGTTGAATGCGGTTGTTTCCGAGGCCAGTAGCGATGAAGTATTTTGTTCAATTGATGATGAGGCGGAATTAACTGACCAGAATAATGCGTTCACAAGAGGCATTATAACACCTTATGGGAAGAAACTTCCTGCAATTGATTTAATGATTGAATTTGACTGGCAGAGTATTATGCCTCTGAATATTCGGTTGGGAAGCGGTGTTAATGACAAAGTGCCCAGTACTGCAGTGCAATCCGTCATCAATCGAGTGGGTGATATTTTTATGGAGGTAAGGCATAACTGGATATCCCGGCAATTGGGAAAAGAACATTTGGATGCGAAGAAATTGAAATATGGGTTTAGGTTTAATACACAGATTATACTTGATTACATTTTTCAGGATACTTTTCAGAGGGCGGATGAATCCAAACGGCTTGAAAGTTATTGTGTCAGACCGACATTAAATCCAGCTTATTGGGTCGAATCGATATTAAATGCAGATGATTGGGAAGAAGGGACATTAAATAATTTGTGTGATGAATTTGAAGAAAGCCCTGGTCTTGGTGATTTTTCGTTAGTTGCTATAAAAGAAGCGTATAAATATCATCCTGTTAAGTTGCTTTTAGCTTATCTTGACCAGGGTATTTATTTGTTGATCTATGATAAAGGCTTCCAATTTCTTGATTTTGATGGTATTGACAAGCTGTTTGGCAACTTCGTTAAAGATGGTAAAACATGGCGTCATTTCAGAATGGTTAAGAAAAAACCGGTGTCAGAATTGGTAACTGCTCAAAATTCACTGGCAGATTCAGAGCAAGCTCCTCTACAACCAGAATTGGCTAGCTGGACGTACGGTCAATATTTCTATAATTTGTTCGGTTACCTGCCATCCGGCAGGAGTGTTTCCAAATGGTTAAGCGACTCTGTATACGGGGCTGCCCTTGTTTCTTTAGCTGTTATTTATGCGGTTCATAAGAAGTTTTACTCTTCATCAGATGCTGACAGACAGGCAACTGCTCAAAGGCGGCAGTCTGTGCCTGAGTCGCCAGAAGTTGAGCGAGACGAGTTTCCAGAGAAAGCTGGTGGTCGCCGCATGTCAGGCTGTGAGGATGTGTGTAAGGGTTCTGGTGAGGTACCTAAGTGTCAGGTTGATTTGAATCAAGGGCAGCGACAATGCAGTCTGGATGCAGAGCAGCTCGTGAGGGATGAAGGCCTCCGTGCAGCTGTTCTTGCCAATTTTGAGGTGGATCAGGATGATAGACAAATTATGTCAGAGCTGGGTCAGAAACAACATCAGTTTGTTACAGGTCGAGTTTTCCGTTCGTTACACGAATACTTAAATAATGAATGGACAATTGAGGAAATTATACGAATTCTTGTTTCTGAAAACCGCAATAAAAAGCTTTTCAGGAAATTACAATGGCTTTTTAAAGAAGGCACACCAGATGTTCCAAGTGAACTAATAAGTTTGAGAAACGCAGTTCAAAAAGCCAAATAAGCATTGTTGAGTTTTTGTTCCCATCCATGCGCTGTGTGTGGATGGGAACCTGATAGCCGCTCTGGGATTTCACTGCCCGCTGAAAATAAACGCTCCGACGACACCTGAAGCAAGAATCAGCAAGACCGGTTCCAGCTTCGACCAGTAAACCCTTGTCAGATAGCAGCCTCCCGCAATCAATAACCCTTTAACTGCCATGGGCCATTGCCCGTCGTGCAGGCTGGTGGTGAGTGTGTCACTGGCAATCAGCCAGCCAGCATAGAAAATCAGCGCCATGGCAGCTGACTTGATGCCGAAGAAAAAGGCGTCTTTCCGGGGATTGTTCTTAAGGCGATTCAATACCGTGGTTAAAGCCAGTATGACCAGAACCGATGGCAGTGCCAGGGCAGTAGTGGCAACAATCGCACCCGGCCAGCCTGCTGCACCACTGCCGACATAGCTCGCCATGTTCACCGCTATCGGTCCGGGTGTCATTTGCGAGACGGCAACAATGTCCATGAATTCACTTTGGGTCATCCAGCCATGCTTCTCGACTTCTGTCAGGTACATGGGAATCATGGCAAGGCCACCACCAAAACTGAACAGCCCTATTCGAAAGAAAGCAAAAAACAGATTAATAAAGACCATCACTTACTGACTCCCTTTTACCACTTTATTCTGACCCGGAAGGGCGTTGCCAACGTATAAACCGATGCCTGCAGCACCTCCGGCCAGTATCATCAGCAATGGATGTACCGGAGTGAACAGGAGAGCAGCAAAAGCGGCGGCAAACAGGGCGCGCCCGAGAGTGGTGGTGACGTTTGAGCAAAGCATTTTAACGGCAGCGTGGAAGATAAGGGCGGCGACGGCATAGCGCATTCCCAGAAATGCACCTTGCAGCCAGGGCTGAGCCAGCCAGACGGGCAGGTAACTGGCAAGAAAGCCAACGATTATCAGCGGTGGCAGCACAACGGCGGTCGAGGCGGTAACGGCTCCGGGAATACCTGCCATGCGTCGTCCAACAAAGGTGGCGGCATTAATGGCAATAGTGCCCGGAGTAATCTGGGCGATAGCCGTGATCTCCAGCAATTCGTCGCCGCTCATCCAGTCGTTTTTTTCAACAAGCTCCTGCTCCAGCAGAGCCATCATGGCGTAACCACCTCCAAAGGTGACTGCGCCCAGTCTAAAAAAAGTTAAAAACAGTTTCAGTAGCATGGGTCGTTCTGATGTTGTCATGTCATAAGAGAGGGGGGGGAGCATTATATAGGCGAAAGGATGAAAAGAGACTGACAGGAATCAAGCAATATCTGTGCACACTTTTCTTATTGTTGTGAAGCGGTCTCCCGGACAAGAATCGTTATGGTTGCTAATTATGGCGCAGAAGGTTTACGAGTGGCAGTTTTTTATACACACTTTAGGCGTTAGGCGTAGTCGGGCTGTGTATTTTTCCTGAAAAGTTAAAATGACAAGTAAATAATATGTCAATCAGAGGCAAGGGGAGTATGGAAACTCTCTCCCAGTCTCTTTATAATTGCGCGACCATTTTTCCGTGGTGAATTGATAAAAGACAAGCAGGGATGAGAGACAGATTTTTTTGAACCCCTTTTTTAGCATCCTTTTGGAACGATAGTAAGGCATGATTCGGTGCTTATCAGCACGAAGCATGCAGGCGGGTTTCAGTACCAGAGCCACTGCAGCACTGGCGCAACAAAAGCTGAACTGAACAAGGTGTGAACAAGAAGTGTCGATGGATCCTGACAACGTGAAGCAAGACTCCTCCCCTGACTGTCAGAGGGCAGGGTCTTTTTTGCGTACTGATCAGGGCTATGATCAAAATGCGTGTTCAAGCAGGTGTTGTTCAGACAAGTGCTGCTGAAACAGGTGTTGTTCAAGCGAGGATTGGTGGTCATTTGTCGTTCATCGGAGAGGCGGGTTATTCCTGACCTGAAAATTGATTGATTAGGCGAAAGGTATGATCAAAATCAAACAGGGGCTGGATCTCCCGATTTCAGGATCGCCTGAACAGACCATTACAGAAGGCCGGGCTGTACGCTCCGTCGCTGTGATCGGTTCTGACTACGTAGGCATGAAGCCTACCATGGCGATCTCTGCTGGAGATCGAGTTAAAAAAGGGCAACTGCTCTTTACCGACAAAAAAACACCGGGGGTGCGTTACACCGCTCCTGCCAGTGGCACCGTTGCTGCTGTGAACCGTGGTGAAAAGCGTGTTCTTCAGTCCGTTATGATCGATATCGATGGTAACGAAGAAGAAACCTTTACTGCCTACAAAACTGAAGAGCTGGCTGGTCTGACCGCCGAGCAGGTTCAGGAGAACCTGAACGAGTCCGGTCTGTGGACTGCTCTGCGTACCCGTCCGTTCAGCAAAGTACCCGAGCTGGGTTCCCGTCCGAACTCCGTTTTTGTGACCGCTATCGACACTCATCCTCTGGCAGCCAATCCGGAAGTGGTGATTGCTGAACATAAGGAAGCGTTCGAAACCGGTATTACCGTTCTGGGCAAACTGAGTGGCGGCAAAATCTTCCTGTGCAAAGCTCCGGGCGCACGTATCCCGGCGGGCATTGCTACAGCTGAAGAGTTTGACGGTCCTCACCCTGCCGGTCTGGCGGGTACTCACATCCATTTCCTGGATCCTGTCAGTACCGCCAAAACCGTATGGACCATTAACTACCAGGACGTGATTGCTGTCGGCAAACTGTTTACCACCGGTAAACTGTTCACTGACCGTGTTGTTGCTCTGGCCGGTCCCCAGGTTGAAAAGCCACGTCTGGTTCGCACCCGTCTGGGCGCTAACACCGACGAGCTGACCGCTGGCGAAATGAAAGCCGGTACCAACCGTGTGATTTCCGGTTCCGTATTCGGTGGCCGTACG
Source organism: Endozoicomonas montiporae CL-33 (assembly GCF_001583435.1). Taxonomy (NCBI): domain Bacteria; kingdom Pseudomonadati; phylum Pseudomonadota; class Gammaproteobacteria; order Oceanospirillales; family Endozoicomonadaceae; genus Endozoicomonas; species Endozoicomonas montiporae. The sequence continues at coordinate 3,288,531 of NZ_CP013251.1, read as the reverse complement.
GCTGAAGGCGCGTTCGCGTTTCTGGGTCGTTACCACAACCAGCTGTCCGTTCTGGAAAACAGCGATGAGCGTCTGTTCCTGGGGTGGGCTAACCCGACCGTCAAGCGTCACTCTGTTCTGAAAGTGCTGCTTGGTCGAAAGAAACTGGACTTCACGACGACCACTAACGGTGGCGAGCGTGCCATGGTACCCGTCGGTCAGTACGAAAAAGTGATGCCTCTGGACGTTCTGGCGACTCAGCTGCTGCGTGCCATTGTGGTAGGCGACACTGAGCAGGCGCAGAAACTGGGCGTGCTGGAGATGGACGAAGAAGATTTGTCCCTGTGCTCTTATGTGTGCGCGGGCAAATACGAGTACGGTCCGATCCTGCGTGACAACCTGACTCGTATTGAAGTGGAGGGCTGATCAGTCATGGCACTTAGAAAAATCCTTGGCTCTCTCGAACCCCACTTTACTAAAGGTGGTAAGTACGAGAAGTTTTACGCTCTGTTTGAAGCGGCGGACTCTCTGTTCTACTCCGTTCCAAACAAAACCCACAACACCTCTCACGTACGCGACGCGGTTGACCTGAAGCGTATGATGGGTATCGTCTGGTTCTGTGCGTTCCCGGCCATGTTCTTTGGCATGTGGAACATCGGTTACCAGGCCAACACTGCCATTGCTGGCGGTCTGGCTGCACCTTCTGACTGGCACGGCTGGATCATCAACCTGCTGGCGGGTCATAACCCTGCAAGCCTGTGGGATAACATGGTCTACGGTGCGGCGTACTTCCTGCCGGTTTACATCGTGACCTTTGCTGCCGGTGTATTCTGGGAAATCCTGTTTGCGATCACCCGTAAGCACGAAGTGAACGAAGGTTTCTTTGTTACCTCGATCCTGTTTGCCCTGATCGTGCCGCCAACGATTCCTCTGTGGCAGGTCGCCCTGGGTATCTCCTTCGGTGTGGTGATCGGTAAAGAAGTCTTCGGTGGTACCGGCAAGAACTTCCTGAACCCGGCCCTGACCGGTCGTGCGTTCCTGTTCTTTGCTTACCCGGCGCAGATTTCCGGTGACCTGGTGTGGACCGCTGTTGACGGTTTCTCCGGTGCAACTGCACTGAGCGTTGCCCAGCAGGGTGGTGTGGAAGCACTGTCTCACATGATGACCTGGACTCAGGCGTTCATTGGTACCATGCAGGGTTCCATGGGTGAAACCTCTACTCTGGCGATCTTCATTGGTGGTGCGGTTCTGCTGTTCACCGGCATTGCCAACTGGCGCATCATGGCAGGTACCATGCTGGGCATGATTGCCACGGCAACCCTGTTCAACCTGATTGGTTCCGACACCAACGCCATGTTTGCCCTGCCCTGGTACTGGCACATGGTTCTGGGTGGCTTTGCCTTTGGTCTGGTGTTTATGACCACCGACCCGGTATCCGCGTCCATGACCAACACTGGCCGCTGGTACTACGGTGCCCTGATCGGTGTCATGGTGATCCTGATTCGTACCGTTAACCCGGCTTACCCGGAAGGTATGATGCTGGCTATCCTGTTCGCCAACCTGTTTGCGCCGCTGATTGACCACTTTGTGGTTGAAGCCAACATCAAGCGTAGGGAGGTTCGCGCTCATGTCTAACAAAGCGAGTAATGACTCAACCAAAAAGACGTTGTTGGTAACAGTTCTTTTGTCTCTGGCATGCTCTGTCGTGGTGTCTTTTGCAGCGGTTTCCCTGAAGCCAATTCAGGATCAGAACGTGGTTCTGGACGTACAGAAAAACATCCTGAGTATCTCCGGTCTGGCAGGTAACGCCAAGTCCCTGAGCGCGGATGAAATCGAAAAGCTGTACAAAAACGTTGAGCCACGTCTGGTGGATCTGAAAACCGGCAAGTTTGTTGATGCTTCTCCTGAGAAGATCGCCGAGTTTGATCAGCGTGAAGAAGCCAAGAATCCGGCTACTTCCCGTTCCCTGACCGGTGCTGAAGACATTGCCAGCATCAACCGTCTGGAAAATGTTGCCAAGGTTTACCTGATTGAAAAAGACGGTAAAACAGAAAGCATCATGCTGCCTGTACACGGCTACGGTCTGTGGTCCACCATGTACGGCTTCCTGGCTCTGGATATCAAAGATCTGGACACTGTCGTAGGTTTTGGTTTCTACGACCAGGCGGAAACTCCGGGTCTGGGTGGTGAAGTTGACAACCCGATCTGGAAAGGTCGCTGGCCAGGCAAGAAGGTATACGATGCTAAAGGTAACGTTGCGCTGCACGTGATCAAAGGCGCTGTAGATCCTTCCAACCCGAAGGCGTCTGAGCAGATCGATGGTCTGGCAGGTGCTACCCTGACGGCGAATGGTGTGTCCAACCTGATCCAGTTCTGGATGGGTGACCAGGGCTTCAAACCATTCCTGACTAACCTGAAAGCGGGGGATGCGTAATGTCTGAGAAGACTAAAGATATCCTGCTGGACCCGGTCGTAAAAAATAACCCGGTAACGCTGCAGATCCTTGGTATCTGTTCTGCGTTGGCGGTGACCACCAGCATGCAGGTCAGCCTTGTTATGGCTCTGGCCGTAATCGGTGTATGTACCTGTTCCAACCTTCTGGTATCCCTGATTCGTAACCAGATTCCTAACAGCATTCGAATCATCTGTCAGATGACCGTAATCGCTTCTCTGGTTATCGTGGTTGACCAGGTACTGAAAGCTTACGCTTACGACATCTCCAAGCAGCTGTCCGTATTCGTAGGTCTGATCATCACCAACTGTATCGTTATGGGTCGTGCGGAAGCCTTCGCCATGAAGAACGGTCCGAAAATGTCCGCTCTGGACGGCTTCGGTAACGGTCTGGGTTACGGTGCGGTTCTGCTGGTGGTTGCATTCTTCCGTGAGCTGTTCGGCGCGGGTAACCTGTTTGGTGTTGAAATCCTGCAAACTGTGAACAACGGTGGCTGGTACGTACCAAACGGTCTGATGTTGCTGGCTCCCAGCGCGTTCTTCCTGATCGGTCTGCTGATCTGGGCGATTCGTGTTTACGATGTTAAGCAGGTTGAAGAGCCAGAGTTCAAGATGGCTCCAAACACTCAATTCAGTGAGGCGCACTAAACCATGGAACATTTCATCTCACTTTTTGTGAAAGCAGTGTTCGTGGAAAACATGGCGCTGGCTTTCTTCCTGGGTATGTGTACCTTCCTGGCGGTGTCCAAGCAGGTTAAGACTTCCCTGGGTCTGGGTGTAGCGGTAATCGCTGTACTGACCATTACGGTACCGATTAACAACCTGATCTATCAGAACGTGCTGCGTGAAGGCGCGCTGGTAGCAGGCGTTGACCTGAGCTTCCTGGGCCTGATCACCTACATCGGTGTTATCGCGGCTCTGGTACAGATCCTGGAAATGTTCCTGGATAAGTACGTACCGGCTCTGTACAACGCTCTGGGTGTGTTCCTGCCGCTGATCACCGTAAACTGCGCGATCATGGGTGCTTCCCTGTTCATGGTACAGCGTGAGTACAATCTGGCCGAGTCTGTCGTATTCGGTCTGGGTTCTGGTGTGGGCTGGGCGCTGGCAATTGCTGCGCTGGCAGGTATCCGCGAAAAGCTGAAGTACAGCGACGTGCCTGCGGGTCTGCGTGGTCTGGGCATCACCTTCATCACTGTAGGTCTGATGTCTCTGGGCTTCCTGTCCTTCTCTGGCATTCAGCTGTAAGAGGATCGCGTAAGTTATGGATTTGAACATTATTTATGGCGTCGCCATTTTTACCGTGATCGTGCTGACGCTCGTAGCGGTAATTCTGGCCGCTCGCTCCAAGCTGGTCAGCACCGGTGATGTCACCATCGACATCAACGAAGATCCGGAAAAGGCGGTGACCACCCCTGCCGGTGGCAAACTGCTGACCACTCTGGCCGGTTCCGGCGTATTCCTGCCTTCCGCCTGTGGCGGTGGTGGTACCTGTGCGCAGTGTACCTGTAAAGTGCTGGACGGTGGCGGTGAAATGCTGCCGACCGAACGCGCTCACTTTACCAAGCGTGAAGAGAAAGAAGGCTGGCGTCTGGCGTGTCAGGTGGCTGTAAAGCAGGACATGAAGATCGAAGTTGAAGAAGAGCTGTTTGGTGTTAAGAAATGGGAATGCGAAGTTGTTTCCAACGATAACCAGGCAACCTTCATCAAAGAACTGGTTCTGAAACTGCCAGAAGGCGAAGACGTTAACTTCCGTGCCGGTGGTTACGTTCAGCTGGAATGTCCTCCGCACGAAGTTCACTACAAGAACTTCGAGATCGAGGAAGAGTACCGTGGTGACTGGGACAAGTTTGACCAGTGGAAATACACTTCCAAGGTAGACGAAACCACTATCCGTGCTTACTCCATGGCGAACTATCCGCAGGAGAAAGGTCTGTTGAAGTTCAACATTCGTATCGCTTCCCCACCTCCGGGTCAGGATCACCTGCCACCAGGCAAGATGTCATCTTACGTCTTTAACCTGAAGCCAGGCGACAAGATGACCGTATACGGACCATTCGGTGAGTTCTTCGCGAAAGAAACCGACAACGAAATGGTATTCGTTGGTGGTGGTGCGGGTATGGCGCCAATGCGTTCCCACATCTTCGACCAGCTGAAGCGTCTGTCTTCCAAGCGTAAGATCTCCTTCTGGTACGGTGCGCGCTCCCTGCGTGAAGCGTTCTACGTAGAAGAGTTCGACAAGCTGGCGGAAGAAAACGAAAACTTCACCTGGCATCTGGCGTTGTCTGATCCTCTGCCGGAAGATAACTGGAAAGGTTACACCGGCTTTATCCATCAGGTACTGCTGGACAACTATCTGGCTAAGCATGAAGCACCTGAAGACTGCGAATTCTACATGTGTGGACCACCCATGATGAACCAGGCAGTGATCAAGATGCTGGAAGATCAGGGCGTTGAGCCTGAAAACATCCTGCTGGACGACTTTGGCGGTTAAGCCATTAGTCTGACGACAGACGATGTATAAAAAATGCCGGGGGCTGAGAAGCTTCCGGCATTTTTTATACCAGTTGCAACACCATTATGCCCTGCTGGCTAATGGCACTGGCTTAAGGATAAAGCCCTCGGAATAGTGACCCACACCATTAAAATAAACTCGGACGGTAGGTTGGGACGAACGAAGTGACTCCCAACACACTGAGTATTTTGACAGGTACAGTCTTGATAGCTGTTTCGGTTTCGTAACCTGACGATAGTCACCGTGTTGGGAGTCGCGTTCCGCTCGTCCCAACCTACAGCTCTTTGTTTTCAAGGAGGCTTAAGTCAGTACCATTACCTTATGTATTATCTATTGTACTCAAATGACTTGCTCATAACGGCTGGGCAGGTATCAATTCAGCAATAGCGACCGAAGAATCTTGCTGGTCATGCCCGCTTTATCAAAAGAGTGCGTTTTTGTCAGACAGGCTTTAATTTGCTGGCGAGTGGTGCCCAGACTGGTTTGCCTTAACTGGCTGATTTCCTCTGTTGACAAGCCACTGCAGATTTTGCTGCAGACATCCGCTTCTGCCAGTGTCATCGGGAACAGTTGAATAATATCATTCGGGTCAATGCTTTTACTGGTGGCGCAGGGCTGTATGACCAGAAAGTGATGACCATAAGAAGGGTTGATCAGGGTTGACTGCATCAGATCACGGTCATGGTGCAAAGACACTTTGTAATGAATGTGTTTGTGCTGGATATAGTAATACGGCGTTTGATGTGCTGGACTATTCTTCTGCTGAATACAGAGTGATAATGCTCCGGAATACTGCCTGCGCTGCTCATGGCAGGAAAATCTCAGAGTCTGGTCTGGCTCCATCTGCAACAGCTGGGTTTGTTCGATCAGGCTTTCCATCACGGAATTCAAATGGATAACACGACTCTTGTTGTCCAGTAATACCACTGCTCCCCTGATGTAATGCAACAAATCGTCATAACCGGGTCTTTTTAATCTGACCTCAAGACTTTCCAGATTCATCTGGCACGCTTGCCTGAAGTGGGTTTCCAGGCAGGACATCTGATCGGCGCACTGATGACTGCACAGTGTGTCTGTTTGCGGAGAGTGTAACTGCAACGAGATATCAATATCATAAGCCTGAAGTGATGTACTGAACCCCCGGATGACTTCTTCACCGGCGGAAGAATAAGTAGCCCGTTTGGTACGATCAGGATGAAAGGATTGGGACGTATGGTAAACCGGTGTCTGGTTCAGACTGCCTTCAATCGCCATTTTTGCTTTTACCGAGCCGGTCATCACACAAAGGGCTGACAGCACCCCGTGCCAGTTGGCAGGGTGTTCAATGGTGGAGTAGATAAGCTGTATAACACTGGAACGCTGACACGGCATGATTATTGTTATCCGTACTGGCTCAACTGTTCGCTATACAGGCGTTGAATTTCGCCTATCAATATTTTTTGTAATCGCTATCTACCAAATGGTAGATGACCGAAATATACGACATCGTACACTTAGTTGGCAAGCTGGGAAGTCTTGTCAACTGGAGGGGGAAGCGATGTTACTTTTCAGAGAGATGAAACTATTGCTTATGGCAATAGTGTTGGGGCTGGTGGCCGGGTGTGGCAGTTCCAGCAGTTCGAATGATGCGGTTGAAGATTCGTTACAGCCTGAAATAAGGGTTTCAGGAATGGTTGAAGTACCGGGTGGCGATGGTGGCTTGGCCAGTTTGGTTCAACCAGGTTTGTTAGATTGGCTTATAGAAGGGTTAGTACCCAAAGCAGTAGCGACTATTACTGGTATGGAACCCGTTGTGGGGGCCTTTGTAGAACTGATTCGAATAGATAATAACGGAGAGCAGGTCGGTGGTGTTCTTGCCAGCACGACAACAGGACTCAATGGTAACTATTCCCTGGTGCTACCAACCGGTGTGAATTTATCCGGTGACCTCATTGTCAGGGTTACAAGCGTTGACGATAGATTGCTCGGCGACGACCTGAGAGCTCAGGTGCTTGAAGAGGCGGTCAATATTAACCCGGTGTCAGAGTTTGTTCTGCAACGGTTTATTGCTAACGAAGACGTTGACCTTGCCACCATTCAGCCCGGAAGTGTTGTGCGACTCCGGGGCCAAATTGAGGCATTTGATCTGACGGAAACCGCCGATTTGTCTTCTATGCTTGAGCAACTTGATGAACGGGTCGGACCCTATGTGGATGAACGGATTCCGATCATCACTCAGGGTGACAGCAGCATGATTTCCGGCGAGTATCATTTGTCCCAATTCACAGTAGGTCTCCATGAAGGGCACCTTTGGGAAGGCTCTCTTGAAATGAGCCTTTCCCACGAGAGTATGATTTTTGTTCCCAGAGATCATGGTGCGGTCGAGCGACAGATGTCGGGAGATGAAAGCAGAGCTATTCATTATGCCGAGGCACCGCAAAGACTGCATACAGAAATAAATATATCCAATGAGACTGGCAGTATTGAGGGTGATATTGACGGTGAAGGTACTCTGGCTTACAACGCATCGTTTGAGGAATGGTGTGAAGAAGAGGAAGACAAACAAGTTTGCTTCAGGATGCCGGCTTTCCAGTATTTGACCCAGAAAGTCAAAGATAAAAATATACTGGTTGAGCGGCTGGAAGATGCCGTGGTGCGCTACGGTATAACTGACGTGGATGGTTTGCCAACACTCGACCCGGATGATGAGCACGGTGTGGAAATTTTCCGGGGTATTGGCATCAATATGAAAAAACCCGACACTCTGGCATTCGCTGATTTACAAGGGGCGTTTGGTGCTGTTTCTTATAACGTCTATGTCGATTCCGATCACCTGACCGAGATTGATATGGTCGTTTCAACAATAAACCTTGATGGCAGTAACGTGATTGTGGAGGACAATATTGACTCCATTTCGATTCAGCGTGACGAGATGGGAGTACTGACCAAAACCCAGTCCAATGATGAGAACCCCATCAGTATGGATTTTGAATTATCAAATGAAGCTGGACGTATTGATTTTGTGGCAGGTATTGATCCTATACCAGGTGTTGAATTTGTTGCTTCTGCCAATGTTAACGATGAGCTTGATGTGCTGGTGAGCCGCATATTTGCTGCTGTTGATGTTGAAGACAATATACCTTTTGCTTCAATCGGCTATGGTATTGCACTGAAACTGCCCGAAACCAAACCCGAATTATCTGGCAAGACCTATCGTTTGATGACCGTAGGTGTGAGCCATGGTGCTGATGAATTTGCCATTTTCAGAGTGGGTTATGACACCCTGTTAACTATGACTTCATCAACGGACGGGTCTCTTGAAGGTACGGAGTACCTGGAGAGAATCAATACAGGACATCAGGATGGCGGGTATAAGCTAAATCAATCTGAAGGCCAAGTGAATAAAGCAGTGACTATCAATCTGGAAGAGAATGGCTTCGCCACTCTGACACTGGACGATGCGGCCGGAACCGAGATAAAAGGTTTCTTCAATGAGGGGGCCAGTATGGGTGTATTCAGAAGATACTGGGAAGGAACTGGCGATAAAGACGGTGAAAAAGAACTGGAGCTGTTTGTTTTTGCCGAACTGGAGAGCGTGACCACTGAACAATAGCCAACAACTTTCTCAACAAAGAGAACGCGTTTTTTGATACCAGCAGCCCCGGCCATAAGAGGGTGTCGCAAAACCCACTACAAGCCGGTAATCTGGATATAAAGTAGCTTTACCGGCTTCAGTATGACAACAAGACCGCAAATCAAGATTAATACAGCTCCACAGCTCGATATTTTTTCAGGTGCAGCCAGTAGTCCGGATCACAAAAAACACGATAAGCCCAAAGGATCAGGCAACAAAACAGACAAACGACGTTTTGTTGCTCCGAACCCCAACGCCATCACCCTTGGCAACTCTAACTTGAAAGAACACCTTGAGCTAACTGGTCAGAAAACACCTTTTACTGTTGCATCCCTTCTTGATGAGCAAGACTGGTCTGATTTTGAGCAAAGGTATGCCTCAGAAGGTCGCCCTCCTTATTCACCCCGTAACATGATGGGTTTGATTCTCTATGGCATTATGCAGGGCATTACCTCGCTGAGAACTCTGGAGCGACTAGCCCGTGTTGATCTTGGCTGTATGTGGGTTACCGGTGGGATTTTTCCAGACCACGCCATTATTGGTCGCTTCATCAATATGCATAGCAAGTCCATGGCCGGTGCATTTTTTGAAAGCCTGACACGAGCCGTCCTCAAAAAGACGAACTCTGATGGTAGCTGTCTGGCTGGTGATGGAACGGTCATAGAAGCCGCCTGCTCAAGCTACAACCTGATGAAGCAGGAGGCTGCACAACAGGCTCATGAAACAGCACAAAAGCAAGCTGACAACCATCCAGACTGTCCTGAAAACAAAAAGAAACTGGAGATGGCCAGCAGTACTCTCGAAGCAGTTATTGAACGCAACGAGAAGCGAAAAAAGAATGGTAAATCAGGAAGTGCTGTCGTTAGCCCTACAGAGCCTGAAGCCGTTGTTCAAAAGATGAAACGGGGGCGAGGTTATACAACGGGTTACAAACCATCCGTGTTAGCCAATAACAAGCGGGTGGTACTGGCTCAGGCTGTTGATCCCACCAATGAAACAACTGTCGTAAGTCCAATGCTTGATCAGTCAATGCAGATCACGGGCAAACCAGTAGATGAAATGCTTCTGGATGCTGGTTACTTCAATGATGAAGTCATTTCAACCAGTCTGGAACGCGACATCAGCCTGCTATGCCCTGAGGGTAAAGAGCCAGGCAAGCCCAAAGAATCCAAAAAGTTCCAGAAGGGACATTTTTATTATGATGAGACTAATGACGTTTATCGTTGCCCTGCAGGAAAAGAGCTGGTTCTCATCGGGCAGATAAAGGGAAGCATTCGCACAAAAGAGCAAAAGATATATGGCAATGGACCGTGTGAAGGTTGTCCTCTCAAAGATCAGTGTACGACCAATAAGAAAGGGCGCCGCATAAAACGCTATGCGATGGATGATGCCAAGGATGCACTGAGGCAGGTTATGCAGCACCCGAAAGCTAAAAAGTCTTTCAGCAAAAGAAAGGCGATGGTTGAGCCTGTCTTTGCCTATTTACGGGATATACAGGGGTTAAACCGTTTTCGTCGCAAGGGGTTGGAGAAAGTTAAACTGGAGTTTGGCTTACACCTGCTGGCCTATAACCTGAGCCGGGCTGTAAAAGCCAGTTTTCAAGCTATTTTCAGGTACAACAGGATTCTCTGGTTGTACTTTGAGCGGTATCGGCCATTTGACAGAAAATGGGGCAGCTGGGAAAGAGGTCCAGTGAAGCGTCATTCTTTGCAGAGAAAAGTGCTTCACTGGGTTTAAATTTTGGCTTTTAAGACACCCTCATAAGACCGGGGCTGTCTGCATGTGTGCCGAGCATGTTGCACAGCTTGGGGGTGAAAGTCCCCTGCCCAGCCAGATGAGGGCGAAGGGCTAGCGAAGCACAAGGTTTGTATCGCGAGGTGCAGACTGAAGGCAGTGTGGAGCAAAACTGCGAGCTGACGAATAGAAATTGGATATGAGGCTGTCTGCGTGAGGACGAGTCAGCATGTGATGACGAAGTCCCATACTCATCCGGACACTCGGACAGTAAATCCGGCAGTTGTGCAGGGAAGGCGGTGTAACTTACCTCGGGAGGTCTGTGTGGTGTCTGATATTTCAGACTGAGGTCATCGTAAGATGTCCTGATCGCCATACAGAAGTCAGCAGACGGCATAGTAGCTGGCGAAGTCAGTGAAGGCCTGAACGGTTAGAGCGGTGATTAGTTTCTGTTTCTCGATATATCGGACGCAGACAAAGGCCAGCAAACACTGGTGCTCATGCCAAGCGGTGACGGCGGAACCGAAAGCTGCAAGGTCATAAGAGCTGAGACTATATCGGCATTACAGGATTACAAAAGCCCGGCGGGTGGTGTGAGTCATATGTCTTGTATCACTGACCCTTCCATTGTCATGTTTGTGCTGATGGTAGACGCTTAACTAACCGAAACGCCCAGTACGGACCCGTACGCTGGGTGTTGTGGGAGGAGTGGAGCCGCGAGGCTCCACCCTATCCCGATTGAGAACATCTGTTTCAGATAACCTTGGAACTTGTCACGCTCAATGCGAAGCCCAGGGTCTGATTCCTCGCAGCTTGCTGCGATTCTGCGGCGTTAGCCGCAGCATGGGTTTGTGTCTACATTGGAGAGATGGCTAAAAGCAGTTGGCTCTTTATGGATTCCGGAGGAATGGCACAACTCTACCGGCGGCACCAGCAAGTTTGAACATTTTACCCGCACCCTGAGAAGCCACGTTGGTCGGGAAATGCAGAAGTGGAACCTGAAGCGGAAATACCGGTTCAATCTCGATGATCCCAATGTCAAACGCTGGAAACAATAAGTAATACCAATTCATGTTTAGAAAGTGGAATTGGTATAAAAGCACAACACAGGCAGCCTTCCTTTCACTGGAAGCGATTGCCCCTTTAACGGCTGCTCCAGAGGTGTCAGCAGAACAAGCGGAAGAACAGGGATGGTTGGCTGAGATGCATGCATTGATCGATGATGATAGTGACTCGCAATCAGATTCGTCGGACGGATGACCCTGAATTTTTTTCCGGTAAGTGAATTTTATAACAACAATTTCAGAGATGAACTATGTTTTCAGAAGTTCTGAGCTACCCGGTTCTTCAGGATGACTGCTTTAAACGACTATGACAGCCCAACAGTTACCCCAGCCACCACCCCGGAAACCACCCCAACAATCAGCCCAACAATCAGCCCCTTTGAATTCAAAGACCAACTGCTGGACATAGCCTCCTCCCATGCTGACCGTATGATGCTGAATGCCGGGCGGGGCAACCCTAATTTTCTTGCAACCGCGCCCAGACGAGCCTTTTTACAGCTGGGCGAATTTGCCCTGCAGGAAGCGGAACGATCCTATTCCTATCTGAACAGTGGTTTTGGCGGCCTGCCCGAAACCGATGGCCTGCTGCAGCGTTTTGATGTGTTCCGGCACAATCATGAAGATGCCGACGGTATGCGATTTATTCAGGCGGCGCTGTCGCTGGTCAAAGACCAGCTGGGCATTCCACCGGATCAATTGCTGGCGGAAATGGTGAATGCCTCTCTTGGCTGTTACTACCCGCAACCTATGTCCATGTTGCAATGCCTTGAACCGGTAGTAAAAGCTTACCTGCGGCAGGAGTTGTTCAGCGGATTTATCACAGACGACCATTTTCATTTGTTTGCCACCGAAGGTGGCACCGCAGCCATGAGTTATATTTTTGCATCGCTGCATGCCAACAGGCTGTTGTCTGCCGGTGACAAGGTGGCGCTGATGACACCCATCTTTACTCCTTATCTGGAAATTCCCGAACTCGCTGACTATCAACTGGAGATTGCGGAGCTGGAAGCGGATGAGCACAATAACTGGCAGCTGTCGCACGATGAAATCCGTAAGCTGCATGATCCGGGCATTAAGCTACTTTGTCTGGTCAATCCCAGTAATCCGCCTTCTGTGGTATTAAGTCAGTCATCACTTCAGGCTTTGACGCATTTGATTCAGACGCAACGAAAGGACCTTATGGTGGTGACCGATGATGTGTATGCCACTTTTGCCGATGATTTCGTGTCACTGTTTGCCACCTGCCCCCATAACACGCTGTGCGTTTACTCTTTTTCCAAATTCTTTGGCGCAACCGGCTGGCGGCTGGGGATCATTGCACTGCATAACGATTCGGCTTTTGACCAGCTGTTGAAGGAACGAAGCGACAGTGGGGTCGCTGGTGATGTTAATGCCCGCTACGCTTCTATTACGGACGATCCGCAACAACTGTCGTTTCTTGAACGGCTGGTGGCGGACAGTCGCTCGGTAGCTTTGCACCATAGTGCGGGGCTTTCATCACCACAACAGTTGCAAATGACGCTGTTTGCACTGAGCAGCCTGATTGACAGTGAACGTCACTACCAGCGTGGTGCCAAACGTCTGATTCGGTCCCGTTATCAGACGCTGTATCAGAATATAGGGCTGCCACAGCCTTTGGCAGACGATGTAGTGGGTTATTACACACTGCTGGATCTTGAACTGTTAGCCTGTGGCTTGCATGGACAGGCGTTTGCCGACTGGTTTGTGGGGCGCCATAGTTGTGCTGAATTCCTGTTCCGGCTGGCAGACGAAACCGGCATTGTGCTGTTGCCCGCTGCCGGTTTTGATGTAAGGGCTCCGGCGGTGCGTGTATCGCTGGCGAACCTGGATATTGCAGGTTATGCCGCGATTGGCCGCTTTATACGACAAGTGCTGGATGAGTTTTTTCAGGAGTATCTCCAGAGGCAGCAAGACTCTTAAGGCGGCTCCTCAGTACTGCTTTTGACAAAATCCTGAGTCCGTCACTACGATTATGCCCTGAATAAAATGACGAGATTCTGGTATGACTGTACCACTGTCGTTCTCCGGGGGAATTCCCGATGTTTATGATCGCTATGTATTTCCCGCCAATATCAGGAACTTTGCCCAGTCACTGGGGCAGCGTGTTGCGGCATTGAGCCCTCAAAAGGTTCTTGAAGTGGCTGCAGGCACCGGGGCTGCCAGTGAGTGTGTTTTGCAACAGCTGGGCAAAGGGGTGGATTACACGCTTACCGATATTTCGAACGACATACTACTGCTGGCACGGCAACGTTTTCAGGATCGCGCACTGCAAATAGAAGTGGCCGATGCCTGCCATCTGCCTTATGACAGTGAGCACTTTGATGTGGTCATCTGCCAGTTTGGCATGATGTATTTTCAGGAACCTGACCAGGCATTGGGCGAAATAGCCCGGGTGCTGACTCCGCAGGGGCACCTGCTGTTTTCCGTCTGGGATTCGGCGGAACACCATCCCCTGAATCGATTCTTTTATGACTTGTTGAGCAGGCATGCGCCGGACTTTAAGCCCCGTTTTCAGGGTATGCCCTACAGCTGGAGTAGTCTGGACGGGATGAAGGCTCGCCTTGAAAAGGCTGGCTTCTGTCGCATCGATATTTCAGTAGAGCGACATAGCTGCTCGCCGCAGTTATGCCGGCATGCCGTTGAAAGCCGGATTGATGGCACACCTCTGGGGCAGGAACTGGAAGAGTCAGGACTGGACAGGCAGGCGTTAGTGGATCAAATCACCGATGATATGCAGCGGCACTATGGTGAAATGCTGGAAAACATTACCCGGCAGGGAGTGATTGTCACCGCGTCGCCAGCCTGTATGAAAAAACACAATTAAAGAGTGCCTAAAACCTGAATGCCCACAGACATGCTTTATACTCATCTAGCAAATCTGAACATTTATTGATCAGCAGAATCTGGGATTGGTATCAGTTGGTCATCATTCGCATTGCTGTTATGGGAGTTGTGTATGGTCTGGGTTCAGTTGGTTGTCGTGCTTGCCTGCATTTTTCTGGGGTCACGGCTTGGAAGTATTGGTGTTGGTTTTGCCGGTGCGATTGGTGTCCTGATTCTCACGCTTGGTTTGGGTCTTGAACCCGGAGCCATTCCCGTTGATGTAATCCTTATTATTATGACGGTCATCGGTGCGGTGGCGTCCATGCAGGTGGCGGGTGGACTGGACTGGCTGGTCAAGAAAGCGGAGATGATTCTGCGCAGTAAACCCAGGTACATTACCATTCTGGCGCCGACGGTCACTTATTTTATGACGCTTCTGGCGGGCACAGGGCATACGGCTTTCTCAACCCTGCCGGTTATTGCGGAAGTGGCGAAAGAAAACGGAGTGCGTCCGTCACGCCCTCTCAGTATTGCTGTTATTGCTTCCCAGGTGGCGATTACGGCTTCTCCGGTGTCTGCGGCTGTGGTGGTATTCAGTGATTTTCTGGAACCCTACGATGTCGGCTATCTGGATCTGCTGGCCATCTCCATTCCCACCTCTTTTCTGGCTGTGATTCTGACAGCCTGTGTCTGTAACTTTCTGGGTCTCGATCTGGAGAAAGACGGCATTTATCAGGAGCGCATGGCTGCCGGATTGATTAAAAAGCGCAAACGCGATGAGCGGGAAACGCCAAAAACCACGGCTGGTCTTTCGGTTCTGATTTTTGCGCTGAGCATTTTAGCGGTGGTGATTTATGCAACGGCCATCAGTCCTACGGTGGGCTTGATTGAAGATCCGGTCTTGCCCCGTGACTCTGCCATTATGCTGTTTATGATGCTGGCCGCCAGCATGATTGTCATACTCTGCAAGATCAACACCAATGACATTATTAATGCCCAGACGTTCAAGTCAGGGATGAGTGCTGCGATGTGTGTTCTGGGGGTTGCCTGGCTGGGTAATACCTTTGTCGGCGCCCATATCGAAGGCATTCAGTCAATGGCGGGCGATATTCTGGTCAGTTATCCATGGTTGCTGGCAGTTACCCTGTTCTTTGCTTCCATGCTGCTGTACTCCCAGGCGGCAACAACCCGGGCCCTGATGCCTGCGGCACTGGCGCTGGTTGATCCGGTCACGGCTATTGCTTCGTTTGCTGCGGTCTCCGCTTTGTTCGTATTGCCGACTTACCCAACCCTGCTGGCCGCTGTCGAGATGGACGAAACGGGTTCAACACGCATCGGCAAACTGGTGTTTAACCATCCGTTCTTTCTTCCGGGAACGCTGTGTATTTCATTGTGTGTGGCGTTCGGTTTCGTACTGGCTCCCATCGTGCTCTGAATAATAGTGCTCTGAACTGTTGCCCGAAATAATGGCGCTCTGAACCATTGCAATCTGCATAAAGGTTTTAGCATCAGACAGCAAAAAGCCCCGATTTTCGGGGCTTTTTCTGGTTTGTTCTTTGTAAAGCTGACACGGCTTCTATCAGTGGAACGTCGCCGGACTGCAGATTGACTCCTTAACAAACTCAGGCAGCCGTTTCAGTTGTTGTTGGCAGAAAGGGGCAAACTCCGGGTTATTATGAGTTTTCTTCTTTAATTGTTCCGTGCAGGCTGTTGGCGGTGTTTTCACTCTGTCACCATCAATTTGTGAATATTGTTCCGAGGCACAGGTGTTGGCAAAAGACTTGTGTTTGTCATCAATCTTTTGCAGTCCCAGACAGGTACAGAGTGGCGTTTGAATATCATTGTCATTGCCCAGAATCAGGGAATAGAACTCTGATGTCTGGCTGAGTGTATTGGTGGCTGACTGCTGGTGGGTGTACCACTCATCGGGAGATTTTTTTTCCCAGGCCCGGTGCTGCACTTCAGCAGGATCAAAGTAATTCAGTAGCTCGGAAAGCGCTTTATCCTTGATTTTATCTGCCCAGTACAGAGGTGAAATATTGATGGTTTTTTTATTCAACTCGCAGAAGCGAGGTGTCACGGGGTCAACACTGGCTCCGTACATCAACAGCAGTCTGGAGAGATCAGCTTTTGGTTGATTGATTTCCATGCGCAGGGTGTCGGTCAGGAGTCCGCAACCGGGTTTTGGAGCCAACAATTCTATTTCTTTGCTGGAGATCTTATGAAAGCTTTGCAAATGAAGCTTTACTTTTTCGTAGTGTTCGCGGGTAATAAAAGCATTAGGGTTGGCTCCTGTACTGAGAGACAGTGCTGCCGTTTTAATATCCCCAGCCTGAATGTCGTGATAGAGAAAAAGGTCTTTCAGCTGCTCCCGTGGCGATAACGCCAGAAAATCATAGTGACCCGCCAGCGACATAAGTGCGTTAAAGATTTTCCCCTGAGCTGCCCCGGCATCGATGTTGCGTATCGCCTCAAGCGGTGTCTGGCACAGGTTAGACAGGTAGTCGGGCAGGTCGCACTTTGATCGGGTGACGATGGGCTTTATACCCATGGTCAGGGTATACATGAACAAAGCCGGGTCATTGCGCTGAACCAGATACGTCTGAAGAAAATCCGTTTCTGCTGAATGGTCGTACATCAGGTAATGTTTCAGCTGAGCGAAGCTCTGTAGCTGCTGCAGATCAAGATTCGCCAGAGAGGGGGCGTCAGTTCTTTGGTTCAATTGGCTGAAGGTGTCTGTCATGGACGCCGATGGTTGTGGTCCGGTTCCCATCAATACTTTGTATTCAGGACGATTAAAAAGTAGAGGCTCAAGACCCTCGCGAATAGCCATCACTCTGAATTTTTTATTCAGGTCTGTATTATGCTTCAGGTGCTCAGCCTGACCTGGATAATGTTTAATCAGATAGTTTTTTAGTTCTGGAAACTCATCCATATCTCTACGAAGCAGATGGTCTGGTTTTAGCCAGACCTGACCTTGAGCATTCGTGCGTTGATAGGTGGTCTCGAGCGGTTCGTTTAATATCTCCAGCTTTTGCTGTTGACTCAGTGATTGATGGCTTCTGCTTTGGCAGCCTTTCATTGCGAAGCTGCTAAGGTATCGCTGTTGCAGGTCGGAGTTAGCGGACAGGGTGTTATTCTCTGGTGCCATAAACTGGGTACAACCAGCATTCAGCAGATCAAAGAAAGCGGTACAGATTTCCAGCTCTGCCGTGCTTTCAGGGTTCTGGTTTGCAGACATATGGCAAAGCTCGCTGAAAACGCTGTGACTGTTTTCACCGGGGGTAGCGGTCATGGCCAGATCGAAGCCGGTCATACCCGCATGGTTTCGCTCCAGAGGGTTGACTGGGTAATTTTTCAGAAGGTGCAGGTTTTTAAACTGCTTGCTTTTAATGGCGTAATGCAGCACTGAATGACCTTCCGAGCTCAGTTCCGAGAAATCACTCCCCAGCCACTCCAGCCATTCCAGTGCTGTGGGTGTCATAAACGTGAAGCCGGTTTTATGGAGCGGCGTGTAACAGCGTTGCCCTTCCTGACAGGCAATCAGACTGTGAATCTTGTCCGGGTCGTGCTGTATGACTCTCGGGTCGGAGAAAATAGACAGTATTTCACCAAGGTAGCTATTCAACCTGCCGGTAAAAGTAACTATGTTCCAAAGTGAAGCGAGCCGCCCTTGTGGTGCAGTAATATTATTCTGAATGCGCTCCAGACGTGCTTTTAAATCCGGGTAGGCCCCGGCAACCAGCATCATATCGTCTCCTCCTGCCCAGACATAGTGTGTGAGCAAACGCCACAGGTCATTATCACGGCTCAGGTTGGCGCTGGAGACCATCTTGTGAAAAATATTACCGCCTTTCCCGATGATTGCAGCTGACTTCTGATGGCGTTCCTGTCTTTTTGGCGGAGAAATTGTTGGCGGAGAAATAAACGGGTCTGCACCATGGGTCAAGAGCAACAGAATGGTCAGGGAGTAAGTAGGGTTGTATTGGCAATTACGCACTGACAGGGTCAGCGGCGTTTCACCATTCACATCACGGGCATTAATGTTGGCACCTTTATTCAGCAGCAGGTGCATGGATTCAGTCGCTTCGCGACTGGCAAGTTCATGGGTGCAGGATTTTTTGTGGCTGGCAAGGTGATGCAGGATTGTTTGCTGTAATGCTTCGTCACCAATCCATTTATCGACGTTGGCACCGGCTTCGATCAGCTTGTTGAGGGACTTGAAGTCGTTGTTGGAAAGAGCCAGATACGACGGGTCAAGCACCCGGGTACCGCATCCCTCGGGGTTGGCACCCTGCTCCAGCAGCATATCCACAACATCGTGCTGTTTAAGCATAACCGCCATATCAAGCAGGCTGACTTTTGCCTGGAATATGGGGCCTTTTGCAGAGAAGTTTATCTGCTTTTCAACCGCTGCATTGACTGGCAAACCATGCTTAACAGCTGCTTTGAGTTTATCCAGTTTTTTTTGCCTGAGGTCCGAGTTTGTCCAGAGTTCTTTGATGTCTTCAATAGACTCAATCGCATTATGAAGGTTTCTTGCAGTGTCGCTATCCGGTTTTGGCACAGAACAGTGTTTTTTTGCGGTCAGTTCGTAAACCTGAACAGAGGGGAAGGTGCTACTGGCCAGAGCTATTCGAGTACCAGCAAGGCAGCACAATATTAGGCTGAAACCGAGAACCCAACGATTAGATGGCCATGAAATCATAATTTACTTCACTTCCTTATTAAGCCGATTATGTTCTGAACCAGAAACAATGAGCATTGTGAGCTGCCTGCAAACCACAGTTATCATAGCTAAGACCCTGTCACTCATGGCTTAGTTCCCACCTTTTTCTTTTTAGCAATTGGAATATTGAATCAGTACAAAATAGCCGATGGAGGTAAAACTGCTGAAGGATAATGAATATTTACCAGCAGGAAAGGCAAAGCTCGGGAGGCGCATTGGCCGTTGCTGACTAAACTGTCGCGATGTTTAATTAATCGGTCATTACATAATGGAATCGGCAGTCAAGATTCGCTGCATTACCACGCTCAGTGCCACACTGGAGTTTTACGACTTTACCCTGTTGATTTTTCTGTCCGGGGTGATTGCCCGGGTTTTCTTCCCGGAAGGCTCTGCGATGAGCGGTGTGATGCCGGTTCTGATTCTGTTTTTTGCCGGTTATCTGGCCCGGTTTGCCGGAGGCTTGATGTACAGCCACTTTGGCGATCGTTATGGCCGAAAAAGCCCTTATATCTACTCTGTTCTGCTGATGTCTCTGGCGACGCCCTGCATTGCGTTGCTGCCCGGATACAGTGAATGGGGTCTGTTTGCACCTTTGTCGCTGCTGGTGCTGAGAATCATTCAGGGGTTATCCCTTGGCGGAGAAATTCCCGGTGCGGTGGTTTTTGCGGCCGAACATACCCGTCCGGGACGAAGGGGGCAGGTGACCGGACTGGTGATCAGCGGTGTCACCTTTGGCAATGTGATGGCAACAGCGACAGTGACGGGGCTTTATCAATTTTTAAGTGATGAGCAGGTGGTTGAATGGGGTTGGCGCATTGCTTTTATGACAGGAGGCGTGCTGGGGCTGATCAGCCTCTGGCTCAGGCTGTCTCTGGAAGAAACGCCCGTGTTCAGAGAGTCGGTTTCCGGTCCCCATCATGTAGTGCCTGTCATGAGCCTGCTCAGATCCCAAAGAGCGAGTCTGGTTCGGGGGTGTCTGGTGGCGATTTTTCCAGCGATCACCACATCGATCCTGCTGTTCATGCCCCGATACCAGTTGCAGTACCAGAACATTGCACCTGAAGCGGTTTTTTCTGTCAGTTTCTGGGGGTTTCTGGGCCTGACCGTAGTGACCCTGATGATGGCGGTGTTAACCGATAAGGTTGGGCGGATTCCCATGGTGCGACTGGGTTGTTGCCTTTCACTGTTTATTCTGGTGACATTTGATGTTATTGGCAGTCACCCGTTTTTGGCACTTCTGCCCTTATTTGTCTCCTGTTCTATGGTCATGGGAGCCTATGAAGCGTCTATGGTCGAACTGTTTCCTACCCGTTCGCGCTATTCCGGGGTCGCCTTTTGTCACAATCTGGCCTTTGCCCTGTTTGCGGGTTCGACTCCAATGGTGTTGGAGTGGTTTTGTTCAAGAGGCATGGTGATGGCACCCGCCTGTCTGATGTCTTTTTATGCGATTCTCCTGCTTCTGAGTACCATTGGCTGGGAGGATCGTTATCAGGATGAATTATCAACGATATAGATGTTGGTAATCGATCATTTATTCTCGGGTTATTTGTGAACTGTACTTACTTTTTCCTGATGACAGCTATGCTAATTTGCCCTTATCTCGGACTTTCGTTTGGTTTGAGTAAAGGGGGAAATATGGAAAAAGTGGTACAGTTTAAAAAAACATTGTCACTGGTTGATATTGTTATCAATGTGGTTATTGCGCTGATTGCCATCAGTGGCTTACTGACAATGTTTGCCAGTGGTTCGGTGATGATGGGGTTGGGCACACTGGTCTCTGCCTTTTTTATGTGGGTGGGTAAGGTGCTTGGTTTTGGGGTAGCTTACTGTGCGATTCAGGTGGCAGAAAATACCGCTCCGGAAAACAGACAAAAGGCGAGTGCAGGGTCGGCAGGTTTTGAACAAACCGCCACGTCTTAATGATTTCTGCTTAATGAACAAACCATTTCTGTCATGAAAGGGTTTGTTCCTGTCTACAGTGATTAAGTACTCAACCTCTGAAATAACGCTGCTCAATAAATGGCATTCGACTGACGGTCATGGGCAGTGCTTTCCCTCTGACGGAAGCAAACACTTCGGTTCCGATGGCCGAGTAGTCTTTGGCAAGGTAGGCCATGGCGACCGGCTTACCAATGGTTGGCCCAAATGTACCTGAAGTAACGGTACCAATGGTTTCACCATCAGCGTTCAGCAATGCGGTACCTTCCCTGACCGGTGCACGACTGCTGCCTAATAGTCCGACCCGTTTATTTTCCACCGCTTTTGTGGCGATTTGCTCAAGAATAATGTCGGCACCGGGAAAACCGCCCGCTCTTGCGCCATCCGCGCGGCGAACTTTACTGAGCGCCCAGATCAGGCTGGCTTCAACGGGTGTGGTGGTTGGAGTCATGTCGTGTCCATACAGGCATAAACCGGATTCCAGCCTTAGAGAATCACGGGCGCCCAGCCCAATCAGCTCTACTTCGGGCTGTTCCAGAAGCAGACGAAAGATTCTTTCTGATTCAGAAGCCGGTATGGATATTTCATAACCGTCTTCACCGGTGTAGCCTGAACGGCTGACAAAACAGTCAACGCCGCTAATGACGATCTGGCGTGAATCCATAAACACCATAGAACTGACCTCGGCAGAAAAACGTGCCAGCACCTTGGCTGCTTCAGGCCCTTGCAAGGCCAGTAGAGCACGGTCGTCCAGACGTTCAAGCTGTACGTCGTCTGTCAGGTGTTTTTGCAGGTGAGCAATATCCTGTTCTTTGCAGGCGGCATTCACCACCAGATAAAGACAGTCATCGGCAAAACGGCTGACCATCAGGTCGTCCATTACGCCGCCCTGTTCGTTGGTGAACAACGCATAGCGTTGCCGGCCCGGGGGTAGATCGATAATATCGACAGGCACTAGAGACTCCAGCCATTCACCGGCTTTTTCACCCCTGAGAAACAACTGCCCCATGTGGGAAACATCAAACAGCCCTGCCTGACTCCGGGTGTGCAGGTGCTCACCTTTTACACCCAGCGGGTACTGAACAGGCATATCAAAGCCGGCAAAAGGAACCATACGGGCTCCCTGTTCAACGTGCAGAGTATGCAGCGGTGTGTGTTGCAGGTCTGAAGTGGCAGGTGATACTGCGGTCATGAAGCCCCCTGATTATTATGATGTCAGAATGTCTGGCTGATGGTTGTTGCACAGTCCGTGCGTCAATGCCTCTCAATTGTAGGTCTGTGGCGACAAATGTAAACCGTCAGCCAGATGAAGCTGACTGCTCAGGCTGTGTCCGAACGGTTTTGTTGACGTTGCTGGAGGCGTTCAGGTAGATCGACAGCAGACCGGCAGCGACCACCAGAATCATGCCAAGCATGGCAACCGTATCAGGTACATGATCCCACATCAGCCAGCCAAGGAGCCCGGCAAAGACAACGCCAAGGTAGTTCACCGGGGCGACCACTGTCGCTTTTGCCCAGGTGTACGCTTGGGTATACAGCCACATGGTTATAAAGATGGATAAGCCGACGTAGACCAGATAAGGCAGGGTCCACAGAGGAACCGGTTGCCAGTTGGCGATGGCAATGGGCAGACTGCAGACAAAAGAGATAGCAAAGTAGTAGAACAGAATCAGGCTGGAAGGTTCGGTGGTGGATAAGGTTCGGGTGCCGACCATGGAAAAGGCAAGAAAGAAGCCGGACATCAGGCCAGCCACATGCCATGGGTTAATACCGGCAAATTGTGGCCTTAATATCAACAGAACGCCGAAAAAACCAAGAATCATGGGTACCCAGGATTTACCCGGAATCACCACCTTCAGCCACAGCCAGAGGGCCAGCGGCACAAACAGTGGTCCCGTGTTGCGTAACAGCGTGGCATCCACCAGGGGAATATGGGCCAGTGCCAGATAGTAAACGTAGAAACAGAGCCAGCCGGTCAGGCCACGCATTGCATGTGCAGCAGGTCGGCTGGTTTTCAAAACGCAGACCCCGTTGCGCAGCAGCCAGGGCAGCATGACCACAAGACAGATGGAATATTGCACCAGCACAATCAGGGGAACGGGTACATCGGCGGCAACCAGCTTGGTGGCTGCGGCCGCCGTGCTGGCAATAACAGCCGTAGCCACAGCATAGGCAACGCCTTTGGGGGTATTTTCTTTCACAGCAGTCCCTGTCGTTTTTATTCTGGATCAGGCGGTGCGCTCAATTGTAAAGGTGAAGACCGGGAAGTAAACCTCCATATGGATGAAGAAGATCAGTTTTCAGTCGGCTGTTTTTTGACCGACATCAACACATTCCCATAACCCCTGCACTAGCATGCAAAACTCCCTTGCCCGACGACCATTATGGTCGCCTGTGAGCACAATCATTCTGGCTGATGCCTCTGCGACGAGTTGTAAAACGCTATGAGCAAACTTCTGGATCGTTTCCTGAGCTACGTTCAATTTGATACACAATCCAATCCGGGGTTCGACACGGTTCCCAGCACCAGTAAGCAGTTTGAGCTGGCGAAATTTCTCAGGGCAGAACTGGAAACACTGGGGCTGTCGGATATTACTCTGGACGACAACTGTTATCTGATGGCACGTTTGCCATCCAATACCGACCAGCCCGTCACGCCTATTGGCTTTGTTGCCCATATGGATACGGCGTTTGATTACTCCGGTGAAAACGTTAAACCGCAAATTATCAAAAACTATGACGGTAAAGACATCGCTCTGGGCACTACCCTGACGCTGTCGCCTGCCGAATTTCCGGAGCTGGACACCTGTCTGGGTAAAACCCTGATTACCACCGATGGCACCACCCTGCTCGGAGCGGACAACAAGGCGGGCATTGCCGAGATCCTGACGGCGATTGAATATCTGATGGCTCATCCGGAGATTAAGCATGGCGATATCTGCATTGGTTTTACGCCGGATGAAGAAATCGGCCGTGGTGCCAACCATTTTGATGTGGAACAGTTTGGCGCCGAGTTTGCCTATACCATCGATGGCGGTCCGGTTGGTGAACTGCAGTTTGAAAACTTCAACGCGGCTCAGGCGCAGATTACCGTTCATGGCAAAAGTGTTCACCCGGGGCATTCCAAAAATAAAATGGTCAATGCCATGCTGATTGCAGCCGAATTCATCGAGACTATGCCGAAAGATGAAACACCGGCGACCACGGATGACTATCAGGGCTTCTTCCACCTTAATAATATGGACAGCAGCATCAGTGAAACCTTTATGCACTGGCTGATTCGTGACTTTGATAAAGACCATCAGGAACGACGTAAGACGTTTATTGAAAACCGGGTTGAGGCGTTCAATGAGAAATACGGTGCAGGTACCCTGACGCTTGAGATTAAGGACAATTACCGGAATATGCGGGAAAGGGTGGAACCGCGTCAGGAAATCATTACGCTGGCACAAAAGGCGATGGAAGCTTCAGACGTTAAGCCACTGATTAAACCGATCCGTGGCGGCACTGATGGTGCCCGATTGTCGTTTAAAGGGTTGCCATGCCCGAATGTCTTTACTGGCGGTTACAACTTCCATGGGCCTTATGAATTTATTGCACTGGAAGATATGGAAAAAGCGGTTGAGGTGATTGTCAATATTGCCCGACTGGCTGCCGGGTAAGCACGCAGTGGGGCGTGCAGTGCATGCCCCTTCAGTGTGATCAGTCTTCTTTTACCGCAGCAATCACAGAAATTTCAACTAACAGTGCTTCCCGTGCCATTGATGCTTCTACACAGGCACGGGCAGGCGCATACCCTTCCGGTACCCAGGCATCCCATACCGCGTTCATTTCCGCAAAGTCGTCCATGGTTTTAATGTAAAGGGTGGCTGACAGAATGTGCTTGCGGTCCGAACCTGCTTCCAGCAGCAGTGTGTCTACTTTATCCAGCATGGTTTGGGTTTGTTCTGTAATGCCTGCAGAGGCATCGGCACAGACCTGACCACACAGGTAAACTGTTCCCTGATGTTTCACAATACGGCTCATGCGCTGGCTGGTTTGCTGTCGTTCAATCGTCATATCAAAGTACTTCCTGTCAGTTTCACTCAATAAACAACAGGCAGTGTACTGTTTTTACTGCGAAATGGCAGAGTTAAAAAAACTGTCGTTTATTATCTATACGAATAGCGCATAAAATAATCCTGAAATGTCTAACTTATTAAGAAATAAGTACTTTTATCAGGCGGATTGATCAAAAAAAACACTCTTAATTGGCATGAAATTGACGTATGTCAGCACTGATGCAAACGAAATGCGGAAAATAGCTATCGTCTGTCTGTTGGATATTTGATCACTGGATGTAAGTGTAAGCCGTTTTTTTGTACAGACTGTTTTCATTTGTAAAAGGTGGTTGGTCGAAGTATTGCTATGGCTGGCAGTGCTTTGACAGGTCGTTTATCCGTTCAGACATTATTTCCCTCAAATAAGGATTTTTTCATGAACACTGCAGTGAGTTCGAGCCCGGCTTCGGGTCAGAAAGGTGCACTTCAGCGCTTCCTGGATATTGTTGAGCGTGGTGGTAACGCTCTGCCGCATCCAATCATCATGTTCTTCTACTTTGCCGTCGGTACCGTAGCACTCTCTGCACTGCTGAGCCTGATTGGCGTATCCGTCACTTACGATGCCATGGATCGTGCCAGTGGTGAGCTGGTGCCTACCACCGTTGCTATCAAAAGCCTTCTGACCGCTGATGGTGTTCGCTTCATGTTTACCAACGCGATCAACGCATTCACCGGTCATGCTGCTCTGGGCACCATTCTGGTAGCGATGCTGGGTGTGGGTGTTGCGGAATATTCCGGCCTGATCAGCGCGATGCTGAAGCGTATGGTTCTGGCGACGCCTAAAAGTCTTCTGACGCCTATTTTGGTATTTGCCGGTATCATGTCCAACATCGCTTCCGATGCGGGTTATGTGGTTCTGGTACCACTGGGTGCGATTGTTTTCATGAGTTTTGGCCGTCACCCGCTGGCCGGTATTGCAGCCGCGTTTGCCGGTGTATCCGGTGGTTTCTCTGCCAACCTGGTCATCGGTTCGACTGACCCGCTGCTGGGTGGTATCTCCACTGAAGCGGCGCGTATCATGGACCCGACCTACATGGTAACGCCGGTAGCCAACTACTACTTCATGGTGGTGTCTACCTTCCTGATCACCATTCTGGGTACGATTGTTACCGACAAGATTGTTGAGCCTCGACTGGGTTCATACGGTGGTGACATGGGTGAAAAAGCCGATGCCATGACCCCGGAAGAACTGGCCGGTCTGAAGCGTGCCAAGTGGTCATTCTTTGCGCTGGTGGCTTTGCTGTGCGCTCTGATTATTCCTGAAGCTGCGCCGCTGCGTGATCCTGCGTCTGGCCAGATTCTGGGCAACTCTCCGTTCATGCAGTCCATCATTCTGATTCTGACCGCTTTGTTCCTGATTCCGGGTGCAGCTTATGGTTTTGGTTCCAAAACCTTTGAAAGTGCAGAAGGTGTGGTGCAGGGCATGGTCAAGTCCATGTCTACCATGGCGAGCGTTCTGGTGATTATTTTTGTTTCCGCCCAGTTCGTTTCTTACTTTACCTACTCAAATCTGGGTATTGTGGCTGCGGTGTCCGGTGCAGATTTGCTGAATAACATTGGCTTTACCGGTCTGCCATTGGCGGTAGCCATGGTGCTTCTGTCTGCAGTGGTTAACCTGTTCATGGGGGGGGCCAGCTCCAAGTGGCTGATTATGGCACCGGTATTTATCCCGATGTTCATGCAGATGGGCTTCACTCCGGAATACACTCAGGTGGCTTACCGTATCGGTGACTCCACCACCAACATCATCACACCGCTGATGACCTACTTCCCGATTATTGCCAGCTTTGCTGCCCGTTATCAGGAAGAAAATGGTCCTAAGATCGGTATGGGTACTGTGATCTCCATGATGATGCCATACACCTTCTTCTTCCTGGGTGGCTGGATTGTTCTGTTCATCGTCTGGAGCATGCTGAACCTGCCTCTGGGGCCGGGTGCTGTGATGTTCATGTAATTGCAACGCATGACAGCCAGGCGATACCGTCGCCTGACAGAAAACGGGCAGTAATAATACTGCCCGTTTATTTATGTTTCACTGATCAGCTTTATGAATGCGTTGCCAGTCCTGTGTCGTCAGTTTCATTAAACCCAGACGTACTGCGTTGTTTTCTGGCGCTGTGGCAGCCTGATGAAGGGCAGCAAAATAGTCGTCTCCCCACTTCCCCTGAAGAAAATCAGCCAGCTGATGTAAGTCCGTTTTACCAGACTCCAGTTGCCGGTTTAATTCGTTACCACTGAGTTCTACCGTAGAAAATAATCTGCCTATAAATCGCTCAAGCATCAGGGAGGATTGGTTGTCTTCGTCAAATAACGATTGTGATATCCGCTCGCCTTCGTTATGCAGGTATAAATTGGCGTACAGAGCCGGGATCAATTCAGCCAGTTGACGAGTCATCATCAGGGCTGCAGTTTCTATGTCGTTATCAGACAGTGGTTTATAAATACGTGTCGGACACTCGATGCTATCTGACGGTTCCACGCTGAAACGTTCCAGCTTTAATTCCGGCAGGGCGAAACGTATGGCCGCTATGTTCAGGCCGCAGCTTCGGCACAGTAGCAGCGTTTTCAGATCAATACCCTGCTGTTTCAGTTGGCTGGCTGTATCAATAATGTCTGTTTTCAAAACGTGATCAACAGTGCCGCTTTTTAACTGGGCATCAAAGGTGGCCAGTTTGGTTAGCCAGTTTTCTGCGGTGCCAGACTGGTGTTGTGTGCAGTAATGCAGAATCTGTTTGAATTCTTCTTGAAAAAAGGACGGATTGAAATTATCCAGCATGACTGCTTCTTGAATATCATTGGTCAAGCTTTCACGAAGGCTGTGTGGAATGGCAGGCATGAGGGGGTCAAAGCAATCACAGCACTACTGTCTTTGCTGGGCATCATCAGCCTCTTAAGGTGTGGGTTTCCTGTCTGTACCTGATGGGACTCAATGTTTCCAACAGCCAGATTTCTAAAGAACTTGACCTTTCACTGAGTGATGTACATGTAATGACAACCTTGTTGCGAACCTCTGTCGTTAAACGCAAGCCTGACATTACTCTTGAGGGAGAGGTAGAGTTCGACGAAGTGTACATCGTCGCATGTCACAAAGGACATCCTGAAGCTTTAAAAAAATCTATCGCGCCCTCCCCGAAAAAGAAGATTAAAAGGAGCTCCGGGCAGAGGAACTCTCGAAAAAGACAAGCCTCCCGTTCTGGGAATGATTCAGCGAGGAGGTCAGGTCATTATCAACATGCTGGATAATGTTCGAAAAGCCACCATAAAGCCTTTCATTACGAAGCATGTAGCCAAGGGAACCCAAACTTACACTGATGAATACAGCATTTACAACTCCCTTGAAGAGTGGGGTTACAGGCATAAATCTGTCTGTCATGGTAAAAGCGAGTACGCCCGGGATGATGACAAGGATGGTATTTATGAAGTACACGTAAACACCATGGAAGGCTTCTGGTCATTGCTCCGTTCATGGCTCAGACCTCACAGGGGGATTTCTCAGGAAAGCTTACCTTTGTACCTCGGCTTCTTTGAGTTCGTTCATAACGCCGGAATCCGGGGTAAAGGGTTACTTCAACCATTAATTAGCTTGCTGGTTACGTAGCAGTCTGGAATCCGATAAGAGCCTCTTCTTAATGTCCACCCTAAGAAGCCCCCTTGTCAGCAGATCTTGCAGTACGATTATCGGTATTCATCAACAGAAGGGCAGCTGCAGATAAAGTTTCTGTCGCCAAATGCATTATCCACCCGGTTAACGGCAGGCCAGTATTTACTGGTTCTATTTCCGGCTGGGGATACGGCTTCTTCTCTGGAGTATGGACGATCCCAGTTGCCTTCCATCAGGTCAGACAGAGTGTGTGGCGCGTGAACCAGTGGATTGTTCTCGACAGGCCATTGGCCGCTTTCAACCTTTTTGATCTCCTGACGGATAGCAATCAGTGCATCGATAAAACGGTCAATTTCAGCTTTGGATTCTGATTCTGTTGGCTCAATCATCAGAGTACCGGCCACAGGGAACGACATGGTGGGCGCATGGAAACCGTAATCCATCAGTCGTTTGGCGATGTCCTCTTCGGAAATTCCACTGTCGTCTTTAATCGGTCGTATATCAATGATGCATTCGTGAGCAACACGGTTATTACGGCCACGATACAGAACGCTGTAATGCTCGGACAGGCGTTCGGCAATATAGTTGGCGTTCAGAATTGCGACTTCAGACGATGCTTTCAAACCGGTGCGTCCCAGCATTTTGATGTACATCCAGCTGATGGGAAGAATCGATGAACTGCCAAAGGGTGCCGCGGCTACGGCACCGATACCTTCATGAGCGCCTTTTATCGGACTGACGCTGTGATTTGGCAGATAGGGTGCAAGGTGTTGTTTAACACCAATAGGCCCCATGCCTGGCCCGCCGCCTCCGTGAGGAATGGCAAAGGTTTTATGAAGGTTCAGGTGCGAGACATCAGAACCAAACTGTCCGGGCTGGGCAATGCCGACCAGTGCGTTCATATTGGCGCCATCCATATACACCTGTCCACCATGTTTGTGGATGATGGAACAGATGGTGCGAATGTTTTCTTCAAACACGCCATGGGTGGAAGGATAGGTCACCATCAGGGTGGACAGCTGCTCGCTGTACTGTTCAGCCTTGTGCTGCAAGTCACCGATATCAACATTGCCGTTGCTGTCACATTCCACAATCACCACTTTCAGGCCGAGCATGGCGGCAGAAGCCGGATTAGTGCCATGGGCTGATGACGGGATCAGACAGATATTACGATGTGCCTGTCCATTGGCTTCCTGATAGTTGCGGATCGCCAGCAGGCCTGCATATTCACCCTGGGCACCCGAGTTAGGCTGCATCGACAGGGCGTCGTAACCGGTAATGGTGATCAGATCCTGCTCCAGTTCGCGAATCATGGTCATGTAACCCTGCACCTGATTGCGGGGTGCAAAGGGATGAATATTGGCAAACTCCGGCCAGGATACGGGCAACATTTCTGCGGTTGCGTTCAGCTTCATGGTGCAGGAACCCAGTGGAATCATACCGTGGGTCAGGGAGTAATCCTTGTTTTCCAGCTGTTTGAGGTAACGCAGCATATCCGTTTCACAGTGGTAGCGGCTGAAGGTCGGGTGGGTCAGAATGTCATTGGTCCGGCGCTGTTCGTGGTGTATGCCTGAAATCTCGATCTGGGCATCCATCTGTTCGATATCCAGATCATTGCCTGCTCCCAGAATAATATCAAACAGCTGACTGATGTCTTCGCGGGTGGTGGTTTCGTCCAGGCTGATACCCAGTTGGTCACTGCCAATCAGGCGCAGGTTACAGCCCGCTTGCAGAGCCTTCCGGTAAATATGATTCTGTTCACTGCCTACGGTGAATGTCAGGGTGTCAAAGTAGGAGGTGTTGCATTTGACGCCCAGCGTGCTTAGTCCTCTTGCCAGAATGGTGGTCAGGCGATGAACACGTTCAGCAATCCGTTCCAGCCCTTTGGCACCATGATAAACGGCGTAAAAACCGGCCATGTTTGCCAGCAGCGCCTGTGCGGTACAGATATTGGAAGTCGCTTTTTCCCGGCGAATATGTTGTTCACGGGTTTGCATCGCCATGCGCAACGCCTGATTGCCACGGCTGTCAACGGATACACCAATAATACGGCCGGGAATCGAACGTTTCAGTTTGGTACTGGTGGCAAAATAGGCCGCATGCGGGCCACCAAAGCCCATGGGAACGCCAAAACGCTGGGTGTTGCCCAGGGCGATATCAGCACCCAGTTCACCCGGCGATTTCAACAGCACCAATGCCAGCAGGTCGGCTGCTACCGATACCATGGCTTTTTGCTGGCGCGCCTGTTTAATAACACTGGCAATGTCGCCTATTTCACCGTAGGTGCCGGGGTATTGAAGCTGTATACCGAAGATGTCGTGTTTATCAAGCTCGGTGTATGGATTACCCACCACAACCTGAATGTCCATATGCGCCGCGCGGGTCCGGATCACTTCTATGGTTTGTGGGTGCACATCATCGGCGACAAAAAACACCGGGTGTTTGCTGCGGTTGGAGCGACGACATAAAGCCATGGCTTCAGCGGCAGCGGTGGCTTCGTCCAGTAGTGATGCGTTTGCCACCTCCATGCCGGTCAGGTCCATCACCATCTGTTGATAATTCAGCAGCGCTTCCAGACGTCCCTGGGAAATTTCGGGCTGATAGGGCGTGTAAGCGGTGTACCAGCCGGGGTTTTCCAACACATTACGCTGAATCACCGGTGGTACATGCGTGTTGTGGTAGCCCATGCCGATGTAGGATTTGAACACTTTGTTCTGGTCGGCAAGGGCGCGTAGCCTGTTCAATGCCTGCTGTTCAGTCATGCTGATGGTGACTTTCAGGGGCTCGAGGTTATGAATTGCACCCGGTACCGTTTCTTCAATCAGCTCTGCCAGCGAGTCAGCACCCAGCTGGTTTAACATAGCCTGCTGTTCGTCGGTGTCCGGGCCAATATGACGCCCGGTAAATGCATCATTACGCTCCAGTTGCTCAAGTGTCTGTTTCTCAACGGCCATGTTTCTACCTTTCTTGCTCGCAGTCTCTCGTATCCTTTACGAAGGTGACTCAGTCGTGGATGTTTGTTGTTAAGTCAGGCTGTGTCTGTATCAACACATCACCACATTCACAGCCAGCCCGCCCATGGCGGTTTCTTTGTATTTGTCCTGCATATCCAGCCCGGTCTGGCGCATGGTTTCAATCACGTCATCGAGAGAAACCCGGTGCTCTCCGGTACCGCTTAATGCCAGTCGGGCGGCATTTATGGCTTTGACTGCGCCCATGGTATTTCGTTCGATGCAAGGCACCTGAACCAGTCCGCCAATAGGATCACAGGTCAGACCAAGGTTATGCTCCATGCCTATTTCTGCGGCGTTTTCAATTTGCAGTGGTGAGCCTCCCAGTACAGCACAGAGTCCGCCAGCGGCCATGGAGCAGGCAACACCTATTTCCCCCTGACAGCCGACTTCTGCGGCTGAAATAGAAGCATTTTTTTTGTAAAGCATGCCAATGGCGGCAGCGGTGGCAATGAATGTGATGATGCCCTGCTGGTCACTGCACTCTACAAAACGAACGTAATAGGCCAGAACGGCAGGTATCACGCCTGCGGCGCCATTGGTGGGGGCTGTGACGACACGTCCGCCCACGGCGTTTTCTTCATTGACGGCCAGTGCAAACAGGCTGACCCAGTCCATCAGCTCCAGCTGGTCTTTCTGGTGATCTTCACGGTTTAACAGTTTCTGGTACAGGTCATGTGCCCGGCGTGCCACGTTCAGTCCTCCGGGCAGTACACCGTCCTGTGAGCAGCCGCGGTCAATGCATTGTTCCATCACTTCCCAGATGCGCAGCACTTCCTGTTCGATATTTTGATGGCGAGCCAGATGGTGTTCGTTGGCCATGACCAGCCCGGCAATGGTGAGGTTGCTTTCCTGACAGCGCTGAAGCAGTTCGGCGGCATTATCAAAAGGGTAAGGGATGGTTCGGGGGGCAAGTGTTGCATCAGCCTTTGTACTGGCTTCCTGTTCGTCAAGCACAAAGCCGCCACCCACGGAGTAGTAATTATTGCTGTACAGAACCATGCCTGCGTGGTCTTTGACAGAGAGTGTCATGCCATTGGGGTGAGCGGGCAGTGACTGCCCGAAGTGAAATTTCAGGTGTTGTTCCTTAAAGAAGGCAACAGGGTATTGTCCGGCCAGGAGTATCTGCCCTGAGTCGGCGAGGGTTTTGAGCAGAGCTGGTGCTTTGTCAGGATCAAGCCGGTCTGGCTGTTCACCCAGCAGACCCAGCAATACCGCCGTGTCGGTGGCGTGTCCGGAACCGGTCATTGCCAGTGAACCAAACAGATCAATTCTGACGCTGGCGATCTGATTCATCAGTTGTTTTTCAGACAGCTCGGCCAGAAAACGGTTGGCTGCCAACATAGGTCCAACGGTGTGTGATGAGGAGGGCCCAACGCCAATTTTGAACAGTTCAAAGATACTCAGGCCCATAGGAATAACTCCGTCAGGTTCCACTGATTTGCTCGTGGCTGTTGTTCGTATTTATTTTATTGAAATGACCGGCTGATCGTTATTTGTGTGTACCGGGTTTTCTGCCAGCTCCAGCTGAGTCGGGCAAGCATTCAGGAAGGGTAACAATCGACCTGTTTCATATCAAGGTTAAAGTTTCTTATTGGAAACTAAGAAAAATATGATTCAGATCAGTTGGGCGGGCAGATGACAGGGGTAACGACCATTATGTTGTTCAGGCATCATGGTCGTTTTTACTATGGGATGTTATTGGGAATGAGCAGGCAATGACTATTCAGCCACTGTTTTACCTTCTTTTTCATCCGCCTCTTTGGCCCGATAATCACGCACCAGTTTGAACACCACAGGGCTCAGCAGTACGAGAGCAATCAGGTTTGGTATGGCCATCATGGCATTGAGTGTATCTGCAACCAGCCAGATAAAGTTCAGGTTCAGGGTTGCGCCAATAGGCAGGGCAATGATCCACAGCACCCGGTAAGGCTTCACCGAGCGTGGGCCGAACAGGTATACCAGACAACGTTCGCCGTAGAAGCTCCAGCCAAGGGTGGTAGTAAAGGCGAAGATAGCCAGCGAGAAGGTGACAATATAGTTACCGATGCCCGGCATGGCTTTGGCAAAGGCCATGGAGGTCAGGGCAGCACCGGATTCGCCGGAAGTCCACAGACCGGAAGTGATGATGACCAGACCGGTAATGGTGCAGATAATGATGGTATCAATAAAGGTGCCCAGCATGGCGATCATGCCCTGACGCACCGGATCTTTGGTTTTAGCGGCAGCGTGGGCAATGGGTGCTGAACCTAGGCCTGCTTCGTTGGAGAACACGCCTCGGGCCACACCGAAACGAATAGCAGCCCAGACCGCAGCGCCTGCGAAACCACCGGTAGCGGCTACGGGTGAGAAGGCATAGGTAAAGACCAGAGACAACGCTTCAGGAATGGCGGCAGCATTAATGGCCAGAACGCTTAGGCCGGCTATCAGGTAAGTAATTGCCATGAAAGGTACCAGTGCCCCTGCTACCTGACCAATACGACGAATGCCGCCAATCAGAACCAGACCGACCAGAACCATCAGTGCAACACCGGTGACCCAGGTTGGAAGGGCAAAATTTTCTGCAAACACGGCAGCTACCGAGTTTGATTGCACCGTGTTACCAATGCCAAAACCGGCAATCGCGCCAAACAGGGCAAACAGTGTTCCCAGCCATGCCCAGCGAGAACCCAGACCATTCTTGATGTAGTACATCGGGCCGCCGTAATGGTTGCCTTTGTCGTCTACTTCGCGGAATTTAACCGCCAGCACGGCTTCTGCAAACTTGGTGGCCATACCTACCAGAGCCGTACACCACATCCAGAACAGGGCACCGGGGCCACCCAGAAAGACAGCGGTTGCCACACCGGCAATGTTACCGGTACCCACGGTGGCGGACAGGGCGGTCATTAACGCCTGAAACGGGGATATTTCTCCGGACTTGTCTTCACCTTCTGCCGGTGTACGACCACTCCATAATAATTTGAAGCCGGTTCCCAGCCTGAGCAGGGGCATCAGCCGCAGACCCAGCATCAGGAATAGTCCTACCCCCAGAATAAGAACGAGCATTAACGGCCCCCAGACGACCCCGTTAATGGCGTTCACCATATTGGTTATTAGTTCCATGCTTTTATCCGTTGTTTGTTATCGTTTCGCTGTGTTACAGGCCGGACAATAATCACTAACCCTATGAAAGTTCCGGCAAAAAAAATCGTCAGCCCGCAGGTTGTTTTAACTTAATGGATGAAGTTGGCAAATTCAACGCTGGTGCGGGCTGCAGGTATTCTGTCGTGTTTCTTATAGGAAACCGATGTCGCTAATCAGAGAGTCTGTCTTTAATGCGAAGCCTTGGGTCTAATTCCCCGCAGCTTGCTGCGAACTACTCAAGAGCTAACTTGATACCCCGGAGCTTGCTCCGGGTGCAATTAAAAGTGTTCCGAGAATGCTGAAATCATGATTTTTCGGAATTTTGTTCCGAGCATTTCTGCAGGGTTAGGGCTTTAAAAAATGGAAAACCTAACATGTCAGGAACACTTTTAATTGCACCCGCTTGCTCCGGGGTAGTTCATTTCAGGGCGAGGCTTGGTTACTATCTCTTGTTGGGTATTTTTTTCGCCATAAATCAATTTCTCCATAAACAATGATGTGCAGGGGCTGATGGCTGCAAAAAAGCTGAATAAAATTACGCAGGTAAAGAATAACAATGACTGAGCAGGCTCATTTCTTACAACGCGAAAAACAGTCCGTTCTGGCAACACGCAGCGACAGGGAAGCATCGGTTGAGCCTCTGCAACTGGGACAACGGGTTCGGGAAATTCGCCAGAGCAAAAACTTGACGTTGGAGGAAGCCAGCAAACTGACCGGTCTGGCACGCTCTACCCTGTCAAAGATTGAAAATGAACAGATTTCACCAACGTTTGCGGCGGTGACCAAACTGGTTACAGGGCTGGGCATTGATATTCCCCAGCTGTTTACCCAACCCAGTACCCGGCCTGCCGCCAGTGGCAGACGTGCGGTGACCCGTAAAGGCAAAGGGCAGTTGCACCCGACAACCACCTATGAGCATGAACTGCTGGCAGAAGAACTGTCGGGAAAGCGTATGATTCCTTACCGAACCACCGTTTTTGCCCGGTCTTTTGATGATTATCAGGACTGGGTACGGCATGAAGGCGAGGAGTTTTTGCTGGTACTGAGTGGCCGGTTGGCGCTGTTTACCGAATTCTACCAGCCGGTCGAACTGGCAGAAGGCGACAGTGCATATTACGATGCCGAGATGGGCCACGCGCTGGTTTCGCTCAGCGACGAAGATGCGGTGGTCCTGTGGGTTACAGCCTGATTCGGTCTGGTTGGGATGCGACTGGAGATGAGAGTTGAGCAAAAAGTTGGCAGTAGGGTCGAGTGAGCGATAAAGAGCTGAGCAATAGCGCCGAACAAACATGCCATACTGTGGGCAAACTCTACACGAGAATAAAGGCATGAAATACCACCATCTTGGCATTCCTACCCGGGAAACATTAAAGGACGAGAAACATCTGCCCCATCTGAAAGTGTATGTCAGTGGTTTTGGACGCAACCCTTACGGGGTTGAGTGGATGCGCTTTGAAGACGATGCCGATTACCCCGAGCTGGTAAAAACCGTGCCTCATGTCTGTTTTGAGGTGGATGATTTGCAGCAGGCCATTGAAGGCAAGCATGTCATTATTGAACCCAATAGCCCCAGCCCCGGTGTGTGGGTTGCGTTTATTGAGGATAACGGGGCACCCATAGAGTTCTTACAGGTAGACCGAACCATTGCCGAGGCCGGTATATAAAATAAACACAGGGAACAGCCATGCCTGACCAACAAACAACGCATTACATTGAACTGCCAGCAACGAATCTTGAGCATACCAAAGCGTTTTTTACCGAGGTGTTTGGCTGGTCTTTTCAGGACTTCGGAACAGAGTATTCTGCCTTTTCCAGCCGTGGCGGCAACGGCGGCTTTTATCAGTCGGAGCTGTGTTCCGATACCCGTAATGGGGCGACGCTGGTGGTGCTGTTCAGTGATGATCTGGATCGTTGTCTTGCCCGGGTTGAACAGGCAGGCGGGATCATTGTGAAGCCCGTTTTCGCTTTTCCCGGCGGGCGTCGTTTTCATTTTCGGGAGCCCAGCGGTAATGAGCTGGCTGTCTGGTCCGATCGCTAAATTTCAGGTAACCGGCATTTCGGGATCACAACCCGCACTTCTCTCAAAGGTGGTTGATCGGATTTTGCGTACTTTGCCAGTAGCTCTGCTCTGGTCGGCAGTGACGGTTCTGCTGTATTTTTAATTTTGCCGGTTTGAGTGGTAATGCCTTTGATTCCAAATGCCTTGCAGAGCGTTTTCGCTTTGGTTTCCTGACATCAAATGCCCCCATAACGCCATGCTGAATAAGGTACTCTCGAAGGGATCGTTGAAGTGATTCAGAACCTGTTCAAGTTGATTGTGATTGTCAGGTTCCAGTTTCGCTTCATCTGTTTGATGGACATCATGTGTTTTAGGGGGTGGAGAGGGTTCGACAGGCTCTTCATCTAAGTCTGGTGACGAAGGTTCAGACGCTATCAGCAGGCCCCATGTAACATAGGGGTCTTTAACGAAATCATCCTTTTTGCCCTTGTTGTCTCCGACCTTTTGTTTCGGCAAACTCGGTCGCTGCCTTTCGTTCTCAGTAGTTTGGTGAGCACTCTTTTGCGGAGTATTGCTCTTGTGAATATTTTCGTGAGACAGCAAGGTTGCATCTGTTAGTGCGTTTTCACTTTGGGAGGGTAGATTGTTATTTTCTACCGTACCATTAATCTCCGGGCTTCTGGCGATATCGTGTTCACTGCATTCTGAGTCTGATAATTTATGCGCTGGGCTATCAGTTTGTTGGCTTTGTGCCTTTAAACAAATTTTTTCTGGTTTCGAAAGTGACGCAGGTAAACCGATTTTTTCAAAAGCACTTCTTAGGGTGCGGCGGTCTATGTCACAGCTATTGAAGAACTCGAGAACGCCTTCTATATAATCCTGAGAGTTTTCTGTAAAAAATTCCGGATCTTTATAAATTCGGGTGAATTCATCAAACAATTCAGGATTTTCAGAAAGCATCAGCACCCGCGTTAAAGATGAGGACAGATTCCCAGAGCTGTCAGCCGCTGTTGGTTTGTCAAGCAAGCATGCAAGCCCGTAGTCTCGAACAGTTTTGCGAAAATCGAGGATTTTATCGAAAGCATGTTCGTAAACGGAGCTGCTTGAGTGTTCGACATTCCCCAGTATCAGAGTATCTTCCTGTGTCATTTCAGGCTAATTGTTTTGCTCTTTTTGGTATATCAATCTGTCGAAAAGTGCTTTGGCATTAGCTGCATGATCGAATGGATCTTGCTGTAGAGTGTATTTGAACTGAGCCAAACGAATACTGATCGATCGGCCTGCAAAATGGCAGCTGACAGGGAGTTGATGGGAGCTGAAGTCAGTTTCTGTCTGCTCGAAAGTAGACAATTTTTGCGGTAACTGGAGTGATGAACCCGGTTTCGTGGTTTCTGAAAAAAGTGACTCATTATTCATGGAAAAAATCCCTGTACGCTTCCAAAATAAAAAAGACCCTGAAGCGGGATTAAAGTTCCTTTATTACCATCAGGTTTCAGGGCTTAAGAGTATTCCTGTGCCCGTCAGGCCGCCAGGCCGGGGAAATAACGTTGGGCATGTCTGAACGGTTCAGCAGGGGAGCCTTACAGAGAGCGAACTCGCCAAAGCGATGGTTGACGGCATCCAGTGTTGCCAGCAGTTGGTCTTTGCGCGCATGGTCTTCCCTGAACAACTCACCCTGATTGTCTCTGATTTGAGGGTCCAGAGCGCCGATATGAACCTGATGCACACCCCGTCCATCCCAGTAAACGTCCAGAAAGAAATCAGCCAGAGCCATGATTTGATCACCATCCGCCGTTGGGTGCAGGCTTTGCAGTTTGCGATGAATCCAGCCTCGGCGGGTGTTCACCCCGATCGCAAAGGTTTGTGCCTGAAGTTCATAACGGCGCAGGCGGGCTGCGACCTTTTCTGCCATATGCAGCAGATAGGTGCGCACAATCTCTCGGTCGATGGTGTTGGGCGGAATGACTTTGCCATGTCCGATGGACTGAGGCGCTTTGATCTCTTTGTGAATCGGGTCCGGATCCATGCCCTGAGCCATCAGCCAGATGCGACGACCCAGATTGCCAAAGCGTTTTGCCAGTACACTGATGGGGATCTTTTGCATATCACCGCATCGGAGTACACCGTACTGGGCAAGAAAACGACCAATGCCGGAACCAATACCACATAACTCTGTAACGGGCACCGGTGCCAGCCGGGCCTTTGCGTTTTCCGGCAGAACCACGGTCAGACCATCAGGCTTCTGCTGTTTGGCTGCCCATTTGGCCGTTGTCTTGTCGCTGCTGATGCCGACCGAACACAGTAACTCCGAGGCATTGAAAACGCAGGTTTTAATACGTTGCCCCAGCTCTTCCACGGTGCAGTCATACACCTGCTGGCAGCTGGTGATATCAAGAAACGCTTCATCCACGGAAAAAATTTCCAGTTCCGGCGTAATGCTTTCCAGTGCAGACATGATGCTGGAAGACACCTGTCCGTAGCGTTCCGGACGTGAAGGCGCCTGTATTAAATCCGGTGACAGTGTGCGTGCTTCGCGCAGGCGCATGCCGGTTTTGATCCCGACAGCCCGGGCTTCGTAAGAGGCGGTGATAATGCAGGTGCCGGTGCGGCCATTGGTGACGCACACGGGGCGATCCCGCCAGTCCGGCCGGTCCAGTTGTTCAATAGAAGCGAAAAAAGCATTCATATCCACCAGGGCAATCATTCTCGACCATGGTTTCTGCTTTATAGTATTACTGTTCATTTATACAGTATTTTGTATTTGCCCTCTGAAGGCAAGCTTATGACGATTGAAATTTTCGATCGGGTCTGGTGCAGTGAGTCAATAAATTTAAAGTTTGAATAATTGTTCCCCGTAACTATATTAAACAGGTGTCTTTTTTCTGCCTGAAAAACTGCTGTTGGTTTTAAGCGTCTTACAGGTCTGGTTGATTACCTGACAGTCCTTGTTTTGAGCCGAATGTTGCAGAGAACACATTTGTTACTGTTCACAGATAGCTTTTGGAGAGTTGTTATGCAAAAGCTTTGCTCATCGTTATTGGTTGCTCTTGGTGTGAATTGTTTGCCTGCCATGGTTTTGGCACAGTCTGGCAGCAGTGGTCCCGTTGAGGGAGAGGGTCAGGTAACTGTGTATAACAACCTTAAAGAGCATATTTTTATAGGTAAAGAAGGAACAGGCACGCAGCATATTAAGCCTGGAGACAGCGCTGTTATCACATTGGGTAACCCGATTAATAAAGCGATATGTGTAACAAAGGATGAGACAAGAGACTGCATCAATAATCAGTCTGACAGTGCTGGAGCATTAACTTTAGGTACTATTGAAAGAGACAGTCCTGCGGATGGGCGAGGTGGGGCTGTAAATATTGCAGGCTGGGACTTGATCAGCGTCAGTCCTGCGGATGGACGAGGTGGGTTTAACACCGTTATCCGTGTAAGGCTTCAGAACGTAAACTACACAGCATTTAATCCAAAAGCCCCTGAGCTGGCATATTCTGTGGTGTTCGGTAGTGATGATCCGGAAAGTCAATCCAATGAACTGAGTGTGTCTTTCTCAAAGTCCCATGGTGGTAGAGATATTTATGATCAAGGAATATCAAGAAAATCCTTGAGCAGAGCACATTGTGGTTATGCAAATTATGGTGAGCTTTACTCGGATTTATTCTGTGATCACACCACTGATACTGCGACGCTTCATATTTTTACCCGGGAAGCAACAACCGGTAGACAAGACAAAAAAAAGTGAACTGTGATGCAGTGTTAAGCATTTGGTTTGTATAAATCATTACAGCTGCGGATCTTGCAAAGACCCGCAGCTGCTTCAATCGTATTACAATCGAAGTTTCTTATGCCAGTATCCATCCCCGGGTTGCCAACACACCAGATCCTTTGACTGAAACAGTTCCCGGTAGGGCTTGAGTAAGGGCAGCAGTCGCCAGTGCCTGACGCCGGATGGTGCCTGAGCATCAAACCACTGTCCGGAAAAATAAATAAAAGCATGGGGAACTAAACGACGAATGTAAAATAATTGCGCCGAAGGACAGTATTGAAGCGCCAGCCTTGCCCAGTCGTAGCAATAGCCGCTGTTAATCTCTGTTAAAGGAACACGCCGTCTCTGGCATATCTGCCGGGTCACTCCATGAAAGACCATTCTGGCCACCGTTTTTTAAATTGTTGTTGGTGTTTTTTATCTATGTCATAAGGCCTGACTCTGGTCTGCTATAATCGATTTTTCTGGGTTGTCGGTCAACTCCTGAATGATCGTTTTAAAATTATTGCCTTTTGCTCACAGCATGCAGCTTGAGCCCGTTGATTTTGACAATCACTGCAAGCTGGTTTTTGGAACTTGCACTGATTCGGTTCCTGCTAAAGAGGGCTGGTAATGATCCGGGCAAAGGCTGATAAATTATTCGCTTTTATACTGTTGTTTATCTCGTTTTTGACCCATGCTCACCTTGTTGAGGTGAGTGAACACTCTTTCAAAATTCTTACGGAAGATGGTTATGTGAAAGAGCATCAGGTCAATGGGTATACCCAAATCTGGGAGCTTCATCGCGCGATCAGGCTGGGGCTGATTAATCGCACACCTGTTGCCCCGCCTTCTGTAACACTTAATGACTGCTCTGTCTGGC
This sequence comes from Endozoicomonas montiporae CL-33, assembly GCF_001583435.1. Lineage (NCBI taxonomy): Bacteria > Pseudomonadati > Pseudomonadota > Gammaproteobacteria > Oceanospirillales > Endozoicomonadaceae > Endozoicomonas > Endozoicomonas montiporae. Next base: position 3,247,196 of record NZ_CP013251.1, on the reverse strand, counting down.
AGGTTTATGAAGTGAACCTTTCCGACGACGGAAACGGAAGAATAGATCCGAATGGGTGTACAGCCTATTTGGTAGAGCTGACTAATCAAGACTATCTGATGGTGTTTGATCTCCCCTTGTATCCTCAACTCGTTAACCGTGCAGAATTGGCAGCGATCAGAGAACAGAGTCAGCAAAAGCAAAAAGAGCAGCCTCAGCAGCAACGACGTAACAGGGATACACCTCAGTGTTTGATGTTTGGCCTGAGCTTTTTCTAGGAGGGCAGCGCAGTGATGTCATGCCATTGTTTGATCCAGCCAGACAACCCTGGATCATGACCTTTGTTGTTCAGGTGAGGCCGGACTTTGTTCAACATCGTGTCAATGTTCCCATGCTGGGTGATGTCAGGTTTCAGGTGATGGAAGTAGGGGCTGTCGAGCCGCTGGATGAGTGCTGCTTATGTGAGGAAGGTGCGGCAGGAAGCAGGGTCAGGGTTTTTCATAGACGAAATGCTTATTGATCCGGAATCCGTGCAGTGACGGAAGAGGCGATGCCTCTCCCGGTTAATCAGCGTTGCAGCTCTGCCTTTACATCAATGCTGTAAGGCAAAGACGACACTGTAAAGGTGATGTCAATGTCAGGTAGCTGTACGTCACCGGTTTCTGCAGCTTCAACACGAATAACGGCCAGCAGCTCTGTCTGGTTAGTATCGGAGGGAGTGGCAGCGTACAGGACTTCACCCATGGTCTTTCCTGCAGCATTCACCAGTTTGGTGTTAGCAGGCAGCTCAACGGCTGAACTGGCGGTTAAACGATAGCAGCGGCTTTTCAGCTGTCCCAGGTTTTGCATGCGGGCAACAATTTCCTGTCCTGTATAACAACCTTTACGAAAGCTGACAGCGTTCAGACTGGGCAGATTCAGGTGCTGGGGAATGTATTGCTCAATGGCTTCCGGAAGCAACTCCGGAATCACTGCCTCAATATCCAGCAGACGCCAGTGGGACTGCGCCAGAGGCCGGAAGCTGGTTTTCAGCCGGTTCCACCAGTCAGAAAGCTGATCAGCTGGCAGCCAGAGTTCATAACGTTCACAGGCACCGGGAACCGCCAGTAACCAGATGTTTTCGCCCACCTCTATCGCGCAACCGGCCTCCGGAGTGCGACCAAACACTTCATTGACCGTCGTGCTGATGTCTGAGCCTGAGAGACCCAGGGCAACCAGAGAAGAGTCGGTAGTGAGCTCGGTTTTGAAAAAGACGGCATACTTGCCGAGAGTCGCCTGGGTGGTGTCCAGCAGCCCATGATGCATTGACAGCAGAAAGGTGTCTTCTGAGTTGAGCAGGCGAAAAGCACTGTACATTCTGCCTTTAGGCGTACAGGCCGTACTCAGGTGGTGCTGTGCAGGTTCCAGTGTGTCCAGGTTATTACTCAGTTGTCCCTGTAGGAATCGCTGGCTGTCCGGACCATTGACACGGAGAAAGCCGCGATCAGCCAGCAGACTCATGGATGGCTGGTGCAGACTGGCAAGGCTGGCAGGAAGAACCTGTTCAAGAAAGGGGGCAAAGAGTGAGGCGTGGTCATTATTCATAATAGGCTCGGATATGTACTCTAGAAAATACCAGCGTGTTTGAGCCCAATCATAGAGGAAAGTCTGGCTGGACAACACTGTGGCGTGTGTCACTGTCTTAATAAATACCGCTCAAAAAAATTGTTAATATGGAAGTCGCTTCCTGTGAGTGGCGAACTTATAATGCACTCTTGATTAACAAGGAGTTTACCGAATGAAACTGAGCGGTGATGATTTTAAGCGGGTTCAATGGCATAGCCGCCGTGGGATGCTGGAGCTGGATGTTCTGCTGGAACCGTTCACTAACGAAGTGCTGAGAGACTTGCCCGCTGAAGATCAGCAGGTGTATGTGCGCTTGCTGGATTGTCAGGATGCGGATCTGTTTACCTGGTTCATGAGTGAACAACGTCCGGAAGACAAAGCGCTGGCTGCCATGATCGATACGATCATCACCTATGCCCGTCGCAGCTTTAACACCGATGGTGTGTGAAGACGATGAGCTGATTGATATTCGTCTGCAACGGTCCCGGTCAATGCTGGTTGTCGGGACCAGTGTTCACTTTCTTGCCTTGGTAGCGCCCTGGCTGTCCAATCTCTCCTTTCCTTTGCAGACCTCCGTTTCTTTACTGGTACTGATTCATGGCTGGCGTTTTTACCAGCGACAGATTGCCCGTACCCGTCCGGACAGTGTTAAAGCACTGCGTTATCGCAATGATCAGTGGTTGTTGTTGACACATTCTGGCTGGCAGCGAGTCTGGCCATCAGGAACGTTGCTGGTGACGCCATGGCTCATGGCTTTTTCATTCCGTACAGAAGCAAAAAACGTCAGGCTGTCACGAAATAGCCTCGGAATCCGGTCAGGGAACTATTGGGTTTGCCTGTGGTCGGATACGGGTGAAACTGCGTCGCTGCATGCGTTGAGGCTGCGACTGCTGTTAAAAAAGCACAACGGTGCTGAAAGGTAATACAAATAAGAAGAGTATTAATTTAAAAATATTTCAGCTGTGGTTCTGAAGCTCCACTAAACTGTTTCAGAATTCTAAGAGCCCGTCTCCAGAGTCTGCGTGCAGCTCAAGCTATGCTCGAACTGCAAGCGTTAACGTATGACTTCAGAGACGGGCTCTTCGTTCGGGTTTGAGAATAAGCGGTCATAGACGGGCTGCTGAATAACCAGTAGGACAAGATGACGGTATTGCGGTGACAATGATGACAATGCTCGAACCTGCTATATCCCAGGACTTTTTGAATTATATGGAGTCTGGCTCTTCCCGGGCATGGGGTGTGCATGACTGTTACGGACGTGCCTTTTATATGAATACCCATACCAGGCGGGTGTTCGGGCTACCTGAAAAATACGATATATCAGGCAGACATTTTTCGGATCTTCCAGCGCCCATCTTTTTTGCCTGTTCAGACAAAGTGATAGAACAGAATAATCTCTACGGCCTGGCCGGTATTCAGCTGGTACGCCAGCGGAGAGGCTGACCTTCTGGTGGTGGCAGTAGTCGGAGCCCTGATGTGGGGCAGTGTGGAAGGCATTGCTATTTTGCTGGTGGTCAGCAGTTTTCCTGTGGCGGTACGTTTTACCGGACTGGCGTGTAGTTACAATATCTGCGCTACGCTGTTTGCCGGGATGGGCACCATGATTGGTCTGTGGTTGATTCGTGTGACCGGAGATTTGGCGTCACCGGGTTATTACCTGGCTATCAGTGGGCTGACAGGTGCTGTGGGTGCTTATTGTCTGGGGTTGCGTCAGGGGACAAAGCCTGCCGTAGGCAGGCTTTCTGGTGTGTGCCGAGCATGTCACACAGCTTGGGGGTGAAAGTCCCCTGTCCAGCCAGATGAGGGCGAAGGACTAGCGAAGCACAAGGTCTGTATCGCGAGGTGCAGGCTGAAGGCAGTGTAGAGCAAAACCGCGAGCCAGCGAACAGAAATCAGATATGAGGCTGTTTGCGTGAGGACGAGTCAGCACTTGATGACGAAGTCCATACTCATCCGGACATTCAGGCAGTAGATCTGGTGGTTGTGCGGCGAAGGCGGTGTGACTTACCTCGGGAGGTCTGTGTGGTGTCTGATATTTCGGACTGAGGTCACCGTAAGGTGATTTGATCGCCATACAGAAGTCAGCAGACGGCATAGTAGCTGGCGCATGTCAGTGAAGGCCTGAACGGTACAGAGTGGTGAGTAGTTTCTGTTATTCGAAACACCGGACGCAGACAAATCCAGCAAACACTGGAACTCATACCAAGTGGTCACGGCGGAACCGGAGGCTGCGACGCTATGAGGGCTGAGGTTGTGTCGGTATCACAGGATTACGAAAGCCCGGCAAGCGATGCAAGCCTGATGGCACGCATTGCTCATCCCAACAACTTGAAGAAAGCCTTTCAACGAGTAAAACGCAACAAAGGAGCGGCAGGCATTGACCGTATGACGGTGGATGACCTGTTCACTCGATGCTGCAGTTTTACCTAAACAAGTAACGTATTTATCTCGATTCTAAGCTGCATCTAAAAGTTTAAACTTCCGGGCGTGTGCTTTGAGTGAGTCAGTTGCCTTTTGTTCTCCCAGGTCTCTACCAGCCATATGCCTGCTCGACTCCCGCTTGGGCAAAGTATGCTCTAAGGCTAAGGCCAGAGCCTTAAGCTCGGTATCTGGATCTTCCGATTCAACCACTGATTTCACCGTAGCAAGCAAGGCTTCTGCATTGAGGCGTTCGATCAGACAGCCTGCGGGCATTCCGGCCTGTTTGTTTTTCAGTAGGACGAATTGCTCAGGGTGCAGTAACAGCATGTGTTCGCACAGCAGGCTCAGGATCACGCCGCGCTGCGATCCGTCAGCACCTTGCTGTTTGCTCAACCTGTTCCAGCCACAATGAGCTTTCCAGTCTTGAATGAAAACCTCGACCAACCACCTCAAGGTGTAAATCCTGGCTATGTCGGTATGCCGCCATGACATATCTGAAGCCACCAGATAGCGATAATCCTCTTCACCCTCATACTTCAGGGCAATAACAAAACGTCTTTTCCCATGAGCCTTAACATACAGCCGAGCAGCCAGCATCGTGACCTGCTCTTCTTTGCCACCGCGTATTATGAGTTGAGTTTCAGCGCCTTTCTGGCGCGAAAAGTAAGCTTTGAGAGTCGCTTCCGAGTGGTTTCGGTTGGATACTTTCTGATTCGAGCGCAGTTGGCTGACAACCTGGGCTCCGCCTGTTATTTCCGCAGCCTTATCCATAAAGTCTCCTGTGCCATACAGTGCATCAGCGAGAATTGCTTTGATCGTAATGTTGGGAAACGAATCAACAAATTCTTGCAGCATAACCAGCGTCAACGACTGCATGGTGGGGTAACGAACATGATCTGGCTCAGGACGGTTCGGTCGTTCTTTTTTCTGAATGCCTTGCTTCCTGAGCGCCTTGTCTTTCTTCCTCCATGCAGATAACTCAGGGTCAGGAATATAAAAGCGAAACCCTACTGGAAAGGTAGCTACTTCAGTAACGAGCACCATAAACACCAGTTCCTGCCCATTAAAATAACCACCTGTTGATTTGTCTTTTATCTTATGGGCACCGTCGATTTTTGAAGTCCTTTTAGTGCGCTTTTTTCCTGTATCGTCGATAGCAAGGGTTCCACTTTGTATTCCATAGCGTAGAAGAATATTTCTGACGCTGGCCTGTAGCAGGCTTTGCCATGCAATTTCTGCTTGATAAAACATCCAGCACAGACGGGTCGCTTTGAATCTGCCTAAGCTTCTGCGCTCAAAAGCAGCCCAGTTAATAGTTTTAGTTACCACGATTCCCATGATAAAAACGCCCAGTGCCACTTTCTGGGATCTACTCAACTGCGCAGAGGAATTGATGGACTTGAGCGAATCATTCAAAGCATCCAGAAAGGCAGTGACAACGGGTAATGGGCGAATTAGCAAGATACGACACTTGACGGTTATTAAGTTCCTATGAGATCTTACCTCCAACCTGCTGCTGTGGCTATGATGGAATCTCGCAAGGCTTGAATTCGGAGCTGCAGTAGTAGTCTGCTCTTATGCCACCCTGCCATTTCCTGCTCTCCCTCAAATATCAAAAACTGCAGCATCGAGTGTTCAGGTATTTACAAGAGCATGGTCGTCAACTGAGGCAATGTTTGCTGAGAGGGTTGTGGAAACCAACTCCGGTAAGAAGAGTTCTGATCCCCAAACCGGATGGTGGAGAGCGAAAGTTGGGCATTCCAACAGCTCTTGATCGAATGGTGCAGCAGGCAATACAGCAAGTATTACAGGCAGAATGGGAGCCACGGTTCTCGTCTTACAGCTATGGATTCAGACCGCAGAGGTCAGCACATCAGGCTCAGTCGTATATAAAGGATGGTTACGACTGGGTGGTTGATATTGATTTGTCGAAGTTCTTTGATCGAGTCAATCATGATCGACTGATGGCAAAGCTGGCAGAGCATATACAGGACAAGGATGTATTGCGTTTGATTCATCGATTCCTGAAGTCCGGAGTGATGGAAAATGGACTGTCAAAACCGCAAACGGAAGGTGTGCCACAAGGAGGGCCGCTGTCTCCTGTGCTCTCAAACATAGTATTGGACGAACTCGACAAAACGCTTGAAAAACGAGGGTTACGGTTTGTTCGATACGCAGACGACTGTCGTGTGTTTGTTAAAAGCGCTCCAAGCCGGGCCCCCGGCTGAACATCTATGAGTAACTTTTCTCCCAACTACTGCCTACATGCCTATGATAGAAAGGAAGACATATCCGGACCAGAGACCGTAAACACACTGGTGCCTTTTGCCCGTTTGAAAGCGTGGTCGGGGAGCTGGCGACAACATCACTGATGACGCAATATGCGATCTCGTTCGGAAGAATGCGAATCATCGACAGCCCCATATCCGGATATGCCTTCGCACGGAAGTATAGAGGGTAAACCATGTCTCGCCGCAGCAAATCCAACCGTTCCCATTCTGACAGAGTCAAAAAGCGTATTGCTGGACATCTGGAGAAAATCAATCTCTTTGCCGCCGGTATTGATATCGGGTCAGAGTCACACTTTGTTGCAGTGCCAGAAGAGTTAGATGAACAACCGGTGCGTTCGTTTGGCTGTTTTACCGCAGACCTTGAAGCTATGGCTGACTGGCTCGTAAAGCTTGGCATTACCACCGTTGTGATGGAGTCAACCGGAATTTACTGGATACCTGCGTTTGAAATACTGGAATCCCGGGGACTTGATGTAAAGCTGGTCAATGCACGACATGTAAAGAATGTTGCCGGACGTAAGTCTGATGTTCTGGACTGCCAATGGCTTTTGCAGTTACATACTTACGGGTTGCTCAATGGCGCGTTCCGCCCTGATGAGCAGGTTTGCTCTTTACGATCTTATAGACGACAACGTGACACTCTTGTTGGCTACCGTGCTTCCCACATCCAGCATATGCAAAAGGCACTTCGACAGATGAATCTGTTACTGGATAATGTGGTGACTGATATTACCGGAAAAACCGGTATGACTATTATCCGCGCCATACTGAATGGGCAGCGGAATCCTGTGGAGCTGGCCAGATATCGTGACAAGCACTGCAAAAAATCCGAGGAAGAAATCGCCAAATCCCTGAAGGGGCATTACCGGGATGAGCATGTATTTGCTCTGCGGCAAGCTGTTGAACTTTACGATACTTATGATGAAAAAATCAGGGCTTGTGACAAAGCTCTGGAACAGAAGCTCAACACATTTGACAGCAAAGATGATAAAGACTCTCAAAAGCCTTCTACGCCAGATAAGCCTTCAAAAAAACGGAAGTCCCGTTGCGCTCCAGACTTTGATGTGCGTTCAGAGCTCAACCGGGTGAGCGGTGTCGATCTGACTGATATCGACGGCATCGACGAAAATACGGCTCTGAAGATTGTTTCAGAAATCGGTTTGGATATGAGTCGATGGCCTTCCGCTAAACATTTTGCCTCCTGGTTAGGGCTCTGTCCCGGAACCAAAATATCCGGTGGTAAAGTTCTGAACCGGAAAACCAAGCGTTTGCCAGGCGCAGCCGCAACAGCATTCAGGTTGGCGGCTTATGCACTGGCCAACTCAAAAAGCGCCCTGGGTGCCTATTACCGTAGAATGCGAAGCAAGCTTGGTGCTCCAAAGGCGATTACGGCAACAGCACATAAGCTGGCAAGGCTGGTTTACAGTATGCTCAAACATGGGAGTCAGTATGTAGATGAAGGTCAGGAATATTTTGAGCAGCGTTACAGAGAAAGAGTTTTAAAAACCCTGAAGCAGAAGGCTAAAGATATGGGCTTCACATTAACGCCGGTTGAAACCGCCGTCGGTTAGGGTTGTTTTAGCAACCGGCGAGCTCATGGGGAGTTACTCAGAAGTAAGAAGGCAGGCGAAAGGGTGATGGCAAGTCTGGTTAAGCTGATCGAAGGTAAAATGAAGCTAAAGGTCAATCGTACAAAGAGTGCGGTAGATCGTGCATGGAAGCTCGCATTTCTGGGATACAGTTTTACCCGAGACGGTAGGAAAACCCTTGCGGCAAAGAGCTGCAAGCGTTTCAAAGATAAAATCAGACAGCTAACCCGAAAGGGAGGGCGATCCCTTGAACAGAGGTTGGAAGGACTCAACAGATACTTGCAGGGTTGGAAGAACTACTTCCGGGAAATAGAAACCTGCACAGAGTTTGAGCACTTTGATTGCTGGATAAGAAGGCGATTAAGAAGTTTACTCTGGTATCAATGGAAAAGGAGCCCAAAGCGGTACAAGGAACTGCGAAAGCAGGGAATCAGTGACAAACTGACAAGGCAAACGGTAGCTTCAGGAAAAGGGCACTGGCGAATGAGCCGGAGTCCAGCTCTACATATGGCGCTACCGAATAGTTGGTTTGACGGGTTAGGATTGATCAGGTTGTTGGCTGCTTAACTGGCCGAACCGCGTAGTACGGACCCGTACGCTGCGTGGTGTGGGAGGAGCGTAGCTGTGAGGCTACGCCCTATCCCGATCAGGCATGAGTGATACCAATTGTGTCACTCAATTGCATTTGCCGGGCAGAAATTTTCAGGTGTAAGAATCGTATCTTCTGCTGTTTCTGCGGTGGTCGGATAGTCCAGCGTATAATGCAACCCTCTCGATTCCTTTCGTGACAGGGCGCTTTCAATAATCAGCTCAGACACCAGCGTCAGGTTGCGCAGCTCAATAAGATCATTGCAAACCTTGAAATGACTGTAAAAGTCGTTGATTTCAGATTGCAGCAGTTTGATCCGGTTGCGAGCCCTGATCAGACGTTTCGTGGTGCGAACGATACCCACATAATCCCACATAAAACGGCGCAGTTCTTCCCAGTTATGGGAAATGACAACCCCTTCATCCGAGTCCGTTACCTGACTGTCATCCCAGTCGGGTAAGGTGTCACTGTCGATCAGGGTGTGAATGGATTGATTAATGTCCTCTGCACAGCTTCGTGCAGTGACAAAGCATTCCAGCAGAGAGTTGCTGGCCAGCCGGTTAGCACCGTGCAGGCCGGTAAAGGCGCATTCGCCAATGGCATAGACGCCTGGTACATCGGTCTGACCCTGATGATTGACCAGAACACCACCACAGGTGTAATGAGAGGCAGGCACAATGGGGATAGGCTCTCTGGTTATGTCTATCCCGTATTCCAGGCAGCGTTCATAAATCGTAGGGAAATGGGAGCGTACAAATTCTGAAGGCTTGTGACTGATGTCCAGAAACAGGCAGTCGGCCCCTAGTCGTTTCATTTCGTGGTCAATGGCACGGGCAACAATATCACGGGGTGCCAGTTCGGCACGAGAATCGTAGTCCGGCATGAAGCGTGTGCCATCAGGGCGCAGCAGTTGTCCGCCTTCACCGCGAACCGCTTCCGAGATCAGAAAGGACTTTGCATTGGGATGGTACAGGCAGGTCGGGTGGAACTGGTTGAATTCCATGTTGCCAATCCGGCACCCTGCACGCCAGGCCATGGCAATGCCATCGCCACTGGCACCATCGCTGTTACTGCTGTAGAGGTAGGCTTTGCTGGCACCACCGCTGGCGAGCACCTGGGCCCTGGCTTTGAACAGGTGAACCCGGTCAGATTTCAGATCCAGAACGTAAGCCCCGAGTCCCTGCTGTTGCTGTGCTCCCAGTTTCTGGCTGGTAATCAGATCAATGGCCAGATGGTGCTCATAGATATCAATATTGGCTTGCTGACGAACCCTGGCAATTAATGTGTCAGAAATAGCCAGTCCTGTTGCGTCGGCGGCATGAATAATACGCCGTGCACTGTGCCCGCCCTCGCGGGTGAGATGAAAGTCAAAGGGACGGTTATGTTTTTTGTCTTCAGTAAAGGGGACGCCGATGTCGATGAGCCACTGAATGCTGTCCCTGCCGTTTTTAACAATATGTTCGACCGATGCTTTGCGGCATAATCCGGCACCGGCAACCAGAGTGTCGCGGGCATGTTGTTCCAGACTGTCGCCAGACGGATCGAGTACTGCGGCGACGCCCCCCTGGGCGCCCGATGAGGAACCGGCGCTGAGATAACCTTTGCTGAGTATGGCGACTCGCAAATTCTGGTCAAGATGCAGTGCCAGAGTCAGACCGGCGGCACCGCTGCCAATAATGATGACGTCGTAATGATAAGACTGATGCATTTGAATTCCCTGAACCCTGGTATCTGACGATACTGGGCATCCGGTCCATAATGGTTGTGATTATGGCGGAGCCTGCCATTAGATACGTGCATGAACCGGAATGGGTTCGCCGCGGTCATCTGGCATCAGGTTTCCTGAGTGTCATGGTCCTAAACGGTTTGCAAAGATGTTTAACAGGATGGATATTATTTAGCATACTGCCGGCGCATTGCGAAACTGCGGGTTTGGCAGTTGTTACCTGTCGAACTCAGATCGCAGGAGTGATGCACTGATCCATTGCAGTCCTGTGCACTAGATGCCAGCAGAGTCTAAAGTCTCAAGTCTGTGGTGCCGATGGATCAAACGAGATGCACTGAAAGATGAGACAGTCTTCAAATATACATATAAGACCTGTAAACGGCTTGTTAGTATATAGAAATTACGGTCGGCACTATAGTACGCTGTGGTGATCCGAATCATCTTTTCAGTAAAAACTGAAAAAAATTAACGAGTTCGGGAACTTTCAGGCCGGATTATGGTCTATAGAGAAGCAGAAAGAATCCGCAGCGCAGAGAACACTCTTTCTCGGGAGCCTTTTAACCAGTTTGCAGGTGACGTGCAGGACTGGAAAAAGATAGTATGGACTTCGTCGTCTGTACAGCCCTCCGAAACAGAAGTGAAGTGTCGTCTGCGTCATCCGGAGCAGGGCTGCCAGCAGATGAGGGTATTTGCATGGTAGAACCTCAGGAAGCGGATCAACAGCTGGTTGAACGGGTGCAGAAAGGCGATAAAGCCGCCTTTGATTTGCTGGTGATTAAATACCAGCATCGCGTTCTGGGACTGGTGAGTAGTTATGTGAATGACTATCAGGAAGTCCAGGATGTCGCACAGGAAGCTTTTATCAAGGCATACAGAGCCATTGATAAGTTTCGGGGAGACAGTTCGTTTTATACATGGTTGTATCGTATTGCCGTCAATACAGCCAAGAACCATCTGGTGTCCAAAGGGCGCAAGCTGCCAGAATCGGATATTGATGTACACGATGCCGAGTTTCTGGACACAGCAGCCAGCCTGAGGGTGGTGGATACTCCCGAACGCAACCTGTATCGTGACGAAATGGAACGTGTTATTCATGATGCTATCCGTCGCTTGCCGGACGAACTGCGTACCGCCGTAATGTTGCGCGAGTTCGACGGATTAAGTTATGACGAGATTGCCCATGTTATGGACTGCCCTGTTGGCACTGTGCGCTCAAGGATTTTCCGGGCCAGGGAAGCCATTGATCGTGAAATAGAGCCGCTGCTTAAACGAGGCTGACTATTTTTAAGGTAGTAATGAAAGTCGTCAGGACTTACAGTGATAACCTGTTTGCCCGGTTTTATCAGGGGAACAGTGAAAGATAACACCAGGGGTGTATCTATGAGTGAGAAGCCATCTCACAATCATGCCCGGGATCGTTTGAACGAGTCCCTTTCAGCCACACTGGATGGCCAGGCATCTGAGCTGGAAATGCGCAGGGTTCTGGAAAAGCTGGGCAGTGATGATGACTTGCGCGCCACTGCCCGCCGCTATCAGCTGGTGGGTGATTCGATTCGGCATGAAACCAGCCAGTTTTTAAATATTGACCTTTCTGCAGGCATCCGCGACAGGGTGGCTCAGGAAGAAGTGACACACCAGAAGCTTGATCAGCCACTCATCCAACCCACAGAGAAAAAAGGCAATGTTGTCAGCCTGTTGGATAACTGGTGGTCTTCCATGGGGCGTGTGGCAGTGGCGGCTTCGGTTGCCTTTGCCGTTATCGTCGGACTGCGCAACTTCAATCAGGTTGAAGAAGTGCACACTGTCGCAGACGTGTCTGATCAGGCAACGCTGACCCAGCCTTTGCAGATTGCCAGAAATGAATACGGTGCTTCCGGCATTCGCGCGGGTTACAGCTCCCGTCAACACAATACCATTACACCTGAGCAGTTGGCTCAGGCGCAAAATGTTGCCAGTCGTGCAACCCGTGAGCGGTTTCGTGCTTACGCTCTGCAGCATGCAGAGATGAGTGCGGTTCAGGGTGGTCAGGGCATGCTGCCCTTTGCGAGATTGACCAGTTTCGACACACAGTGAGCTTTATGAAAGGAATGCATTTTAACAGGGGGAGTTTGGCGGCGTTACTGGTGTCTGTGCTCATGGCTGTACCCATGCAGGCGAAAGAAGTGGTCTCAATCAAAAACACCGAGTCAACTCCTGCCACTGCAGCGTTTCCGCGGGCGTCAGAGCCTGAAGGTTGGCTGGAAAGCATGGCTGAGGCCACTCGTCAGCTGACGTATCGAGGTCATTTTGTCTACCAGCAGGGTTCCAGTCTGGAAACGCTGTCGGTTCTCCACGCTCAGCAGAGTGGTAATGAAAAAGAGCTTATCCGTTATCTTGATGGTCTGCCCAGAGAAGTGCTGCGCCACGGGCGCGAGATTACCTTCGCCAGTGCGGATCGTCCTCCCGTCCGTTTTGAACATGAATCCCTGATGCCTATGGTGGGGCGTTTTACCGGTAATAATCTGGGTAAGTATTATCAGTTGCGGCCTGCTGCACTGGATCGGGTTGCCGGCCGTGAAGCCTTACAATTGCTGGTCGTTCCCACGGATCGTTTTCGTTATGGTTATCAGATCTGGCTGGACCGTCAAAGCAGTCTGATGCTGAAATCGGTGATGGTTGACAGTGAAGGTCGCATTATCGAACGGATGCAGTTTACCAATCTTGAGTTTCCCGAACGATTGTCAGAACAGGAACAAAAGCTGCTTAACCGCACTTCCAAAGGGCAGCCTGATGAAACCACGGTGACCATGAGCTCGCCGGACAAGGAACCGCATGAAAACTGGGGTTGGGAAGCTGGCTGGATTCCGGACGGTTTTGAGGTGCGCAATCGTGCACGTCGGCAGTCGCCAGTCAGTGATCGTATGGTCGATACGGTGATTTATTCTGATGGTATTGCCAGTTTCTCTGTGTTCGTAGAACCTGATGAAACCAGAGTGCTCAGCCAGACTTCAGAGCAGATTGGTTCCATGGCTGCCGTGTCTAAAGTATTCCGTAATAACGAAACGTATTTCCATGTCACTGTTGTAGGTGAAGTTCCCCTGGGTACCGCAGAGCGGGTGGCGGTGTCGGTACGACCTGCCAGTGAGAAACAGGCTGATAAACGATGATCGAAGAGCATGGCCGGGTAGTTGCTGTTGAAGGTGACGCCATCTGGGTAGAAACGATTCGCAAAACAACCTGCTCTGGCTGCAGTGCCAAAAATGGCTGCGGGCAGCATCTGGCAGAAAAATACAAAAGCAGTAAGACTCACTCTTATATTCGAGCCTCCAATGCCTCCGGTTCAAGCATCAAAGAGCACGATGAGGTGACCATTGGTATACCTGAAAATGCTCTGATGAAAGCATCCATGGTGGTATATCTGCTGCCACTGCTCAGCATGATGGCGGGTTTGTTTCTGGGTAGCTTTCTGGCAATCGGGGATTTGTGGACCATGCTCTTGTCGCTGTCCGGCCTGGTTGCGGGCTTTTTACCTGTGCGAATGCTTGGGCAAAAAGCCGGAGACATGTGTCATGTGCAGGTGCTAAAAGTCACCCCAAGGCAGCTTGATGAGCCGGAACTGGTGCCCTTGCGACCCTGGGTTGCCTGAATAAAAATACTGATAGCCAATGATCAGTATTTAAGCTTTGCAAGCAGTTGGTTGATTTTCTGGATGACAATTCTCGCGTGTTCGATTTTGTCATCCGACAACTGCTGTACCAGTTTTTCTAACGCTTCCCTGAATTGTGTCAGAAATTGACCGTCACCATCAAAAAACTCCAGTTCCAGCCACCGCACTATACCTGATAATGATTCCTGGTTACTAATGTCTGCAGCCACTAATTGAGTTAGCAATTCTACGGCAGGAGTGTCTGAGAAGTAATTTTGTGGTAACAGTGCTGCAGAACTGAGTGCTTCTAAATTTCTAAGGCTGCTGAAACCTTCTCTTATTTCTTTTCGGGCATAGTGGTCAGGGAAACCATTTGCTTCCAGTTGACAAGGGGCTGCCGGGTTGCTGTTTTCCGGACACTTTCTGGTTGTACTTTTGGGTGGCTCTGAACTTGCGCAGTTTGCATGCATAAAGAAAAGGTGTTCATTGTCACAACAAAACTGACATGGGTAAGGATTGTAGTCTTTGCAGACTTCACAAAAATGTTTTTCGTAATATTTATCTCCTTCAAGCAGTGTACGTGACAAGTGGTTAAGCTCATGTTGCGGGATGTCCGCGAAGGCACCCAGTGCGTTAACCCAGGTGGCTGCAAGGCGGCGGTCAAGGTGTTGATGAATGAATGCGACAGGATCAATCTCTGCACTGTGTTGAATGTGCGCAGGTAGTGAATTTACCCACTCACTGTGTTGAATGTGCGCAGGTAGTGAATTTACCCACTGCTCAAGTCTTAGGTAGTGATCGTACAGTAAGGCCTTCAAGTCCTTTTTCTGATCTGGCAGTAAATCAGGCTTACTGGCTTTATGCGCTATTAATATCATCTGAACGACTCGCTGGCGCAGTCTGTAACTGACAGAGGAAAGCAAGTTGCTATCGGCCAGAAAATCATTGGTGAGTTGTTCCCGCTGTGCCGGAAGTTGTGCTGGTGATGAAGTGGAATGAAAGCCTCTCTCTGAGAACCACCTTAGCAAGTAGGCTATACCGTAATGATTGTCTGGAGCTGTAGTTGCCATTGTGGTAGATGAGTGGTGAGTAAGAAGTGACAGTAACAAAGCTTTTATCTCTTCCCAGCTGGTATCACTTTCAGGAATGGGGTTATTTGAAACTGTGTGGACAACAATCCAGCCCAGTGGTGCAGAATTGATGTTGCCAGTATTTTGTTGAAGTAGCTCATACCTGCAGGCAAGAAAGTACTGCAGTGTGCGCAGTAACCTTAACGGCCGGTTCAGTTTGCCGATAGAGTGCAGTCGGAATAAGGCCTGCAGTGCTTCCTGGTTTTCTCTGGCTGCAATCCATAACAGCGTTTCCAGTTGTTCAGGGACTGCTTCCTGATTTTGGATGAACTGATTGACTGCCCCGGAGATGGCTTCCCAGATTTGAAAATGGTTGTCCGGGTTGTCCATAAAGTACTGGTAAGCGATTTCCAGGCTGTATTGTTGAATCACGTTCTGTTCTGACAAAGGTGGCTGCTCGAGCGAGTCTGCTGAGCAGGTTGGGTTCTGAATACCTGATTCTGGTGATGTCGTCTGGCTTATCAGCGTGCTTTCAGGGAATTTTTTGTTCTTTTTCCTCTTATATTTACTCCCTTTTGAATCTCTGTGGGTCCTATTCCTCGCCGCTTGCGGTGAATTACTCACAGAACTAACTTCATACTCCGCCCCTTGGAGCGGGGTAGCTGATTTGTCATCAGATGCAGGTGGGAGTGGCTCAGCGTACTGTGCCACAGATTGAGACTCTGAAGTTGCTGACGTTGAAGGCTGTGCCTGATTGTGGCTTAGGGACTTTTTTTTGTCTTTTTCGTCCTCTTTATCTGCCCTCCTTTTTTCTGCTATTATGCGTTTTTTTTCAAGAGTTTTTTGCTTTTTAGCTTCTTTGGCTTCATTTTTTCGTATCAGAGCCCGCAGCTCTTCCTCTGAAAGAGGTTTCAGCGGTGGTAGAAAGTCTTTATTACTTTTACTTTTACTGGTTTTTGCTGCTGAGGTTGAAGGTACAGGCTCTGCGGATAATTCGTAAGATTGATCGGCTGTGGGTATCGTTGATGCTTCAGCAGGACTTTGCTTGCGGTTGTTTCTTTTCTTACGGGGCACTTTTTCCTTGCTTTTTCTTTTGTCTGTATTGCCATGTGCGCTAATTGGCTCGGAGGTATTTTCTCCTGTAGCCG
The DNA here is from genome assembly GCF_001583435.1 of Endozoicomonas montiporae CL-33. Lineage (NCBI taxonomy): Bacteria > Pseudomonadati > Pseudomonadota > Gammaproteobacteria > Oceanospirillales > Endozoicomonadaceae > Endozoicomonas > Endozoicomonas montiporae. The sequence goes on along the minus strand of NZ_CP013251.1, from coordinate 3,231,153 downwards.
GTGAAGTGTCACTGGCTTTAGGTTTGGACGCACCCGTCCTTAAGATTTTAGGTACCCTCACTGTCACTGGTGGCTGAGGTGCGGGTAGTTTGGGGTAGTCAGTGTCATAGGTGTTTGTTTTAGGGTCTTCAGCAACAGAGTCCTGTTGAGTTGTAGAGGCATGACTCTTGCCGTGCTGTTCTGAAGCTGAGCTGGTTTTCTTTCTCCTTTGGAGTGGTTGATCAGGCGATATCTTGGGTGGCAAGAGAAATGTTACTTTCTTACGGGGTGGCTTACTGTTCGGATTCTCCGCTGGTTTCGTTGTAGATGCTGCTGAAACTTGAGGCGGGAGCTTTTCTTTTTTAGCATCAGTCTTTGGAGGCTTCTGTTTTATTGAGTGATTCTGTCTTTGGCTTTGGCTGTAAGCCTTAAGCAATGCTTGAGGTAATAATTCTTGAGCAGCAGCGGAAATTTGCAAGTTATTAAGACGCTTAAGAATAATACTTGTTTCTTGGGGTGACAGGTTGTTACAAAAATCGGGATGAGAGGTTATCCAGTTGGCCAATGTATCAGTAAAGTCAGTATCCAGCGCGATAATAAGCGCTTTAATAAACTCTTCCAGCAGAGCCTGACGGTCTTTCACCGGAGGCATATAGTCAGCAACATTGTTTGGTTTGTCTTCAGGCGGTTCATCACCACTTCCGCCGTCACCTCCATCTCCTCCGCCTCCGTTTGAGGCACTGACCGATGACTGAGCTGGCTTTGGTGGGGGAGGGGATATGGGGTTAGCTGAATAACCCTTGGGATCTTGCGTACTTTTGTTTTTTGTGCGTTTACCAGAGCTGGGAGCCTGTTTGTAATCTTCAGGCCAGGCAGGCGGGAGCAGAAAACGGCTGTCTGGGGCAACTGTATCACTGATACTTTTCAGTTCGAGGGCAATACTTGCCAGAAGTGTCAGTGCTGAGAGCTTTGCAGCGCTGTCTGGCTGCTGACTGTAAACTCCCCTGGAAAAAACAATCAACAATGTTGCACTTGCAATAACCCGATGCATGACATTGGCCTCTCATTGTTTTGTTATTAACTGGAGTTACGCACCCTCTACGAATCATCAAGATTTCCGAACGAGGTCATTGCTCTGTAGCCCTGATTCCTTCGTTTAAGGTGCGTAACATCAGTTATTAATTTAGGAATAGTCCCAAAATAACTTCCGTATTTGCGTCATTCCCACGAAGGTGGGAATCCACCACTAACAGTGGATCCCCGCCTTCGCGGGGATGACGAACTAAAACTGAAGAATCGGGAAGTTATTTCAGGACTGATACTTAGAAGTTTTTGCTATATCGATTGTTTTCAGTAAGTCAACGAGTCAGTAAATGTAGATGCAGCTAAAAAAATGTGTAGGAAAAAGTCAGGATTTGCACCTTGGTGAGTTCAGTAGCATCATTCTCATGGGCGAAAGTTCGAAACTGTTTCTTTAGGAAATGTTTACAGAAGTTTGGCAAGCAGGATACAGATTAACCGGACTTAAAACGCTATTTTATAACCTTGTGCAGAGCTTGACGTTGTAGATCAAAGACGTGATAGTTTCTTATCCCGCAGATTGAAAAACAGGAAAAGGAAGTATCGGAAAGCAGTAAGGCTCTTAACCCACAGGAATATCACCTGCTATCAGGAGAAGTCAGCTTCATGAAAGTTGGGAAAACCATTTTGATGAGAGGTGGCATGAAAGGGATTTCCCGTCTCTTTAAAAAGCCACTGCAAATAATCGGTGCCTGTCTGTTAACCACGCAGTTGGTTGCGGCAGCTCCCATACCATCCTCTGCCAATATGCAGGTGTTGCCGGATTTTGCATCCCTGTTTGAACAGGCATCCCCTGCTGTTGTTAATATCAGTACACTGTCTACACCCAAAAATAACCGCAGTCAGTTCTATGGGCCCGGAGCTGAAGACCTGCCGGAAATTTTTCGCCGTTACTTTGGTGTCCCGATGCCGGATGAACCTTCCGGAGGACGCCCGCAGCCCATGTCGTTGGGTTCCGGCTTTATTATTTCTGAAGATGGCTACATCCTGACAAACAATCATGTTATTGACGGCGCTGACACCATTATCGTCCGTCTCAGCGATCGCAGTGAGAAAACAGCGGAACTGATTGGAGCCGATAAGCGTTCCGATCTGGCACTGTTAAAAATCAAGGCTGACCGGTCTCTGCCAGTGGTAAAAATGGGGGACTCTGATAAGGTTCGTCCCGGTGAATGGGTTGCGGCAATTGGTTCACCTTTTAATTTCGAGTACTCCATCACCAAGGGGATCGTCAGTGCCAAGAACCGCAGCCTGCCCAGTGATTCCTATGTGCCCTTTATTCAGACCGATGTTCCAATCAATCCGGGTAATTCCGGTGGACCGCTGTTCAATATGGAAGGCGAAGTGATCGGCATCAACTCACAGATATTCACCCGTTCCGGTGGTTTTATGGGACTGTCTTTTGCTATTCCCGCGAATCATGTGGACTGGGCCGTCGCGCAACTGAAGGAGAAAGGCTATGTGACCCGCGGCTGGCTTGGCGTCGCGATTCAGGAAGTGGATCGTGATCTGGCCGAATCCTTCGGGCTGGACAAGCCAATGGGGGCTTTGATCAGTCAGGTGGTGCCGGGTGGTCCCGCAGACAAGGCCAAACTGCAACCGGGTGATGTGATTATCAAACTGAACGGCAGAGACATTCTGCGCTCCGGCAGTCTGCCAATGGCTGTAGGGGTGATTACACCCGGTAATGATGCCGAGGTGGAACTGATTCGTAATGGCAAACGCAAAACGTTGAAGGTCGAGGTGGGAGAGCTGCCTGACGAGCAGAGCAGTCGTACTGAGCGAAAAGCCAAACCCGATACCCGAAATCGTCTGGGTGTTCAGGTTGAAACGCTGGATGATGACTATCGTAACAAGCTGCGTCTGGGTGAAAATACCGAGGGTGTTGTTGTCACCGGTCTGACGTCCGGTGTTGGCCGAAGCATTGGCTTGCGTCAGGGCGATGTTATTACCCACCTGAATAATCAGCCGGTGCAGAAGGCAAAAGAGTTTGAGGTGGCCGTACGCAAGCTACCGAAAGATCGCTCGATTTCCATGCGGGTTGTGCGTCAGCGACAGCCTGCCTATATTTCATTCCGCCTGACGGATTAAAGGTTTATCAGCCTGTCAGGGTCGCAATTGTGGAGTGGCGGCCCGACATGCTGTAGAATCTAGTTTAATTACAGCAGCTTCAACCATCCCGCCCCTCGGCTTAACCGGCTGATATTGATCTATTTGATATGTGTATCGGTGATGGTGAAGACCCTGCAAGCTGAACAACTGTCCCCTCCGGAGTGGTAACACGTCCGGCGGGGACATCTTTTTTGTAGTGATGAAATCGTGAGCGATCTAAGCCATATTCGGAATTTCAGTATTATTGCCCACATCGACCATGGTAAGTCGACGTTGGCAGACCGTTTTATCCAAACCTGTGGCGGCCTTTCCGACCGTGAAATGCAGGAACAGGTACTGGACTCCATGGAGCTTGAGCGTGAGCGCGGGATCACCATCAAGGCGCAGAGCGTAACCCTGGATTACACCGCCAAAGACGGTAAAACCTATCAGCTCAACTTTATCGATACCCCGGGACACGTGGATTTTTCCTATGAAGTATCGCGCTCCCTCTCTGCCTGTGAAGGCGCATTGCTGGTGGTTGACGCCGCCCAGGGCGTTGAAGCCCAGTCAGTAGCCAACTGCTATACCGCTATTGAACAGGGGCTGGAAGTGATGCCGGTTCTGAACAAGATGGACCTGCCTCAGGCAGAACCCGAGCGTGTGGCTCAGGAAATAGAAGAAATTATTGGCATTGATGCCCTTGAAGCCGTTCGCTGCTCGGCCAAGAGCGGTCTGGGCATTGAAGACGTTCTGGAAGAACTGGTTAAAACCATTCCCGCTCCGGAAGGTAATCTGGACGGTGAACTGCAGGCGCTGATCATTGACTCCTGGTTCGATAATTACCTCGGTATCGTTTCCCTGGTGCGTGTCAAACACGGCGTGCTGCGCAAAGGCGAGAAGATTCTGGTGAAGTCTACCGGTCAGACTTATGGTGTTGACAACGTTGGTATCTTTACCCCGAAAATGGATGCCACAGGAGAGCTGAAGGCTGGTGAAGTAGGTTATGTGATAGCCGGTATCAAAGACATCCATGGTGCACCGGTGGGCGATACCCTGACCCACGCTAAAACACTGGATGTACCTGCCTTGCCCGGTTTTCAGAAAGTAAAGCCACAGGTGTATGCCGGCCTGTTCCCGGTCAGCTCCGATGATTTCGAGAGCTTCCGTGAAGCGCTGGAAAAGCTGAGCCTGAACGACGCTTCCCTGTTCTACGAACCGGAAAGCTCTGACGCACTGGGCTTTGGTTTCCGCTGTGGTTTCCTGGGCATGTTGCACATGGAGATCATTCAGGAACGTCTGGAGCGTGAATACAATCTGGATCTGATCACTACCGCGCCAACAGTCATCTATCAGGTAGAACTAAAGAACGGCGATGTGGTCGAAGTGGATAACCCGTCCCGCCTGCCGGATCCGGCTGCCATTGAAGAAATTCGCGAGCCTATCGTTCAGGCCAGCATTCTGGTGCCGCAGGACTATCTGGGTAATGTCATCAGCCTGTGTGTTGAACGCCGTGGTGTGCAGAAAGATATGCAGTTCACTGGCGGCCAGGTATCCATTACCTATGATTTGCCCATGAACGAAGTGGTGTTGGACTTCTTTGACCGCATCAAGTCTGTCAGCCGTGGCTTTGCTTCGCTGGACTACAGCTTTGATCGTTTTGAAGCTGCACGAATGGTGAGACTGGATATTCTCATTAACGGTGAAAAGGTTGATGCGTTGGCACTGATTGCCCACAAAGATCATGCCATTCCGCGCGGTCGTTCCCTGACGGAGAAAATGAAAGAGATCATTCCCCGTCAGATGTTCGATGTGGCCATTCAGGCAGCCGTGGGTGGTCAGATTGTTGCCCGTACCACCGTAAAGGCGCTGCGCAAGAACGTAACGGCGAAATGTTACGGTGGTGACGCAACCCGTAAGAAAAAACTGCTCGAGAAGCAGAAAGCGGGTAAAAAGCGGATGAAGCAGGTAGGGCGTGTAGAAATTCCACAGGAAGCATTCCTTGCGGTGCTGAAGGTGGACAAGTAATACCAATTCCACCTTCTAAACATGAATTGCGCAGCCATTCTGAATCACGGGAGCTGCGTTGGAACTCCTTGCAATAGCTCGCTATTACTCGTCGTTCCGCCTTGTCCCGTGACCGATAATGACTTGCTCATGGTTATATTTAGAAAGCGGAATTGGTATAACAGGCAGTCGGGAGGCTGTACCTCCCCTGTTTGAACGGTACAATAATCAGATCAGAAGACTGAGAACAAATAACTATGGATATTAATTTTCCATTATTGCTTGTCATTGCGGTGGCTGTTACCGGAGTGATTGCATTGGCTGACAAGCTGGTCTTCATGCCTCGCCGACGTGCAGCCGTGGTCAGTTATAAGGCAGGTTTGACCGGAGACTTTGATCAGGAGGTGGCTGATTCTCTGGAGCAACCACCTTCACTGATTGAAACATCGATTTCCGTCTTTCCGGTTCTGACAATGGTTCTGGTATTGCGCTCATTTCTGTTTGAGCCGTTCCAGATTCCGTCTGGCTCCATGATTCCAACACTGGAAGTAGGCGATTTTATCCTGGTGAACAAGTTTGACTACGGATTGCGCCTGCCGGTATCTGGTACCAAGATATGGTCCAACGCTGAGCCTCAGCGTGGTGAAGTGATGGTGTTTAAGGAGCCTATGAACCCTGACATCAACTTTATCAAGCGTGTCATTGGCATTCCGGGTGATGAAATTCGCTATGTGAACAAGGCATTGTTCATTAATGGCAAGAAGGTGAAAGAGCAACTGGTGGCCAACCTGAATGATGGCCATCCGCATAGCCTCTATAACGAAACCATTGGTGACAGCAAGCATCAGATTCGCAAGGATAAGAACTTGCGCAGCCTGATGGCAGAAGGCATCTGGCATGTGCCGGAAGGCATGTATTTTGTGATGGGCGACAACCGGGACCGTAGTAACGACAGCCGCTACTGGGGATTTGTCCCGGAGCAGAACATCGTTGGTAAGGCCGTTTATATCTGGATGCACTGGCCAAGCTGGACAAAACTGCCGAATTTCAAGAACAATGGAAGTATCGATTAACCGTTAGTCTGACGGTGTGTTGCTGAAGCAGTCTGGGCAACCTCCTGTCCGCCTGGTTTGCACAGGGTTACCACCCTGTGTAGATGGTTGTTTTATTCTTAATCAGGACGTTTAAATAATTGCAAAGCCGCCAAATGCCTTTGCTGTAGCGGCTTTTTATCAGGGAGAAAGCAATAATGACTGGAATGAAAAGCAGACAGAAAGGTTTAAGCCTGTTCAGTACGCTGATAGCTATAATGGTCGGTGGCGTGGTGTTTACGGCAGTCGTCAAGCTGGGACCTTTGTATATGGATGACTATGCCATTGCAAGGGTACTGAAGTCTCTGGATGACAAGCCCGGCATAGCCTCGGCAGGCGTTCCGGAAGTGAAGGAGTGGTTGAACAAGGGCCTGAAGACCAATCTGGTTGAACTTGACCCGAAAGAGATTCGGGTAAAGCAGGACAGGTACGACGGGGTCATGGTCGATATAGATTATGAACGTCGTATTAAATTTATCAGGAACGTAGACCTGATCGTATCTTTTGAACATGACTGGAAAGTAAAACCTCAGTGAAGTCTGATGAACTTGCCCGGCTGGAACGCAGGCTGGGCTATACATTTTCTGACCGAAGTCGTCTGGAGCTCGCGCTTACGCACCGCAGTTGCGGCAGCCGCAATAATGAAAGGCTGGAGTTCCTGGGTGACTCCATTGTTAACTTTGTTATTGCCGAAGCTCTGTACGAACTGTTTCCCGATGCCCGGGAAGGTCAGTTGAGCCGACTTCGTGCCCGCATGGTACGAGGTGTGACACTGGCAGAAATTGGTCGTGAGTTTGAGTTGGGAGACTGTCTGCGACTGGGCTCCGGCGAGTTAAAAAGCGGCGGCTACCGTCGTGAATCTATTCTGGCAGATGCCGTAGAAGCCATTATCGGGGCGATCTATCTGGATGCCGGAATGGAAACCTGCCATGAGCGCATTCGCAGCTGGTTTAAAGACCGTCTGGCTGGACTCTCGATCACAGATCAGCAGAACAAGGACCCGAAAACCCGTTTGCAGGAGTTTCTGCAGGCACGACAGAAAGCTCTGCCCAAGTACCGTGTGACCGGTATTGAAGGCGATGCCCATAATCAGGAATTCACCGTATTGTGTGAACTGGAAACCATGAGCATCAGCAGTCAGGGTAAAGGATCAAGCCGACGCGGTGCCGAGCAACAGGCGGCCCGCAAGGCACTGGAATTATTGGGAGCGAAAAGCTCATGAGTACTGAAGTAAACGAGCTGAATCTGTCTGTGCAGAATAATGATGACACCCGTTGCGGTTATGTGGCGATTGTCGGTCGCCCGAATGTGGGTAAATCGACACTGCTGAACCATATCCTTGGTCAGAAACTGTCCATCACCTCCCGTCGCCCGCAGACGACCCGTCATCAGGTGTTGGGCATCAAAACGGAAGACGGTATTCAAACCATTTATGTTGATACGCCGGGAATGCACAAAGAGCAGAAGAAGGCGATTAACCGCTACATGAACCGGGCTGCGACCAGTGCCCTGACCGGTGTTGATGCGATTGTCTTTGTGGTAGACAGGCTGAAGTGGAACCACGAAGATCAGCTGGTTCTGGACAAGCTGCAACATGCCTCCTGTCCGGTAATACTGGCGGTCAACAAGGTTGATCGTATTGAAGATAAAGCCGAATTGATGCCACATCTGCAGGAACTGGCTGACAAGCACGATTTCAAAGCCATTATGCCGATTTCTGCCCAGCACGGTCATAACCTGAAAGAACTGGAAACCATGATTGAAGGCATGATGCCTGAAAGCATCCATTTCTACCCGGAAGATCAGGTGACGGATCGCAGTTCCCGCTTTATGGCAGCAGAATTGGTGCGTGAAAAAATCATGCGTCAGCTGGGTGATGAGCTGCCTTATGAAATGACGGTTGAAATTGAAGAGTTCAAACATGAAATGCGCCCCAAAGGCCCGCTGCTGACCATCAGTGCCTTGATTCTGGTGGAACGTCAGGGGCAAAAAGCCATTGTGATTGGCGATAAGGGGGCCCGGCTGAAAACCATCGGTCAGGAGGCTCGTAAGGACATGGAACACATGTTTGATGCAAAAGTCATGCTGAACCTCTGGGTGAAGGTAAAAGGTGGCTGGTCTGATGATGATCGTGCACTGAAAAGCCTTGGTTACGACTACTCCAAATAACGTCTGAGCAGACAAAGAGTCAGATAAAAACGTATGAATGACCTGAGCGCCGCCTGGCTGTTACACAGCAGACCTTATAAGGAGCGCTCGGTCATTGCTGAATTACTTGTGGAAGACTATGGACGCCTGGCAATGGTCGTGCGGGGCGTTCGTCAGGCAAAGTCACGAACAGCCCCCCTGTTGCAGCCTTTTACCCGGGTATTGTTGAGCTGGCGAGGGCGCGGTGAACTGAAAACCCTGTCCAGTATTGAACTGTCCCGTTCTGTCCGTCTGACGGGACAGCCTTTGTATTGCGGCTTTTACGTCAATGAACTGATTATGCGTGCGGTGCTGCCGGGGCAACCCATGGATGGTTTGTCGGAGCTGTATGAACGGGTGATTGAGAGACTTCACAACGAGTCGTCCATAGAGCCTGTATTGCGCTGGTTTGAGCTGGAATTGCTGGAGTTGACCGGTTATCTACCTGACCTTGAGCATGATACAAAAACAGGTCAGGCGGTTCAGCCTGATGCCCGCTACCGGCTGGTGCCAGAGCAGGGTTTGATTCGGCTGAACGAAGATATGCCACTCAAGGCGGACTGTTTTTCCGGTGCAGCCTTGCAGGCAATGTCGGCAAGAACGTTTACCCAAAGTCAGTGGCTGCCTTCATTCAAACGTTTTACCCGCTTAGCCTTGCAACCTCTTATTGGTGAAAAGCCTTTGCGGAGTCGTGAGCTTTTCACGCGGTTGACTCATGGTTAACCCATGGTTAACCCATGGTTAGCTCATGGTTAGCTCATGGTTAGCTCATGGTTAGCTCATGGTTAGCTCGTGATTAACTCGCGATTAAAACAGTATCGATGCAGTTTCGTCTTCAACCCACTAAACTCACCGGTCAGGCTCACTAGGAGGCTGACCGAGAATAGCGCCCGTAGCGAGGATCGTAGAAAATTGAGGATAAAAATTCGGTTTTGAGAGGAGAATAGCGAGCTATTTGACGAACAAAAGCGGATTTTTAGACCAATTTACTACGACCGCTCGACGGTATGGATGCCGGAGCTAGGAGTTTGTCGGACTTAGCCGACCGTAGCGAGAAAAAGACCGGTTTGAGACAGTTTTGACGATCATTTGAGGCGAATAGCGAGCTATTCAACGAAAAGGATCGTCAAAAATGGCCAAATCCGGCTTTTTCGCAGTAGGTCAGTGGTAAGTCCGACAGGCTCCTAGGGCAACGCAGGAGCAGTTGCCGGTAGGGCAGACTATTCTCGGACAGCCTCCTAGATTCATTCGATTGAACAAGGAGTAATTGCATGATCCCTCATCAGCGTATTTTGCTGGGTGTCAACATTGACCACGTAGCGACTATTCGAGAAGCTCGTGGTATCCGTTATCCGGACCCGGTTCAGGCTGCGATTGAAGCAGAGGAGGCAGGTGCCGACGGTATTACCCTGCACCTCCGGGAGGATCGCCGACATATTCAGGATCGGGATGTGCAACTGATTAGTCAGGTGCTGCAAACCCCCATGAACCTTGAAATGGCAGTGACCGAAGAGATGCTGTCCATTGCTGAGGAAATTCAGCCCCAATGTGTTTGTCTGGTCCCGGAAAAACGACAGGAACTCACTACAGAAGGTGGTCTTGACGTTATAGGCAATCAGTCGGCCATTGCCGCTGCCTGTCAGCGAATGGCGGCACAGAATTCTGAAGTCTCCCTGTTTGTTGATCCGGACATTGACCAGATTCAGGCTTCAGTGGATGCCGGCGCTCCGGTGATTGAGCTGCATACCGGTGCTTATGCCGAGGCGACCAGTCATGAATGCATCCGGGCCGAGCTAAAACGCCTGGAACAAGCGACAGAATTCGCTCTGGGTAAAGGGCTGATTGTGAATGCCGGTCATGGCCTGAACTACCAGAATGTGGAACCCATTGCCGCTACTGCAGGCATCAACGAACTGAATATTGGTCATGCCATTATTGGACGTGCGTTGTTTGTCGGTTTAAAAGATGCGGTCAGGGAAATGAAAACTCTGATGCTGAGGGCTTCCCTGCACCGATGATTGCTGGAATAGGTACAGATATCGTTCGGATTGAACGCATAAAGAAAGCGCTGGAAAAAAGCACGGGTGAAGCCTTTGCCCGTCGTATTCTGACAGAGGCTGAAATGGACGTGTTTTCCAAACATGCCAGCCCTGCGTCTTATCTGGCAAAACGCTTTGCTGCCAAGGAGGCGGCATCCAAGGCTTTGGGTACCGGTATCGGCAAGGTGTCGTTTCAGCATATGGAAGTGACAAATGATGAACTCGGCGCCCCGTTGTTAACATTCAGCGGTTATGCCCGCGAGCTTCAGCTGCAGCGGGGAATACATTCGTTACATCTGAGTTTGTCGGATGAACAGGATGCGGCTGTTGCCTTTGTTGTGCTGGAGTCCTGATTGATATCAGCCTGAGTTGCTCACCATGTGCTCAGGCTGTTTCCTTTGCAGATATCTCGTGAGGTTGATGTGCCCGGTACCAGCCTTTGAGATTATCAATGGCTGCAAGCAGGCGATTCAGGAGCTTTTCAACATCCGGGTTGTCTGTTTGTTCATCCTGTTTCAGCAGGCTTTCCAGCTGGTGGCAGCTTTCTTCCAGTTCCGGTACACCGCAATAACGGCAGGAACCGTGTAGACGGTGAACCCTTTCCAGTAAGCCTTTATGATAGTGATGGCGTGCATGCCGCTGCAGTGTTTCAATATCGTTGTCCAGTCCTTTAACCAGCATGTCCAGCATTTCATCAGCCAAATCTGCATTGCCTCCGGCCAGTTGTATGCTCAGTTCCCGGTCAACAGGAGAAGGCTCGCTGATCTCTTCTGTTGCCTGTACGACGCTGGGTAAATTGTCTCTCGGCAAAAGACTGTTCTTAACAGGCTGATTGGTCCAGTGGCTGACCATGTTAGCCAGTTGTCGTACATTGACAGGCTTGGTCATGTAATCATTCAGGCCACTTTGCAATATCAGTTTCTTTTCATCCGGCAGTGCATGAGCGGTGACTGCAATGATAGGCATGGTGGACCCCACTGTCAAGACAGTAAACCAACAAATTTAAGTTAAGTCCTGGCAGTGGTCCAAAGCCCTCATGCAAAGTGAATTGCCTTAGGCGTTTTATAACTCAACGACTGGTGTAATCGTTCAGTGTTGTAAAACTCAAAGTATTCATCCAGCCCAGTATAAAGCTCTGGAACAGTCTGAAATTCATGCGTGTACAGCCATTCATGTTTGACGGAGCGCCACAGCCTCTCGACAAAAATGTTATCCAGTGCTCGCCCTTTCCCGTCCATGCTGATACGTATTTCCCGTTCCTGAAGAGGTGCCAGAAAATCATTACTGGTAAACTGACACCCTTGGTCAGTGTTGAATATATCAGGTTCACCTTGTTCCAAAGCTCGACCCAGCGCATGAATACAGAAGTCTGCATCCAGTGTGTTCGACAGCTCCCAGCTGACCACGTAACGGCTGTACCAGTCAATAATGGCAACCAGATACATAAACCCCTGAGGCATCGGGCAGTACGTAATATCAGTACTCCAGACCTGATTGGGTCTCACAATATCAACGCCGTTCAACAAGTACGGGTAAACCTTATGCTCTTTGTTTCTCAGGCTTGTGCCCGGTTTTGGTCCGACAGCCTGTATGCCCATCAGCCTCATAAGTCGCTGTATACGCTTCCTGTTGACCGGAAAGCCCTGCTCATTCAGCCATGCAGTTATCTTACGACTGCCGTAAAACGGTGTACGTGTATACTGCTCATCAATGAGCCTCATCAGATTCAGATTCTCAGGGCTTTCCAAAGCTGGAGAAGCTTGGTAATACCAGCTTGACCTGCTTAACCCAACCAGTTCACATTGGCGCTGAATGCTGATCTTCGAGTGATCCGGGTCTATGCATCTCCGTTTGTCATCAATGGACATTGCCAGATTTTTTTTTCAACCAGTCCAGCTCCATTTTAAGCCGTCCGATCTCCTGATACAGGGGGGCAGTGAGCGCATCTGGATCTACCTCTGGCCGTGCCCTGCCGAAGACTTCTGGAACCCCCTGGAGTAGCTGTCGCTTCCACTGGCTAACCTGAACGGCTGCAACTTCGTGTTCGCTTGCCAGCTGGTTTATGGTCTTTTCGCCCTTGTAGGCTTCGAGTGCTACCTGTGCCTTAAATTCGGGCTTATGTCGTTTTCTTTTTGCTGTCATGATTCCATCCTGCAGGGTCATCTTACAGCCAGAAAACTTAACTTAGCTACCTGTCCAGTTTATGGGGTCCAATGATAGGCAGTGACTGACCAATATGTTCCATCGCCCTGATCTGTCGTGTTGCTTCTATACCGTCCATTCCGGGCATCTGTACGTCCATCAGAACCAGGTCAAACGTGTTTGACTGGCACTGCTCAATGGCCTCAAAACCACTATTGGCTGTTTTGACGGATTGACCCATATTCGACAACATGGTTTTAAGCAGTTTCACATTTACCGGGTTGTCATCCACGACAAGGATGGACTGTCTGGACTGCGGTTGGGTAAGGGTTTCCTGATGATGTTGCGGTCGCTTACCCGAGTCAATGTCTGTCAGGGCATCTGAAAGGCGTTGCAGGCCAACGGGTTTTGATAATGTACTTACGTTGTCTGGTAATTCGTCAGGATACTCATCCATCGAGCTGGTTGTGGTCAGAACCAGTACCGGTGTTTTTTGTAAGCGTTCGGAGACATCTGCCAGAATGCTATTCAATGGCCTGTCTTCCTGACTGACAATGATCAGGTCAAACTGACTGGATTTCAGGTGTCTGGCAATATCCTGTTTATGTCGCAGCGGATCGACGATGCAGTTCAGTCGCTCCAGCTGGTGAGTAATGGCAAGTCTTGACAGTTCCAGTGGCTCGTAAAGCAGAACGGAACGTTTTGCCGGGCGTGGTAACTTCCTGGTGGTCGTTTGTTCGGCGGCATGGGTACGTATGGTAAACCAGAAACTGGAGCCTCGACCCAGATCCGAATCCAGACCGATTTCACCGTGCATCTGTTCCACAAGGCTTTTACTGATGGCGAGCCCGAGCCCCGTGCCCCCGGCTTTTCTGCTGCGGCTGGAATCAGCTTGAGAAAAGGCTTTGAACAACTTTGAGTGCTGTGCCGGTGTCATGCCTGTGCCGGTATCGGTGACGGTGAATTTCAGTGTCATGAAACCATTATTGTCTTTATGTTCCAGCATTACCCGGACGGCAACACTGCCATGGTTGGTAAATTTTATAGCGTTGCTGACGAGGTTAATGAGAATCTGCGACAGTCGTTGTCGGTCCCCCATGATGTCGGCGGGTGCATCGTTATAAATGAAACTGACCAATTCCAGTGATTTGTGGTAAGCCGCCGGTGCCATAATCGACAGTACGTCATCGAGCACTGCATGCAGATTCAGACGACTGTTGTCGAGTTCCAGTTTGCCGGCTTCAAGACGGGAAAAGTCCAGAATATCATTCAACATTGACATCAGCCCCTGGGCGGATTTCTCAATGGTGGTGAGGTATTCGCGTTGCTGGGGCTTCAGTTCACCTTCCAGCATCAGGCTGGTGTAACCAATAATGCCGTTCAGTGGTGTTCTGATTTCATGGCTCATATTGGCAAGAAATTCACTCTTGCTGCGGCTCGCCTCCAGCGCCTCTTTGCGGGCAAGATCCAGCTCGACGTTTTGTATCTCTATCGTTTCCAGCGTTTCCTGTAGCTCTTCGGTGGTCTGGTCAACACTTTTACGCATGGCGTCACTGGTTTTCTCGATACTGTCCAGCATGGTATTGATGGTGGACTCCAGCTCATGCAGAAGACCGGCAGGATTGGTGTCCAGCCGCTGATGCATGTTGCCCCCGTTGATCGCTGCCAGGCGATCCATCATCTGCTCCAGTGGCTGCAATATGGAATGGCCGAGTCGCAGACAGAACAGTATGCCAGCCCCCAGTCCCAGTAAAACCAGCAAGGCACTGAAAACCAGTGAACGGTATTTCTTCAGACTGGTTGGTCCGTAAGAATATTCGACTCTTAACCAGCCGGCGACCCGGGAATAATTGTTTTCAATGCGATACAGAGGGGAGGTCACCAGCAGGGATTCATCACCGGACACCAGTGTTGGTATGGTCGGAAATTTCTGCAGGTTTTCAGCGACCCCGAGTTTAGGGCCGGCATGAATTATTTCGCGCCCATGTTCGTCCAGCAGGCTGATGGCTCTGACATCGCCGTCTTCCAGTGCCAGAGATGATAGCTCCTGCACTTGCTGAAGGTCTCCGTCCGTCAGGGCGAAGTCGATAAATGTGGACAGGCGCGCGCTGTTGCTTTGTGCCTTCTCCAGCAGTTGGTGTTCCAGCTCTGAAAAACGTGTCCATAGATAGAGGCTGCCCATTATCAGAGAGATCAGTATGCCTGGCAGCAGTGCCATCAGCAGGATTCTCTGTTTGACTGCCTGTGTCGTATTGTTGTTGTGATGGGGCGTCATACGGTGGCAGGTGCCTGTGAGTAGTGCATTATTCTTTTTGCGAATATTAAAATTAATGTTGCCATATTGAAAGCTAACAGGCTCGCTTAATGTTGAATGCACCTCAATTTAAACATATCTGGAAAAAAGGGTCTTTTGGTCTAACCTAATGCGCAGTTCCAGAATACAGACAATAGTTATGAAAAATATCGTTGTTATTGTGCAGTTGTGTATCTTGGCAGTCTGTTCTGTTTGTTTCTGATTGTCACTACTCTGTCGCCTTTATTATCTGCTGACGGCGTTCCGAAGTATAACTACTACAGACTATCGCAAGGCGGCAATGAGTTAGTCATCAGAATTGATAAAAGACATTTAAAATTGGACTGTACTCTGCTTTCAGAGTCGTTTCAGATCACCGCCACGCCAATTTCAGAGACAGAGGCGGCGTTGATATCCGAGTATTTTACAGTGACGGGCGGCGTTATGACATCCCCCAAGGATGGTAGTCAAGCTCAGAGGCGGCGGATCGAGACAGAAAGCTTGGTGGATATTTTGCGCTCTGGTTCAAGGCTTTATGCCAGTGGATTGAACTCTTGGGGAACTCAGACTGCCCAGCCAGACACTCTGGAGGTTGATTTTGCCTTTCAGCTCACTGGGGAGCTTGAGCCTATGAAGGCATATGTGAATGATGCTTTGTCAGCCCTGATTTGTAGAAATGTGATCAGCAGTTACACTATTCGCTATATAATATCCCGTCTGGGTAGAAGAGGGTCAATGGTCATTGGGGTTGTGACGTCATTACCTCAACAACAGTTGGCTGTGGAATTAAGCAAGGAATTTGCTGGTTTTTTTACCTTTCGGACCGCCGCCTCTTCAGCCAGTGAACAGCCTGAATATCTCTCGCAAATTCAGCAAAGCCTGGCGACGGGCAATCGGGATCAGTTTGACAAACTCTATCAAAATATGAGTCGTCAGATAACCGGGAATGATCCGTCTGGTTCCGGGTCGTTGGAAGTCAGTGAAGAGATTCAGTCCAGTGAAGAAGGGGCCGTGGGGGGGATAGTAACAGACCAGCGCCCACTACCGACAGCAATCATGTATCTGTACCGGGTGGAAGAAAAAAAAGAACATCCGTCATCAACCAAACCATTTTATGTGCTGTCAACTTCACACGACCTTGAACAAAAAACCGACGGATTATACCGATTCATTCCTATCCTGAATCTAAACAGATTTTTCTCAGGAATTTCTGTGACCAGTGATAATACTTTCCTACTGTCTGACCGGCCAGATACTCTGGACACCGAAATGTTAATTTTCACGACTTTTCTGGAAAACACTCAAAACACTCAAAACACTCAAAACACTCAAAACACTCAAAACGTACGCACTCCGCCTTCCGGAAGCCTTGTCAACTACAGAAAATATTACTATCAGATTTCCTATGTACAGAAAGAGGGTGAGTCTGAAATTGATTTTGTTAAAAGAGTCGTTGCTTCTGTGGGTGGTCTGTCCGTTAGTGACTGCTTTAAGTACGTCATATCGGGTGTCTCTCCGAGCGACACGCAGAGTATGGTAATCCATCTCTATTATACTCATTATGTCCCTGAAAATCTCTTGTTTGACAAGGTCAACGAAAGCTTTTTAAAACGGGCGCGAGCCAGTTCTGACAGTGCTTTTTTAATGCGGGAATCTATTTGGAGAGTAATGTTGGAATCCGGTCAAATCGAGTCGGGTCGTCTTGAACATTTCTGGACAGTCTTTGTTCGATGGCTGAGCTGTTGTGGGACATATGGTATCTGTATCAGGACTGAATCTGATCAGCAACAGGAACAGCCCGCTTATGAGCTGCCGAACCTTCCCCCCGATGACCCGTCCGGTCAGATGCCTGCTCGGAATCCAGGTAATGACGGGGCTTACGATGCATTACTTGGACCCCTTCCCCCCATTCCCCCCGATGACCCGCCCGGTCAGACACCTACTCTTGGGAATCCAGGTAATGACGGGGCTTACGATGTGCTTGTTCCACACCGGATGAACAGCCATGAATAGACCATTTACTGAAGACTGGGCCGCTACTTTTTTCAGGCTCCTGATACTGCTGCTGGGACTTGGCAATGGTGCTTTGACTGTTGCTGATGAGCAGGAGGTTGAAAGACCTGGCGTTTACTTTATTCAGGGAGTTTATACAGCAGGTGGTGAGTACTGTTTAGCCAATGAGATAACAAAGGGTGTCTATGTCTTTAGCAACCCCTGCGCTGATCAGGTTGCCAGGATTCGGTTATTGTCTGTCAGTCTGGTCGGTATTGACGGAACCCTGCATGCAGAAGATAGTTATTTATCTCTGGTTCGTATGAATGATTTTTCTGTTTTTGATATACGACCCAAAAAAAGCCGACCTGATATCGAAGGGTTGTTCAAACCTGCCAGCAATACGACTCTGGTCTGGTATCCCGATTTTGCCCGGAAAGATGTGACTTACTCAGAAAAAAACCTTGAAGATATGGGGAGTGGCAAGTTTAACATTACCCAGCCCCTTGCTTTGAATGCATCTGGTATCCTGGTTTACAAAGGTAATAGCCCGTTTTGCATGGTTGAAAAGCATGGTCAAAGCTGTCTGGCTTTGAAAGAGCCTTTTCTTGACTGGGGTGGACAGTATTCCTGTGCTGCTGTTAGCAGAACATCCGCAAATCTTAACTTTGAGTGTCCCCATAAATCCTATTACTGCTTGAATCTTTGCGAAGATGGCAAAAGTTGCCAGCTCTCTTATGGTTCTCATATTCGACCGAACCGGGTAGGATGTCAGTCCGGCGCTTTCTGTAACTTCAGTTATGTCCCTGATCATTTTAAAGCGCATTGTTCTGCCGGGGCCTGTGCTAGTCAGCAGTGGTTGTGGAATCAGAAATGTGAGTATGGCTGTTCATACGAAGCCCGCACAATATACCCCGATCTAAGGTACTTCCAATGTGATCAAACTGAACGGGATACAATGACGAGGGCAATCGTAGCTACCACTGCAATCCTCTGTACGGCTGCCTTTCTGGTAGTTTGTTCATTGGCAACGTCGATGTCACAAGATTTTAACAGGCACATCAAAAGTAGGAGATTTGATGGTGAGTACGGTGATTTTTGAGCTTCAGAGAATAGACAGATACCGGTCACCACGATCACAGATAATGCAGACAATGGTGGCACCTTTAACTGCCTGTGCCACACGCAATGCACCTGCTACAGCACCACCTGATGACAGGCCGCAGAAGATACCCTCTTTAGTTGAAAGTTCGCGCATGGTCTGTTCCGCTTCCTGTTGGGAAATGTCCAGTACCTGATCCACACGGCTTTTATCGTATATTTGTGGCAGGTACTCTGGAGCCCAGCGGCGAATGCCGGGAATGCTTGCGCCTTCAGCGGGCTGCAGGCCAACAATTGCAATGCCCGGATTTTGTTTCTTGAGATAACGGGAAGTGCCCATAATGGTTCCCGTGGTGCCCATGGCACTGACAAAGTGTGTGATGGTGCCCCGAGTCTGTTCCCAGATTTCAGGTCCAGTACCTTTATAATGAGCGAGTGGGTTATCCTCGTTGGCAAACTGATTGAGCACTTTGCCCTGACCACTTCGTTCCATTTCCAGAGCGAGATCCCGGGCGCCTTCCATACCTTGTGCCTGTGCTACCTCTATCAATTCGGCACCATAGGCTGACATGGATTTGCGACGTTCTTCAGTCATATTGTCAGGCATGATCAAAACCATCCGGTAGCCACGAATCGCGGCAGCCATAGCCAGAGCGATGCCTGTGTTTCCGCTGGTGGCTTCTATCAGGGTGTCGCCTGGTTGAATGTCGCCTCTGGACTCCGCTTCAGTAATCATGGATAAAGCCGGACGATCTTTAACCGAACCCGCAGGATTTTGCCCTTCCATTTTTAATAAAACAGTACTGGATGAACTGCTGGTCAGTCGCTGCAGGCGAATCAACGGTGTATTGCCGACCAGTGACTCAATGGTTGGGTAGTTCATAACGCAAAATTCCATTACAGGTTCATTAATTTTATTTTTCAGAAGGATAACTCATCACTAAACAGTGTGTCCCATACTCAAAGGTCATGACGATATTCCTCGTCTGTTTGCAGTACGAAGCGTCACTATTTTATCAACGTTACTACAAGGGTTTGTTAACGGGCAGAAACACCTGCAGAAACTCAGTCAATGATTCCATGCAGATTTTTAACATTCAGACACTGATCTTGACAGCGAATCCCGATACAATAAGTGTTTGCACTTTCAGGGCAGTCGGAATCCTTTCCATTGGGTGTGACTGCTAATGGTGGCTCAGTCAGTGGACTGGCTGTAGCCGCAGGCATCTCGTTATAATGCGACACTGAACCATCTGGAAAACGGTGATTTCCATCAGGCCGGCCTGTCTGCACTGTCAAAGGGCAACGATTGGTTCGCGCGGGATTATGACATTCTGCTGCTTGACCCGCCGCGCATCGGTGCCATGGAGATTATTGAGCAAATGGCACAGAGATTGCCTGATCGTATACTCTATATTTCCTGCAACCCTGGCCAGAGATGCAGGCGTTTTGGCGGAACAAGGGTTCAAGCTGGCAAGGCTTGGGGGTATGGATATGTTTCCGCAAACGGCCCATGTTGAATCCATGGGCTTATTTGTCAGAAGCTGGCGAGTCTGGGGAAGTTGAGGGCTCACAGCATGATCTCAGATCAGAATGAAAGAGTAATTGAAGGCAGTTATCTGCCCGCCGGAGAACACCCCGGCGCATCGGATATGGAAAGACTGATATGGTCAAGGTAAGAGAAGATCACCCAACCCGGTACGATGGGTCTGTCGATCTGGATGTCTGGTTAAGACGTCTGGCCGATGCCCATGGTATCAACGATACCGCACGTCTTCGGGAAGCCTGCGAAATGAGCCGTACTGCCGAAGAGCAGGCGCGTTTGCAGGCCGATACCGTATGGCCAACGGGGCCGGGCGCTTATCGAACCGGTCTGGAAATGATCGAAATCCTGGCCGAGCTGAAAGTTGACCCGGACTGTCTGGTCGCTGCAGCGCTTTACCGGGCGGTGCGTGAGCGAAAGCTGGCACTGAAAACGGTTGAAGAGCACTTTGGCACAACGGTTGCCGCCCTTATCAAGTCTGTTCAGGGAATGGCTGCCATCAGTACGTTGCTGAATCCTGCACGAACACAGGTGCTGGATCAGTCCCAGGATCAGCTGGAAAAAGTCCGCAAGATGCTGGTGTCCATTATTGATGATGTGCGGGTTGCATTGATCAAACTGGCCGAGCGTACCTGTGCTATTCGTGCCCTGCGGGATGCGGACAAGGAAAAACGTCAGCGCGTGGCCCGTGAAGTATTTGAAATCTATGCACCGCTGGCGCACCGTCTGGGCATTGGTTACATCAAATGGGAGCTGGAAGACCTGTCTTTCCGCTATCTGAAGCCTCAGGACTACAAGAAGATTGCCCGTCTGCTGGATGAAAAACGTCTGGACAGACAGGAGTACATCGACAATGTGGTTGAGCAGCTGCAGGAAGCCATGAAAGAGGCGGACATAGAGTGTGAAATCTATGGTCGTGCCAAGCACATCTACAGTATCTGGCGCAAAATGAAGCGCAAAGGGCTCGACTTCCGCGAACTGTTTGATATCCGGGCTTTCCGGATCATTACCCATCAGGTGCGGGACTGTTATGCCGCTCTGGGTGTGGTGCATTCCTTGTTTAACCATATCCCCCAGGAGTTTGATGATTACATCGCAACCCCCAAGGAAAATGGTTATCGCTCGTTGCACACGGCGGTGTTTGGTCCGAATGGCAAAACACTCGAAGTGCAGATTCGCACCGAGGATATGCACGAAGAAGCCGAGCTGGGTGTGTGTGCTCACTGGAAATATAAGGGCACTGACGTTAATGCCAAAAGCGACAGTTACGAAGAAAAGCTGGCCTGGCTGCGTCAGGTTATGGAGTGGCATGAAGAACTGGGCGACCTGAGTGGTATTGCAGAAGAGTGGCGCACCGATATTGAGCCGGACCGGATTTATGTCTTCACCCGCAATGGTCATGTGGTGGATTTGTCGGTGGGCGCGACACCGGTGGACTTTGCCTTCCGTATTCACTCGGAAGTGGGTCTTAAGTGTCGTGGTGCCAAAGTGGGCGGGCGCATTGTTCCCCTGAATCACACCCTGAAAACAGGGGATCAGGTGGAGATCCTTACCGCTTCCAACGCTCACCCGAGTCGTGACTGGCTGAACCCGGATCTGGGTTATGTCACCACCAACCGGGCACGTGCCAAAATTACCAGCTGGCTCAAAAAGCAGGATCGGGAGTCCAACCTGATCGATGGTCGCAGCCAGCTGGATGCCGAGCTGAAGCGTCTGGCTCTGACCGCTGTTGACCTTCAACCCTTGTTGAAGCAAACACCGTTTGAAAGTCTGGATGATATGTACGCGGCTATTGGTGCCGGTGACTATCGGATGGCACAGATCACTACGCTGGCGCAGCGCGAGTTGTCGCCGGAAGAAGAGAAAGACTTTGAGATTCGCACCAAACCAAGGCAGGAAAAAACCTCCGACAGCACCATTAACATTGATGGCGTTGGTAACCTGTTAACGCAGATGGCCGGTTGCTGCCAGCCTGTGCCGGGTGATGCCATCATCGGTTACATCACGACCGGTCGCGGTGTCAGTATCCATCGTCAGGATTGTAACAATGCGCTGATTCTGCAGAATCAGGAGCCGGAACGTCTGATTGAGGTCAACTGGGGTCACTCTCCCGAGTACGCTTACCCGGTGGAAGTGCAGATTCTGGCCTATGACCGGTCGGGGCTGTTAAGGGACATTACCGTTGTACTCGCCAATGAAAAAGTGAACGTGTTGGAAGTCAGCACCCGCACCAGCAAGGAAGACAATATGGCAACGATGCGACTGCTGCTGGAAGTGAATAGCCTGCAACAACTGGGCGTGGTGTTAGCCAAGGTGGATAAACTGCCTAATGTCATTGAAGCGGTGCGTTACCGTAAAGAAGCGAGAGGAAAGTAAGCCATGACACAGGGTTCTGACAGACGATTCAGTTACGACGATCTGGTGTATTTGATGAACCGTCTTCGGGACCCGGTGACGGGCTGCCCCTGGGATCTGAAGCAAAGCTTTGACACCATTGCGCCCTACACTCTGGAAGAAACCTGTGAAGTGCTGGAAGCCATTGCCAGCAAAGATCATGAAAACCTGAAAGAAGAATTGGGTGACTTGCTGTTTCAGGTGATCTTTCATGCCCGAATGGCACAGGAAGAGTCTTTGTTCGATCTGTCTGATGTG
The DNA here is from genome assembly GCF_001583435.1 of Endozoicomonas montiporae CL-33. Taxonomy (NCBI): domain Bacteria; kingdom Pseudomonadati; phylum Pseudomonadota; class Gammaproteobacteria; order Oceanospirillales; family Endozoicomonadaceae; genus Endozoicomonas; species Endozoicomonas montiporae. The sequence goes on along the minus strand of NZ_CP013251.1, from coordinate 3,208,956 downwards.
GTGCATGGTCTGGTCAGTAAAATGGTTCGCCGTCATCCCCATGTGTTTCCTGACGGGCATCTGCACTCTGAGCGTACCGGAGACGAAACTACAACACCGGAGCAGGTGACCGAGCGCTGGGGGCAGATCAAACAGCAGGAAAAGGCAGCTGTAAAGTCCGGACCGCTTTCTGCGATGCCCGATAAGCTGCCCGCAGCACTGCCAGCCATGGAACGAGCTAAAAAAATCCAGAAAGCGGCTGCGAAAACCGGGTTCGACTGGCCGGACTGCTCACCGGTGTACGACAAAATACAGGAAGAGCTTGCCGAACTTCAGGAAGCTGAAACCGAAAGTCAGGAGCGAGTGGCTGAAGAATTTGGTGATCTGCTGTTCGCTTGCGTCAATCTAGGTCGTCATTTGCAGGTAGATCCTGAACTGGCGCTGCGGCAAGCCACAGGGAAATTTGAGCAGCGATTCCGTACCATGGAATCACTGGCGCAGACTGAAGAACTGGAATTTCAGCAGCTGACACTGGAAGAGATGGAAGATTACTGGCAGCAAAGCAAAAGACATAACGATTAAAGGAAGTGTTACTTTTGTCATTTTTGTTATAAAGATTGTATTTCTGTTTGATCAGAGGCTGAGATGTATCTGAGTTGATGCAGGATGTGATAAAAATAGAACGCGCCTTTCTATGGTTTTGGAAGGGCTACGGCTTGGGAAAGCTGTAGTTTGGAGCAGATCCGGGTGCGTCAACCATTGAAGAGATGTTGACTGATACATGAAGCCAATCGGTAAATTACTGTTAATGCTCGAGTTGATGATCTGTTACGGACCATCCCTCTGTTACCTGATTATTGGTATTGCTTTTATACCTTTCTGGATATTGTCTGCGCTGAGTGGCGAGTTTCAGGCCATCACCATGGTGATGATGGTTGTGGGCGGTATCATTGGTCTCTTTGCTCTGCTGGCCCTGTGCTACAAAATCTGTAATCCGAAATCGAATACCATTTGTGATGGTAAAATTCGCCTGCTGTCGTTGATGGGCATGTTGTCGTCCATTGCGATTCTTTATTATGCGGATGCCATCGAGAAGTTGTTTGAAGTCTGGGCATTTCTATACCTGCTGCCGCTGGCTGCATCGTTGCATATTATCTATCTGGGCAGAAACTACTATTTTACCTGCTGCAATCGTCGAGACCCGTCAGACGAAACTGATTCGACAAACTAACCCGGTTTGACCTCTGTCTGTAAAAGTTCAGTTCGCCGTCGATAATCGCTTTAAGGCGATCACTTTAAAACGATCATTAGTGGCTGCGCTTATGTCTGATCCTCTTTCCCCCGATAACCGGACAAGTCATTCTCAGGGTTTGCCGGACTCTTTTGTGGTTTCTGATTCTCAGGACACTGGCAGTGCTGCAAACCCTGAGTTGCATAACCGTTTCAAAGCCCGGTTTGGCCTGCACAGTGTTGAAAAGCATGAGCCTGAAATGCGCTTAAGCTTGAAACCTTACCAGGGAAAAATTTCACGTTTTCAACAGGCAATAGGCAAAAGGCTTTTGCGTACCTTTGGCAAGGCTAAAGCGCTTATGACACCGTCGCGTATTGCCGATCCGCAACCGGTGCCAGAATGGAAACAGGCACGTTTTCCAGCTTCGGAGTGGAAAGAGCAGCTGTATGACAATCAGGTCGATATGTTTGTGCCAGATCAGAGCCTGCTCGGTAATATGGCTGACGCTACCGAGGGGTTTGCCCATCAGGAAAAGGCGGTTCTTTTTAACGATGGTGTTCCTGAACCCTCTGATATTGCTCAACTGGATCGGCGACATACCTGTTTTCTATTGGGTGCATTGGCTGGCTATGCTGCATCCCCTTTGGGTAAACCGCTGTTACAGCAAATAATCCGGCTTTACCCCGGAGGGTTTGTCGGGGTTAGCCTGAATGACCCGTCGCTGGCTGAACGTATTGTTAAAGTGCTGGTATCCAGTGATCGCCCCGTAGACCAGAATGGCAAAGACTATTACTCCTTTGGCAATGCTTCCGGCGCTCGCTGGGCAGGTTATATAGAAAAAGCGTGTCATGCTTTTCTTTTGGAGCAGAGTGCTAATGTCGCCAGGATGAAATCAGAGCTTTCGGAAGGCGGTGATCACCTTGAGGGGTTATTACGACTGCTGACCAGCAACAAAAAATCCGGTTGTTTAATCGATCGCATTGATATGTCTCTGGCTTTCAATCTCCTGCCACCGATGCCGGAACTCAAATCACCAGGTTCCGCGTTTAAACAGTCTGACAGTCAGGAGCTTTTTGATGTGCGTGGCGATGATCTGAAAAGCGAACTGAACAAGGATTTGATCATTTGCAACATTAAGCAGGGTATACCGGTCATTTTGGGTACCCGTGGCGACTGGCAGGGTAAACTGAATGCGACGTCCGGCACACCTACGGATCACGCTGTTGCTGTTTTGGGACCCGCTTCCATTGTCAGGGAAGGCAAAAAGGTAGAGGGTTTTTTAACTTATGACCCCTACGGTGAAGCGTTTGGCAGCACTGATATGCCATCGACTTCAGGCGATGCAACGGCTGTGAAGTCTGCGGGACAGGCTGTGCGCTTTTGCTCCTACGATGACATATACGATAATTTTGCCAGGCTCACCATTGCCCGTGGTGGTTTTGTACATGACAAGGCTTACCTCAATCAACTGGCTGGTGGTAAACCAGCCACCTCACGTCCGGATGATGGTTGGGAGCTGGTATAACCTATTGACCTCTATTATTGATGTAAATCATTTCCAACCTGCTATACCTTTCGACATAGTACCGGCATAGTACCGACATAGTACCGATATAGTACCGATATAGTACCGATACAGCACCGATATAGCATCGACAGACCACTGTTCAGGAATTTTATTGTGGATTTGCATCTGACACTGAATGAAGCCCGGGTGATTGGTTGCCTTCTGGAAAAAGAAAGCACAACGCCTGATCTTTACCCTCTGACACTGAATTCCCTGCTGAATGCCTGCAATCAGAAAAGTAACAGGGATCCGGTGTTGTCTTTGACGGCTGCCGAGGTAAAAAGCACGCTGGACGATCTGATTAAAGAACGGTTGGTCAGTGAGGAAGGCGGCTCCCGTACCTCCAAGTACCGTCACCGTTTCTGCAATACCCTGTTCAGTGACCTGAAGTGTTCCGGGCAGGAGCGGGCGATTATCTGCGTCATGCTGCTGCGCGGTGCCCAGACACCGGGTGAAATTCGCAGCCGTACCGGTCGTCTAGCTCAATTCTCCGATGTGTCACAGGTTGAAGCTGTCCTGCAGGATATGGCGGAAAAAGAGTGGGTTAAGCAACTACCCAAAGAACCCGGCAAGCGGGAGTCGCGGTTTGCGCATCTGTTTTCGGGCGATATTGAGGTGCCTGTCAGTGCTGTGGAGGCTGTTGCGGATGACAAAAAACGTATTCAAGAGCTTGAGCATGAAGTGATGGTACTTAAGGCAGAAATTGAGCGTCTGAACAGATTGGTTGAATCTTAGTTAGCGGTTCATCTGATAGCAGTTTTAGCCACTTGGAACTTGTTGAGTTTATTACGGTCTCAAGATCATGAACCGCTTCTGAAAAGATGCATACTTTTGAAAGTTCTTGTCACAAAATACGATTTTAGCAAGAGGTTATGATTAGAAGCACTTGCTATCACTATCAGGGAAGATAATGATGATGGATCCGTCAGTTTCTGCTCATAACAAGCGAAATAGCACCGATGTACCCAGCTATCGTGAACCATCTGATTTTAAATATGCTGTTACCGGGAAAGATGGCAAATCAAAAGGTTTCGCGCCTTTTGCTGTGCCCAGAAAGGTAAACACAATTTGGCTGGGTAAGATGAATGGAGGCAAAATTCCTGATGATCGCTTTGCCAATATGTTGTCTTTCTCAAAACAGTTTGCGGCCAGCGGCTGGCAGGTCAATGTTTGGGTAAACAAACCTATTATCTGGCATAGAGCGTGCTGTCAGCTCGCACTCGGTGAGGGTTCTTGCTTCAAAGGTCTGGCACTGGAAACGCATAGTTCCCCGTTGTGTTGTGAATCAGAGAAAAAAGATATTTCACTGCGCAAAATAAAGGTTTGTGAAGACTGGTTGTTATTCAGCCAGCTCGATAACGTTAACAAACAGTGTTACGACCGGTTCCATGAGCGTTATAACCTGCCTTATCTGAAAAACTTGAATGCAGCCGTAGTCACTGATGCCGCTGAAAAGGCTCCCGTTCTGCGTGCAGGCGTTTACGAAGCAGAACCTTTCAAAAAAACTCTTCTGGACTATTATCGGGAAAAGCTTGTGGGGCGGCGTAACTTTGCAGCAGCGGCTGACTTTCTCCGGTCAGCGGCACAGATATCCGGTGGTGTTTATGTAGACAGTGATACGAAAGCAGCCGGGGTGTCCGATCCTCCTTCGAAATTTGATGAGTTGTATGCACTGAACGGCATTATATTAGCTGAAGGCTGGAAGTCAGGTTATAACAATGATCTGTTTGCATCCTTACCTGATAGCCATCAGATTCAGTACATTCTACTGGATCAATACTGTCACGCCGTTATGTTTAAAGATCTGCCTTATGTCGTCTGGTCAAGAGAGACCGATGGCTATTCATGCTGGAGCAAAAGAGCTGTAGCTATTTCACCATCAGGTCTTAAAATGACTCCCCGCGAGTTAAGCTACTGTACCCATGGGCAGGGCAATAAAAACCTTGTTTCGCTGGCCGATGTGGCCCGCTTCCCCGGATATTTCTATCAAAAAGTAACCGGTGCTGTTCCTGCAACGCAGCAGGGTTTATATCGTGAAGACTGGCAGGAACAGATCAGTGAGAATACCGAAAACCTCCGGTTTGTTCTTACGCTTCATAGTCCCGGACCATGGACGCTGAATCGCATGGATGAGGTATTTGAACTCTCTGGCAAAGATTATTATCTGTTCGAAAATAGAAGTCCTGATGCTCCCCTGAAACAGATTAACCCGGATGAGACACTCAGTGTGACGGAGTGGGGCGGACTGACCAGAATGAACACTATTTCGTGGGATCAGGGGGGTAAAGTCTCTTCTAGCGAGCTTGAATCTTACGATGACAGTGAACTGGGTGAGCTGCAAATCAGTAAAGACCGCTGGCTGTCAGAACGTGATCATTCTTCAGGCTTGAAAGGTTCATGAGCTGAATCACTAATGCCCATCAGCAAAAATGGCTGATTATGAATTCGGTATTTTTGCCAGGGGATAGAGATATCATCGGGTACATTGTCTGTTGTTAACTCTCTGAAGCCAGCCAGAGTGTAAAATTCTTTCAGATGCTCATAAGGGTAACACCAGCAACTGGCGGGATATAAGGCGTTAATGGTGTCTTTCGTTAACTTAAGTCCGAAGCCTTTCTTTCGCCTTGATATCGCCACCCAGACGCTGCGCAGTAAATAACCCTGTGAGCGCGGACAGGCTCTGAGTGCTGCAATAATTTCACCCTTCTGACGGACGACAAACACCCGCTCGTCGGAGCGGGCTTTGCCTTTGTGGCCGTTGGCTTTAAAAAAACGGTTGACCAGTGGAAAGGCAACCGGTTGCAGTTCTTCAATCATTAGTGCTGTCTTTTGCAACACTGGCTTTCTGGGCACTGGACAGAATACCCCGCAACATATTCAGTTCTTTTGATTCCGGGCGTGCGCGGTTAAACAGACGACGAAGTCTTTTCATCACTTTGCCAGGGTGTTGCTGAATAATAAAATCGATATCTGTCAGGGTTTGCTCCAGATGCAGGTAGAATCGTTCCAGTTCTTCCTGAAGCGGGTAGTGGGCCTGCTTTGGCTGAATGTTTGCCTGTTCGAAACGAACCGAAGCCTTACGCAGTTCGTAACAGAGGATCTGGATCGCCGAGGCCACATTCAGTACCGGATAATCCGGATTGGCATCAATGCAGGTGTGAAAGTGACATTTTTCCAGTTCTTCGTTGGTCAGTCCCATGGTTTCCTGACCAAACACCAGGGCGACCGGCTGGTTCATCGATTCTTTCAACAGAGCTTCGGCACAGGCTTCGGCTTCCAGCATAGGACGGTTGCTGGCACTGTTGCGTGAGCGGGCACTGGTGCCAATCACTAAGGAACAATCGGCAATGGCGTCATCCAACGACGCAAACACACGGGCGTTTTCCAGAACGTCCATGGCTCCGGCGGCCATCGCATCGGCTTCCGCATCCGGGTAACGTTGTGGCGTGACCAGACACAGGTCGCTCAACCCCATGGTTTTCATCGCCCGGGCGGCAGAGCCAATATTGCCGGGATGGAAGGTGTTAATCAGAATAATTCGAATAGTTGACAGCATAATCCGGACGCATTTCAATTCAGTCGGGCATTATAGTGCGGTTCCCAGCGGCCTTAAATGGTGGCTTATAATATTCATTTATGAAAAATAATTAAATTTTGTACTGTGGTAATAACGGTGCTATCTGTTACAGTGCGACTCTGTATTTTCCGAAGTGTCAGAAGCTATTCACAATCTTGTTGAGGGCTGCATTTCTCGCCATTTTCGCTTTCCTCAAAAGATCATGAACAGCTTCTTAAGCGTTTGAGAGTTTCGTCTGATATGAGCAGTTCGACGGACAGGTTGGCTGAAAAGGCCGCCTATCGCTGGTTAATGGGACAGGTATCGCCTGCCCGAAAATGGTTAATAGCCTCTGTTTTGCTGGGTCTTTGCAGTGGTCTGTTGTTGATTGTTCAGGCTGCACTGTTGGCAGACAGCATCCACAAGCTGGTCATGAATGGTGTACAGCGCTCAGAACTCACCACGTCGTTAGGTGCCATTTTGTTGGTGCTGCTGGTGCGGTCGATTTGCAACTGGGGTCGGGAAGTCTGTGGCTTTAATGCAGGCGTTCAGGTGCGTGAAAGCATTCGCTCTGCCCTGTTGCAAAAGCTGCAACGACAGGGGCCGGTGACCATTGCTACCCGTCCGGCGGGCAGCTGGTCAACCCTGCTGGTGGAGCATGTCGAAGAGCTGCACGATTTTGTTGCCCGCTATTTGCCGCAGATGGCATTGGCCGCCCTGATTCCTCTGGTGATTGTGGTTGTCGCTTTTCCTCTTAACTGGGTGGCCGGTCTGGTATTTCTTGGCACGGCTCCACTGATTCCTCTGTTTATGATTCTGGTCGGATTGAAAGCGGCTCAGGCTAACCGTCGCAACTTCGAGTCATTGAATCGTCTGGGCGGTTTCTTTCTGGATCGTCTTCAGGCCATGGAAACTTTGCGGTTGTTTCAGCGCAGCACTTATGAAAAACAGCAACTGGAACAGGCCAGTGACGATTTTCGGGTTAAAACCATGCAGGTGTTAAGGCTGGCTTTTCTGTCGTCTACCGTGCTGGAGTTTTTTGCCTCGATTTCCATTGCCATTCTGGCTGTGTATCTGGGTATGAGCTTTCTCGGTTATCTGGATTTTGGCAGTTATGGTACGGGTGTCAGCCTGTTTACCGGTTTGTTTTTATTGTTGCTGGCGCCGGATTTCTATCAACCACTGCGGGATCTGGGCACTCACTATCATGCCAAGGCCAGGGCAGTCGGTGCCTGCGCTGACATTATTGAGGTGTTGGAGCAGGATGATATTGAGCACCTGACAGGCACTGCGATTTTGCCTGACGTTAATGAAGTGAGCATTGATGTGTCGGGTTTGTCAGTGGTGGCTCCGGGTGGTCAGACTCTGCTCTCCGACCTGTCTTTTTCGGTCAGTGCAGGAGAACGACTGGCGATTATCGGCCCTTCGGGTGCGGGTAAATCCACTCTGATTAACACCCTTATGGGCTTCTGGCACTACAGCGGTCAACTGCAGGTGAATGGTTGTGAGCTGAGAGAGGTGTCTCCCGAATCCTGGAGAAAGAACATTGCGTGGCTGGGGCAGCAGCCATTAATTATTGATGGAACTGTGTACGATAATGTGTGTTTTGGTCGTGAGTTGAGTCGTGAGCAGGTGCTCACTGCTTTGCATAATGCTCAGGCCATGGAATTTATCGAAAGACTGCCGTCGGGTATTGATACGCGGTTGCAAGAGCAGGGTGGCAATCTGTCCGTGGGTCAGGCGCAACGTATTGCTCTGGCAAGAGCCATTGCTGAACCCGTAAAACTGCTGATTCTGGATGAACCCACAGCCAGTCTGGATGCCCTGAGTGAGCGGCTGGTTCTGGATGCTCTGGAAGTCATTCCAGCGGATTGTGCCGTGATTACCGTGACGCACCGTCTTGAACAGATTGATTCCATGGATCGGATTCTGATGCTGGAACGTGGCAAGCTGGTCGTAGCCGGAGAACCTCAAACGCTGAAGACAGGTGACGCTTCCCTGAATGATCGCTACTTCCGCTTTGTATCCGAACTGAAACAGGAACAGGATCAGGAACAGGGAGTGATCAATGGGTAACCTGCTGCCGTTTATTAAACTCTATCGTCGCTATCCTGGTGCCATGTCACTGGGCGTACTGTTATCGATCACCACGTTACTGGCGAGTCTTGGCTTGTTGGCTCTTTCTGGCTGGTTTATTACTTCCACTGCAATTGCCGGTCTGGTGCTGGCAACGGCACAAAGCTTTAATTTCTTTACTCCCGGCGCAGGTGTTCGCGGTTTCTCTATTGCCCGAACGGCTTCCCGTTACTTCGAGCGACTGGTCAGTCACGATGCCACGTTCAAATTGTTGGCATGGTTGCGAGGCTGGTTCTTTGATCGTCTGGCCCCTGTGCCTTTGCACCGGTTAAAGCAGTTCCGTAAAGGTGATTTGTTAAACCGGCTGGTGGCTAATGTTGACGCACTGGATCAGTTGTATCTGAGAATGTTCAGCCCGATTCTGGCGGCTGTCGTGGTGATTCTGATTCTGTCGTTGGGTCTGAGCTGGTTCAGTACAGTACTGGGTCAGGGTGTTTTGCTGATGATGGGTGGCTGGTTGCTGGTGCTGCCGCCCCTGTTCTATGCATTGGGGAAACACAGTAGCAAAGCAAAAGGCATCAGCCAGCAACAGTTGCGACAGGCAGCACTGGATTATCTTCAGGGCATGGCAGAGCTTCAGATTGTGGGAACCGAGCCGGAGTTTCGTCAGCAGATCAATGACCGTGAACAGCAGCTGCACCAGCATCAGGCGATGCTGTCGAAGCTGGAAGGCTTGGGTTCTGCATTGTTAACCTTTGCTGCCGGCAGTTCTGCGGTTTTGATGTTGTATCTGGCAGCAGGTGAGTATCAGGCCGGCGTCATTTCCGGTCCGGTGATGGTGATGTCGGTGTTTGCAGTGCTGGCAGGTTTTGAAGCATTGATGCCGGTGCCCGGTGCTTTCCAGTTTCTGGGTTATACAACACAGGCCGCAGGCCAGCTGAAAGAAGTGATTGATCAGCCTCCGATGGCCTATGGTCAGCAGGAGCCAAAGGTAGAAGGACATGTCGTGTTTGACCGGGTCAGCTTTGCTTACGATCAGCTACCTGTACTGAATGAGGTGACTCTGGATATTCCTGCCGGTCACCATGTTGCCTTGTTGGGTAAAACCGGTTGTGGAAAATCGACACTGGCTGGATTGCTTACCCGCTATCACGACTGTGACAGTGGGCGGGTGTCGGTTGACGGTGTTCCGGTGACCGCGTTCAGCGAGAAGTCGCTTTATCGGATGCTGGCTGTTGTACCGCAGAAAACCCATGTATTAAGTGCTACTTTGCGGGATAACCTGAAACTGGCTGATCCTCAGGCAAGTGATGATCGATTGTTAGAACTGTTGCAGACGACAGGATTAAACCAGTTGGTGGCCGTTCGTGAGGCGCTTTCTGGAAAGGAAAATCCCCTTGATTTGTGGCTGGGGCAGGGGGGAATCACGCTTTCCGGAGGTGAGCAGCGTCGTCTGGCTATTGCTCGTGTCATGTTGAAGCCAGCCAGAATTCTGATTATGGATGAAGCCTCGGAAGGTCTGGATCGTTTCAGTGAACAGCTGTTGCTGAATCGCCTTCTGGAAGTGTACCAACATCGCACCGTGCTGATGATTACTCATAAACAGAGTTTGTTGCAGAAAATGGATGCGGTGTATCGGTTGGATGGAGGGCGCCTGGAAAGGGTTCAATCCTGATCGAATCCGAGTGCCTTACAGGCTTCCTGAGTCAGCTGCTCGATGGCCGGGTCATCATTCCCGTGAAGGTTATCTTTGTGAAGGACTCCTAAGTTAATGAGTGTCTGAAGGTGTTTTTGTTCTAACCGTTTATCTTTCAGTTGCAGTTGAAGAAACAGACGTGTGAACTGAACCTCCAAAGGGATAATTTTTCGGACAGGTTTTTTCTTTGCCGCTTCTTCGTCTGTCGGTGTTTTTATTGCAGGTGGCTGTTCACTGGTCGTCGTGGAGCGACGAGTGATCGGAATGCGTTTTTGCGTATTCAATGGTGGCAGGACAGGGTTTTCCGATGTGTCAGGAATCACTCTCAGGCTGGAGCCAATGGCACCGGCTTCCTGATGTTCATTGCGAATGTATCGACCCAATGCCCCGCGGCTTTTTTCGCCAGCCTTACTCAACAACTCTCCACGGCTTTTGTTAGCAAGATTGACAAGGTTGAGTAATGTTTCTTTGCTAACTGCTTTGTAAGGCTTTTCGGTGAGCAGCCCGCCATAGCAGCTCAGCTTGACGATGTTGGCTGCTTTCAATAATAGTTTGATGTCGGTTTCGGAAATATTTCTGTTGCGCAATTGCTGCTTAATATGATCAAGGGATGGTTGGCTGGCCTTGGGTGCTGCCAGCCTGCCCAGAAATGGCAGTGATTTTATCAATCGGCGTATTCCCCGAAGGTGGCAAATGCCTGTCGAGTCGTTTAACCATGTATTATTTTTTTGTAGTGCCAGCCAGGTAGATGTGCCGACAAGATCTACCGGACTGATCGGGTCGTTCATAGGAATCATCACTCTTTTCTATCAGAAGGTATCGGCGAGTGTGGGACTGTTTACAGCAGAGAATAATATAGACAGAGCTATTGCAGCGACTATCGAGAAGCTATAGCCGCTGCATGTCGATTCTTATATCTAGTGCTGGAAAGCTCTAATATGCATGCACCTGAAATTGTGTTTTGATCTGCACCCGTTTTACAACTTTTCCTTTGTTAGAAGCAGCACGGATGCAGTCAAAACACACCCAGAAAATCCACCTGTCAGACCAACAGCGTAAAGACCTTGAACTCATAATTCGAAAGCGCAAAAGTGGTCAATCACTTGTCCTCAGGGCTAAAATCATACTGGCCGGCGCAGAAGGAAAAAGCTTACTCGGAACAGCTAAAAAATTAAAATGCACCAGAGAAACAGTTACCCGCTGGCGTAAACACTGGGTCGAGCGATCCGATGAACAGGCCACTCTGGAAAAGCTAAAAGAAGCCCCAAGGCCAGGCACTCCACCTAAGTTTACTGCTGAGCAGATTTGCCAGATTATTGCTCTGTCTTGCGACAAGCCAGAAGATCATGGCTACCCTTTCAGCCACTGGTCAGAAAACTCATTAGCCATGGCGGCAGTTGACACAAAAATCGTCCCATCTATCTCACAAAGGCAGGTGGGGCGTTTTTTAAAATCAGGCCGACATTCGTCCAGATAAGGTCAAGGGTTGGGTTGATACTCCAAAAGACGAGGAGTTTGAAATCCGTTGCGCTGATATATGTGACACCTACCAGAAAGCAGTTGAACGCGCTGAACAAGGCATCAATACCGTTTCTTTTGATGAAAAGACAGGTATGCAAGCTTTGGAGCCGGTGAAACCAAACAAACTGGTCAAACCGGGTCACATAGAAAAGCGTGAATTTGAGTATACACGTCATGGTACGCAGGCTTTGCTGGCCGGTATGGATGTGGTTACAGGAAAAATAATTCCTCTTATTCGAGATACTCGAACGGAGCAAGATTTTTCTGACTGGCTGGATATTGTTTTAACCAGCGATCCAAATGCGGCAGGTTGGCACCTGGTCATGGACAGATTGAATACCCATATGTCAGAAGCGGCTGTCATGAAGGTTGCAGCTATCGAAACACACCAGCGGATGAACTCGGCGTCAAGGGTAAGTCAGGTATTTTGAAAAATATGGAGACTCGGGCGGCTTACCTCAGTGACCCATCCCATAAAGTTATATTCCATTACACACCAAAGCATGCGTCATGGCTGAACCAAATTGAAATCTGGTTTTCAATTTTGGTGAGACGGTTCTTGAAAAGAGGCACATTTACATCAACTGAAGACCTGAAAACCAGACTTCATGGCTTTATAGATTTCTTCAATGAGAGGATGGCCAAGCCTTTCAAGTGGACTTATAGGGCTCGACCTCTGCAAGTATAATGATGTATGGATATTAGCGCTTTTCAGCACTAGGTTGCAGAGACCGGTTCGGGTATTGCACTGCGCCGACGTTGTCCCAAAAATATCAGCCCCAGAAGCAATAGAGCCGGAATCCAGATCAACTGTCTTGGCGGGCGTTGAACGTCTACTTCCAGACGGTTCAGGCTCCAGTCAAAGTCAATGCCAGCTGACTCTGCCGGACTGTCAAAGCTGACCATATCCACTTTTAGTTCACCGTCTGATTCATAGGTTTGCAGTCCCATGAATCTCAGCTGCTGGTCTGCACCTGCTTCTGGCCCTGTAGGCAGAATGCTGAGTTTGCTGACGAGTCTGCCATCAAGGTTTTCGCCAGATACCCACAGCCGTACCTCATCGTTCAGAGGCACGTTTTCCAGTCCGGCAACAATCTGTTCTCCTTCGTATGTCTGGTAAGGATCATAGATCTGATCCCACCAGAAACCGGGGCGGAACAGGGTAAAGGCAATCAGCAGCAGCCCAATGGTTTCATACCAGCGGTTTTTAGTGAGCCAGTAACCTTGCGTTGCCGTGGCGAATACCAGCATGGCGGTCAGGGCACTGGCGACAACGAGCACCAGTTCCAGCCAGCTGTCCACTCCGATCAACAACAGTTCGGTGTTGAAAATAAACATAAACGGCAGAACCGCAGTACGGATATCATAGGTAAAGCCTTGAATACCGGTGCGGATGGGATCGGAACGGGCAATGGCAGCAGCAGCAAAAGCCGCCAGACCGACCGGTGGCGTGTCGTCTGCCAGTATGCCGAAATAGAACACAAACAGGTGAACGGCTATGAGTGGTACAATCAGCCCGGACTGGGCCCCCAGCGTCACAATGACGGGCGTCATCAGGGTGGAGACAACAATATAGTTGGCGGTGGTCGGCAGACCCATGCCCAGAACGAGGCAGATTAATGCAGTGAATACCAGCATCAGAATGACGTTACCGCCAGATATCCATTCCACAAACTCGGTCATGACCAGCCCGATGCCGGTCAGGGTCACGGCACCCACCACAATACCTGCGGTCGCCGTAGCCACACCAATACCGATCATGTTGCGGGCACCACTCAACAGCCCGTTCAGCATATCGAACCAGCCTTGCTTTATCTCACTCACGTCTGGCTGCTTTCTAAACCACGACAGTAATGGTTTATGGGTCAGAGTGATAACAATCATCACCAGTGTTGACCAGAAGGCTGATAAGCCGGGCGAGAAGCGTTCAACAGTGAGGCACCAGAGCAGTACGACAATCGGCAACAGATAGTAGAGGCCGCGCTTCAGTGTCGGGCCGGGGTCGGGGGTGTGGCTGAGAGTGGCTTCGGTATCCTGAGGCAGGTCGGGTTGCAGTGAAGCCAGCTTAACGAGGCCAACGTAGCTTAGCAGTAAGGCGCTGCCAATCACATAAATGGCATAGTCACCCATATAGCCCCGTGTCCAGCCAATGCCGTAATAGACGGCAGCACCCATTACACACAGTCCGGCAAAGGTTCCGGTAAACGACAGTAATGCCTGCAGTTTGGTACGGGTATGTTTGCGTGGCAAGCCTTCCATTCCGGCTTTTACTGCTTCAAGGTGAACAATATAAAACAGGGCTATGTAAGAGATGATGGCGGGCAGGAGTGCCGCCTTGATCACTTCCAGATAGGAAATCCCCACATACTCTACCATCAGAAAAGCGGCTGCTCCCATAATAGGGGGCGTGAGTTGACCATTGGTGGAGGCAGCAACTTCTATAGCGCCCGCTTTGTGGGGCGGGAATCCGACCCGCTTCATTAGTGGAATGGTAAAGGTGCCGGTCGTCACGACATTGGCAATGGATGAACCGGATACAACGCCACTCAAGCCGGAAGAAACCACTGCGGCTTTCGCGGGGCCGCCGCGCATATGACCCAGCAATGAAAATGCAACCTGAATGAAATAGTTACCGGCACCGGCTCTTTCCAGCAAGGCACCGAATAACACAAACATGAAAACAAAATTGGTGGATACCCCCAGGGCAACGCCAAAGACGCCTTCGGTTGTGATCCAGAAGTGGGACATGGCTTTGTTAAAGCTGGCGCCTTTGTGAGCAATGACATCCGGCATGTAGGGACCGGCAAAGGCATAGGTGATAAACACCAGTGCAACGACCATCAGGGGAGGTCCCAGTGCACGACGGGTAGCTTCCAGTAGCAGGATAATGCCCGAAGCAGCAACAAACAGATCCATGGTGGTTGGAGCACCCGAGCGATAAGCCAGCTCGGAGCTGAAAATGTACAAATAGGCAGAGCTGAAACTGGCAAGGAGTGCCATCATCCAGTCGTAAACAGGAACGTGGTCACGATACGACTTGCGCCGTGCCTGAAACGCCATGAAAGCAAGAAAGACCGCAAAGCTCAGGTGAATGGCCCGGGCCTGAGTGTCATTGAAAATACCGAATTTGAAAATAAAAGGCAGTGGTGATGCGTACCACAGTTGAAACAGAGACCAGCAGAGTGTGACGGCAAGGATGAGTCTTCCTGTCAGACCAACCGGGCTTCGTGCCCCCTGGTCGGATTGCTGGGCAATTTTTTGAGCCTCCCTGAGAGCCTCTTTTGATGTTTTGACTTCCATGGGAAAACCTGACCTGAACGTTAATCGATGAATTCCATAAACAACGGTAAAACCCGGTGAACCGGGTTTTACCATTCATGATTGACGAACAAGAATCACTTCTTGATCAGGCCAGCTTCCATAAAGTAGCGTTCAGCGCCTTTATGCAGAGGTGCTGACAAACCATCGGTAATCATTTCTTCCTTCTTCAGAGTGCCAAATGCCTGATGCATTTGTTTGAAGGTAGAAAGGTCTTCAAATACAGACTTGGTTACCTGATAAACCGTTTCATCGCTCAAACGGGTTGAAGCAACAAAGGTGGCGGCGACACCAAAGGTTTGGACGTCTGCATCGTTACCACGATACATGCCGCCGGGAATGGTGGCGGTACGGTAGTAAGGATTTTCGCTGATGAGTTTATCGACGGCTGGACCGGTGACGGTGACCAGGTTGGTATCACAGGAAGTGGTGGCTTCTTTCAGGGAACCACTGGGGTGACCGGCAGTGAATACAAACGCGTCGATTTTGTTATCGCACAGCGCTTTGGCCTGTTCGGAGGATTTCAGCTCGGAAGTCAGAGAGAAGACTTTTGTTGTCCAGCCACTGGCTGCCATGAGTTGCTCCATGGTGCCGCGCTGACCAGAACCTGGATTGCCGATATTGACGCGCTTACCTTTCAGGTCTTCAAAGGTTTTAATGTTGGCGTCTTTACGGGCAAGCACAGTAAAGGCTTCAGGATGGAGTGAGAACACGGCACGAAGTTCTTTGTCCGGGCCATTGGCTTCAAACTTGCTGGTGCCGTTGGTGGCATGGAACTGCCAGTCTGACTGAACAATGCCCATGTCCATATCACCGGCGCGAATGGTGTTCAGGTTATAGGCAGAGCCGCCGGTGGATTCCACAGAGCAACGAATGCCAGTGTCTTTACGGGAGCGGTTAACCAGACGGCAGATTGCGCCACCGGTTGGGTAATAAACACCGGTTACTCCGCCGGTGCCAATGGTCACAAACTGTTGCTGAACGGTTGGAGAATTGGCGCTGACGGAAGAAACCGCGATGCCTGCCCCGAAAATAGCCATACCTAATGTTTTTAGTACTGTCATAGGTCGCTCTCTGTTGTGGTTATATTTATTATTCAGCCATGGATGGATAGCTAACAGATCATTTCAGCGAGTAGACCATCCGGCTTTCAGCCTTCCATTCTACCCAGACCATTTGCCAGCAAGTGTTGCTCTCTGACAATGTTTTTGCTCTTCTATCCATTCATGGTGTGCAGTGTCCGCAGTGAGCCACATTACTATTAAGTGTGGTGTAGACGCTAGTACTAATTTTGGATTCTGTGAACAGCCCCATTTGAGTAGCTTGTTGCGGGTGTATTTTGATCAGGTTTGTCCAAACTCTAATGACTTGGTTGACTGTGTTCTCATCGTTACGATGATTTATTTTGCAGACTTTAGTATGAAAATAGAACAGTTGTGAATGATGTTTGACGTCATCTGATTATCTACTTTTGAGAGTTCGATTTAATAAACTTTAAAATTAACCCGTACGTCATGGCAAAATTGAATGCTGAAATAATAGTGGCGGGCGTTGCGAGTTGTATTAATAACTGATGTTACGCACCTTAAACGAAGGAATCAGGGCTACAGAGCAATGACCTCGTTCGGAAACCTTGATGATTCGTAGAGGGTGCGTAACTCCAGTTAATAAAGGATAGTGCTCATAGTCGTTATTTGTCAGGAAGGCATTTACTATAGAATAAGATATATGTCCGTACATTCCATACCTGGAAATAAAGTAGACTACAGTGTATCTGTTAAAATTAGATGTTCCTTTGTGTTTGTGATAATAGTGCAGAGCTATTGAAGACAGTTCCATTGACAGCCCGTCTGTCACCATTGAGATCATGCCATAATAGTGAGCTGAGGATATTCCTGCAATCAAAAAACTGCTATGAAATAAATATTCAGGGCTACGATTTATTACTGAATCTATAAATTCGTAAATGGCATAGCCGAGGCTCATTAAGGGTATAATTGTGTCTCCGGATCCTTCGGGTTGAAAGCCACTGGATACCCTTTCTTCGTAAGATTGCTGTCTGGTTAGATAATAATAACTGGCTCCTAGTCCTACCGGTAAATGATGCAGTAAAGCATAAGAGTCGTAACCGGTTTTTCCCTTGATGTTAAGATGGTCTAACGAAAAAAGGAGGACAGGCATTATAAAGGGTATAGCATTAAGAACACCTGACTCAGAGGCTCCTCGGTTGAACAAAAGATGTTTTTCTGTGTTATCAGGAAATGCCGGATCTGATTCTGAGCCCCATTGGCTATCCATGTCATTTTCTTCTCTTGGAGTACAGCTAAGCCATGGGGTTGTTAATAGCTTTTCACCCAAAAGACTGTTTAGTAATAATTTTGAATGTGCATCAAGTTCTTTTTGTAACTCGGTGTCTGATAGTTTTTTACAATTAAAGTCGTTAATTAATCGGGCTTCAAAATGGTCTTTTTCGGAAAGGTATTGATCCGACGTATGGTATTCCGAATCTGCCTTTGTCATTACAGGTTTCAGAGAGAGTGCTAATAGAATGAATCCTGTTATATGAGTTCTGTCTGATAATCGGGATTTGATGAGCGTAACGAATTGTAGCAGTGAAAATACTTGATAGTAAGCACTGTCTGGCATGTCTTTATAATCCGAACTTAAATTAATATTAATTTTTAGTAGACTTCTTCAGCCTTTATTGAGTTTTAGCAACAGACTCCGGATAAGTTAAGGCTTGGTTTTGATGACTGGTTGAAGATAACCATAATAGAAGTAACCACATATTGACGACAGAAGATCATAGTAGGCACACTGACCCGAATACCCATGAGCAATTCCAATGAGCAATACCGATTGACTATGAATGTTATATCACCCGAGTCATTATGTCCGTGTGGAAGTGGTCACACCTATCTGCATTGTTGTCAATCTTTTCATAATGGCAAAGCGGCTTCTACAGCCGAGCAGCTCATGCGATCACGATTCTGTGCTTATTATCTGAAGAAGGTGGATTATCTGCTAAAGACCACCTGGCCCCGTCAGCACGATGGGCTGGATAAAGCCGGCATTATGAAGCGTGCAGACAGCACGGAGTGGACTCGCCTTGATGTGTTGCGAACCGAAGCGGGTCAGGCCGGAGACAGGAAAGGCATTGTCGAGTTCAAGGCATGGTACCGTGATGGCTCTGGTGAGTCGGCTCACCACGAAACGTCTGATTTTATTCTGGAGAATGGACAATGGTACTTCATTTATCCGGATATTCCGGCAACCATGCCCGGGCGTAATGATCCCTGTCTGTGTGGCAGCGGTAAAAAATATAAAAAGTGCTGCGGTTAAGTTGAGGGTTGTCTCCCGGTGTTTCGCCGGGAGTTGCCGCGATAACATAAGTTGCGGTAATGACATAAAGAGTCGCGTGTAAACCATGGCTATATCCCTGCCATAAGTGGTTTGTAAACGATCACAATAGAAAATACTGTCTCGATGTACAGGAAACATTGGCATAAATTCGTTACACTCCCTGTCAGAAAAAGACCAACAGGAGTCCATTGTGAAAGCGGGGAAATTTATCATCGGCCTGTTCTGGCTGGGATCCATTCGCAACCTGTTTATTCCCTTTGCCCAACCTCTCTACTCTGTTCTGCTGTGGCTGTTGCCCCTGGTGCTGCTGGTGCATGGTCTGGAACAGTGGTTTTTCGGGCGACGCTTTCAGGCTCTGGGGTCTCCTCTTTCGGTCAAAGACCGCCTGCTGATCATTGTTTTCGGCGGTTTTCATTTAATGACATTAATGAAACGGCTGCCCGATGTGGCTGTTTCTGATGAGTGAACTTACGTAGTTGAGTACTTAAAGGGTGAGCTAGAAGATAGTGCTTGAAGAATCCCAGAAAAAAACCATCCAGACGGCTTACAGTGCTTTTCTGAAAAGTAAGCAGCTGCAGGCTCGTCCCGGTCAGAAGCAGATGATTGCTGAAATTGCCCGGGCGCTGGGGGATATTGACACCGACAGTGAAGGGCGAAGAACGTCGGACCCGTCGGTGACCGTGATAGAAGCCGGCACCGGCACCGGCAAAACGGTGGGCTATGTGATTCCGGCCGTTGCCATGGCGAAAGCTGCAGGCAAACGACTGGTGATTTCAACGGCGACGGTCACGTTGCAGGAACAGATTATCAGCAAAGACCTGCCGGACATCATTCTTAAAACCGGCCTGAAATTTTCTTTTACCCTGGCAAAAGGTCGCGGGCGTTATGCCTGCCTGAGCAAACTGGATCGACTGCTGCAGGAAGAACAGTCGGTGGCTTCGCTGATGGATATGTTTGCCGGAGAAGGCAGTGCCGGAGAACAGGATGAAACGGCACTGAAGCTCTATCAGCATATGCTGGAAGAGTTTGCTGCTTCAAAATGGCAGGGTGATCGCGATAGCTGGCCGGAGGCTCTGGAAGACCAGCAATGGCGTTTGATTACCACCGATCATGCCCAGTGCAGTGGCAGACGTTGTGGTTATTTCAACCAGTGTCCGTTCTACAAGGCACGCAATGACCTTGATCAGGCCGATGTGGTGGTGACCAACCATGATCTGGTGTTGGCTGATCTGGCGCTGGGCGGTGGGGCAATTCTGCCTGATCCGAAAGACTGCATTTATATTTTTGACGAAGGCCATCACCTGCCGGATAAGGCTATTGATCACTTTGCCTGTCATGCCCGTCTGAAAGGAACGGCCAGCTGGCTGGAAAAGGCCGGAAAACATTTGCAGAAAGTGTTGGGTCAGAACGCCTTGCCCGGTGAGCTGGGGGAACGTCTGGAAAAGCTGCAACCGGAATTTGATCAACTGGTGAATGCGCTGGGACATACCCGACAAATGTTGCATCGGGAAGCGACGTTTGAGCCCAGAGTGCAGGGTGATTTAACGGTTGCCGTGTATCGTTTTCCGGAAGGTGTTGTACCGGCTGCTATCCGTCAGCAGGCAGAAGTATTGAAAGCCGGTTTCAGTCGTTGCAGTGGCATGCTGGAAAAAGTGGCCAAAGACCTGAACGATGCCATGGATGGTGATGTTCCCGGAATTGATCGCTGGCAGGCCGAACAGTTATACCCTGAAATTGGCGCTATGCAGATGCGCATGGAAAGCCAGTTTCAGTTATGGCTGACCTATTCGTTGCCTGATCCGGAAGGTGAGCCGCCCAGCGCTCGCTGGGTGAAATGGACGGAAGGCTCGTTCGGTGAAGAACTGGAAGTGTTCAGCAGTCCTATTCTGTCGTCTATGACGTTGTGGCAGACTTTGTGGAACCCGGGTTATGCCTCTATCGTGACGTCTGCAACTCTGGCCGCTCTGGGTAACTTTAACCGTTATCGTATGCGTTCCGGCATTCCATCAGAATCGAAGTGTGTCATTGTGCCCAGCCCGTTTCAGCATGCGACGGCTGCCAGACTGGTGATTCCAGCGATGGAGTCCAACCCTCGTGACAGTGAGGCGCACACTGAGGAAATTGTCGAGATGTTGCCGGAACTGCTTCAGGGTATAAAAGGCTCATTGGTACTATTCTCTTCCAGACGACAGATGAACGATGTGTATTACGGGCTGGAACAGGCGCTGCGGGATCAGATTCTTTTACAGGATGACTACTCCCGGCAAGAGCTGCTGAAGCTGCATCGTAAAAACATCGATGAAGGTAAAACCAGCATTCTGTTTGGTTTGGCAAGTCTGGCTGAGGGTATCGATTTGCCCGGAGAATACTGCGAGCATGTGGTCATTGCCAAGATTCCGTTTGCAGTACCGGATGACCCGGTCGAAGCGGCTCTGGCTGACTGGCTGGAAGCTCAGGGGCGTAATCCGTTTATGGAAATTACCGTTCCAGATGCTGCCATTAAACTGGTGCAGGCCTGTGGTCGCCTGTTACGAACTGAGCAGGACACCGGACGCATTACCCTCATGGATCGAAGGGTGGTGACGCAAAGGTATGGTCGTATGATTCTGAACTCTTTGCCGCCTTTCAGGCAGGAAGTGGAGCATGCGGTTTTGTAGATTTACGGTTGTTGCTTAAAGCGAGCAAGACGATGGTGGTTTGATAGCAGGATGGCTATCAGCCATCCTGCATTAGCAGATGTCAGGTGTTCTGCTTATAATTCGTCAGCTTTCATAGTTTTCTGTGTAGATTTCTCTGCAGGTCTACACCATGGTTTGTCTGGACAAAATCCACCTACACATTTTTCATAACCACAGAGAGTGTCGTCCGGACATGTGTCCCAATGTGTAAATGCAGAACACTTGAAGGCACCACAGCCGTCACCATTACAATCACGACACTTTGTGGTGACTGCATCGTCAGGGCATGAGCCTGGTGCGCCACCGGGTTTGGGCATTGTTTCAAGAAGTGAAAAGCCGGAATCTTGTGGTGCTTTTGCACAGTTAATTCTTTCGTAAGTATGGTTATACACTGCTCTGACAATCTTCTGTTTTCCGCAGGTCAGATTGCCATTATCGTTATGTTCATAACCAAAAGATATTTTACCTTCTTTTTTGTGCACAAATGCGCAAATGGGTTCGATATTTGTAGAGGGACGGTTCGAAGGCCTCATGGCGTAATAATAATCTTCCGAACCGGGAATCGTAACGGTTGATGCATGGAAATGCATGAATCCATCAATTGCGTAGAAGTCAGCGTCCAGCCACTCGAAGTGTGTGTACTCAGTCATTTCAGTTCCATTGACATCATATTTGCAGACATGGGCGCTGTTTGTTTCAGGCAATGCTTTAGTGACATAGCCAATATATTCTTTACATTCTCTGACGTTCTGGGTCTGGTCGTATTCTTTTTTATCTTCCCTGACGAAGCACAATAGGACAGTTGGTTTTAGCTTATCGATGTTCTCAGGAAGCATGCTCGGTGGTCTTCGGTACTCATGGGTAGATTCATTCTCGGCCTGTGCTTGAAGAGCGAAAACAGAAATGATAAACAAGGCGATTAGCCCTGTTTTTTTCAGAGCGCGGAATAACATCAGACATTCACTCGTAATTAGACGGCGAAGTAATGTTATAGACAACAATATTAAACGTGACAAAAGAATTATATAAACGTCTGTAGAAGACTTTGTTGTCAGAAAAGTCAAGTTGAGTGTGGCATTAGGTAAACCAGAAATCAGGTATATTTTTAGATGACATACCTGATTTGTGAACAGTGGTTAACGAACCTGAATGGGAGGTTTGTTGATGCTATCAACAACGCTGCCAGGTTCGGCAATACTTTCCATTTGCTGGTCAACTATTTTCTGCACTTCCATTGCAGCTTCTTCATACTCTGGATAGTCTTTGGCGAAATTGCTGATTTCGCTGGTGAGGATTCTCAATTGAGTAGAATTGTGGATTGTTGAAATATCCTGAGAAACAGCGTCCCAGAAATTTTCGTGATTATACTCACCGGATGTAAATCGTTCCATAAATTGTTTAGCGGTTGAAACTGTTCCCGACGTTTGATGTTGAGATGATGCAATGCTCTCGGCTTCAGCGGCTTCTTCTGAATCGGAGGGAGAGAGTCTGAGATTTTCGTAAACATCGGCTTCATTATCAGCAACTGCTTCGTGAACAACCTCGGGCACTTCCAGCCCGGCTGCATTCAGTAATGGATTAAGTACGGAAGGTAAGTCCTGATGTAAGGCTTTAAGCGTGTTGTGTTGCCCGGCAGTTTGAACAAATGACTTGCGTGTTTCTCTGGCCTTGAGTATGACGTCGTCAACATTTGAAGTCACCTGACCATGTTCAAGATACTCTCTGGTACTGCTATTAAGAGTAATGAGTGTGCCTGTTCGTCCAATGCCAGCATTGCAGTTAACGATTGTCGGATTATCTTTACGATCAGCGACGGAAGGGTCCTGTCTTAACTGCTCAATAAGTACTGAGAGCGCAGCAAGTCTTGATGGGTTGCCGGAAGTGTGATCTTCCCAACCGGTATCGTAAACTCGAAAGTGTTGCTCTCCATCCAGTTTAAGTACATCTACCCTTATGTTTCCATCATCCAACCAAAATTGATTTTCGAGCTTTACCGTAACGTTGTTGTAGGTTTTTTCTTCACCAACATTTCGAGGGCCTGCACTTGTTGTGCGTTTGTTTGATTTTTTTCCAATTGGGTTGTCTGGAGTGATTTTTGGGGCATCAAGCTCCTCTTTACTGACCAGTGAAACGGATATAGCTGATTTCTGGTATGCCAGCATAGAAATAAAGTTTGCCTCTGTTTCTTCTACGCAGCCTTGAGCCGCTACGTAGGTCCCCGAAGGTGTCTCAACAGTATTGCAGTGATAAAGATGGTTTGGTTCAGCGGCACAGCTGTCCTTATCGCAGACTATGTCCCTGAATTTGGGTACTGCCTCAGACTGAAAGCGTTGTGTTCTATCAGCTCGTGCAGTGAGTGCTTCAGTTATATCTTGAGAGTCCAGCTTCAGCCGTGCGTAGTTTCTAAGGATTTGTTTATTTTCTTCTGTAAGATTTTCTTTTAATTCCTTATCGTCTGGAAAGTTGTCTTGTAATTTTGGATCAAGCTCTGTTTTTGCATCATAGGCTGCTGAGTATTTTTCAGTTAACAGCTGCCGGTCAAACTCTTTCACAAGAAGTCGAGACGTTTCTGCAGGCTGTCCTGTTTCTTTATTGGTATAGAGTACTCCGAGTCTTTCTCTCAGATTTTGTAACTTTTCTTGTCGCTCTTCCGGTGAACCATCCGATATCTTGGCAATTTCTTCAGTCACTTTTTTCTCAGCATACACTTCCTGAACCAATGTCTTTGATTTCAGAGGTAAACTTTTGAAGGCATCATTACTCTTAACGGGTCTCAGCTGCTCTTTACTTAACCGTCCCAAATGTACCTTAACGAGATTCTTATTAATATTGCCGGTCTGATCAAAATAATCACCTTTGGCAAAATGCGTTCCAAACTCTACCAGTGACTTCGGTTGGGGCATCACTTCAGGAACGGGCTTCCTTGGCTGAGGTTGGTTTGAACCGGAAGGTCGAGGTTTTAAAGCAGGGCTGTCTGGATTAGACGATCTGGGCGGTAAAGCAGGTCCGTTCGAAGTGCGAGGTTTAGGTTTTAAGGCTGGCCTTTCCGAAACAGGTGGTGCGGGTAGAGGACCCCTTCTGACTGAAGGAGTCTCGCTGCCGTTTACAGTAGTAACCGAGCGTTCCTGAAGTGGGGTGCCCTCGGCTTTTGGCGGTTGATCCTTAGGTTGAGGTGTGTGTCGAAAGGGGCTGATCGTTTTTAGTTTTGCCTTGATTGAGCGGCCCCACTCACTGGGCGTGGAGAGTACAGAGATCAGTCTGTTCAACCATTTTTTAGGCGTACTGAGTTTGGCTTCTTTATCGCCAATCTTAACTTCACGTGTTTCTTCAGCTTTAGCAGGTTTCTCCTGCTTGGGGTACTGAGTACTGACGTTAGAAGAATTTGGATCAATCCCTTTCACGGAAAACTCCTGCTAATGCATCCTTACCTTTATTTCAGAGTAAGCCGCTGTCAGACATTTTCCATGGGGTAAACTTCTTCAGTGCATGAAGAGGGGCTGCTTTGACGTTTTATTTCTGTATGGTGTGAACGGATAAAAAAACGTCAAGAGAGGTGATTATGACTAACCGAATGATTTTTATAGGAAAAACAGGGCGGCTACCAAATTCGAATAAACCGCCTTGTTTTTAGAAGTTATGGTATTACCCACGATCTTCCTCGCCAGAGTCATCCTCAGACTCTGCGCCATCATTTTCTGACAGAGTAAATTCAGGCGACTTCGGCTTTTCCGAATCACTCTGATTATCATCCTCTTGTTCGTTATGAGCCAGAGTCCATTCAAAGCTATGTACCCATTCACCGTTATTTTCATCAGTTTGCTCTTCATCTCCGGCAAAGGCTGGAACGTTGATGAGGGTCAGGGGAAGCAGAAGGGCGAAAGCCGCCAGTTTTTTCATTGTCATTATGAACGTCTCTTGTTGTTGGTTCTCATGCAACGGGTTTTGACACAGAGGTTCCTAAAAGGTTCCCGATTCATCAAAATTTGCTGGATGAATGTTCAGCTTCAGAAAAAATAGGGATTATCAGGTGCTTGAGAAGATCGGTGATTCCCAGATATGGCCGCATCAGTTACAATAACCGGCTAACTTTTCTATTTCGTCGGTCAGCAGGCACCCAACCTTGTTAATTAACCGGCGACTGATATCCAGTAGAGCGATTTACCGAGCGAGAGAGTCATGCTTGAAGTTAATCCAATCAAGGAACGTATTAAAGACCTGACGGCACGTACGGACGTGCTTAGGGGGTATCTTTGACTACGCTCACAAGAGCGAACGGTTGCAGGAAGTAGAGCGGGAACTGGAAGATCCGGATGTGTGGAACGAACCGGAACGCGCTCAGGCGCTCGGTAAAGAGCGTTCCATTCTGGAAGGTATTGTTTCCACCATCGATGCCATGACCTCGGGTCTGGAAGATTCCACGGAATTGCTTGATATGTCCGTGGAAGAGCAGGATGAAGAGGGTGTAGACAGTGTGGTGGAAGAGCTGGACGAACTGACCCGGAAGCTTGAAATTCTGGAATTCAAGCGTATGTTCTCCGGCGAAATGGACCCGAACAACGCTTATCTGGACATCCAGTCCGGCTCCGGTGGTACAGAGGCTCAGGACTGGGCCAACATGATGTTGCGCATGTACCTGCGTTGGGGTGAACAGAAAGGCTTCAAAACCGAGATTATTGAAGTCTCTGCCGGTGATGTGGCAGGCATTAAGTCCGCAACCGTTCAGTTCTCCGGTGAATACGCCTTTGGCTGGCTGCGCACTGAAACGGGTGTACATCGTCTGGTACGTAAGTCTCCATTTGATTCCGGTAATCGTCGCCATACCTCGTTCTCTTCGGTGTTTGTGTCTCCGGAAATTGATGACAATGTCGAAATTGAAATCAATCCGGCTGATCTGCGAATCGATACTTACCGTTCCAGTGGTGCGGGTGGTCAGCACGTAAACACCACTGACTCGGCGGTGCGTATTACCCACGAGCCCAGCGGTATTGTGGTGCAGTGCCAGAACCAGCGTTCCCAGCACCAGAACAAAGATAAGGCGATGCAGCAGCTGAAAGCGAAGCTGTATGAGCAGGAAATGCAGAAGCGTACTGCCGATGCCCAGGCGCTGGAAGATACCAAGTCGGATATTGGCTGGGGTAGCCAGATTCGTTCCTACGTGCTGGACGATTCCCGCATCAAGGATTTGCGTACCAACGTTGAGACCCGCAACACGCAGGCCGTTCTGGACGGGGATCTGGACAAGTTTATCGAGGCCAGCCTGAAGCAGGGGCTGTAATCGTTACCTTTTTGCAAGACTTTTTGGAAAATTTTTTGGTAAGGCAATGTCTGAAGAACAAATGATCGACGCGCAGGAAGAGAACCGTCTGGTTGCCCTGCGTCGTGAAAAGCTGGCTGCTATTCGCTCTGAGCGGGTAGCCTTCCCGAACAAATTTCGTCGTGATGCCTATGCGGCTGACCTGCAGGAAAAGTTCAAGGATGCCGGTAAGGAAGAACTGCTGGAAACGGGTCACAAGGTGAAAGTGGCTGGACGCATCATGCTGAACCGTGGTGCGTTCATGGAAATCCAGGACGTATCCGGTCGCATTCAGGTGTACGTGAACCGCAAGGTTCTGGCTAAGGACACCCTGAAGGAAGTCAAAACCTGGGATATGGGTGACATCATTGGTGCCGAAGGTACGCTGCAGCGCTCCGGTAAAGGTGATCTGTATGTGGATATGGAAGGTGTTGAACTGCTGACCAAATCCCTGCGTCCGTTGCCTGATAAGCACAAAGGTCTGACCGACACGGAAATGCGCTACCGCCAGCGTTACGTGGATCTGATCATGAACGATGAGTCCCGCGATGCGTTCCGCGTGCGCTCCCGTATCATTCAGGTGATCCGTGACTACTTCCACAAGAATGACTACATGGAAGTAGAAACGCCAATGCTGCAGACCATTCCGGGTGGCGCCACAGCGCGTCCGTTTGTGACCCATCACAACGCTCTGGATATGGATATGTTCCTGCGTATCGCACCGGAACTGTACCTGAAGCGTCTGGTTGTGGGTGGTTTTGAGCGTGTGTTCGAGATTAACCGTAACTTCCGTAACGAAGGTCTGTCTACCCGCCACAACCCTGAATTCACCATGATTGAGTTCTATCAGGCGTATGCGGATTACATTGACCTGATGGATCATACCGAAACGCTGTTCCGTCTGCTGGCGGAAGACGTGACCGGTAGCACCAAAGTGACCTATCAGGGTAATGAGCTGGACTTCGGCAAGCCTTTCGCCCGCATGTCGGTATTCGAGTCCATTCTGCATTTCAACCCTGAGCTGACGGCAGCGGACATCGATAACATCGAATCTGCGACGGCAGTGGCTAAGAAACTGGGCATCGAAGTGAAAGACATCTGGGGTCTGGGCAAAATCCAGATCGAGATTTTCGAAGAAACCGTTGAACATCGCCTGATGGACCCAACCTTCATCACCAAGTACCCAACGGAAGTCTCTCCGCTGGCTCGTCGCAGTGATGAAGACCCGTTTGTGACGGACCGTTTTGAGTTCTTTGTCGGCGGTCGTGAAATTGCCAACGGCTTCTCCGAGTTGAACGATGCGGAAGATCAGGCGGAGCGTTTCCGTCAGCAAGTGGCTGAAAAGGATGCCGGTGATGATGAAGCCATGCACTACGATGCAGACTACATCAATGCGCTGGAATATGGCCTGCCACCAACGGCCGGTGAAGGTATTGGTATTGACCGTCTGGTGATGCTGTTTACCGATGCGCCTTCTATTCGTGACGTGCTGTTGTTCCCACACATGCGTCCACAGGTATAATGCCTTTCGGTACAGCTGGTCAGGGTTGGCCAGCTGTATCGGTTCTTTGGTAGTGGGCCAGAACTGTTATATCGCGTGAATATTGACCCCAAACTCAACTTTATTAATCAATAATCCAATAACAATATCGTGCATCTTTTCGAGCTTTGAAAAACAAATTGTCTTTCTGGCCAACCGTTTAATCCAAGTCCGAAAATTAAGGTTTTTACGCTCTATCTTCTGAGTGTTTGCTTTACCAATAATATGCATGTTTTCATCAAGGTGTCGCTCATAGGCTCCCCAATCATCGGTGTAAAATTTATTAATACCAAATGGCTTCAGAAGTGTTTTGAGTTCTTTAAAAACTTCATCTTTCCGTTTTCCGAAAACATAAGCAAGCACGGTATTTGTAGCGTGATCAACAGCATACCAAAGCCAGCGTTGGTTCGATTTATCATGAACATACGACCACTGCTCATCTAGCTCAGCCTCTTGGCAGACAAGCCCTACATGAATAATTGCATCTGACTTGAGATCAATAGTTTGAATATTTGGGTTGACCTTTACCAGACCGCTTTCTTTTTTTTTAGAGTCTTTATTACTGTTGTCTTGCTTATTCCGAGTACTTTACTTGTATCCCTGATTCCGCTGCCATTTATTGCCATATCGATGATTTTTTCTTTAACGCCAGGCTCACAGGCCTTGTAGCGATATTCAAGCATGAAGGTTTTGATTTCACATTTGTCATTACAGCAATAGTATCGTGGAACATCATGAGTGCTGTATCCGAAAGGCCGAACTTGGTTACTGCCACATGTTGTACAGAGGACTTGCGTAAGGCACATTTTTAAACCGCATTTTTCAAAGTTGCCGAATGTCGTATTTTAGCAGACAGGGCTAGAATCACAGAACTGTGCCACTACCGGTTCTTTAATCCCTTCTAAAGCTGAAAAAGCTCTTTTATGTCCGAGTACTTCTTTATTCGGGTGCTTTTATATTCGGCTAGAAGTCGCGACATGCATGGCTTCTTTGCCTGCAGTCTGTATCGTTACGTCTTCATACAGGCATATTTTGCCGTCACGCAGTTCGCAATAACCAAATATTTTAAACGTGACCGGTTCGCCATCCGCTGTAACCGCTTCAGTGGTGTGATGGTCAAATCCTTGATTTTCATGGAAAAATGCCCGGTGGATCGTGACTGATATATTGCCGGTATTGGCTCTGATCCAGTTCAGCCGGTCAGAAATCTGCTGTTTCCCTTCCAGTCGCTTTTCATTGATTATGATGACCGCATCATCGGTAAAATAATCACCCACCTTGGTGGCATCGTGGTTGCCAAGCACTTCCAGCAAGGCTCCCCTGAGCAGGCCAAGTTTTTCTGCATGGCTCATAGCTGTGTCTTTCATGGTTATCCCCTCGATCAGAGTAGTTCCGGAGACTCGCTTAAGATAGCTGAATAAAAGGCTCCTGAGACTTTTGGAATCGTTAATAAAATAGCTCTGAGGCAGCCAGATGAACGAACTTTGGGCATAAGTGCCGTTTAGATTCTATACTCCTTCACCATCTCACTCTCAGAGGCAGTCGTGGTTACCTTTAGTCGGCTTTTTATGAGGGCATGAGATGTTCAGCAGTGCCTGAATACAGGTATTGCAACACAACAATAAATCGATCAGGTCATCACTGTCCGTGCATTTATCTGTAATGCAGGTCTAGTGAGGTCTTATTTGAACAGAATGGTTAAACGGTATAAGGCATTTCCAAATGGAAGAAACGAACTGTGAAGTAGTGAGCGACTCTCTTTCTCAGGCCCGTAAAGCCAATGGAACCTCCTCCAGCGGATCGTCAAATGGAAATGAAGCCCTGAAGTATCAGGGGCGAAAAACCAGTCGCGCTACCAGTGAACAGCGTCGGCGCATTATTCTTGAAGCGGCACTGCGCATTGTTGTGCGCGATGGTGTCCGGGGTGTACGTCACCGTGCGGTTGCCAAGGAAGCTGATGTTCCCTTGTCAGCCACCACGTATTACTTCAAGGATATTTCAGACCTGATTACAGACACTTTTACCCTATTTGTAGAAATGGGTGCTGAAAAATTCAAAGCCTTCTGGGAAGAGTCTGATACCAAGCTGCAGGAAGCTCTGGCTTTGCTTGATGGACAGCATCCGGCCTGCCTGAGTCAGGAAGTCCGGCAGGTATTCGTCGGAAAAATGGTCGATCTGGCGGTGCATTACATTGTGGCTCAGCTGAAAGATCATCGGGATTACCTGATTGCAGAGCGTTCGTTCCAGCTGGAATGCCTGCGTAATGAAAACCTGCGTCCGGTGGCGTTTAATCACCAGTCTTATCTGCTGAACAGTCTGGAAAGCTTTTTCGGACGTGTTGGCTCTGAACAGCCTGCCATTGACGCTCAGTTATTTGCAGCGGTCATTATGCAGGTTGAATACCAGAGTATGGTTCAGTCTGGTGATGAACTGGATACTGATATGATTCGTGACCGGTTAGTCCGTCAGATCAGTTTGATGCTGAAGTAGAGAAAAGCGGCTGATCCTGAGTACAGTCCGTCTACTGCCAAAACGGGCTGTACTCCAGAATGCTGTCGGTGCTGGTGCGGTCTGCCACGGTCAGGCTGAGAATGCCCAGTTCCTGCATAAAACCGTATACCATGATGGCGTTGGACAGCGTCAAATGGGAAAAGCCTTCATGCTGACGAAATCCCAGCCGGTTAAGCTGCAGTTCTTTGCTATCTTTGTGGTGTTCCGTCTCTTCCAGCTCCAGAGCACGCTCAATAAATCTTTTTACTTCGTTCTGCGTAACCTGAAGTTGATCGGGCTCGGCCTTTATTGCTTCCAGCAGACTGTATTGAAACAGGCTGCCGATAGCCACCACCTCGCCATTATTTCTGGCGATTTGTGATTGGATCATTTTCGGTGTTCTTTCCGCCAGATGGTGAGCAAACCTGAGGGCTTCTTTGTATTCGTTTCTGGTCAGTGGGTGCAGGTTGCTGTTCTCCTCAAGACTCTTGCCCTGAACCACTTCCAGCAGATAACGGAAAAATGACCGGGAGCCATAATCACCCTTGTAAGCGAGGTGGTTGTATCCGGAAGAGTTTGCCTCAGAGTCACTGGCAATCAGCTGGTAGCTGTTGTTGCCTATATCCCAGACAATGGGTTTGCCGGGCTTTTTGCTGACACGCAGAGCGGTGAAATAATCCATCCGGTCTTCGTCATCTTGGCTCAGAACCTGCATCACAAAACCGGTTTTTCCCTGAAGTAACGACTCAACCTCGACCCTGTTGCTGGCAATCCGGACAGCTTCTGTGGCCACCACTTTAATATGGCGGGTGTGATAATAACTGGCCTTGTCTTTCAGTCTTAGAAAAATATCCGAGATAGCGTTCAGTGTGGCTGAATCAATAATGCGTTTGTCATTATTCAACACGTTGTCGTGTAAGCGAAAAGCAATGCTGTCCTGATCTTTTATTTCGAGAATGGTATCAGTGCTACTGTTGACATCGGCAATGGCGTATTTGATGGCACTGGAGCCAACTTCAATAACCAGTCGCCTTTCAACGCTGTCTCTGGCGAGCAGGTTTGTGGCAGTAAAGCTGGCGAATGTCAGTAAAAGGCTGATAAGGGCGCGTTTCATAATGACTCCTTTGGGCAATCAAAGGAGTTGTCGGCAAAACGGGTTGCTTGTTAATACTGGCTGAGCAGGTAGATGTCTTCTTGTCCAAATGGAGTAGGTTGCCCTTCCATTTCGTTTTTATAGTGATGCAATAAAAACAATAAAAAAGGTTCGAAATGGCACTCTGTTCATTCCCCAAAACGTTGTGGATATTCCTTGTCAGCCTCTTACTGGCAGCCTGTGGTCAACCGCCCCAGCAACCCAAAACCATTGTCAGTGAAGGAACTGGAGGAACTGCCTTTATTGGTGTGGCTGCCCGGGCTAACCCGGTAGAAACCCTCGTCAGTCAGCACCCTTTTATGGCCGGTCATGGAGCCAGCACCATTCATGGCGATGGCTTCAACTCCGATGTACATATGGCTGCCGGTCCACTGGGAATCAATCCACAGATGCAGACTCGTCGCGGTTCCAGACTGGGTGCGGGCATGTGTGCCACCATCACGTTTAACCAACAGGGTCAGTTGTTGGCACTGTGCGCCTCGCTGGCGGGCTTTCGCATTGAGCTGCTGGCACCGAGAACGCTGGAGTCGCTGGCAGTCTTTAAGCTGCCAGGCAGGCCCAGTACTTTTCAGGCGCTGGTGAATATGGATAAATCCATTGTGATGACCGACAGTTCCGGCGGAGCCTATTACTATCTGGATGATCAGGATCGTGTGGTGCTGGCAGACAGCCAACAGCGTATTGTCCGCCTCAGCCATTATCAACAGCCTGATGGTCAATGGCAGTTTTCTCTGGATGGCAGCTGGGATCTGAGTAAACAGGTGCCCAACGATTGTCAGGACTGGGGTAACTGGTTTCCGTCTGGTGAGTGTGACCCCATAACGGCAGTAATGCCTGACAAGCAGGGTTTAATCTGGTGGGTTACCCGGAAGGGACGCATTGGCACCCTGAATTCCAATACAGGGCGTGTCAAAAACATCCATCTGGAAGGTGAAGAGATACAGAATGGCTTTTCAGTGGCTCCTGAGGCCGTTTACATTGTTAGCGATCATGCCATGTATGCCCTGACCACTGACCTTTATGGCAAACCTGAAATCATGTGGCGTGAAGCCTACGACCGTGGCAGTGAAAGGAAAGTGGGTTCTATTAATCAGGGCTCCGGCACCACGCCGACCTTGTTGGGTGAAGAGTATGTCACCATTACTGATAATGCCGATGGGCAGATCAATTTATTAGTCTATCGTCGTCAGCCAACATTCAATGGCGAACGGCTGATCTGTTCAGTGCCACTGTTTGAACAAGGTTTTTCGGCTACCGACAATTCGATGATTGGTTTTAATCGCAGCATTATTATTGAAAACAATGCGGGTTACTCCAATGCCTATCAACAGAAAGACTGGTCGGCTATTCGGGGTGGTGTCAGCCGTATTGATGTACGTGAGGACGAATCGGGTTGTGATCTGGTCTGGCACTCAAAGGAGAAAGTTCCTTCGGTGGTGCCAAAGCTGTCGGCCGGTAACGGGCTTGTTTATGTTTATACCTTTGAGCAACAGCCTGACAGTGGTGAAGTGGTGTGGTATGTCACAGCCATTAGTCTGGAAACCGGTGAGACCCGATTCAAGGTTCGCACCGGATCGGGTAAGGCGTTTGACAATAACTGGGCACCCATAACCATTGGGCCTGATGGCACTTTGTATGTGGGAACGCTGATGGGGCTGGTGGCGGTCTGGGATGAGCCGGAACCTGAATCCATAGTAACCGGCAGCCTGTAAAAGCCGAGCGTGTAGCAGGAGCTGATGTCATGGCAAGACCCAGAGTCAGGGAAAAATTCTGCTGGCTGCTCAGCAACTCTACAGTTCAGGTGGTGCGCAGGCATTAACAACCCGTCGTATTGCAGAACAGGCCGGAGTAACGGAAGCCAGTGTTTTTAATAATTTTGGTGACAAGGCGGGGCTGATAGCAGCCCTGATCAGTCACCATCTGCCTGAGCAGCGTCGTTTAATTGAATGCATTGAAGACAGTGCTGAAAAGCTGGAAGACTGGCTGGAGAATGTATACAGCAGCGCAACAGACTTTTACCGGATGGTTCTGCCCTTTTATGCCGTCTTTCAATTACAGTCCCCGGATGCTCAGGCATTTCAGAAGGAAGAGCGGTTTGTTCGGGCACGAGAATTGTTAAAGAAACGTTTTGAACAGCTGGTGGACAGCGGCGCTGTATCTTCGGCTACTAATGCTGAACTGGTTTCGCGAATGTTGTTGGGGCTGGCATTGCATACGGCACTCACGGAACAGACACTTCAAGGGTTGTCAGCCGGTCCGGTAACAGGCAGACAGCTCGCAGAAACGCTTGGAATTCATGGCTGAATCAGGTAATTGCTTTTATAATCCTGCTGAATTTTTTTTGAGCGACGGGTATAAGTATCGCGTCGGGAGAGAGTGCATGCGTGAAGTAAGGCTTGAGTCCACCTGGAAGGCTCACCTGCAG
Organism: Endozoicomonas montiporae CL-33; assembly: GCF_001583435.1. NCBI lineage: Bacteria > Pseudomonadati > Pseudomonadota > Gammaproteobacteria > Oceanospirillales > Endozoicomonadaceae > Endozoicomonas > Endozoicomonas montiporae. Next base: position 3,175,070 of record NZ_CP013251.1, on the reverse strand, counting down.
GATGAGTTTGATAAAGAATACATTCAGACCCTGAGAGCCTTTCTGTTGGCAGAAAAAGCCGCAGGAAAAACCATTTATCCCCGTGGTGATGAATATTTTCAGGCTTTGAATCTGACACCCTTTGAGCAGGTTAAAGTCGTTATTCTTGGGCAAGACCCATACCACGGCCCTGGTCAGGCTCATGGACTGTCGTTTTCGGTTCGCCCCGACATCGCCATTCCGCCTTCACTGGTGAATATGTACAAAGAGCTGCAGTCGGATCTGGGCATTGAACCTGCCCGGCATGGCTGTCTGGAAAGCTGGGCACAGCAGGGTGTGTTGTTGTTAAACAGTGTGCTGACGGTTCAGCATAAGCAGGCAGCCTCGCATCAGGGGCGTGGGTGGGAAGAATTTACCGACCGCATTATTGCCGAGCTGAATGAAAAACGCGACAACCTCGTTTTTATTCTCTGGGGCAGTTACGCCCAGCGTAAAGGGCGTTTTATTGATGCGTCCAGACACTGTGTTATCAAGTCGGTGCATCCGTCACCCCTGTCGGCGTATCGTGGTTTTTTTGGCAGCAAACCCTTTTCAAAGGCCAATGATTATCTGACCACTCATGGTATTCCTGCCGTGAACTGGTGCTTGCCTGATGTCGTTTGAGCATTGATGTTTCACTAGCTTGACAGGTGCTGGTCAGATGATCAGCACTCCTATAAAAATGATCTATGCTTCAGCCTCCTTGCAATAGGGAGGTCTCGATTCATGATAAGTCTAATTAGCCCTTCTGTACGTTTCTGGTTTTTTCTACTCTGTCTATTCGTCTGTTTCAATGTATTCGCCGCTGAAAACTGCACTGAATGCAATAAGCCTTTGAATCAGTATGAGCGGGGAATCTGTGAAAGCTGTAAAAACAAACAAAGTGATCAGGATTCTCTGGGAGCCTGTGCGCCAGGACCTGATGCGGCAGTGATTGTAACCCTTGATGAGAGTGTTGTCGCGGGTATAAAGAAGCTTGTCGTTTGCGAAGATTCTAAGACTACGAAGCCGAAAAAAACAAGCAAGACTGATAGTTGTGCTGATGAAGGAGCTTGTGCAGCGGCTGCCTGCGGTACGACTGGTGACCCCTGCTCTTCAGATACTTGTGGGGTGTCATATTCGGATCAAATTAGCTTTCTGACATTCTTTCCAGCATCCCTGCTAATAGGGCGTTCTATGAGGGGTTGATTGGAGGGTTGAGTGAAGAGAATGCTGTTAAAGTGCTTCTGGATCGTATAGTTGAGGAGTGTGAAGGTTTCGGCGAACGCAGAAACCGTGAAGAAGTCATTAAAAACCTGAAAGCAAGCAAAGAACCAGTAGAAAAAATGCAGTCAGTTTTTAACCGCTTTTCAGCAGAAAAAATAACTCAAGCAATTGCTGGTGTTCAGGTTGGATGGATAAGCCAGTTAGCGCTGGCGTGGAAAAAGTATTATCTGAAGCAAGATCGTAGAGGTGAACAAAGCAGACACTTTATTCGGGACAACAGTGAAAAGTATGGCCTTCTGGGTCAATTAGGCCGTGATGATGATCCAGAAATAGCCATTAACAGTATTGGTAGCTACCTCAATGAAAATCGAAATCTCATTGTAATAATGAATCTATCAACTGGTACGTCTTTGATGATGCTGACGCCAATAGTGATGGATAATATGCTAGTGATGGTCACTGTTGCTCATCCACTCCTTGGGGTTTATGAGGTAGCGGGGACTGAAATTCTGTCGTTACTGTCTGATTTGGTTAATATGGATAAGCCAGCTGATGGGGAAACTGAGCGTAAGATAATCGTGGTAGAAAAATCTTAACTTCGCAACCTACTGATGGCAATTTGCATTTGTATACACAATTTGCCATCAGTAATTAAGCTTAATCGATTATGGCAGCGTCACTTCACCCGCCAGACTCTGCCCCAGTTGCTCCTTAACCTGTTCAACGGTCAGACCGTTGGAGAACAGATGGTGCAGCTTACAGAACATGGCTTCGGTGGTGGTGTCCAGCCCGCCTACAACACCGGCATTGGCCAGCGCAGAACCGGCTGCGTAGCTACCCTGATGCACGGTGCCACGATGGCACTGGGTCAGGTTAACGACCAGCTTGCCATCGTCGGTGGCTTTCTTCAGAACATTAAGGAAAGCCTGGTCACCGTCCGGGCCATTACCGGTGCCGTAAGTACGCATGATGAAGGCTTTCATTGGTTGTTGCAGAATGCTTTCAATCCAGTCGGCGGAAATGCCCGGGAACAGCTGCAGAATACCGACGTTGGTTTCAGAGTCGCAATCCAGCAGGAATTCAGGCTTGCCTTCCGGCTTGTGCAGCAGGAACTCGTCCAGCTCAATGTTAATGTCGGCACGGCCCAGCCATGGGTAGTTAGGGGTGTCGAAGGCATCAAACAGATAAGCGTTCTGCTTACGGCAGCGGTTACCGCGCATCAGACGACCATTGAAGTACAGGCATACTTCTTTAATGCGTTCGTCTGCTGCCAGACTCAGAGCGCCCACCAGGTTTTCCAGACCGTCGGTGCGGGCTTCGCACAGAGGAATCTGGGAACCGGTAAAGATAACCGGCTTGCTAAGATTACGCAGCATAAAGGACATCATGGAGCAGGAGTAAGCCATGGTGTCAGTGCCGTGAAGTACCACAAAACCATCATAGTCGTCGTATTTGCTGGCAATGTCGTTGGCGATCTGTTTCCAGTTATCCGGACGGATGTTGCTGGAGTCAATCAGCTGCTCGTATTCACCCAGATCAAAGTCCGGCAGGCTGGTGCGTACATTGGCTGGCAGCTTTTCTTCCAGCAGACCCATCAGGTTTTCTGCAGGTGCGTAGCCGGAATCCGTTGGCTTCATGCCAATGGTGCCGCCGGTATAGGCAACGTAGATCTTTTTCATCATCATCTCTCTGACAAAAAACGCCCGGAGCAGTGAACTGACCGAGCGTATTATGAATACCAATCCCTTCAGAAGCAGTCACTGTTAATGGTATGACACTAACAGTGCGGCTATGTGTTCATGGTCGTAAAGATTAGTTAAAACTATCAGGCCATGCTTGGAGTCAGCTGGGCAGACTTAACGTACTTGTTGTCCTGTGGGCGGAACTTACCCATGTAGGCGAAGAGAATTACCAGCCCGATGCAGATAAAGCTCATCCACATGTAAGGAATATACTCGAAGGTAGAAACACCCAGCAGACCGGCCATGAAAATACCGTTGTCACTCCATGGTACCATACCAGACGTCAGTGTACCGCCACATTCTGCAGAACGGGACAGCATACGACGGTCAACGTTCATGCGGTCATAGCTGCCGGACATGATCTTCGGAGTCAGGATCAGGGAAACGTACATGGCGCTGCCGAATACGTTGGCAAAGAACGCGGTCACAACCGTGTAAACGGTCAGGTTACCTTCGTTGGTGATGCGGTTTTCGTACTGTTTGGCAACCGTTTCCAGAATGCCCACTTTATCCAGCAGTCCACCGAAGCCCAGACCAAAAATGATCACTGCAACAGAACCCAGCATGTTGGACATACCGCCACGGTTCAGGATGTTGTCGATAAATGCATTGCCGGATTCCATGGACAGAGGTGCCCACATGCTGCTCAGAGCTTCAACCGGTGTACGATCCTGGAACAGGATCGCCCACAGCATACCCAGTGCAGCACCAAACATGATAACAGGGTAGGAAGGCATCTTGCGGGACAGCATGAACAGTACCGCCAGTACCGGAACAAAGGCCAGCGGGGAGATGGTGAAGTGGCTTTCCATCACTTGCATAACGGCCTGAACCTGTGCCATATCGGCATTACCACCGAACTGGAAACCGTAGAAGGTGAAGGCAATGGCAGTCAGAATGTAAGCGGACAGACTGATGGGCAGCAGACCTTTAATGTGGTCAACGATTTCCACGTCAGACATGGAAGAAGCCAGAATAACGGAGTCAGACAGCGGGGACAGTTTGTCACCAAAGTAAACGCCGGACAGAATGGCACCGGCAGTGACAGGAGCCGGAACACCCAGACCCTGACCGATACCCATCATGGCGATACCGGCGGTACCCGCAGCACCCCAGGAAGTACCGGTGGCCAGAGCGGTCATGGTGCAGATCAGCAGGGTTGCCAGCAGGAAAATGGATGGGTGAATGGACATCAGGCCGTAGTAGATGATGCTGGGTACGATACCGCCAGCAATCCAGGTACCCACCAGTGCGCCCACTGCCAGAAGAATCAGGATAGCACCGGTACCTTTAAAGATACCTTCAGCCGCAGCACCTTCCAGCTCTTTATAGCTATGACCCAGCTTTACACCCAGACCCATGGCCAGGAACCAGCCGATACACAGTGCCAGCTGGATAGGCAGATCCAGTTTGGAAGTAAAAGAGAATGCCAGCGCCAGGAATGTACCCAGTACCAGGGTCACCTGCAGCATGGACGGCAGTCGTGTTGTACTCTTTTGCATGTAAGAGTGGCTCCGTAAAACTTTGTAGTAACTGCTCAATTATCACACTGCACAGGGCTGGTTATATGTTGATCTATGTCATGTAAATTTTCGCAAAAGATCGAAAGGTTTTGTTTTTTGATATAGATCAATTTTTGCTCAAAGAGGTTGGTGTGAGTACTGCCTTGTAAATAGATAGAGTGATCACGAGGCGGTAGTGGCACAGTTCTGTGATTCTAGCCCTGTCTGCTAAAATACGACATTCGGCAACTTTGAAAAATGCGGTTTAAAAATGTGCCTTACGCAAGTCCTCTGTACAACATGTGGCAGTAACCAAGTTCGGCCTTTCGGATACAGCACTCATGATGTTCCACGATACTATTGCTGTAATGACAAATGTGAAATCAAAACCTTCATGCTTGAATATCGCTACAAGGCCTGTGAGCCTGGCGTTAAAGAAAAAATCATCGATATGGCAATAAATGGCAGCGGAATCAGGGATACAAGTAAAGTACTCGGAATAAGCAAGACAACAGTAATAAAGACTCTAAAAAAAAAGAAAGCGGTCTGGTAAAGGTCAACCCAAATATTCAAACTATTGATCTCAAGTCAGATGCAATTATTCATGTAGGGCTTGTCTGCCAAGAGGCTGAGCTAGATGAGCAGTGGTCGTATGTTCATGATAAATCGAACCAACGCTGGCTTTGGTATGCTGTTGATCACGCTACAAATACCGTGCTTGCTTATGTTTTCGGAAAACGGAAAGATGAAGTTTTTAAAGAACTCAAAACACTTCTGAAGCCATTTGGTATTAATAAATTTTACACCGATGATTGGGGAGCCTATGAGCGACACCTTGATGAAAACATGCATATTATTGGTAAAGCAAACACTCAGAAGATAGAGCGTAAAAACCTTAATTTTCGGACTTGGATTAAACGGTTGGCCAGAAAGACAATTTGTTTTTCAAAGCTCGAAAAGATGCACGATATTGTTATTGGATTATTGATTAATAAAGTTGAGTTTGGGGTCAATATTCACGCGATATAACAGTTCTGGCCCACTACCCTTTTGAGCAAAGCTTGCTCTCCTGTTTCCTTGCCTTCATAGGGTGCTACCTCAAAATCCAGCAGAGCCCCACTGCCAAGACACATAAGAACAAGAATTCTAAGGATAGGGAAACCAACCCCAATGGCACTGACTTAAGCATTTACCCCTTGAAAATAGAGGGTTGTAGCTGAGCCGGACTGGCTACATTTTGGAGAAAATACCGCGTGCTAGGTACTTGGAAAAATTTGTGGCCATGTAAAATCGACTGCTGCTGGGCATATGACTTCATGAATGGCTCAATGATTCAGCCCCGGAAGTCACTATTTTCAAGGTTTTTACCCTTAAGTCAGTGAGTGTCATTAGCGAATAGGCTCTTCAGGCGGAGAATAGATTTTGTTATTTAAGTTAGGCATGTGATTCAACATAAAATCCTCATTGTCGAAATAACGGTAATTGGGACCCGTTCCCATTGCAGTCCGATAGAAATTCAACTTGGTGCCTAATTTAAAGGATGCATACTTAAATACTTTGCATGCTATCGGGGAGCGAAGAGAGCATATATAACCTGACACCCCTAAGGTAACCAGTTCTGTAAGAGCTAGTGCAGTAACAGAGCCTAACACTGTACCAACAGTCGAGTCAGTACCTGAACCTGAACCTGAACCTGAATACCCGAATTCAGAAGCTGATCTGTTATTCGAGATTGAATTAGCCGTCAACAGGGTTGGCAATGCAGAAGTACTGGTCACCCCGAACCGAATACTGAGCGAGGAAGATGACTCGGTAGTTGTCGATGTCACTTTCATAACTGGCGAAGTCATGCTGATATGATCAGACGATAATACTTGATCAGAACCGGCTACGGGGGCTACGGTTAAATATGGGATGGACGACTGCGGTTTGCTGGTAATTGTTCCACGGGTTGAGAGCACCAGCTCACCGGTTCCAGCAGGAAGGGAAGGTGAAATGGCAACGATAGCACCTGTCGTCGAAGGACTGATATGTACGCTGGATGATGATGCAACATCAATGGCATTAAGGGAAGATAATCCGCGTTTGTCGATATCTGAAGCCTGAAACGATGATCCCTGTACAATTATGTTGCCATTGGTTCCGGATGAACCGGTGATAATAATTTCTGGCCAGTTTGTTGGCCAGCTGTCAGAACCCCTGCGTAAAGATACTCCTTCAAACCGACCGGCCACATTATCAACAGGGAATAAAAAGTTAATACGCAGACCGGTGTAGTTGTATCCGAGGGCGATATTTGTATTTGCTGTCAGACTTGTGTTGCTGAAGGTAAATACTCTGGGATTGTTCAGTTTGAACATTTCATGACTGAAATCAATATTGTTGAAATCAGTATCAATAAATTCAAAATTATCACAATTTTCGAGTTTGAACGCCTCATATGTCAGAAACTCATTGGAACTACCGTGGTCAAACACACAACCTTTAAACGACAATTTGCCCCCAACATTGGTGGCGTCTATATACTGGCTGCCAATTGAGGCATGCTCCTGTACTTTTACCTGATCAAAAGTAATATTACTCCCTCCCTGAATATGTAGATAATCCCTAAGGTCATAGTTTGGGGGATTGCGACTCCCATCCATTCTGAAGTTTTTAAACAACAGATTGTTCCCGTTCTTTGTATGAATGAAATAATCAAGTGTATTGGAAGCACTGTCAGCAATAGTTAATAGTGGACCTGCACCTCCGGTATTTGTAACTCCGACAAAAGCAATATTGGATGCACCATCAACCACAATCGAACCGGGCAAAGACTGATCGCCGGAAATGATAAACATTTTACCATTATCTGAATGGGTGACGGTTGGCAGCGAAGAACCAGCGACCAGGTGGGTAGCACTGGAATAGACGCCCGGATATAACTTCAGCATCTTTTTACAAGTCGCTAGTGCATTTTTATCCATAAGGCTTTTGCAGATGCTGGAACCCTCTGCCAGTGCTTGCCCATTTGGCAACATGCAGATAATAGAAGAAAGAAAACCTGCATTCAGAAAAGAACGTCCTTTTCTGATACTTTTTTCACGCTTTAAATTCAGCATAATATAGGCCATTAAAGATGAGAGATAAGCAGCTCGTCCCGTTAAATATACGCCTCAAGTCGTAAGAGTTGGCATGAAGGTAAAAATTGATCATTAATACCAAGGGTTGCAGAGTAATATAACTAAAATGACTAGCTTATATCTGAAAAAAGTTTGCACGAGTAAATTAAATCTGCAGCAAACCCCTTGTTATCAGTGGTTTTCACTAGTACTACTGAAGAAAAAGTGTCCACAGCATTGAAAATTATTAATGACATAAATTATTTCTAATAATATTTTTTTGTAACAAATTGATAGCTTTTTACGTCTATTTTTCATAAAAAATAATTGAAAAACACCTTGGACAACCGATAAGTTAATAAAACTTTTTTCTTATTTTTAGTCAATTCAATATTTTTGACAAAATATTTCCAGAGCGAGGAAAAAGGGAGAAAACTCAGGTTTTCATATCTATCACCTGTTTGGGAAATTATACGACTAAAGACGTTGATAAGGTGATAGCTGTAAAAAAGACAGAAGCAACCAATCACTGCCACGATAACGCTTAAGGTGACAGTGATATCCAATCGACTGAGTTTCTTTATGCCAGCAGCCGCTCTTTAAGGCCGGATGACCGTTGGGTCGGCCTGCTGACGGACTGGTTGAATACGACTTCTGTTGTAAAAATATCCAGTTCCTGCCTGGCGCGGGTAATACCGGTGTAAACCAGTTCCCGGGTCAGAACCGGATTGATTTTGTCGGGCAGAACCATGGCGGTATGGGCAAACTCAGAGCCTTGGCTTTTGTGAATCGTCATGGCAAACACGGTTTCGTGTTCAGGCAGACGACTGGGTAACAGAGATTTCAGCGAACCATCGGGCAGTTGGAAGGCAACCCGCAAGCGGTCGTCTTCATCGGCAAGTGTGATGCCAATGTCGCCATTGTACAGCCCCAGACCATGATCGTTACGAGTGATGAGAACCGGCCTGCCCGGGTACCACAATGTCTCCCGCTCAATCAAGCGGTGACGGGCAAGGGCGTTGCGGATTTCAAGATTTAAACCTTCTACTCCGCAGGCTCCTTCACGCAGGGCGCATAACAGACGGAAGCGGTTAAAGACCGACAGTATCTCTCTGGCAGATTGGTCATTTTTGATTGCCTGCAGGTACGGGCGATACTGATCGACGCAGAGTTGCAGCATCGTTTGATAGCCACTGTCGTTCAGAAGATGACGGCGAATATCGCTGAAGCCAGCCTCCCAAACTGCTTTGGTCTCTCTGATCTGGCCAGCGTTGACAGAGGCTGCCAGCTGACCAATTCCGGAAGAGGCATCAAACCGGTAGCTTTTTTGCAACAGACAAAAACAGTCGTGAATACTGGCATTGGTCGGTGGTCGTTCAGTGCTCAGGTCATAGCCTGTTAGCTGTTGCAGACGTTTCTGTTGAGTCTCTGAATAAGTGTTACCCGCTGCTGCACAGATATCACCCAGCACACTGCCTGCATCAACAGAGGCGAGCTGGTCCCGGTCGCCCAACAAAATGATTCGGGCATCATCAGGCAGCGCGCTCAATAGTCGGGTCATCATCGGCAGGTCAACCATGGACGCTTCATCGACCACAAGAATATCCAGATGCAGCGGATTATCCTGATGGTGCCGGAACTCGGTACTGTTAGGAATAACACCCAACAGTCGGTGAAGTGTGCCCGCTTCACCGGGTATATTGTTACGAACGGCTTCACTGCAATTCAGCTGTTCCAGTGCTCCACCGATAGATTCGGTAAGACGGGCAGCGGCTTTGCCTGTTGGGGCAACCAGTCGTATAACCGGAGCTTTGCCAGAGCTTAGTTGTTCCAGTTCAACCAGCATAGCCAGCAACCGTGTGACGGTTGTCGTTTTACCGGTGCCTGGTCCGCCACTGATCACACTGAAAGACTGGGTAGCTGCCAGAGCTGCGGCGACTTTCTGCCAGTTCAGACAGGTGTGATCTGGAATCAGCTGATCCAAAGGCGCAAGGTCATTTCCAGAACGGGCATTGCCAATCGTTTGCTGGATGGTTTGCCAGTCCAGTGAATCCGGTTTGACAATGTCCAGCCATTTAATAACCGTTGCCTGCAGGTCGGTAGCTGCCTGAAGTTGCTTGAACAGTAGTGTGTAATCTCTCTGAAACAGTCGATCCAGTATGGTTTTAACCGTTGCTGAATCTGCTGTTCGGGCGCCTTTATTGCGCAGGTGTTCTGATACAAGGTGTTCGTACTGCCAGTAGCGATAGAGGTACAGACGGTTTCTGTTCAACACCAGTGGCGCTGGCGGGCTGTTTTCAGAGCCGTCGGAAACCAGTCGTGAGGCTGATAGCTCGTCCTGCCAGTTACTCGATGTTATCAAGTGCTCCAGAGCCTGCAGTGATTCTGACTCAACACTGAACAATGAACGTGTGTTTATGTCTTTTAATGGCAGGCAGACATTACCACTGGCCAGTTCATGGCTGACCAGCGCCCCCGCAAGAACCGTCAGCGGTTCTCCACCCATTTCCTGCAGAAAACGAGCAAACTGATAATCCAGCGGACGAATGGCACCGGCGGTTTTTAATGATTCCAGAGTTTGGAGTACCGGAGCTTGTAATACCGGGGATGGTTGAACAGTCATCAGTGGCTTCCTCCATCCGTTTCACCGGCAAACAGTTTATCCATTGCTTCTATCAGAGCTTTCTTTGGACGTGTGTCGTAAATACCGTGTTGGTCACTGTCATTGCTCTGCACGCCTCTCAGGAACAGATAGATGACACCACCGAAATGGTGTTCATAGTCGTAGCCGGGCAGTCGGGTTTTCAACAACCGGTGCAGAGCCAGACTGTAGAGCTGGTATTGAAGGTCGTAGCGATGTTCGATCATCATCTGTTCCATCCGGGCCCGACTGTAATCGCTGTACTGTTCTCCCAGCCAGTTGGATTTGTAATCGAGAACGTACCAGCGTCCTTCGTATTCAAACACCAGATCGATGAAACCTTTTAACATGCCCTGCAGGGTTGAGAAGCCAAGAGGAGCAGCCTTTGTAGCCAGCGGATCGTATTGTTGCAGCAACTGGTTCAGTTCGTTGGCTTTGAGTCTGGACAGAGGCAGGTAAAATTCCATTTCAATCTTTTTCGCCTGTTCCGGCAAGTTGCGCAGTGTTAACTGCTGACCGTCCAGTGGCGCATCCAGACAATGGGTAAGCATAGTGACCAGTGTGTCAGTCCACTCTTCTCCAAGCCCCTCCAGTTGCAACTGCTCCTGTACGAATTGTGGTATCTGTTCCGGTGTCGAGTTAATGGGAGTCAGTCGTTCAAACAGGGTGTGCATGAACGTTCCTGGGCGGGCACCTTTGGGAAAGGTGAAAATAGAATGCTCAAATTGTGGTGATTCCGATTTAACGGCCGCTTCTTCCTGTACTTCCATATCCAGACCGGGTTGTTCGTTGTTCGCAGCGGGCTGTGGTTGGCCGGAGGCCGCGTGTGCAGTTTTGGACAAGGCCGAGTAGCTGGTGACCCACCAGTCTTTCTGGATGCGGCCATGAAAGGTTCTGGCGGATAATGTTTCCGTATGGTCGTCTAACGGCTTAAACGCTGGCAGTGCATCCAGTGGCGGAGGTGTCAGCTCGATAAACTCATGAGCTTCATCCAGAGCCTGAAGATGAGCGGTCAGGTCAGCAGGGGTGATGAAATCGCTTTTGTCCAGCAGCTGTCCCAAAGCACTTTTAGGCAAATCGGTGACCGGGTTTTTGCCCGCCTGACCTTTTTTAAGAGGAGCGATGCCTACGTAACAACAATGTACGGATCGGGTTATAGCCACATACATCAGGCGCAGGTCTTCTGCTAGACGTTCATGGTCGGCTTTTGCAACGGAGTCACTTTCTCCGGAAAGATCCAGCTGGGTTCTGCCTTTTTTCTGATCGTGGAAAACGGGGTCTTTCGCTTCCTTGAAGTCACAGGCAAAGGGCAGGAAACAGACATTGTATTCCAGCCCCTTGGATTTATGGATGGTGACGATTTGGACCAGATTGCGTTCACTTTCCAGATGAAGCTGCTGTTCATCGGCATTATGATTCGGGCTCTGGATATGTTCACTTAGCCAGCGTAACAGGGCGTGGGGTGTTTCTTGTTCCTGACTGGCACTGGCGAGGAGTTCGCCAAGATGCAATAAATCCGTCAGTCGTCGTTCACCCAGACTGCTGTCACCCAGCAGGCGTTCGGCAATACGGTTGTTATGTATCAACTGACGCAGCATGGGTAGAACGCCAAGGCGATCCCAGGTTTCCTTGTAGCGGGAGAACTCTTCCACCCGTCGCTCCCAGAGGTCTTCATCCTGATTCAGCTGGTCAAGGGTTGGGGCTGACAGCGCCAGCAGCGGGGTTGCCAGTGCCGAACGCAGTGTTCGTTCATCGGTGGGAGACAAACAGGCAGCCAGCAGGCGCTGTAAATCAGTGGCTTCCTGACAGTCGAAAACGGATTCCTTGTTACTGAGATACACACAGGCAATATTTTGTGCATTCAGGGCATCACGGATTTTAAGCCCCTGTCGTCCGGTTCGAACCAGCACCGCAATATCGCCCGCCTGAAGCGGTGCTGTTTTACCGTTTGTTTCAATCACACACTCGTTGATATTTGCATCGGTCAACAGCCGGTTAATCTGGTTGGCAGTGGCCTGAGCCATGACGGATTGGTAGTCGTCACTGCCGACCACCGGTTTTTCAATACCTTGCTGATGCCACAGTTGCAGGGCGGGCACCGGCTTGCCTTCCAGTAGAAGGCGGGCGCTATCCGCTTTGGGCGAGGCGTCTACCGACAAAAACGGTATATCGTTAAACAGGAAGGGATTATCAACCCGGGTGAACAGTGTATTGGCGGCCTTAACCATATGGCTGGTGGAGCGCCAGTTAGTGCCCAGTGTGTAATGGGCTGATACCTGCTGTCGCGCTTGCATATAGGTAAAGATATCGGCCCCGCGAAAGGCATAAATGGCCTGCTTCGGGTCACCGATCATAAACAGTCCGGCATTCTGCGAACTGCCATCGCCGTATATCTGACTGAAAATACGGTATTGCAGCGGGTCGGTGTCCTGAAATTCGTCGATCATGGCTACCGGGAACTGTTCCCGAATGGCATTAGCCAGAGTGCCGTTTGTATCGTTATCCAGTGCTTTGCCAAGATTAATCAGCAGGTCATCAAACGACATTTGATGTTGTCGCTGTTTCAGTTCTCTGGCTTTTGTACGAATCTCGGCAAGCGCCTGATTGAGAATCATGCCGCTCCAGGCTTCTTTAACCGACAGGGGTAATTCAATCAGCCGATCAATCAGATTAAAAACGTTATGCTCTGGTACTGTACCTGCTTTGGTCGTGTCTTTTTTCAGGCGTTCTGTACTGTAGACTTCCCAGCCATCTTTCTGCTTGCTCAGAACAGGTTGCAAGCCACTGCTGGCAACAAACTCATTCATTGCTTCAAGGCGTGACAGGGCTCTGCTGTTCTTTTTCAGTCCGGTACTGCGCAACAGATCTTCAATGTTTTGTTGGTCTTGCTGCCAGAGGGCTTTTATTGCCGTAATCCGGTCGAGATAGGTTTTCCTGAATGTATCAACAGAGTCCGGCAGACTGCCGAGAATGACTTCCAGACTGTCTTTGCCCAGCCAGCTGCGAATATTACCCAGCAGCTCTACTGGCGTTTTCCAGAGATCACGCGTCAGACTGGCAAGGGGCTTTTCCACCGGATAAAAATGACGACGCCAGAAGTCGGCTGCCGTCTGTTGCAGCAGGTTGGTTTCGTCGGTAATTAACTCGCTGGTGAACAGGGTGCCGCTTTCAAAGGCGTGTTGTCTGAGCATTCGCTGGCAAAAACCGTGAATGGTAAACACGGCGGCTTCATCCATCTGTCGTTCTGCGGCCAGAAGCAGGGCAATGCGTTCTTCCCGACGGTCGAGACTTTCGATTAATGTTTGTATGAAAGCGTCGTCGGACTGTCCTTCCATAAAATCAAGACGGGCTTTGTGGAGTCTTGCCCGGATACGATCACGCAGCTCCGCTGTGGCAGCGTCGGTAAAGGTGACCACCAGAATCCGGTCGGCACTGAGGGGATTCGGATGTGCCGAATGATCATCGCCATGTCCCAGCACCAGTCTCAGATAGAGGTTGGCAATGGTGTAGGTTTTGCCGGTACCTGCACTGGCTTCAATCAGTCGGTTGCCATGCAGCGGGAAATGTAATGCATCAAGGTTGACTGGCTTGATGTCGTTCATCTGGGACAGTTCTGTCATTTTACTTCCTCCAGATAAGCCAGCATGGGTTGCATAAAGGTCTGTGCCAGTTGAGTCATATCATCATAGGCGGCTTCTAAAGTAGGGTAGCAACGGTTCATATAGGTATCGCGTCGTTCACCCTGATGGGTGTAGCCACCTTCATAGGCGCTTCTGGCTGCGGCTTCAGCCTTGTCTTCGTCTGCAGACAACCAGCTCCAGGCGGTTTCAGGAAAGAATGCCAGAGGTTCATTCTGTCCCTGCTGGTAGTAACGAACGAGTTCGTGCAGCAGCTCCACGGCGTCTTCCTGCTCAACAACATGGAACATCAGCGGCTTTTCCAGACTGAGCAGATGGGTAATGGCAGGCTGATCTGAGCAGGCGCACAGACACAGGTGCTCGATCCAGCTCAGCATACGGTCCTTACCTTTGACTTTTGCAGGGCGATAGCGAATGAGACTGTTGTTATAGATACTTTTCAGCCAGCCGGTTAGCTGAATATTTCCAAAATTCAGGTTAATCTCAACGCTTTCTTCGTTAGCATTTTTGTTGTCATTGATGTTGGCAGTGCGAGATTTTACCTGTTCCGACAGTCCGGTCAGGCTCTTTTCATGTTCTTCCAGCAGGAGGTCGCCAAAGGCTCCGTGAGGGAGTCGCCCAATCGCTTTCAGAGTTTTGCGGACATCGTCCGTGTGATCTTTTTCCAGCAGGTCGTCGAGCATCTGCAGTTTCAGTTGATAGGCATCCAGACCGTCAATCATAAACGGCTCGGTGTCTTCCAGGGTGTCATCATCGTCTTCAAAAAAGACTTTCAGACGACGATTGCAGAAACTCTTGCAGGGGTTTCGGTAAAACCGCAGCAGCTCGCTGAGTTCCAGTACATCTTGCTTGTCGTGTTGTTCCGGTAGTGGAGAACCTATAAATGCATGGCTTTCAATATCGTCCCGCCGGGCAACAGGTAGCCATTCTCTGGCATAGCTGAATCGATAGTTGAACCGATAGCTGAATTGAGAGCTGAATCGAGAGTTGTGATTGTCTGATGTGAAGTTGTCGGGGCTAAAGGGTTGCAGAGTCTGTTCTGTCAGCAGATGTTCCTTAATGCCGAGGTCGTCAATCCAGTAGTTCTGGTCAATGTAGTCCATCAGTTCGGTGACCAGTACCGAAGGCACACGTTCGGTGTTGTCTTTAATGCTACGCCCCACGTAACTGATGTACAGTTTTTCACGGGCAGACAGCAAGGCTTCCAAAAACAGGTAACGGTCATCTTCCCGTCGGGAGCGGTCGCCCCGACGAGTGTGTTTTGCAATCAGGTCAAAACCGGTTGGAGCGATGCTGCGAGGGTAAGCACCGTCATTCAATCCGAGCAAACAGACCACTTTAAAGGGAATGGAACGCATGGGCATCAGGGTGCAGAAATTCACCTGACCGGCAAGGAATCGCTGGCTGCTGCGCTGGCTAGACAGACGATCGCCGAGGTAGCTCAATAATACCGGACGGGTCAGAGGCTGGCTGTAGGCTGCGTCATCCAGTTGTTCGTGCAATTTTTCCAGTGCCTCATGCACCAGTTTCAGCGCGTATTCATCGTTTTCATCCGCCAGAAAGAACCGATCGTTAATATCGTGAATGTAAGCTGTCCATTCTTCAATGGAACGTTCCTGTCGTAAGGTTTTAGCGAGGTGGTCGGCGTGATCAACGAATTCTGCCAGTTGTCCGGCCAGGCGTGCGCTCATACCCTGCACCGCTTCAAAAGGCAGAATGTTGTCGTACAGTCCACAGGCTTCCGGCATGGCATAGCCCAGCAGTAAACGACGTAAACCAAACAGCCAGGAATTTTCACTTCTTCGGGGCAAGTCGAAGTGTGCCTGATGATCCGGGTTCAGGCCCCAGCGAATGCCGGTTTCGTCCACCCAGCGACGCAGGGTATCAAGATCATCGGCAGACAATTCAAAGCGGCGTTGCAGAGCCGGAATTTCCAACAGTTCCAACAGCTCAGGTGCTGTGCAGCGGCTGTTGTCGAGATCCAGAAGATGCAGCAGTCCGGACAGAATAGGGTGTTCGTTGCGGGCACTGCGGTCAGAAATGGAAAAAGGTATACGGCGCGAATCGTCAGGTTCCTGATTGCCGATACCGCCGAAGACGGCCTGAATCCATGGGCTGTACTGGTCAACATCAGGCAGCATGACCACCACATCCCTTGGGGTCAGGTTTGGATTCTGCTCAAACAGTGACAGCAGTTGGTCGTGCAGCACCTCTACCTCCCTGAGAGGACTGTGACAACTGTGCAGCATCAGGGACTGGTCTGTCGGGCTGATGGATCTTTTGCCGGAAGGTTCGGCCAGTTCCAGAATATCGTTTTGCAGACTGTGTAACAGACAGTGGTGATCACCATCCACAAAGGCACTGATTTCCGGTGCGTCAAGATCGTGCAACTGGTGTAGATAGTCGCGTCCCAGTTTGCCCATGGAACCCAGCAGGGGGTTACCAGAACGGTTCGGGTTATCCAGTGACAGCCTTTCATGAATAAAAGCGTTCTGTTGGCTGTTACTGACAGCAGGCAGGGACTGCACCAGCTGGTTGGCAGCAAACTGTTTGGCGGTCATGCGTGCCAGATATTTAGGGTCTTTCTCATCGCCCCAGTAATACCGGCAGGGGTTGCACACCAGCATATGCACATCGGTTTGCTCACCCAGTGCTTTCAGGGTTTCAACAAAGTGTGGGGGCAGGGCAGAAATGCCAAACACAAACAGGCGTTTCGGGAGTTTGTTCTTGTGATCACCGTCATAGAGTTCTTCCAGAAAACGGTGGTGCATATTGGCACGATGCCAGTGGTTTTGCCCCAGCTCTTCCGTTTTTTGCACCAGTGCTCGCCAGAGTTCGGGTTGCCAGGGTTGTTCAGCCGCAATGCTGTCCGGGTGGTTGCCTGTTGATGAGGGCTCTGTCCATTCAGCAATCCAGTCCGGACGATAAACCAGATATTGGTCAAAGGTGTCGGCAATTTTCTCGGACAGCTGGAACAGGCGCACGCCGTCGTGGTCATGGCTCAGGTATTGCCGGAGGTCGGCGAAGCTGTCCTGGTCGATCATCTCTGGCAGAAGCGTCATGATCTTCCAGGTCATGGCTTCTTTGTTAAAGGTCGAGCGCTTCGGAACATCGGGCAGTACCTGAACAAACATTTTCCATAGGAAACTGGCGGGCAGTGGAAATTCGGTGGCGGCAGCAATGCCAAAGCCGTCAGCCAGTGCCAGACGCAACCATTGAGCCATACCGGGGCTTTGCACCAGTATCTGCTCATCTTCTAACGGGTTGGACAGTGGGTCTCGCCGGATCAGTTCGACCAGCAGATCTTTCAGCACATCAAGCTGATTGGAGTGATAAATGGTGAACACTTCGTTTCTGACAACTTTTTGTTGAATTGCTGGAAATGGGAGCATTCAACAGCATGGACTGTCAATAGAGTTGTATCAAGAGGACGGTATGAAAAACGCGACGTCAGGAAATGAATGGGCCGATCAGGCCCGTCCATGGCGATGCAGGGCACTCATCATATTATTTCTGCGCTTTTTCTGTTTGGTGGCGGGTTTGCCGGAGTAGTTGGACAGTATTTCAGTTTCTGCTTCTTTCAGTTGCGCCATGTCGGGCTTGATTTTTTCAAGGTAGCGCTGGCCTGCACCATCCTGAATGTTCAGTTTGCCACGGAGAGCTGACATCATGTTTAGCAGATTTGTTGCCTGTTCAATAGCGGTTTTGCCTTCTTCTACGGCGTTACGGGCATTATCTTCGGTTTCATTGTCCATAGTGCTTGTCCCTGCAGTTCATTGCTAATTTTAGCAGCCGGGCTCTCAGGTTGGGTTGAATCGTCGCAAGAGCAGCTTCTTAAAGTCTGTTCCTGCCCATGATATTTAGGAACGTGAAAGCTGTTTTGAATCGAGATGTTCTACGGTGATCAGTAGCGGATTTCGCTTATTACTCAGTGGTTCTGTCAGTAAAAAGCAGTACAATAGGCCGGCTTCCCTGTAAGGTCACTCTGGACGGTTATGTCTTACGTTCCCAACAAAAAATCCTGTCTGCTGCTGCCTCCGGTTTTTCTGTTTCTGATGCAATGTCTGTTGGTTTTATCTGTAAGGCTTCAGTCCACCAAAAGGCCTGCAATATTGCCGGTTTTGCTGTTGGCTCTGTTGGCCTTGCCCTGGCAGTCTGCCCGCTCACTGGAAGACAGCTCTTATTTTTCGCCTCTTAAAGTGGCATACCTTGCAGATGATGTTCCCTGGAGCTTTACCAATGCCGCGGGCGAGCCGGATGGCATCATGCTGGATGCCTGGCGTACCTGGTCCCGGGAAGTCGGGGTGCCTCTGCGATTTTACCCAATGAATCATGAACAGGCTGTTCGTCGCTTAAAGGACAATGATATCGACATTATCGCCAGTCTGGGACCGGAAGACAGGGGACTGGGCAGTAATCTTCAACTGCAGGAAATTATCACAACCCGACCTGCTTTTTTTGTCCGGAACGATCTGGAAGACAAAGCCCTGATTGATACGGTGCAAACCTATCCGGTGGGTGTCGTGGATGATGGTGTCAGCGAGGAGCTGGTTAAATCGCAATATCCTAATGCTAATGTCAGAACTTACCCGTCGCTGGATGAGATGATTAAAAGTATCTCTAACCGGGAGCTGGTGGTGTTTTTGGGGAACAGTGATGTTCTCAGATATTTCCTCAGCGCCCGGGGCATTAGTGTTGATTTCAACATAGAAAAAGAAATCAACTATCCGGAACAAAGATTAGTGGCTGCAATCAATCCTGATCGAAAGGCTTTGGGGTCTTTGATTCAGCGAGGGCTTGACGAAATCGGTTCAGAAAGCTGGGAACTGCTTTCCCAGAAATGGTTTGGCATCACCACGCAAGAAGAAAGCCTCGTGGTTGCGCTGGTCAGTAATACAGCACCGTTGTCTTTTATTAATGCGCTGGGTCGGCCTGCCGGTATGTTTGTAGACATTTGGCGTCTGTGGTCGAGAAAAACCGGAATACCGGTTCGTTTCCGTATGGCAGAAAGGGATGAAACCATTCTTGACCTGCGGACGGGGAAAGCCGATTTCCATGGCAGCCTGTCACCTTCAAGGGCTCGCAGTGAATGGATGCGTATGTCAACGCCGTATTACGGTCTGGTGTCACGGTTGTATTATCGCAATGTGCCGGGGCAGAGAGATCCGGGAGCGGATCTGGATAAGCGCAGAATAGGTGTGGTCAGCAAGTCCAGTAATGAAGAGTTTCTGAACATCTGGTTTCCTGATGCCGTTACAGTGCCCGCAGACAATGTATCTCGTCTGATTGAGTTGCTGTTCCGTGGTGAAGTGGAGGTTTTTCTTGCAGAGCCGGAAGTGGTGGAATCAGCCCTGAGTGCCATGGGGTTGGTCGGAGAGGTGAATTCCAGCAAGTACATTAATATGAACGAAGCGGTGGCTGCTGCGGTACTGGCTGAACGGGGCGATGAACTCTTGCCACTGATTAACAACGGGTTGGGCAGTATCACCGGCGATGAATTCCGTGCGATTGAAGAGAGCTGGATTCCGAACAGTGACAACCGGTATTTCAATCGCCCCAGGGCTGCAGTTAACCTGACGGAAGATGAACGTCACTGGTTGGCGCAGCATCATGTGCTGCGAACGGTGCTTAATACCAATAACCCGCCACTAGCCTTCAAGGATGACAAGGGGGATATTCAGGGGATTGCTGTTGATTTTATTCGGCTGATCGAAGAACGACTGGGTATTACCATCCAGATTGAAGAAAGCAACAACTTCAGCGAAGTGCTGGGTCAGGCCTATCGCAGGGAACTGGATCTGTTGCCCATGGTTCAACGCACAGATGAACGATCGCGTTATCTGGATATTACCAAGCCTGTTTTTACCGTACCCACCGTTATTCTTGCGCGCAGTTCTGATACGTCTATCCGTTCACTGCCTGACCTGAAGGGAAAAACGGTTGGTTATATTCCCGGTTATGCGGCGTTTGAATATTTTCGCGAGCGCGTGCCCGAGATTGACTTTAAGCCGGTGCCTAACGCAGCTAATGGTTTAAACAGGATCTCAACCGGCTCCCTCGATGCCATTATTATCAATCTTGCCACCGCCAGTTATCAGCTGGAACGGCTCAAACTGACCAATATTCACATCGTGGGTGAAGCCGGATTTAGCTATGAGTATGCGGTTGGCAGTCGCAACGACTGGCCGGTACTGGGCACAATTCTGGATAAAACTGTCAACTCTTTTACCAGCGATGAACTGACTGCACTGCAGGCGCGCTGGGTCAGTGTCAGTACCATCAGTTGGGCACCCGACAAGGAACTGTTCATAGGTTTGTTGTTGGTAGTGGTCACCCTGATACTGATTATTTACTGGAATCGTCGTTTAACCCTGGAAATTGCCGAGCGTGAACGGGCTGAAAAAGAGCTTAAGGCAAGAGCTGACCTGGACAGATTGTTCAGCCATATTTCCCGGCAGTTTATGGAAAGTTCAGTGGATGATTCCATCAACTTTTTCCTGAAAAGTGTTGGCGAGAACCTTGGTTTTGAGAGTTGCCTGCTGGTCACTGGCAGTTATCCAAATGGACTTATTGAACACTTCTGGTCTCAAAGAGTCTCCTTTGATCCGCATGTCTACGATCCGGCAAGTCGTTACCGGTTGAAAGATTATCTGCATCTGTTGAGTGATGACATTCTTTATGCCAGTGATAAAACCGATAACACCCGAATGCCTGATGAGTGCAAGGCTATTTGGGACGCTGAAAAAGTTCAGAATGTCGTCTATGTCCCGATGGTGCTGTTTGGTGATGAGGTGGGCGGGTTGTGCCTGCTGAATCGTAACAGCAGTGCATTGCCCCAAGCTGATGAGATTGAACTGCTGCGTCGTGGCGGTGAACTGATTGCCGTCGCACGGGCGCGGCAGCAGGCTGATAATGCACTCAGGCAGAGTGAAGAACGTTATGAGCTGGCCATGGATGCCGCCTCGGATGGCCTGTGGGACTGGAACATCGTCCATGAGCGAATCTACCTGAGTCCAAGGTATCAGACCATGCTCGGCTATCAGCCCGGTGAGCTGGGCAACACGCCTACGGCGTGGCGTCGTCAGATACATGTGGATGACAAGCAGGCAACATTAGACTTTTTCAACAGCCAGTTCAGTCATTCCGATGAAAGCTTCCAGTGTGAATACCGTATACGACGCAAAGATGGCAGTTACGCCACCGTGCGCAGTAAGGGCAAGGTGGTTTTCCGTGACAGCCGCGGCATGCCGCTTCGTGCAGTTGGTACCCTGATCGATATTACCGAACAGCGGATCCGTGAACGTGAATTGTCCATGGCGCGCTTTTCGCTGGACAATGCCGGCGACCATATTCACTGGTTCCGTCGTGATGGTTCTCATAAATATGTCAATGAATCTGTTTGTAAAGTGCTGGGTTATAGCCTTGATGAAATGATGGACATGACCATCATGGACATTAACCCGGCGGTTACCGCCAGTTCTTGGAGCCGCTTGTGGGATCAGCTGACCCTGCGCAAGGCGCTGACCTATGAAACACTTCGGAAAACACGGGATGGAAGGGTGTTTCCGGTGGAAGTGACGGCTAACTATATGGAGTACGAAGGCGAAGGCTTTTTGTTTGCAACAGGGCGCGATATTACTGATCGCAAACAGGCGGAAGAAGCCCTTCATAAAGCTAAGGAAGCAGCGGACCAGGCGAATCAGGCCAAGAGTAATTTCCTGGCCAATATGAGTCATGAAATTCGCACGCCCATGAACGCCATTATTGGTTTGAGTCATCTGGTTCTGAAGACTGAAATGACCGGCAAACAGAATGACTATGTGTCCAAGATTCAATCCTCGGCGCATGCGCTGCTGGGGATTATCAACGATATTCTCGATTTTTCCCGTATCGAAGCGGGCAAGTTAAACATGGAACGCATTGATTTTGATCTCGGTGATGTGTTCGAGGATCTGTACAATGTCGCCATTCTTAAAGCCGACGAAAAAGGCATCGACCTCAGCTATGACATTGCCCCTGATGTGCCACGGTTACTAAAAGGCGACCCGCTGCGTCTGGGGCAGATTTTGTTGAACCTGACCCATAACGCGGTCAAGTTTACCCAGAATGGCAGTGTCCAGGTTCGTGTGAAGCTGGAATCCGGCGATGACGAGTCCGTTCGTCTGGGTTTTGAAATAGAAGACACGGGTATTGGTATCAGCCCTGAACATCAGTCCAGACTGTTTGAGTCTTTTTCTCAGGTCGATGGCTCGACCACGCGTAAATTTGGAGGTACCGGATTGGGGCTGGCTATCTGTCGCAGTCTGGTGGGAATGATGAACGGTGAAATCTCTGTCACTTCCGAACTGGACGTTGGCAGTACTTTTCGATTTGTCATTGATCTGGGGCGTGGCGTATCGCTTAAATCGTCTGCCTCTGCATTAATGGGAATAAAAGTACTGGTGGTTGATGATAAAGACGACGCCCGCGCTCTGTTGACCAGTCATCTGGAAGTGTTTGGTTGTGTGGTGCTGGAAGCTGAAAATGGTGAGCAGGCACAGATGCTTCTGAGAGAGCATAACCAGCAGGGTGATGACCCCGTTACCCTGGCGTTGCTGGACTGGCGTATGCCGGATATGGATGGCCTGGAACTGGCAGAGCACATCCGCAACATGAATCTGACCGTATGCCCATCATTAATTATGGTGTCGGCTTATGGGCGTGAAGAAGTCATGGCGCGAGCCACTGGCAGGGTGGACGCTTTCCTGATTAAGCCGGTCAGCAGTTCGGTACTGATCGAAACCATGTTGAGGGCAATGGATCGTCAGCAGCTGTTGTTGCGCAGAGATGCCGATACGGATTCAGATGCTGAAAGAACATTCAGCGGGCACGTCTTGCTGGTGGAAGATAATGAAATCAACCAGCAGGTTGCGCGGGAGTTGCTGGAGGGCTTCGGACTGCAGGTGTCGCTGGCGGACAACGGGCAGAAAGCCGTGGATGCCATTGAGCTGCACCATTACGATCTGGTCTTTATGGATATTCAGATGCCGGAAATGGACGGTTATCAGGCCACCCGGATTATACGACGATTGCCGGGCAAGAGTGACCTGCCCATTGTTGCCATGACCGCCCATGCCATGACCGGTGACCGCGAACGCTGTCTGCAGGTGGGCATGAATGATCATATTGCCAAGCCGCTAGACCCCAAAGAGCTGGGACAGAAGCTGGAAATGTGGCTTCAGGCTGAAAAGAGTACATCAGCAGCAATGGCTCAGGTTAATTCTGTTAGCACTGAACCACTGCCCACCGACTCTGTTGAATCTACTTCAGAAAATGGCTTGCCCGGTATCGATGAAGAAGAAGGGCTGGCCCGGGTAATGGGCAATCGCAAACTGTATGATCGTCTGTTAAGAAACTTCTATGAGGATCAGCACACCGACTGGCAGGAGCTGGAAGAGTGTCTTGACCGCAACGATTGGAATGGTGCGCGCTTTCTGACCCATGGACTGAAAGGTGCGGCTGGCAGTCTGGGTGCGAAAGCCCTGCAACAGGCAGCCGGTGCCGTGGAAGCCGAGCTACGCAATTCAGACCAGAGACCGTCGGAGCAACTGCTGGTCAACTTGCACAATCGGTTTAATGAAGTGATGGGCGGGTTGCAATCTGTGACGGCCGAATCCGAACCTGCGGTCTACAGCTATGGCGAAGGTCGGGTGGAAACCGAGCGACTGTCGTTCCTGCTGAGTCATATGCAGACTCTGCTGCAGGAAGGCGATGCCGATGCGGCTGACTCTTTACCGGAACTGATGCAGGGACTGTCGGGTATGGTCAGGCAGGAGCAGCTGGATGAATTGTGCAGGCGCGTTGAAAACTATGACTTTGATGAAGCCAGTCATGTGCTGGGAGAGGTTCAGGAAGAATTGACGTTGTAAGTTGATAGCCCGGTCAACCGATCAGAAAACGGAAAGGGTATGAACTGTACGGATGACGGCCGTCGCATCACGGTGTTAAACTGCGCTCCCCGGATAAAACGGGAAGAATACGCAGAGGTGAGATGTTGTTAACCCGATCTTATAAACGATCGCTGCTACTGGGCATGGTCCTGCTTATAGCGGCACTTTATGTTATTGGCAGCCGGCCAAGGCTCAAGCACTTTCATGGACATACCATGGGAACCACTTACAGTGTTTCCTATGCAGCGACACTGTTTTCTGATCCGGTGAAAGACGTGCAGGCAGATGTTGAAAGGGCTCTGGAAGATATCAACGACAAGATGTCTACCTATCGTCCGGACTCTGAACTGATGCAGTTCAACCGTGCGCCGGTGGGTAAGCCGTTTAAGGCATCCGATGAACTGGTGGATCTGGTGCATCGCAGTTTGCACTTTTCCAGAATTTCCGATGGTGCTTATGATGTCACCGTTGGCCCGTTGGTGAACCTCTGGGGATTTGGCCCCAGCGATAAAGACAAAAAACAGCCGAAAAAAAAGCTACCGGCCGATCAGGACGGACAGGTTGATCCGGTACTCTGGATGCTGGCAAACTATCCAACAGAAGTACCAGGCGATGATGCCATTAATGCAGCGCTGGATCGTGTCGGGTATCAATACCTGACGGTTGACACGGCGCAGGACATCTTGACCCGGGAAAAAGACCTGTTTGTGGATCTCAGTTCCATTGCCAAAGGCTACGGGGTTGATAAAGCCGGAGACGCTTTGAAGCATCGTGGTATCAATAATTTCATGGTTGAAATTGGCGGTGAGGTGCTGGTGAATGGTCGCAAGCCTGATGGAACAGCCTGGCGTCTGGGTATTCGGGGGCCTGCGATGACAGCGGGTGGAATGCCGGCTCTGGTGGTGACCATTGGTGATCGGGCTCTGGCGACCTCTGGCGATTACCTGAACTTCTTTGAGATTGATGGTCAGAAGTTCTCCCATATGATCAACCCCCATACTGGCCGTCCTGAAGTCAGTCGTCTGGCAGAAGTGGCCGTGATTGCCGATACGGCAGCCGATGGTGATGCTCTGGCGACCCTGTTTATGGTGCTGGGGGACAAAAAAGGGCTGGCGCTGGCAAACCGCGAAGGGATAGCCGCTTACTTCACCTATCATTCAGAGGATGGCGGGTTTAAATCACAGAGCAGTGAGGCGTTTAAACCTTATCTGCAAAACTGACGTAAAAAGTAGAAGCAGCGTGGTTTTTGCTGTTTTGTGAAATTTCGATGAAGGCAGCCCATGACAAACTGCCTTCTGTCCTGACTTAGAGTAGGAGGTACTGGCCATGACTATGATGCTGGTTACATTCTGTGTCTTTCTGGCACTGATCGCCATGATGGCTGTTGGTGTCATTTTTTCCAACAAGCCCATCAAAGGCTCCTGTGGTGGTCTCAGCACACTGGGACTGAAAGATGGCTGTGTGATTTGTGGCGGTGGCGATAAAAAAGAAAAAGCGTTCCGCGATGCCTTTGACGAGGTGGATATGGACGATATGTTCTACGACGCGACCGCACACAAAAAAGTCTGATGGAAAAAGGACTTAAACCGTAGTCGGGAGTCACTAAGTGACTCTTGACCACAGTTTAAAGACGAAGTGTTTATTAAACTCCGCGTAAAGCATCGCCCAATCGGGCGGTGATACAAGCGGTCAGTCCGTAGGACTGATAAGAACTATCAGACTTTACGAAAGTTAGTGCTTTTTGTAAAATGCCTCGTATGAAGATAAAGAGAGCTTATAAAGAACGATTCTATCCAACACCTGGGCAAACACAGCTACTTGCTCAGTCGTTTGGTTGCGCTCGTTTTGTCTACAACGATACTCTGCGTTTTCGTACCGACGCATACTACAAGGACGGAAGCAGCATTTCTCACTCTCAAGCTGAAAAACGTCTTGTGTCGCTTAAGTCCGAATTTCCATTTTTGAAAGATGTTTCCAGCGTCATCCTGCAACAAACGCTCAGAGATCAGCAGGAAGCATTCAAGAATTTCTGGGCTGGCAGAGCCAAATACCCAAAATTCAAGAATAGGAATGCAAGGCAGAGCATTCGCTTAACCAAAGCAGCTTTCAGTGTAAAAAATGGTCAGCTATTCATTGCCAAGAGCAAAGAGGCTTTGAATATACGCTGGAGCAGGGAGCTATCCTCAGAGCCTTCCAGTATCACCATTAGCAAAGATCGTGCAGGCAGGTACTTTATTTCCATGCTGTGTGAATTTGAAGCTAAACCAATGCCCATTAGTAACAAGACAGTGGGCATTGATTTAGGTTTGAATGATCTGTTCATCACTTCAGACGGCGAAAAATCCGGTAATCCAAGGCATACCAAACGCTACGAGCGAAAGCTCGCCTACCTTCAGCGTAAGCTGGCGAAAAAGCAGAAAGGCAGCAGCAACAGAGCTAAAGCAAAGCTCAAAGTTGCTCGGCTCCATGCGAAGATCGCTGACTGCCGGATGGATGCGACCCACAAGGCATCCCGCAAACTCATAAACGAGAACCAAGTTGTTTGTGCAGAGTCCCTGAATGTGAAAGGCATGATCCAGAACCCGAAACTGGCAAAGCATATAGCCGATGCAAACTGGGGTGAATTTGTCCGCCAGTTGCAGTACAAGGCTGAGTGGGCAGGAAGGCTGGTTGTTCAGATAGACCGGTTCTTCCCAAGTTCAAAGCGTTGTCCAAGTTGCGGATTCGTCCATGAAAGTATGCCGCTATCTGTCCGTGAATGGGATTGTCCTGAGTGCAAAACCCATTGGGATAGAGATATAGCGGCAGCAATTAACATCAAAACCGCCGGACTGGCGGGGTTAGCCTGTGGAGCGACTGGAACGGGGATAGCTGCGCTTGTGCCCTTTAGGGTATAAGCAACCATCTAGGAGCCTGTCGGACTTAGCCGACCGTAGCGAGAAAAAGACCGGTTTGAGACAGTTTTGACGATCATTTGAGGCGAATAGCGAGCTATTCAACGAAAAGGATCGTCAAAAATGGCCAAATCCGGCTTTTTCGCAGTAGGTCAGTGGTAAGTCCGACAGGCTCCTAGGGAAGGCGTGTTGAAACAGGAAGGTTCTTGGAGTGATTCAAGAACCCTCGCCCAAAGCGAAGCGTCGGGCGGGGAGTGTCAGACTCATAAATCCTGCACTTTGTATAATAAAAAAACGCATTATTATATATAGACATCAATACAACGATAAAAGCGGCAATCTCAAGGGGTAATTAAAGGATGGGTGTGAGCAACTACGACCTGGTGATCCTGGGGTCCGGCCCTGCCGGAGAAGGTGCCGCGATGAATGCGGTGAAGTTGGGAAAAAAGGTTGCGGTTGTTGAGCAGAGTCCGTTTGTCGGTGGCAGCTGTACCCATCTGGGCACCATTCCTTCCAAGGCGCTGCGCCATTCGGTCAAACAGATCATGGATTTTAACACCAACCCACTGTTTCGGGAGATTGGTGATCCACGCTGGTTCAGTTTTCCGAAAGTACTGAAAAGTGCTGAAAAAGTCATACAGAAGCAGGTGCAGTCACGCACCATGTATTATTCCCGTAATCGTATTGACCTTTATTTCGGTCGCGGCACATTCGTGGATGAGCATACCATTGAGGTGATTGAAAATGGCGGTAATATCGAGCGCCTTCATGCTACCAATATTATGATTGCCACCGGCTCCCGACCCTATCGCCCTGCGGATGTTGATTTTACTCACCCAAGAGTGTTTGACAGTGACACCATTCTGGAACTGACCAATACCCCCCGTCGTATGATTATTTACGGTGCCGGTGTCATTGGCTCGGAATACGCCTCTATTTTTTCCGGTCTGGGTGTTCTGGTTGATCTGGTGGATACCCGTGACCGCTTGCTGTCTTTCCTCGACAAGGAAATTTCCGATGCTCTGGGCTATCAGCTGCGTAAAATGAATGTGATCATTCGTCACAACGAAGAGTACCAGAAAGTTGAGACTCTGGATGATGGTGTGGTGATGCACCTGAAGAGTGGCAAAAAACTGAAAGCGGATCTGTTGCTCTGGGCCAATGGCCGAACCGGCAACACCCAGAATATGGGACTGGAACTGATTGGGCTGAAATCCAACAGTCGTGGTCAACTGGAAGTGGACCAGCAGTACCGCACCAACATGTCCCATATCTCGGCGGCCGGTGATGTGATTGGCTGGCCCAGTCTTGCCAGTGCGGCCTATGATCAGGGGCGTTCTGCAGCAGGCAATGCCAGCAGCAGTGAGGCATGGCGCTATGTCAGTGAAGTGCCGACAGGTATTTATACCATTCCGGAAATCAGTTCGCTGGGTGCAACGGAAGAAGAGCTGACAGCTGCTTCGGTTCCCTATGAAGTGGGCAAGGCGTTATTCTCACGATTGGCGCGGGCGCAGATTACAGGTGAAAAGGTGGGTATGCTGAAAATCCTTTTCCACCGGGATACCGAAGAAGTGCTGGGTATACACTGTTTTGGTGACCAGGCGTCAGAGATTGTTCATATCGGGCAGGCGGTGATGGCTCAGAAAGGCAAGGCTAACTCCATACGCTTCTTTTTAAATTCAACATTCAACTATCCCACCATGGCAGAAGCCTACCGGGTGGCGGCATTAGACGGCATTAATCGTCTGTTCTGATAACTACTCAACCATACGAATAAAAAACGGGAACCAGGTATGAACCTGATTCCCGTTTTTTTATAAGAGGTCTCTGTTTTGTTTATCGCACCATATGCAGGAAATGCAGGTGCTTTTCATACTGGCTGACAATATCGGCAATCACCTGTTCCTTGCTCCAGCCCATGATGTCATAGTCCTGTCCGCCTTCTCTGAGAAAGACTTCGGCGCGGAAGTATTTGCGCTCTTCATCGTCGTCTTCATCCAGTGTAAAGCTGGGTTTTAGATACGCCCTTGGATACACCTGATAACTGAAGTCGGTTTCTTCACCGTGCAAGATATTCAGGGTGGGTGCAGAGCTTTCAGACTCCAGTTCAACCGATGTGTTAATACCCTGACTGGTCAGCTCACCGGCAACGGCTTCCATGGCGGGTATAACCACATGTTCGTTGAAGCGATTCACATGAGCCCGACGGGGGAAGTGAACCAGATTATTGATGCGGGTTTGCCATGAAACGGATTTTTGTGACATAACCGGTGCCAGATTGGTCTGGCTCAGGCTTTCCTTTTTAGCGGCATCAATCGCCAGCGCCCTGAGCAATCCATAGGTAGACATCATCAGAATAATCGAGAACGGCAGGGCGCTGGCAATGGTCGCTGCCTGAAGTGCTTCCAGTCCACCGGCCAGCATCAGCGCCATGGCGACCGCACCAATCAGGACAGACCAGAATACCCTCTGCCACAGTGGCGGGTGGTCGTTGCCGTTAGAAGCAAGAATATCAATCACCATGGCGCTGGAGTCGGATGAAGTCACAAAGAAAATGACCACCATGAGAATGGCAATAAACGACAGAGCTTCAGAGAATGGGAACATCTCCAGAAAGGTGAACAGAGCCAGCGAAGCATCATTCTGTACGACGGTTGCCAGTTGTCCGGCAGTGTCGTTCATAATGGCGTGGATAGCCGTGTTGCCGAACACGGTCATCCACAAAAAGGTTAAGCCGGTTGGTACGAACAGAACGCCGGTGACAAACTCGCGAATGGTACGGCCTTTGGAAATCCGCGCGATGAACATGCCGACAAACGGTGACCAGGACAGCCAGAAAGCCCAGTAGAACAGGGTCCAGCCGCCGATCCAATCGTTGCCTTCGTAGGCATAGAGGTTAAAGGTTTTATCAACAATGCCGGACAGGTAGCCGCCGGTGTTCTGCACAAACATCTGCAGTAACAGTACGGTGGGCCCAAGAATAATAATCAGGGCGACCAGAATAACAGCCAGTAACAGGTTGGCTTCGGACAGGCGACGAATGCCTTTGTCCAGGCCGGTGGCTACGGAGATTGTAGCGAGAGCGGTGATGGAGATGATCAGCACGACCTGGGTCATTGGACTAACAGGCAGATCAAAGAGATAGTTCAGACCTGAGTTCACCTGCATAACGCCCAGTCCCAATGAGGTCGCAACCCCGAAAACGGTTCCGAGGATGGCGAAAATATCAATGGCGTCACCAATCGGGCCATAAATCTTGTCGCCAATAATGGGGTAGAGGGCAGAGCGCATGGTCAGAGGCAGTTCATGGCGATAGCCAAAGAAGGCCGGAATCAGTGCGACAATGGCATAAATCGCCCAGGCGTGCAGACCCCAGTGGAAGAAGGTTAGCGTCATTGCTTGCTTGGCGGCTTCCAGATTACCGGGATCACCCACTGGTGGGCTGATGAAATGGATGACCGGCTCCGAAACGCCGAAGAACATCAGACCAATACCCATGCCGGCCGAGAACAGCATGGCGAACCAGGAGCCGAAGCTGAAGTCAGGTTCGGCATGATCCGGTCCCAGCTTGATGTCGCCATAGCGGGAGATACCCAGGAACGTGACACAGAGCAGGATCAGGGCAACGACCAGTACATAAAACCAGCTGACGTTGTTACTGATGCTGGCCTGCATCCGGGAAAACAAATCGCTGGCGCTGGCAGGAAAAGCAACGGCATAGACAACCAGCGCAAATATCAGAATGGCGGAACCGAAAAAAACGGGTGGATTCAGAGTATGATCTATAGATTTTGATGATGAGGTGTTTTGCATAATGCAGGGTTTGTTTGATGAAGGGAGTGGACAACCAGAGGACAGGGCTGTAGGTGTTTTTGTCTATCCGAGGTAGGGGAACCGAAATATTATAGATCAAATCATTAGAGGTCAAACTATATTTGTTGAGTGGTTATGTGTCGCAGAAAATATCTATTGTTTTTTCTGTGTGATTAGCGTTATAAGATTTTCTGTCATTATTATATTTGCGTGAACGTGGTTACGGACCTTCGTTCCTAATTGTTTACTCGAGTTTTTAGAGATCTCTATGTCGGAAACCTGCTACCTGAACGATGTTCTGGTTTCATTGCGGCGCATCATCCGCGCGACAGACCTGCACTCCAAGCGAATGATCAGGGAGTGTGGCTTAACAACGCCTCAGGTTATGATTCTGAAGGCAATCGAAGAGCTGGGCGATGTGACTGTCCGGAAGATTTCCAACCATGTACTGTTGAGCCAGGCGACGGTTACCACCATTCTGAACCGGCTGGAACAGCGTGGTTATATTGAGCGTGTTCGCAGTCTGGTGGATCGCAGAATCGTCAATGCTCGTCTGACAGAGACAGGTCGCACGGTTCTGGAACAAGCGCCTACTCTGCTGCATGACAAATTTATAGAACGTTTTGAAGCGATGGATGGCTGGGAGAAAACCCAGCTTTTGTCTTCCCTTCAACGGGTTGCCTGTATGATGGATGCAGAAGATATTGATGCGGCGCCTCTGCTGGATATCGAAACCCCGCCGGTTTAACCCAACCAGCACTGTGTTATCGGGAAGTGTGTTATCGGAAGTCTTATCGAGAAGGGCGTCATCGAAAAGAGCGCCATTGAAAAATAACCATCATAATTGTTTGAATTAAAACTATTTGATGTGTAAGTTTGAAGGCCAGATAGTCAATAAGAATAAAAACATCCGGTTTATTATGAAATTTACCCGTCTCGCCTGTCTCACTCTCACCCTGTCAGCCTCTGCTCACTTGTTTGCCGCATCGGAAAAAAGCCAATGCGGCTCGGTGACACTGGCGGATATGAACTGGAGCTCTGCCACTCTGGTGGCCCACATCGATCAGTTTGTACTAAATCATGCTTTTGGCTGCAAAGCTGAACTGGTGCCTGGTGATACCATGCCCACCGGAGCCTCGATGATCGAAAAAGGGGAGCCAGATATTGCGCCTGAATTCTGGAGTAATTCCATGAAGGAGGCCATTGATCAGGGAATCAGCGAAAAACGTCTTGTTGTGGTGGGTAAAACACTGTCTGAGGGCGGTGAGGAAGGTTTCTGGGTGCCTGACTATCTGGTGCAGGAATATCCGGAATTGAAAACCATTGACGGTGTTCTTAAACACACGAATTTATTCAGCCATCCCGAGTATCAGGACAAGTCGGCGTTTTATGGTTGCCCGGCAGGATGGAACTGCCAGATTTCCGCAGGCAACCTGTTTAGGGCTCTGGAGTTGGATCAGGCAGGCTTTGACCTGATCGATCCGGGTTCCGGTGCCGCGCTTTCCGGTTCTATCGCCCGTGCCTATGAACGACAGAAGCCCTGGTTTGGTTACTATTGGGCACCCACTGCCGTGTTGGGCAAGTACAAAATGGTGAAGGTTGATTTTGGTGTCGGAGCTGATACGGAAGAATTTCTTAACTGTACAACGCAGGCCGACTGTCTGACACCAAAAGCAACTATGTACCCACCGTCGCCGGTTAATACGCTGGTAACGGCTGATTTTGCCGGACAGTC
Source organism: Endozoicomonas montiporae CL-33 (assembly GCF_001583435.1). Lineage (NCBI taxonomy): Bacteria > Pseudomonadati > Pseudomonadota > Gammaproteobacteria > Oceanospirillales > Endozoicomonadaceae > Endozoicomonas > Endozoicomonas montiporae. The sequence continues at coordinate 3,142,851 of NZ_CP013251.1, read as the reverse complement.
CCCCGAGGCTCTTGAGTATCTGGGCAAGCGTTCTTTTACCAATCAACAGATGAATGAACTGCTGGCGTGGATGGAAGACAACCAGGCCGATGGTGAAATGGCCATGGAGTATTTTCTCAAAGAGCATCAGGCTGTCTGGCAGTTCTGGCTGACTCGCGCACAGGCTGATCAGGTGTTGCAGGCATTAAAACGCTTATAAGTTTCGGAGGTTTATAGAATGTCCGAATCAACCTGGTGGAACCGCTTTCCGCAGATGGAACGCGAACAGTTGGTGTCTATCCGAAAAACGCTGGATGGACTCTATCGCGATTTTTCCAGAGAGCACGGTGACTCCATCGAAGCCCTGTTTGATCCCTTGCTGGACTTTCTGGTCTGGTTTGAACAGTTACTCACCGGTTCTCCCTGGTGGCTGGTGTTGGGTGTTATTGCCGGTATTGTTTTTCTTGCCAGTCGTTCAATGAAACTGACTTCGGCGGTCACTGTCGTGCTGTTACTTATCGGTTACTTTGGCATGTGGCAGGACACCATGCGAACGCTGAGTATGATTACCGTATGCACCCTGCTGGCTATTGTACTGGGCATACCGGTAGGGGTCGCCATGGCACTGTCGGATCGGGTTCGGAAGCTCGTTACGCCACTGCTGGATGTGATGCAGACCATGCCCGCTTTTGTGTATCTGATTCCGGTGGTGATGCTGTTGGGCATTGGCAAAATACCGGGGCTGATCGCGGTCATTATCTATGCCATTCCTCCGGTTATTCGTCTGACTTGCCTGGGTATTCGACTGGTGGATAAAGAAGTGCTGGAAGCGTCCAGAGCTTTTGGTGCCACCCGTTGGCAGCGGCTGGTGGGGGTGCAGTTGCCTTTATCGATGCCGACCATTATGGCAGGCATTAATCAGACTATTATGATGGCGCTGGCGATGGTTGTTATTGCTTCCATGATCGGGGTAAAAGGTCTGGGGCAACCGGTATTGAAAGCCATTACTAACCAGTATTTCACTTTGGGATTATTAAATGGTCTGGCCATCGTGGCGCTTGCCATTATTTTCGACCGGGTATCCCAGTCCTGGGCAAAGCGGGCGCAGCAGTATGGAGGGCAGCAGTTTGAGCAATAAGGGCGAGCCACTCATTAGTATCACGGATTTGTACAAAATCTTTGGTGCTCATCCTGAAGAGGCGTTAAAGCGGGTCAGATCAGGGGTTGATAAAGATTGCCTGTTGCAGGATTCAGGTCATACACTGGCACTGCAGGCGATTAATCTGAACATTTTTGCCGGTGAAGTGTTTGTTATTATGGGGCTGTTCGGTTCAGGAAAGTCCACCTTGATCCGACATTTCAACCGGTTGATTGAACCTACCAGTGGCAAGCTGGTGGTCAGTGGTCAGGATGTACTGCAGTTGTCTGACAAAGAGCTGGTACAGTTTCGCCGCCATCGGTTGTCCATGGTCTTCCAGCGGTTTGCACTGATGCCGCACCAGACCATACTGGAAAATATTGCCTATGGGCTGAAAGTGCAGGGCATTAAAAAAGCGGAACGACTGCAACAGGCACAGCAGTGGTTGGAAACGGTAGGGCTGGCGGGCTATGAGCAGCATTATCCCAGTCAGTTGTCGGGTGGTCAGCAGCAGCGGGTTGGTCTGGCAAGGGCGCTCTGTACCGATGCTGACATTTTGTTAATGGACGAGGCGTTCTCGGCGCTGGATCCACTAATCCGCAGTGAAATGCAGGACTTGCTAATAGAACTTCAGGACCGGCTGCATAAAACCATTGTGTTTATTACTCACGACCTTGATGAAGCGTTAAGGCTTGGAGATCGTATTGCCATTTTGAAAGACGGTGCCATTCAGCAGGTCGGAAAACCGGAAAAGATCTTGCTGGAACCGGCAACGGAGTACGTTGAAGCCTTTGTTCGGGATGTCAATCGGGCGCGTGCCCTGACCGTGGAAACGGTAATGAATCCGCCGATCAGCCGCATCACTGCAAAAACCATCGGTGAAGCGCTGGATCAGATGAAAAAACTGCCGGAAGATTACGGCTATTACGTCACGGAAGAAGGCTATCAGGGTGGCCTGCTGCAGGAAACCCTAGAGCAGGCAGCGAGAAAAAACGCCCATGGCGAGCTGGTGCCGGATCTGTTTGAAGACTGGCCAGTGGTCACGCCGGATATGCTGATTGAACAGGCTCTGCCCGATACTCTGGAAGCGGATCATCATCTTCCAGTGGTGGACGAGCATGGCGACCTTCAGGGACAGCTAAGCCGTGAGGCGCTGGTTGAAGTCTTTAGTGAGAGCCATCCGGTCGCGTCGTAAGCTATTGTTTTTGTTTATGCAGTAACTGTTTGATCTCATCCAGTTGCTGCTGCAGCTCCAACAGTGTGGGTTCACCCCTTTCCTCCTGTGCTTTTTTACGATCTTTCTGTCGTTCATCCTCCAGAACATTGACCACGATACCAATGATCATGTTCAGGAAAGCAAAGGCGGTAAAAAAGATGAAGCTCAGGAAGTACGCCCAGCTCAATGGATAGACTTCCATGGTTTCATACATCACATCGGTCCAGTCTTCAAACGTCATGACCCTGAACAGGGTTAGCATACTCACGGCAATATCGCGCCAGAGTTCTTTGTTGATGTCGTAGAAAAATGTGCTGCCAATGGCGGCATAGATGTAGAAAATAATAAACATCAGCAGCAGCACATAACCTAGCTGGGGTAAGGCTTTCAGCAGCGAATTCAGCAGTAATCGTAATTCGGGGATGATGGAGACCATCCTGAGTACACGAAAGATACGAACGAGCCTGCCAACCAGTGCCATATCGGTGTTCTCGATGGGAATGATGCTGACAACGACAATCAGTGTGTCGAAGATATTCCAGCCTGATTTGAAGAAGTTCTTCTTGTGCTCTTCTGCCAGAAACCGGATGCTGATTTCGATGAGGAAAAAAAGGGTGATGCCCCAGTCCAGAATAGTGACCAGACGAGAGACATCATCAGGAATATCGTAGGTTTTCGCCCCAATCACCAGAGCCGAAAAGATGATGATGGAAATGACCGTAAGCTCAAACACTTTGTTTGAGCGTATGGTTTGAAAGCGGTTTTGCCAGCTGTTGTGTTCCATGGGTGATCAGTTGTTATTGTGATGTTCGGGTGAATTTTATCCTGATCATTTTAGCGGGTAAGTTCGGTTATAACAGCAGACAAAGGTTAAAGTTCACTGTGTGCCTGATTAAAGCGTTGCAGCTTTGAGCGATCCAGATAGGAAGCTATGTCGTTAAACAGTTTCATATCACTGTTGAAGAGTTCATCGAGCAATCTGCTGGTGAGGCATAAGTAGCCAGATTCGTTAGGGTGAAGGCCGTCTTTGGAAGTGATGGATTTTTTGGTTTTTTTGCCTAACTCAACACCACAGTTGAACGTTTTTGTATGTGTGAAATATTGATTCAAATCCAGCAAGAGTATCTTGCTTTTTGCTTGGCCTTTACTGTTTTGCTCAAGGGCCCATTCTTTCAGTCTTTTGTTGGCTTTTGCAACCGTTGACGGCTCAAGAGTGTAATCAGCTATGAGTGATGTGACCGTTGTGTGAGGTAACAGGGCGAGAACATAGTTCTGTTTTGATTCTGATAAAAAAGCAAGAGCTTTTTCCAGTCTTTGCATAACGTCTTTTTCAGAGTGGTAAGCGACCCAGAACAGTCCGTCAATTGAAATAATGAATTGAGGATTTTTCTTAGCTGCCTCTGTAATTTGTTGGCTCAAGCTTTCTACAGGCTTATCGATAATGTCCATTAAAGCAAGGGCGGCAAATACAGGATTGAAGCTGCCATTCGGGCTGAAATTGTGTATCTGTAATGGTTGGTTATAATGTAGCTTCTTGAAATAGTCGCTCATAGTCGTGTGGAAATCGAGATCATTACCCTTTCCTGCGGTGAAGCTGGCACCAACAAAGGCAATGCTTGGTTGGTCACTCGTCTCTGGTGACAAAGAATAAGCGTTGGAGCCGGCAATCATCAAAACTGCCATGGCAAGATATCTGAATACTGGATTAGTCAAAAACGAAGGGTACATCCTTAGCGTCTCCCGATGCTATTTTTCATAAATGTTTATGCACGGGAGGAAGTCTAGTTCATAACTGGCAGAGTGCTTTATGTACAGTAGTGGTCGTATGAGCCAGGCAGGATTTAACCTAACCTCGGTGTTTTTAGTGTTCAATCGACAAGTAATAGCAATTCCACCTTCTAAACATGAATTGCGCAGCCATTCTGAATCACGGGAGCTGCGTTGGAACTCCTCGCAATACCCAAAGGGCGCAAGTAGCTCGCTATTACTCGTCGTTCGGCCTTTATGCCCTTCAGGGTATTGTCCCGTGACCCATAATGACTTGCTCATGGTCATATTCAGAAAGCGGAATTGGTATAAAAAGCAGAGTTCAACGAGAGTTCAACGGTTTGAAGTACTGCTGTTTTTAAGTCTTTGCATATTCCCATTACAGCGTTCCTTAATGGCCTGATCATCCGATTTTTCTGCCAATTGTCTATAAAGGCCATGTGCAGCACCTCGATAATCTTTATTTTCCATTAATTTGGCCAGATAGAATACAGCTTCGGGGTTTGGGTACAGTTTGCCAGTATGCTGTCTTACAAAAATAGTTGCTGCTGGGTGAGTAGTGATAGAAAACAGTGTTGTAAAGTTAGTCCAAAGCTGCTCTTCCAATTCCTGCTGCAGCCTTTGACTTTGAGGCAAGGTAAGAGTCGGTTGTAATTCTATTAACTGTTGAAGTGAAGACAACATTTCAACGCCAGTATGCCATTGATCTTTGAGTTGACTTGTTTCCGAAATGGTGACTGTTTGGTGTTTAATGACACGTTGCAGCAGTTTATCTAATGGTTCTGCTCTTCTGTGCAGAGTATCCGTGTCATATGAATTGATCACCAGCAATTCCCGACAAATATACGCCTTAAGACGTATACCCTGCTGCAGGGTGAACCATTTTTCGGATTTGCAGCAAACAACCTTCAGCCCAAAGCTGACATTCTGGATGAATTTTTCGCTCAGACACAGGCTCACCCCGGCAGCTATGAAGTATCTGGAATAACAGAACGGATATTATGACCAACTCCTTCAGAGGTTCTTGAGATTATTGCCATAAAAAAGTCTCGCCAAGAGTCAATGAAAAACCACTGAAACAGGCTTCTCATATGCTCCCAAAGCGCTTTTTTAGAGTGGCTTGCCGTCCAGGCTTTCTGAAACAAGCAACACCCTAACTGTTCTATCTGATCAATAAGGAAGGCGGTAAACGTCAGGCAGGCAAAGTTTGTAGCCAAATGCTCCTTGCCGTGTCCGTAGTTGTGTTCGAGGTGGTAACCCTGTGTCTTGAGCGTGTTGAAGGTTTCATTTTCAATCTTCCATTTCGCACGGCCTCCGCGCATCACTCTGGTGACGCTGTCGTCAGTCAGTTGGATATCTGTTACCCAGACATTGGTGTATTTCTCGCCCTTGGGGCTAATCTCAACATATTCCAGATAGTTGACCAGAACATCCTTGTGACTCTTGTTGATGGGAACGTTGTTGACGTATCTGAACCAGTGCCGGTAGCCGTCCTCATCAACGTATTCATAACGGTTAACCTCACCCCTGGCATCCAGAGTATCAACCGCCTCAACCAATGACGCATGGTCGCTGTCCTTGGCCACCATAATGAAGCTGTACCCATAAGACTTGACCATTTTTATCGTCGGCCCATCTGAATACAGGTCATCAAATGTCAGTACCAGTTTTAGTTTGGGATGTTCTCTGTAGACGTTTTCCAGCAACCGCTTTAGTGCGGTTTTTTCGCAATCGTTTTTAGAAGCATTGACCTGCTTGGTAATAGGCTCTGGCATCAGAGGCAAGACCTCTTTTTGTCCGGGCTTGACCAGACATATAGCCAACAGTTGGTGGTAATACTGGGGGGTATCAGTATCGGCTTTTTTGATACAACATTCAGGGCAGCTAATCTTGCCTGAAGCGAAATGCCCTGTACCATCCACTGGAGCCAGATAGCCTTCTTCAAAATACTGAAACTTTTTTAGCCACTTCGAACTCTGGACGTAAGAGAAGAGTGACTTGAAAAATGGCCTGAAATGATCAGTTTCAATAGGGTCAAGTATCTCCCGCAGATGGGTGTCACTGGGAATACGCTGAACGCCGTACATCTGGCGCAGGTTGTGAACAACCCTTGGATTTTTACATTCATGCTCAAAGCTCAGAAGTGAAGGGCATTTCATGTGCATCACAGCCAGACCGGACATTATTGCATCAGAGAGAAGAATTTTTTCCTTGCAATTATTGGGACGATGATCAGGTATTAGGGATGCTTGCTGGCGAACAGTATTGATTAACCGATCGACCAAAATTTTGTCTTGCTTAGCAGGCATAGAAATACGACAGTGAATGAGTACTGCATGAAATTTAGCTCAAAGTTCAGGAATTTGCTTTTTTATGGGTCCTTCTCAGACCTTGGTACTGTTGGGCTGAATTAATTCGTCGGGAATTGCTGATTGATCACAGTCTTCAGGTTTTCCAGCAGAGTTCCAGGGTTTTCAATGCTGCTAATTTGATCCAGTTTCGCATCAAGCCGGATTGTCTGAGTGTATTGCTCTGACAGTGCTTCAATGCTGTTGTGTAGTTGGCTTAAGGTTTCAGGGTGAATTGACTCAAGTTTTTTCAAGTGATTCAGAGGAGAGTTGTCCAGTGGTGAATATTGAAGATTCAGCTCTAGTTGACGGATCATTTCCCGGGCAACGGCCTCTGTTTCTTGAGCGATCATTTGTTGGGTCTGATCAGATACGGGATGCTGAGACAGAGTACCCAGTTGAAATAATTGTTGAACTGCAACATTGACATCACTGTTCCTATTCGCCTGAATGTCTTGAAGCTGAGCCTGAATGGTTATACTCATTTGCAGCCGTTGTCTCAGGGTCTCTATCTGTTCTCTGGTGCTCTCTGTACAAGATGGTTGAAGGTGGGTAGGCACATTCAGTAGCTCCATAGCCCGGTTCAGTTCATTGAGGCTCTCCTGAGCCTGACTGGCACTGATTACCTTACTGACAAATTGATTGACAAGATTGCGCCATTGTTCAAGGTGTTCGCTGTGAATAGCTTTGCCATCCGGTATTGATGGCAGATGTTCCTGCCAGTTTTCCTGTTCCAGTAGTATGCTTATTGCATCGATTTGCCTCTGACTTTCCAGAAGCCTCTGATGGTGGCTGTGCAGAACCTCCTGAACCCTTGTAGCAGGTTTGGCAGGAAACAAATGGGTGAAAGTCTCATATTGACTGGTACTATAATTCCAAGTCACCTTTCTGCATGGGGAATGGGATGACATTGTCCATACCCACTTCCGTGACCTTGGCGCAGTAGGTCACCGCCAGTAACTTCCAGCCATTGTCGAACATGCCACTCTGAATTAATGACCTTGCTGTCAAAATACCTTGGCCTCCGGGATGCCGCCACCTCATTCCAGAACACTTCATTCGCTGCGTTACCAAGGTTTTACAAGTAGCCTCAATAACCCCTGAGCCTATTGGCAAGTTGTGCGACAAGTGTTCAGCATAGTTCATGCGGGTTCGATTACTTCTGAAGTACTCCAGCTCTGTTTTCAACTTCGATCGACGAGGGTGTCGTTTATGCTGGTAAGCCAGAGCTTTGATGACTTTTTCAACACCTTCGGGCTCCTCTTTGAGGATGTGGCGATAGGTGATGAACTTTTCTCTGGATTTGTTGCTGTTTTCACCATAGGACAGGTCAAACGCTTTCTTCAGGTGCTCTGCGGCATGATAGAAGTCTACAACCTCGTGACCTTCAGGGAGTTCATTGGCAAGGTAGGTCCAGTTGTCTTTTGCCCCATCAGCGACTTTAACAAGCGTCAGATCTGGCCTCTGTCGAAGAGCTTCGCTCAGGAGTGCGGAGAGTGATTGTTTCAAAGTCACTTTCTTGCTTTCAGGCATTCGACTCATCCTGACCGTTGAGAGGCGTTCACCCTGTGCATCGTAAAACGACAATGTTCCACAACTGGCCTCCTGACAGCCAGCAGGGCCACGGGTTCGCTTGCCATCGACTCTATTCTGTTCCCGCTTTTCCTGACGTTTACCATCTTTCATCGGCAACATGACGCCATCAAGAGAAGCGGCGGCAGTCACAGCTTCTTCAGGAACCTTGACGCTTTCCCAGAGAAAGTCTTCAAAGGCTTCCCTATTGGGTTCCCACTGCGCATTGAACTTTTTGGGTAGTCTGGCCAGAGAGCTTTCCGAGGGCGTCATGTTCCCTATCAGATCAAGTAGGCTTTTAGCCTCTCCGGGAGGCATTTGCGCAACCATCCAGACAGCTTGTTTAGCTGCTTTTGGTGTCCAATACCCCTCTACAATACCTGCCTGTAGCTCCAAAGGGATGATAGAGTGATCCTTACCGTTACGATAGAGCGTACGCAAAACCCGGACAGGGCCGACAGCGGATTGATAAGTTTCTGAAGATCGCAACACCCGATGGTAACAGACACCGCTTACCTCAATCGCAGGAACGTCAATATCAAGCCCGGTCAGGTCTTCTGCCAGAACGCTTTGCTCTGCTTCGATAAAGAGTTTATGGATCTCACCTTCATAGTCTTCAAAGTGCTTGATTGGGCTGTGTTCCTGACGAAGAACGGCCAGTTTTTGCTCAAGCTGTTGGATAGCATGACAAGAAAAATTGGCGGCTTCAGCTAGTGGCTGACATACTTGCATCGGGGCGGCCTTTCACTGTTGCGGTATCTTTTACAGTAACGATCATAGCGGTGTTTGGCCGTTCCTATGTAAGTCCAGAGAAAATTTGTAGCTGCTGTATAAACCACGGACGGCAAGCCCAGAAAAAATGGTCAGTATGAGACTTTCACCCAAACAAACAAATTACCCATCCAGGACAAACTATAAACTTGGGAAGCTGCCAGTTGTAGATCGAGTTCGCCAAGTCTGCTTTTTAATTCGTTAAAGATATTCGGGACGTTAACGAGGGCTGAACGGGCGTTGATGACCAGTGTTAAATCGTACAGCAACGGGTAGGCTGCCGCGCGCAACTGGTTGTACAGTCTTGCTTTGGTACCGTAAGGCAGTGCATTTTTAGTCTCTTTATGGATTGCAATAATCAGCCCCATGGCCTTACCGAAGTCACCCTTTGTGAGATAGTTATCCACCTGATTCATCAGATAAAGAACGGAGCCCTTAAGTTGATGTTCTGCTTCCTGTTCAGAATGATTCTGTTCGTACAGTGCCCTGAATCTGATCTGAAAGTGCTTTTCAGGGGATACAGAATAGGATTGTTGCAGGGTGCTTAGTCGAGTTGTTAATTTTTCCAGCGCCGTTTCATCAATCAATCTTTTTTGTTTGGCAGTAATGAGTACCCATTCTATACGGAATTCAAGCAAACGTGAGAGTTGTGTCGGATCCTGTTCGAGAGCAGTCAGAGTTTGGTCGATGACATTTGGCAGAATTGCCCGAACCCTTCGTCGAGTAACTGTGCAAGAATTGTGATCTGAGCCAAGTAAATCGACATAAGGGATGACATTAGGGCCGAGTTTATTGAAGGCCCGCAGTGGTTCGTTATTCTGAAGTTCACTGATTTCATCAAGCAAGGGTCTCAACGACTGACACCAGGCTATGGCAAGACCGTTACGCCTTACTTCTGACAGGACTTGTCGATGGCTTTGATACAGAGCCATAGCCTTTTGTCTGATTTGGTTTTCGTCTGCACCGGCATTTAATTGCTTATGTAAGCCGTCAATTTTTGCTTCGAAAAGCTTTATTCCACTGACATGGGCTGCTGATTCCATACTGACAATATGGCCTTCAGACAGCATATCAAAGGGGATTATTTTCAGTGCGCGCAAGTTTTGAATAGCCTGTTGATGATTATTGCGCTTGGCTTCACCAAAAACATGGGTCTTCATTTGTTTGAGTATGGCTTTGTTCAGGATGCCATTCAGCTTTTTACGAAGGTCATGACGTTTATCGATGTTTGCGCTATTCATGCGTAAGGCGGTTCGAATCAGAACGCCAATAGACCGGTCATACTCTTTGGCATCGCATAGTTGTTCAGCGTTCTTCAGTTGCTCAGAAATTTCTCTGAGCTCAATGGATGGTTTGCCGCCGGTTTTTCCTGAAGTTACAAAGCGGGCCTGTCTGGCAGGGTCTTGAGGGAGGGCATTGTTTTTCACCGGTACGGGCCGTCTTGCTGAGTGAGCATCGTTTCTATTCCTATTCCTATCCCCGGGGTTACCCCCTTTCCTTGATTGTCCCTCTCCGACAGGTTTCTTGCGAACATAGCGGTTCCATTCATGCCAGCCGCCACCCGCTGGTAGTTGTGGGCCGAAAATTTCCGGATACAGCGATTCAAGCCGGCTTTGACGGTACCGACTAAGCCACAGACGCAACACAGCCTGACTGATGAAGACCAGTTTGCCATTGCGATGGATGATGTACGATGACTGACCATTATTATCCAGCACATGAAAGGCAGCCCCGTAAATCAGTGCCAGAAACCTTAGCAGTGGATCTTCGGATACCTGAGCCTGTATTTTGTTATATAACCTGAAAACTGGGTGGATATTGCCGGTGGCATTATCGATAGACTCGGCTGCAATGAATTGAGGCCGGGTTTCATCGGTTAGATGACTAACTTTTACTACTGCGGGAAACTCTGAAGCTAACAGAATTATCGATTCTTCCGGATTCATCCGTAACCAGATGGAATCCTGAAATGAAACAGGAATGCCTGAATCAGAGTATTTGATTGTAAGGGGATAGGGATCTGGAAAAAGATTCGTTAACGGGTTTTCTATTGGATCAAGGTCATAATGGTTCTCTAATGATCGGGTAACATTAAATGGAAGGGGGACTTCCGACTTATCATTCAAGGATAATTCCGTGTTGCTGTTTTCCGGGTCCCCGGGGTCAATGTCAGTTAAGGTGTTTTGCTTGGCGCTACCCTGAATAATCCAATGTTGGTGGCAGTGTCCATCTGGACCAACGTATGTCATGGAGTAAGGCAAATGAAATGCTTTCAGTTCAAAAAAGGTGTTCTGTCCTGAAGACTGCCAGAAATAATGGTTAGCCAGAAATACTTCCAGCGTCTTCTGATGATAGTGTGGAGCAACGACGGAAACGATCTTATCAACCGGGCATGAGTTTTTCGGGAACTGTTGCTCAGTCAGTGATGCCTGATTAAGTTTTGGAATGAGTGGCTTATTCTGAGCAGCATGCCAGTAGCTCATAGCCAGCATGGGTATCAGCATATTATAGGATTTGTGCTCAGCATGACTGCTCATGGCGACTGCCTGCTGCATCACAAAGCAGAGACAAAGAAACCTGAGAACCGGCAGTGAACCGTGTACTTTAAGCATCTTATTTGATGTGATTTTTAATAACAGCTTCCAATATAGTCACAGATTTAATTGCCTGCCTAGGAGCCTGTCGGACTTAGCCGACCGTAGCGAGAAAAAGACCGGTTTGAGACAGTTTTGACGATCATTTGAGGCGAATAGCGAGCTATTCAACGAAAAGGATCGTCAAAAATGGCCAAATCCGGCTTTTTCGCAGTAGGTCAGTGGTAAGTCCGACAGGCTCCTAGAATCAAGAATACAAAGTCGGTTGTTGTCTGAATATCACGGTTGCTTATTCATTAGCAGCTAATTGTACGAAACCTTAAATTTCTATGAGTCGTTCCAGTACTCACACCAATTATTTTCTGTGTTGTTCTCGCAATCTGTATTATACCAATTCCGCTTTCTAAATATGACCATGAGCAAGTCATTATGGGTCACGGGACAATTCCCTGAAGGGCATAAAGGCGGAGCGACGAGTAATAGAGAGCTACTTGTGCTCTTTGGGTATTGCGAGGAGTTCCAATGCAGCTCCCGTGATTCAGAATGGCTGCGCAATTCATGTTTAGAAGGTGAAATTGGTATTAGTTCAAGGTTTGGCGAAGTGGGTAATGCCCACTTCGTTGATGGTATCAGCGCTGATTGTAATAGAAATCAACCGCCTGCTGACCATTATGATGAATCAGGGTGGTGGCAGGCTGGGTGGAGGCAATCAGCTTGCCCTTGCGGAAGGAATGAGTCACAACGGCCTGACGGCGCACGGCATCAAACACTGATTCGGCATCCAGCAGAATCAGGTTGGCGGGTTTGCCGGTTTCGATACCGTATTGATCCTGAATATTCAGGGCTTTGGCACTGTTGCTGGTAATCAGTTCAATACCCTGATTAATCTGGTCCAGGCCGGTCATCTGGCAGCCAACCAGTCCTGTAAACAACACCTGAAGCATATTGCCGCCCTGCATCGGGAACCACTGGTCAACAATGTCATCCTGACCGAAGCAGGCGTTTACACCGGCGCCCAGCAGTTCTTCAATGCGGGTAATGCCACGACGCTTGGGGTAAGTGTCCATTCGCCCCTGAAGATTCAGGTTGGTCACCGGATTGGCAATAAAGTGAATGCCGGACTTTTGCAGCAGGCGCATCAGTTTTACGACATAGGCTTTGTTGTAAGAGTGCATTGCCGTGGTGTGGCTGGCGCTCACACGTTGCCCCATGCCTCTTTCAAGAGCCAGACAGGCAACGGTTTCTACAAAGCGGGATTGTTCGTCATCAATTTCATCGCAATGAATATCGATCAGGGCGTCGTATTTCTCTGCCAGTTCGTACACAGTATGCAAAGATTCAATGCCGTATTCGCGGGTGTATTCAAAATGCGGAATACCACCCACGGCATCGCAACCGAGCTGCATGGCCTGTTCCAGCAGTTGCTTGCCATTAGGGAACGAAGGAATACCTTCCTGCGGAAAGGCAACCAGCTGGATGTCGATCAGCTCGCGCATTTCTTCCCGCAGTTCCAGCAGTGCATGCAGAGCGGTCAGGCTTGGGTCAGTGGTATCAACATGGCTGCGGACATGCTGAACCCCTTGTCCGATGTACCATTTCAGCGCACGGGTGGCGCGGGACTTTACATCGTCGTGAGTCAGTGTTTTCTTACGTTCAGACCAGTTCTGAATGCCTTCAAACAGTGTGCCCGAACGATTCCATACCGGTTCACCCGCCGTCAGACAGGTGTCCAGATGAACATGAGGGTCAACGAATGGTGGCAGTGCCAGGCGACCCTTGGCATCCATTGAATCCATCGGTACGTTGCGGTCAGAGCCAGCCGGAGAAATGGACTGGATGCAGCCATTCTCCATAACAATGTCGTATAAGTCAGCCTGCTGGTGCAGGCGAACGTTTTCAAGACGCATCAGTCAGTGTCCAGTTACGGGTCAGAGGAAATTTCTGCATCAGGATATGACAGGCAGCGGCTGCAAGTACACCGTTTATCGGAGCAATGCCCGGTAGATAACCCGCTGCCAGCACACCCAGAGCCCAGGCCAGAATGGCGTTCAGGTTAAGTGCATCAAAACGATGATGTTCAAAGGCCGGGTAATGCCCTTTGCGAACAAACAGGTAATCGGCCAGCAGAATGGCACCAATGGGTGGCAGCGTCAGGTTCAGCAGGCTTAACCAGCCAACGAAATTGTTGTTCAGCCAGATAGCAAAGGCGGTACCGAGAATACCGTTGATGATAACAATCAGGTTTTTGTTTTTACCGGTGATGGATGCCAGACCCAGACCGGAGACATACAGGGCGTTATCGTTAGTAGTCCAGATGTTCAGACCAAGGGTAATGACGGCAGGGAGAATCAGTCCCTGAATAAACATCACTTCGGCAATGTCAGCCTGTCCGACGACCATGGAGCCAATCGCACCAAAGCTGAACATCAGGGTGTTGCCAAGGAAGAAAGCCAGCAGTGTGGCGGTGACGGCAATTTTCGGGGTGCGGGCAAAACGGGTAAAGTCGGCAGTGAGTGTACCGCCACTGATGAATGATCCGATGCAGATACTGATCGCAGCGGCGTAACCAATGCTGTGTTCAGGACTGATAGCAAACAATCCCTGCAGACCGCCGGCCTCGGCCATAGCCTGGCTGACTGAAAAACCACCCAGAAGAACAATGGCGGGTACGGCAATAAAGCTGAGAATGGTCAGAGCCTTGAAGCCAAAAAAGGCGGTGGCGGTCATCAGTGCGCCAGATACGACAACAAGCGTACTGACATCAATGCCGGTGGCGCGATTCACCGGCAGCGCAAACATGGCGACCCCGACACCAAACCAGCCTACCTGGGTGAAAGCCAGTAACAGTGAGGTAAACTTTGCGCCCAGCTTGCCAAAGGCGTATTGGGTCAGAAGGTGTGTGGAAAGGCCGGTTTTACTGCCCACAAAGGCGAGTGCAGAAGTGTAAATGCCCAGTAGCAGATTACCTGCCATAACGGTCAGAAGGAACTCGCTGAATGTCAGCCCCTGACCGAGAGTGCCACCGGCCCACATGCTGGCAGAGAAGAAGGTAAAGCCAACCATGACCACAAGAATGGGGAAAAATCCTTTGCGAGACGACTCTGGTACGGTTGAGTGCGCAAAGTCCTGAGCAAGTTCCGACATTTAAACTCCGTTAAGCCGTCGCGGGTTATAAAAATGAATGCATCAATCTGGCTGATGAATATAGATGATGAATTCATTTTATTGAAAATGACAGCTGAAATTTTGAACAATAGTGCCGGAAGTGCATTTTGTCAGAATGAAGATTCAGAATCATTGATTAAAAGCGAATTTACGTGAATGTCCTTAACCTGTTGCGTATGTTGTCTGTAATGCTTCTTATTTGTCGGGTCTTTGCAAGATCATTAACTGGAACAATCAGTGTTTAATCTAACGGCCTGCTGGTAGTGCAACTGATTATCATTTAGTATTTTGGCCGGCTGCTTTTGTAGCTGAGTACGTATGTCTGTTGAAATAGTCATCGAGTCATGGAACAGGAATTTCCCGGATAATCAAAATGAATCGTAGTCGAAAGTCTGAAGGGCTGTTGTTGGGGCTTGGGATTATCCTGCCATTAACGGTTGTCTTGTCCATCGGTGTTGGTCCGGTTTTTATCGCCCCACAGGATATTGTCAGCCTTCTGTTGGATCGTATGGGGCTTATCAGTGCCGACCTTCCCGAATCCACCCGTCTGATTATTGAATCTATCCGACTACCCAGAACGATGCTTGGGGTGCTGGTGGGAAGCTCTCTGGCAGTAGGTGGTGCCGCCATGCAGGGGTTGTTCCGGAATCCTCTGGCGGACCCCAGTATTATCGGTGTTGCCAGTGGTGCAGCGCTTGGAGCCGGTGTTGCCATTGTGTTGGGAGGGTTGATCTTTTCAAGCCTGCCACCACTGCTGCAAAACTACACCATCACTTTTATGGCCTTTGCTGGCAGTGTGATCACTACCTGGGTGGTGTTCAAAATGGGCACCACGGCAAACGGCACGTCGGTAGCGACCATGCTTCTGGCAGGGGTTGCCATTTCCGCACTGGCTGGCTCAGGTCTGGGCATTCTGACGTATATCTCTGATGACAGCTCTCTTCGTAACCTGACATTCTGGCAAATGGGCAGTATTGCCGGGGCGACCTGGAATGGCGTATTGCTGTCGTTGACTCTGCTGGGGCCGGTGGTTGTGTTACTTTGCCGCTATGGTGATGTGCTCAATGCCATGTTACTGGGAGAGTCTGAAGCACGTCACCTTGGCATCAATGTACAGGTGGTAAAGGTTAAACTGATATTGCTGACGGCGCTGGCTGTGGGCGTATCTGTCTCGGTGGCTGGTGTCATCGGTTTTGTCGGACTGGTGGTGCCGCACCTTATCAGACTGATGGTAGGACCCAATCATAAAGTCCTGTTGCCGGCATCAGCCATGCTTGGAGGCGCATTGTTGTTAGTGGCAGATATGATTGCCAGAGTGATTGTCAGTCCGGCTGAACTGCCCATTGGTATTGTGACTGCCCTGATGGGGGCCCCCTTCTTTATTTCCCTGCTGTGGCAGCAACGCAAGAGGATTGCCTGATGACACTGGATATACGACAGGCCACAGTAACTATTGGCGATAAAACACTGCTCAGTGATATCAGCCTGAAGGTTCAGCCGGGTCAGGTGATCACAGTGCTGGGGCCTAATGGCGCGGGTAAAAGTACTCTGATGAAGACGGTCAGTGGTGAAATGTCATTGTCGTCTGGCACTGTTCTTGTCAATGGGAGAGACGACTGGCCTTTGCAGCAAAAGGCGTTGATGTTGGGCGTATTACCGCAGTCTTCGTCTCTCAGCTTTCCTTTTACGGTGGAAGAGGTTGTTTTGTTGGGCAGAACGCCCTGTTCCACTGATCATCAGCGCAATCTTGAAACCGTTGAACAGGCATTGGAGAAAGTAGACGGGCTGCATCTGCGCTACCGGCATTACACAACCTTGTCTGGTGGTGAGCGGCAGCGGGTTCATATGGCGAGAGTGCTGGTACAGATCTGGGATAAGTGTTCGCACGGAGATCGATTCCTGTTACTGGACGAACCGACATCAGCACTGGACCCTGCTCATCAGCAATTAACGTTGAAGGTAGCTCGTCAGCAGGCTGATGATGAAGGCGTTGGTGTGCTGGTTATTCTGCACGATCTTAATCTTGCTGCCCGTTATTCGGATCAGTTGTTCATACTGCAACAGGGTGAATTTGTGGCACAGGGGGAGCCTCATACGGTTCTTAAGCCGGACATTATACGCTCAGTGTTTGATATCGAGGTGTCTGTCAGCAGGCATCCTGCCCATGATTGTCCGCTGGTCATCACTCACTGATTATTGCGCAACAGGCCTGTTTCTCTGGCAGGTCTGTATTGACAACCCGTCACATCATTCTGAAATTCAGGTCAAACAGAATCCAGATGGTTCCCCCTACCATCAGAATGATCAGCACGCCGGAAAACAACAGCGCTGACAGATAATCCTTGCCTGTGCGTGCAACGCTGATATTGAGAAAATACCGCAAATGCACCAGTACCTGAACCAATGCGCACGCTGTAATGGTGGTAAACATGGCCCGGGTTGACCAACCGCCGGTCCAGACCACCCAGAACGGAATCAGTGTCAGGGCAGCGGCCAGCAATAGCCCGGTCAGATAGTCTTTCAAACTGTGTTGATGTGTTTCCATGGCTACCTCCGGGGGGCTCTTTTCGTTAGCTCTTCTGGTGAGCCTCAGGGGTTATTCGGATGAGTGAAGCGTTGTCTTGTGACAGTTCCCCAGCGTTCATCTTGATAGATATCTTCCAGGTAATTTCCGGATGTATAGTCGTTAATGACATCACGCCAGAAACTCACTGCATGGTCTGCACCGGCGACTTGTTTAATTTCCCAGCTTCCGCCCAGTTTTTTGAAGAGTTCTGAAATGAAGCGTTTGCCCACTTTGTTTTTACGGAAATAGGGCAGCACATAGAAGTCACAGACTTCGAAGCGTTTGTCCGGCTTATTGGCAATGGCTGTTAGTGCAGCCGGTGTGTCATCAATAAACAGTAAGTATCCGGATACATGACCTTCGATCTTTGGCTCTATTTCATATAAACCATTTTTATCCGGCTTCTCCTGAACAATTTTCGAGAATTCGGCAGAGTAACCCTGATACAGATTCGCGTATATATGATGGTTATCTCTGGTGACTTCCAGAATTTTCACAATTTAACCCCTGCTTAACAGTGTTTGCTATTTGAAGAATTTAAATAAACACCGGCAAATAGACGATGGAAAAGATACCAATCCAGACGATATCCAGAAAGTGCCAGAACAGCCCCAGACGAAACAGTCTGGAATTGACCGAAGGCGTCAGACCTTTATTCAGAATCTGGAACATCATAATAATAATGCCCAGCATACCCACAGAGACGTGTATCCCGTGGGTGGCGACCAGCGTAAAGAAAGCAGACAGATAACCGCTGGCCTGTGGTCCGGCACCGTTCTCGATAAGCCCGATGAACTCGACCACTTCGAGATAAACAAAAGTAACACCTAAGATCAGTGTCACAAGCAACCAGTTAACCGACTGCCATCGGTGTTTGCCCAGAGCTCCCAGATAGGCAAAACCAAAGGTAATGCTGGAAAGCAGCAGGCAAACGGTTTCCAGAAAAACATGCTTCAGATCAAACAGCTCCGATGGCTCCGGGCCACTCGCAGTACTTCTGAACATGGTCACATAGGTGGCGAACAGCAGAGCAAAAATCAAAGCATCGGTCATAAGGTAAAGCCAGAAACCAAAGGCTTTGTTGCTGAGACTTTCAGTCTGATGTTCGGTGAGTAGTGCCTGATTTGCATTGGCATTCATAGTCGTTTTCCATCACAGGCTGGTTGCCCTTTAGTCTGCGCCAGCAACCAGCGATCATGCTCTGTTTTAAATACGACAGCTGACGATATAACGTCTTCAGAATGATCATTGCAGCTTCTGATAATCAGCATCGCTATCGCTCCCAGAGTCGCTACTGCTGCCAGCCACCAGATGTACCAGATAGCCGCAAACCCCAGCACAAAACTAAATGCGCCAATGATGACACCTGCTCCGGTGTTTTTTGGCATAACGATGGATTCATAGTGCCCGGGTTTGGGTTCGGAATTTAAGTCACTGTTTTGTTTCATCACCCAGAAAGCATCGACATCGGTGACTGCTGGAATGCGTGCAAAATTGTAAGGTGCCGGTGGGGAAGATGTTGCCCACTCCAGCGTTCTGCCATCCCATGGGTCACCGGTCAGGTCGCGGTTATTCTCGCGATCACGGTAACTGACATAAAACTGCATAAAGAGGCTGCAAAGCCCTGCCAGAATAAATCCGGCGCCACAGAAGGCAGTGATCAGAAAAGGCTGCCAGTCGGGGTTGGTATAAGAAACCAGTCGTCTGGGCATACCCAGCAAACCAACGGCATACAGAGGCATAAAGGCCAGATAAAACCCGACAAACCAGAAGAAGAACACCAGCTTGCCCCAGAAATCATTCAGCTTGAAGCCAAAGACTTTGGGAAACCAGTACTGAACACCGGCAAAATAACCAAACAGTGCCCCGGGAATAATCATGTTATGAAAATGCGCCACCAGAAAGGTCGTGTTATGTACGAGGTAGTCCACCGGCGGAATTGCCATCAAGACCCCCGTGATACCACCTATCACAAAGGTAAGAATAAATCCGATGGTAAAGAGCAAAGACGGATGAAACGTAATGCGTCCGCGCACCATGGTGAATAGCCAGTCGAAAATTTTTACACCGGTTGGAACGGCAATGATCATGGTAGCTATCCCGAACACGGCATTAACATTGGGGCTGGACCCCATGGTGAAGAAATGATGCAGCCAGACTGTAAACGACAATAGCGCAATAGCTGCGGTGGCATACACCAGAGAACGGTAACCAAACAGTCTTTTCTTTGAAAAGACAGCGGTGACTTCCGAGTACACGCCAAAAGCCGGAAGCACCAGAATATAGACTTCAGGATGTCCCCATATCCAGATCAGGTTGGCAAAATTCATCATGTTGCCGCCCATGTCGTTGGTAAAAAAGTGCATTCCCAGCGTTCTGTCCAGCCCGAGCATAATGGCGACAACGGTTAACGCCGGAAAAGAAAACGCCATGAGTATGCTGGTGCAAAATGATGTCCACACAAACATCGGCATTTTCATCAGGCTCATGCCGGGTGCCCGACATTTAAGCGTGGTGACGATAAAGTTAATGCCGGTCAGCGTACTGCCTACGCCGCTGATCAGTAGCGCCCAGATCCAGTAGTCCACCCCGACCCCGGGGCTGTAGCCAATACCGGAATAGGGTGGGTACCCTGTCCAGCCTGCGGTAGAAAAACGACCAATGACCAATGAAATAGCCACCAGTGCTGCTCCTGCCGCTGTTAGCCAGAAGCTGACCGAGTTCATAAAGGGGAAAGCAACATCCCGGGCACCGAGCTGTTGTGGAACAATCACATTAATAAGACCGGTGAGAAAAGGCATCGCCACGAAAAAAATCATGATGGTGCCATGGGTGCTGAACAGTTGTTCGAAATGCTCTGGAGGAAGATAACCTTCGCTATTCAACGCCATGGCCTGCTGTGCCCGCATCATGACGGCTTCAATGACACCTCGCACCAGCATGACCAGCGCCAGAACGATATACATCACGCCGATGCGTTTATGGTCAACGCTGGTCAGCCATTCAAACCAGAGGTAACGCCACTGCCGCTTCCAGCTCACCAGCAGTACAACCATTGCAAAGCCGGAAAACGTTACCACAGCACCGGCAATGGCAATCGGGCTGTAAAATGGCAAAGCCTCAAGCGTCAGTCGGCCAAACATGCATTACTCCACGTTATAGGGTTCAGGCTTGGGAAGGGCGCTGCTTTTTTCATCAGCCTTTTCATCGTATCGGGCAATGATTTTGTCAAAGAGGTCTGGCGTTACCGCAGAAAAGTATTCAACGGGGTGATGGGTGTCGGGCTGAGTCAGGTTCAGATATTGTTGGCTGTCGAGGGTGTTGTCTGCGCGTCTGACTGTTTCAAGCCAGCGTTCAAAGTCATGCCTGGACAGAGCCTGCACATCAAACACCATGCCTGCAAAGCCGCGACCACTGAACTGGGTGTTTCTGCCGGTAAATCGCCCTGATTTGTAGCTTTGGAGATTCAGGTGAGTGGTCATTCCCGCCATGGCGTAAATCTGGCCACCCAGAGCCGGAATCATAAACGACGTCATGACGGTATCCGAAGTGATTTCAAGACTTAATGTGCGGTGGCTGGGGAAGACCAGTTCATTCACCGTTGCCACATTCTGTTCCGGATAGATAAACAGCCATTTCCAGTTCAGGGCAACCGCCTGTACTTTGAATGTGTTTTGCTGATTGTCTAATGCCTTGTACGGATCAAGGCGGTAAGTGTAGACATACACGAGGTAGCCAAGAATCGCTACGATCACCACCGGGCCGGTCCAGATGAACAGTTCAACCTGCCAGCTTTTGTGCCAGTCCGGCCGGTAACAACCGTTTTTGTCTGCCCGATAACGCCAGCAGCACCAGAAGGTCAGCAGGTAGACAGGGATCAGGGTAAACGCCATGATCCCTGTTGCCAGCAGCATCAGATCCCTTTCGGTTTCAGTCACTGGCCCTTTAGGGTGAAGAATGGGAGAAGACTCAAAGCTGCAGCCCGTCAGTACATAGACGACGAACGCTATGGTTAACCCTGTTGTCAGAAATCGGGGCAGGTGGGGGCGTATCATTTTCCTTACCTTTCGACGGGGTAAAGAGGTGACGGAACGGTTCGTTTCATGGACGGTCTGATAAAAAAACAGAAAGTTAAACAGTGAATAACTAGAGTAGAACAAAAGAAAGGAAGGTGTGTTTCAAACTTATACGTCAGGTAATGTCGGTTGACTCTTTTGAGGCATTTGTTTTTATTAAAGATGAATTACTCATGCTGAATCAAAACAAGATTATCGAGAATTATTATGGCTAAGCGAGTCGCCCTTGTTCTGGGAAGTGGCGGTGCCAGAGGCATCGCCCACGTCGGTGTTATTCGGGAATTGCTTAAACGAGGTTATGAGATTACAGCGATTTCAGGCGCTTCCATGGGCGCTCTGATCGGTGGTGTCTGGGCAGCAGGCAAACTGGATGAATACTGTGAGTGGGCGGAAAAGCTGGCTTATCTTGATATGATCCGGCTATTGGATGTCTCCCTGCTTGACCCTGGCATGATTAAAGGTGACAAGCTGTTTGATCGTATCCGGCAGATTGTTGGTGACCGTCGTATAGAGGATTTACCAGTGCCTTATACAGCCGTTGCTGTCAGCCTGACTGCCCGCAAAGAAGTCTGGTTTCAGCGCGGTGATCTGATTACTGCCATTCGTGCTTCCTGTGCCATCCCTTCTTTATTCAAACCCGTGAAAATGCACGATCAGTTACTGGTAGACGGCGCAGTGCTTAATCCTTTACCTCTTGCTCCGGCAGGGGCTGCACTGGCCGATCTGGTGATTGCGGTGAATGTGCTGGGTGAGCCTGAACCGGACTTTGATCGACAGGAAACTCCTGATGAAGAAGAGGGCGCATTATTTACCGGCTTGCTGAATCGCTGGGTGCCCAAGCAGAAAAATGAAAAGAAACGGTTGGAAAAATCCATGGGGCTGCTGGATGTCAGTAACCAGTCCATGGAGCTTATGCAGCAATCACTGACCCGCTACAAGATGGCCGGTTACGTGCCGGATATTCTGGTGACTGTGCCTAAAAACATTTGCCAGTTTTATGAGTTTCACCGGTTTAAGGAAGTGGTGGTAACCGGGCAGGAAAGAGCCGCTGCCGCACTGGACGAGTGGGAAGCCAATCAGGGGATTCAGCATCTGCTGGAAGCAGATGCTGAATGTGAAGGTTGACTGTTTTTTTCTGACTATTTTTTTCTGATCAATACCAGTACCGAGCCAGTGCCGCCTTCTGATGGCGGTGCTGAACAAAAGGCCAGCACATCCGGAATCTGTCTGAGCCAATGATTCACATGACTTTTCAGAGTGTTTTGCCGGTCGGTGCTGCGATGTGACTTACCGTGAATAATACGAACGCAGTTATACCCCTGACTTTTGCTGAAATACAGAAACTCCGAGATCAGATCCCGGGCTTCTTCAATCTTGTAGCCGTGAAGATCCAGTTGGTAGCGGATGGAGATCATTCCCTGACGTAGCTGACGCAGCCGGGTCAACTGCAGTCCCGGGCGGGCGAAATCAAGCCGCTGCTCCGGATCAACCGGCTCTACCCAGGCTTCTGACAGTGCTGCGCCGCCACCGCTGTCGGCTCGTTGTGCCGCAGCACGCCGGGTATTCAGTGTACTTATGGGAATCCCAGCAGACGGCTTGCGCTGCTGGTCGTGGCGTTTTTTACTTTTGATGGGCTGGACACCCTGCATGGCCTGTTCAAACAGGCGCTGAGGGTCTTCATCATTGTCATGGTCGGACATGGGCACACGTTGGTCGTTAGCAGTTTGATCTGGATCAGGGAATTGTACCTTGTTCTGTGCCGCTATTTACAGAGACGAGTACATTTCTTCCTCGCTATCGAACGATTCCTTTCTCGGACAGCGTCCTGGCTTTTCAGGGAAAACACTGCCGTCAAATCCCGCTTTGTGCTATCTTGGCGCATCTTGCCTTGAGAGGGGGGCTGGTTTTGCGTTCTATGCAAGACTATGGTGTTTTGCCTCCCGTAGGAGACTTTGTGACTCAATCCATATCATCCCATAGCGGACAAACAAACGGACAGGTTGTAAACCTGTCGTATGATGGTCTGGCCAGTATCCGGGATTTTATTCGCTGGGCTGCCAGCCGTTTTAATGAAGCTGAACTGTTTTTCGGACACGGCAGTGATAATGCCCTGGATGAAGCCATGCATCTGGTGATGCAGGTACTGCAGTTACCCTGGGACTTGCCCGAATCTTATATGGATTGTCGTCTGACGACGGAAGAGCAGCAGTCGGTGGCCGAACTGGTCAGGCGTCGTATTGAGGAACGCAAACCTCTGGCGTATCTGCTGAATCGTGCATGGTTCTGTGGTCAGCCTTATTATGTGGACGAACGTGTACTGGTGCCGCGCTCTCCCATTAGCGAACTGATTAATCACCAGTTTCAGCCGTGGCTGGGCGATGTTGAAGTGAATCGTGCTTTGGACTTGTGTTCGGGTTCTGGTTGTATCGGTATTGCCATGGCTCATCAGTGGCCGGAAGCGTCGATGGATCTGCTGGATATTTCCGATGATGCGCTGGACGTGGCGCATATCAATATTGACCAGCATGAACTCTGGGGGCGGGTGCAGGCGGTTAAGTCTGACCTGTTTGAAGCGCTGGATAACAGTCCGGAGCACCCGCGTTACGAGCTGATTGTCAGCAATCCGCCCTATGTGGATGCGGAGGATATGGCAGACTTTCCGGAAGAATTCGGGCATGAGCCGGAGCTGGGTCTGGCTGCCGGTAATGACGGTCTGGATATGGCCCGTATTATTCTGGCGCGCGCGGCCGATTTTCTGTCAGACAGTGGTTTGCTGGTACTGGAAGTAGGCAACAGTCAGTGGGCATTGCAGGCGGTTTATCCGGAAGTGCCGTTTGTCTGGCCCGAGTTTGCCGAAGGTGGTCATGGCGTGCTGGTGTTGACTGCTGAACAGTGTCGTGAGCATCAGGATATCTTTAAAAGTCGTATGACAGCCTGAATTGACCTCATTTTTTAAAAACAAGATAAATGGCTGCTCGGTTGCAGCAGCCTGACAGGAGTGACGATGGCGGGGAACAGCATTGGTCAACTGTTCAAGGTGACCACCTTTGGTGAATCGCATGGTATTGCACTGGGTTGCATTGTGGATGGTTGCCCTCCCGGTTTGCCGTTAACGGAAGCCGATATCCAGAAAGATCTGGACTTACGCAAACCCGGTACCTCGAAATACACGACACAGCGTAGAGAACCGGATCAGGTGAAAATCCTTTCCGGTGTGTTCGAAGGTAAAACCACCGGCACACCTATTGGTCTGCTGATTGAAAACGTGGATCAGCGCTCCAAAGATTACTCCAACATCATGGATCGCTATCGTCCCGGTCATGCCGACTACACCTATGCTCATAAATACGGTTTTCGCGATTATCGCGGCGGAGGTCGTTCATCGGCCCGGGAAACTGCCATGCGTGTGGCAGCCGGTGCCATTGCCCGAAAGTTTCTGGCAACCCGGGGCGTAGAGATTAAAGGCTACCTGTCGCAGCTGGGGCCGATCAAAGTTGAGCAGTTTGACTGGGAACAGGTACGGCAGAACCCGTTCTTCTGTCCGGATGCCAGCAAGGTAGCGGACATGGAACAGTTGATTGATGACCTTCGTCGCGATGGCAATTCCATCGGTGCAAGGGTGTCTGTAATGGCGACCGGTGTTCAGCCTGGTCTGGGTGAACCGGTGTTTGATCGGCTGGATGCGGATCTTGCGCATTCATTGTTGAGCATTAATGCCGTGAAGGGTGTGGAGATTGGTGACGGTTTTGCCTGTGTCGAGCAGAAAGGCACCGAACATCGCGATGAAATCACCCCGGAAGGATTTACATCCAACCACGGTGGTGGCGTGCTGGGCGGAATCAGCTCCGGGCAGGATTTGATTGCCCATATCGCTCTGAAACCAACGTCCAGCATGACCACTCCGGGACGCTCGGTTAATGTTGATGGTGAGCCTATAGAAGTCGTGACCAAGGGACGTCACGATCCCTGTGTGGGGATTCGTGCAGTGCCTATTGCTGAAGCGATGATGGCCATTACTGTGATGGATCACTTTATGCGTCACAGGGCGCAGAATGCGGATGTGGTCAGTAGTGCGCCGCTGATTCCGCCAGCGGTTGCTGATTAATTATTAGCCATAAAAAAGCCCGCAGTTGCGGGCTTTTTGCTATTACTGGCCGAACGTGGAGATGTCTTCTGCATCCCAGGCGTAGTTGATCCAGTAATCGTTGATGTCCTTGCCGACGAAAAAGTGCTTCAATTTTTTCGGCAGATGGCCTTTCTTTTCTTTCAGTTTGTTGTGGACTACAAATGCCGAGAATTCGGTATTCGGGTAGTGTTCAATCAGCTCGTTCAGGGTGAAGTCCAGAGTTGTACGCTGATCGTCTACTTCATCGACCACCAGAACCTTCTTGCCATCCAGATTCACTTCGCCTTCCAGCCATTGCAGCTTGATCGGAGTATCAGCCGGAGCCGTACCGATCTCGTCACTGTAGCGTGACAGGGCAATGGTCAGGATGGGACGGGTGATAAAGGTACGCATGATGCGGGCAGGAATCAGGCCGCCACCACCAATTGCCAGCAGGTAGTCAGGCTGGTAACCGGTCTCGGTGATATTCTCGGATGCATCCTTGATGGTGCTGTGGATGTCTTCGTAAGTGAAGTTGTACTTCTTCACAGTTTCCATATTCGTTGCCTGTTTCCTAACAAAAATATAAAGGCGCGGAGAATAGGGGACGTTGGAATCTTGTTCAAGTAGCGATTACCGCTATTTGGCGAGATTGCAGGCTTGAGAATTGAAAAAGGCTCTGAACATCCGTTCAGAGCCTTAACATGAACGCAAAAGGACTTTACAGAAAAGCTTGCTTAATGGCTGGTGGCTGGCTTGCCGTACATGGCGTCGATTTCCTTCTTGAATCGCTCCATGATGATTTTTCTGCGCAGCTTCAGGGTCGGAGTGATTTCACCCAGTTCGATGGAGAACTCACGAGGCAGCAGCGTGAACTTTTTCACCTGTTCGAAACGGGCCAGTTCGTTCTGAATGCTGTCCAGACGCTCCTGAAACAGTTTCTGGATGTCAGTATTGCGAATCAGATCCATCTTGTTTTCGTACTTCAGGTTCATTTCCTTGGCGTACTCTTCCAGTGCTTCAAAGGCAGGTACGATCAGAGCTGAAACATAGTTTTTCGCATCAGCAACGATTGCTATCTGCTCAATAAAGCGATCTTTGCCTAGCGTGCCCTCAATATGCTGAGGCGCAATGTACTTACCGTTGGAGGTTTTCATCAACTCTTTGATGCGGTCCGTAATGCGCAGCTGTCCGGTTTCGTCAACCAGACCGGCATCGCCGGTTTTCAGCCAGCCATCGGCATCAAAGGTTTTGGCCGTTTCTTCGGGTTTCTTGTAGTAACCGCGCATCACGATACCGCCTTTCACCAGAATTTCACCGCCGTCACCGATTTTGACCTGAACCCCCGGCAGTGGGTTGCCACAGCTGCCAAACTGGAAGCCGGTATCCCGGTAGCAGGTGACGGTGGCAACGGTTTCGGTCATGCCGTAGCCGATTTTGACGTTGATGCCCATGGCGTGGAAAAACTTACAGATATCGTCGTCCAGTCGCGCACCGCCACAAGGCATGAAGCGGATGCGACCACCAAGACCTTCTTTGATCTTGCTGAATACCAGCTTGTCGGCCAACCGGTTCAGGCTTTGTAAATAGCCCGGTACCGGTTTGCCTTGACGATGCAGATCCATGGTTTTGTAACCGATTTTGCCTGCCAGTTTGAAAATCATTCTCTTTGCCAGCGACCCCTGAGCGACCTTGGTGTGAACGCCGGTGTAGATTTTTTCAAACAGGCGGGGTACTGAACACATCACTGTAGGTTTGACGGCCTTGAGCATGCTGGCAACTTCTGCCGGATCGCGCACATAGTTATTCACCACGCCACGACACAGAGCGTAACCAGACCAGCCACGTTCAAAGATATGACTCAAAGGCAGCAGTGCCAGTGAGGAGTCTGTATGATCGACGTGAATCAGCTTGTCATGGGCATCGAATGAAGCGGCCATATTGGCATAGTCCAGCATGACGCCTTTGGGATTGCCTGTTGTGCCGGAGGTGTAAATCAGGGTAAACAGGTCGTCCATATTGCGGCTGGTTAGACGATCTTCCAGCTGGGCAGTAGCTGTTTTGGCGTTTGCCAGAAAGTCTTTGAAGTACTGGGCGCTTTCACAGCCCTTCAGATCGACACTGTCATCAAAAACAATGATGCTTTTCAGATGGATCGCTTTACCGAGCAGCTCCAGAGCGCCATCGAACTGGGGTTGTTCACCAACAAACAGTATTTCAACTTCAGCTTCATCAATAATATAAAGCACCTGATCCGGAGTGCTGGTCGGGTACAGTGGCACACTGACGCCACGTACCTGCATGCAGGCAAAATCCGTAATCGTCCACTCGGGCATATTACGCGACCACAGACCAACATTACCCTGAATGGGCAGATCGGCATTCAGTAGAGCCAGACTGGTCTGATTCACAGACTCGAGGAGCTGACGCCACTGGATGTCATGCCAGTGGTCGCCACGGGAATAACGCAGAGCTATGTTTTCAGGATGTTGCTCCGCGCGCTGACGAAACTGGCTGACCAGGTGGGTAGGAAGAATATTGTTCATCGGTTCGCTTGAGGGACTCGGTCTACAGAGTATTTTCAGGACGATTCAAAACGAATGAAAATACAACAACAAAATGGGAATTCGGCAAGGATACTACAAGATCGCGTTAGAATCCCGCATGATTTAGGTCATTTTTTGCCGTAAGGCTCTGTAACATTTGTAACAATGTGTTTTAGCCATAATCTGATGGTTCAGCCCTTCCAGAACTGAGGCGTAAACAGCACCAGAACGGTGATAACTTCCAGCCGTCCCATCAGCATTCCCAGACTGAGTAACCACTTGGCTGCATCCGGCAGAGAGGCAAAGTTTCCGGCAGGCCCGATGATGTCACCAAGACCGGGACCAACATTGGCAATGGCGGTGGCTGCGCCACTTAAGCTGGTGACAAGATCCAGTCCAAGCAGACTAAGCAACAGGGTCAGCAGGCTGACCAGAAGCCCGAAGAAAAAGCTGAAAGCAATCAGTGAACGTAAAATATCGCTGCCAATTTGCTGTCCGTTATAGCTTTGCACAAAGCAGGCTCTGGGGTGTGCCAGCTGTTTGAGCTGAATCATCAATAGTTTTGCACCGATTTCAAAGCGAAATATTTTTATGCCTCCGGCGGTCGAGCCTGAGCAGCCACCCACAAAAGTCAGGAAGAAGAAAAAGGTGGCGGCAAAGCCACCCCACAAGGTGTAGTCGGTCAGGGCATAGCCCGTGGTTGTGACGACGGATGTCGTATTAAAGGCAACCAGTGTCAGGGATTCCAAGAAGTTGTAGCTGGAGTGCATGAACAGCCAGATACTGAAACCAATCCAGATGATCAGCAAAAACTGCACAAAGTTTACCACCTGAGTGTCTTCTATAAGCGCTTTGTGGTCACCCTTGAGAAACTTCACAAACAGTACAAAGGGTAAGCCGCCTAACAGCATAAACAGGGTGGCGTTCCAGTGAATAAAGGGGTTTGTGAATTGCCCCATTGAGTTGTCCGAGGTGGAATAACCGCCTGTGGACAGGGTGGTCATCGCATGATTAATGGCTTCGAAGCCGTTCATGCCGCCCAGAAAAAACAGGTAAGCACAAAAAATGGTTAGCCCGAGATAAATGCAAACAATGCGCTTGGCAATACTGCCAGAGCGTGGCATGACTTTATCTGACCAGTCTGATGATTCACTCTGGAACAGGCGCATGCCGCCCACTTTGAGAAAAGGCAGAACCGCGACAGCGATGACAATAAAGCCGATTCCACCCAGCCACTGCAATAATGAGCGCCACAGCAACACACCTTTGTTCATGTTATCGAGCCCTGTCAGCACGGTTGAACCGGTGGTGGTGATGGCGGACATGGTTTCGAAAAAGGCATCGGTATAACTGATGTCCAGCTGTATCCACAAGGGCAGGGCGGCAAAGGCACTGAGGGTCAGCCAGGTGAGGTTCGTCAGCAGAAAAATCTGCCGCGATTTCAGGTTGAACTCTTTTGTTCGACAGCAGACGTACAGTATTAACCCTGTGAGAGCGGTGGCGGCTGCAGACCAGACGAATGCAAACTTACCTGGTTCGTGAACCAGAAAGTCGTAAAAAGCAGGCACCAGCATGAGCAGCGAGAGAACCGTTAAAAACAGACCAATAACATAGAGAACGGGGCGTATGTTCATTATCCGGCATCAGATACGGGAAGTCCGTGCAGTGAAATGTGCGACAGACTAGGAGAGTGTCTGAGGATAATCTTAGAAGAAAATACGGCAGGTGGCTTATGGATTGAATACATTGGTTAATGCATTCAATCCATGGTCGTCAAAGGTTTACTTGAGACGGATGAGGGTACGGCCAGTCACCTGACCGCGAGTGATGGCTTCGGCCTGTTCTGCTACCTGTTCCAGAGCAATTTCAGTACAGGCGGCTTCGTAATAGGATTCCGGCAGCAACTCGGCCAGTCGCTTCCAGGCTTCATTACGCTTGGCAAGCGGGCACATGACAGAGTCTACGCCGAGCAGCTTCACGCCACGCAGAATGAAAGGCATGACAGTGGTTGGCAGATCAAAACCGCCAGCCAGACCGCAGGCTGCGACAGCGCCTTCGTATTTTACCTGAGACAGAACTTTAGCCAGTACAGAGCTGCCCACTGTATCTACGGCACCTGCCCAGTACTGGCGATCCAGCGGACGGGCGTTTTCAGTAAATTCGGAACGGTCCATCACGCGTTTGGCACCCAGTGCTTCCAGCATAGGGGTGTTTTCAGGGCGACCGGAAACGGCTACTACGTCATAGCCCAGTGTCGCCAGCAGGTTGACCGCAACACTGCCAACACCACCGCTGGCGCCGGTGACCAGAATTTCACCTTTTTCAGGCGTAATGCCAGCTGCTTCCAGATCCATGACACACAGCATGGCGGTCAGACCTGCGGTGCCAATCATCATCGCTTTGCGTTCATCCAGCCCGGCGGGCAGCTTAACCAGCTGACTGGCTTTGACACGGGCTTTTTCAGCCATACCGCCCCAGTGATTTTCGCCGACACCCCAGCCGGTTAACACGACCTTGTCACCTTCGCTGAAGTCGCTGCCGGAGGATTCGATCACGGTGCCGGCAAAGTCGATGCCCGGTACCATGGGAAAGTCGCGAATAATTTTACCTTTGCCGGTAATGGCGAGTCCGTCTTTGTAATTCAGGGATGAGTAATCGACGGCGACCAGTACGTCACCTTCCGGTAAGGTGGATTCATCCAGTTGCTGGATGGAAGACAGGGTTTGTTTGTCCTGTTGTTCAAGAACGAGTGCTTTGAACATGCGACAGACTCCATGTGTATGAATTGCGAAGTGACTATAATCTGGTCGATGCGTTAATGAAAGTGAAAATAAGTCATGCGTTGAAAAAATATTTGAACGGGCAGATAAACAGCTTCATTCAGTCATGTGAAAACTGATTTTTGCTAATGCCATCCCATCATATCCTTGAGAGTATTGTATTTCACAGACTCTCTGGCTTTTCCACTTCATCAAAAAAGGCATATGAGAGCAGCAACTGGTCAATGTCGGAAAAATTCATTTCTTTTTCAATGTTGATGGCATAGCTAATCTCCAGCTCTCTTTTTTCTGTTATGACTCCCAGCATGGGGTCAACTATGATGGCATCAGGGTTATCAAGCTCGTTGCCATCTACTTTATCCGTTTGTGGCACAACAAGAAGGACAATATGATTGCCTGTAAACGTTTCAGCTTCGTCTGGGTCTGTCCGCTGGTTCCTCTTAAAAATCATGTTCATCATCACCAGACGGGCTGGCAGTTGATATTCAGTTAACCTGGGCAGCAGATGGCTGACCGCTACATGTGCGAAATCGCCACACTTTGCCAGCTTCTGATCCGTAACAATGTAGGATACCAGTTGCGAGAAAAGGTGGTTTCGCTGATTTTCCGTTAATACCTTCTCACTGGAAAAAAAAGCAATCTCGTGGCAGAGATTAAGAAGAGGATTGATTTCATGGGTAGTGGCACAGTTCTGTGATTCTAGCCCTGTCTGCTAAAATACGACATTCGGCAACTTTGAAAAATGCGGTTTAAAAATGTGCCTTACGCAAGTCCTCTGTACAACATGTGGCAGTAACCAAGTTCGGCCTTTCGGATACAGCACTCATGATGTTCCACGATACTATTGCTGTAATGACAAATGTGAAATCAAAACCTTCATGCTTGAATATCGCTACAAGGCCTGTGAGCCTGGCGTTAAAGAAAAAATCATCGATATGGCAATAAATGGCAGCGGAATCAGGGATACAAGTAAAGTACTCGGAATAAGCAAGACAACAGTAATAAAGACTCTAAAAAAAAAGAAAGCGGTCTGGTAAAGGTCAACCCAAATATTCAAACTATTGATCTCAAGTCAGATGCGATTATTCATGTAGGGCTTGTCTGCCAAGAGGCTGAGCTAGATGAGCAGTGGTCGTATGTTCATGATAAATCGAACCAACGCTGGCTTTGGTATGCTGTTGATCACGCTACAAATACCGTGCTTGCTTATGTTTTCGGAAAACGGAAAGATGAAGTTTTTAAAGAACTCAAAACACTTCTGAAGCCATTTGGTATTAATAAATTTTACACCGATGATTGGGGAGCCTATGAGCGACACCTTGATGAAAACATGCATATTATTGGTAAAGCAAACACTCAGAAGATAGAGCGTAAAAACCTTAATTTTCGGACTTGGATTAAACGGTTGGCCAGAAAGACAATTTGTTTTTCAAAGCTCGAAAAGATGCACGATATTGTTATTGGATTATTGATTAATAAAGTTGAGTTTGGGGTCAATATTCACGCGATATAACAGTTCTGGCCCACTACCATTTCATGAATGTAAGTTTTGTCCGATGCAGTCATTTCATCTGAAGGCAGAGATGGCCATCTTGGGTCTCTTGAGTGCGTAGGCTCTGCGAGTTTCTGGGTGCGCGTGTAATCGATTGCCTCCTGACACAGACTTATGATTTCCTGTTCAGGCCATTGGTCAGGCTGCTTTAATATGGCGGAAGAGGCAGAATAGCTTTTCACTCTATTCACCATTGCTTCATATTCCTTGCTTAAATCCACATCACTTGACAGACCTGTGGCTAACTCACTTAATAGTTGCGCGCGCTTCGCAGACATTGCGACAGTCATCGTTTGTTCATCGTCTTTTACGGAAACTGTTTTGAAAGGTACAGATGTTTCACTGTCAGAACCTGAAAAGTCTGTATCAAAGGGATCGCTATACAGCTCTTTGATGCTATCAATCGAAGAAGAGCGACTCAACTGGGTAGGATGACTCCACGTATACATACCTGAAAAGGAGTCTGACCTTGTACGGCATAATTTTGAAGCCCTGTCGTCGATACTGACGTTTCTTTTCCGGACAGGTTTGCTCGAAGCTGTTGGATAATCATCATTGCTCCCGGGAAGTTGTTTCCGGTCAGGGGCTTTCCTGTTTTCTTCAGAACCAGAATTGTTGTCACTGGTATTGAATAGTTGGCCTGAGCTACCGGGTCCGGGTTGAACAGGTGATGACAAAGCTGCCTCCGAAGCAAATATATACTCTGGTATTAATATCGTCCTGAAGCTGCAAAATCTTGATTTGCGTTAACCCTTGGAAATACTGATGAACGGACGACTAGGAGGCTGTCCGAGAATAGTCTGCCCTACCGGCAACTGCTCCTGCGTTGCCCTAGGAGCCTGTCGGACTTAGCCGACCGTAGCGAGAAAAAGACCGGTTTGAGACAGTTTTGACGATCATTTGAGGCGAATAGCGAGCTATTCAACGAAAAGGATCGTCAAAAATGGCCAAATCCGGCTTTTTCGCAGTAGGTCAGTGGTAAGTCCGACAGGCTCCTAGCTCCGGCATCCATGCCGTCGTGCGGTCGTAGTAAATTGGTCTAAAAATCCACTTTTGTTCGTCAAATAGCTCGCTATTCTCCTCTCAAAACCGAATTTTTATCCTCAATTTTCTACGATCCTCGCTACGGGCGCTATTCTCGGTCAGCCTCCTAGATTAAAGAGTAGTGACTCTGGATAAACTGAAAACCAAGGACATTACCTATCCCGGATATTTCATAAACAAGCAGCAACTACCATCCCATCCTCTTAATTTTGGACTTTTCCGCAAGCCTGTTGCTCTGTTAACCATGTGAAAGACATTGCAGCCCATACTTGCTTACAGATTAGACGCTAATCAACGAATCCTGCTATTTCAGGATAACGGAAAGCCCCAAAGCTCTTTCATCTGGTTGCTATGTACCTTGATTGAGTATTATGAAAGTTGCTACCCCGGTCGAAGTATCGGCATCTGGTAAAAGACTTCTGTCACATGCTGCAAAAGCCTCTTGAATGGGCAGCTACGTGGCAGATGAAGTTTAATTCGGTCTTTATATTCAACCACTTTGACTGCAACTTTACAGAGCTTCATGATCACCGTTGATGGCTGCGCTTTTTCCAGCTCCGTACCTTTCAAAGTCTTGGTTCTTAACTCATAGTGCAAAACATAAGCGGCACAGGCATAAAACATTCTCAAATGGTTAGCCAAAAAGCCCTGATCGGACAATCTGTCGCCGGACAGATCACTTTTCAGATGTTTGATGAAGTTCTCATCCTGTCCTCTTGGACAGTAAAGCTCTTCATAAATTACCTCTGGAGAAGCTTCCTTCATCGACGTCACAATGAAACGAGGGTTGTCGCCTTTTTGGTTGACCTCCGCCTTGTAAATTATCCGGGTATCGAGACCTTTCCAGCTCTTGGCCTGGTATTCTGCTTCCCCGTAAAGTCTGAGCCGATCAGGTTCTGGCATGTTGTTCAGTCTTGCCAGCTCAGTCTTGACCTTCAGAGCTTGACGCGCTTCATCCAACAACTCTTTGGCTTTTGGCCGCAAAGCCGTTTTGTGGCCTGCACCTTTGCCCAAGACATAATCCGAATGAGGGGCATTCTGAACCACCCACATTAACTCTGGTTGAGCGAAGTGGCTGTCTCCCCGAACCAGTAGATGGGTTTTCGGCCACTTTTTCCGAAGCAGCCGAATGACCCGTTCGAGAATAGCTGCATTTTCCTTGCCCGTTGGGGTTTTCCCCGGACGAAGAATCGCCGTAATCAGCTTGCCGCTGAGTCCCTCAAAAATCATCAGGGGCAAGTAGCAGTAGTCCTGATATTTGGCATTAAACAGGTTCATCTGCTGGCCACCATGAGTAATGGCCGGTGTATGATCAAGATCGATAACGATCACCGGAGGTGGCAGCTTGTAACTGCTGATAAAGTGATGCACAAATGCTTCAGCCATCCTGTAAATGTCGGAGCGGGTCATAGATTGTCCCAGCCGGGTAAAAGTGGGCGCTGATGCGAGATGGTTATCGCTGTCCAACGGATTGCGACCAGTGGCCAGTTTGAACATAGGGTCTTTACGCAAACGGTTACTGTCGTTGGCATCTTCATAGCCGCAGGCCATTTGCAGAACCCGCTGAACCAGAAGTTCTTTCAGGGAGTGGTCGATATAGGATTGATGGCGTCTGTCATTGATGGCATCAGTCATTTTGCAGATAAGACCGCTCTGCAGAATGGTTTCCCGTAGCAGCAGAGTGCCAAAGTCAGAAGATAACTCCCCACCATTGAAGTCTGCCCGGATGGTTTTTCCATTTGAGGGATGAAAACGAAGCTGTTCTTGTGTAGATTTGGGCATGGCAAGTTCCGGTTTGCTTCTTCCGAAGCTTTCTTTTGGTCGACCCAATTATATCAAGTGATTGGGCGGAACTTGCCTCCTTTTATGAAATATTCGGGCTATGATCAGGAAGCCCTCTCTACCGCCGGTGCGGCAGGAATTCTCGGAAAATACGGCGCAGTTAAAAAGACTGGCTGAAAGGACGGCTGGCAGTGAGGATGCGTTACTGAGGCTTGATAATGGTCACTTCCGCACCGGTGAGGCAGGTAAATGGAAAGCCAGGTTTCTAAAAGTGGTGGCTAAAGTGATCCCGGCACTGAAGGGTCGGGTTGATTACACCTTGAAAGAACTTGAGAACAAGACGCTCCAGCAGCGGAGTGCTGCTGTCAGACACCTGGGCTACATGATACAGAATTCTGTTCGCCCTGATGATTCCGTGACTTCTAAAGACTCAAAAGTCGTTACGGTCAAAGAAGCGGCTAGCTTTATTGAAGCGCACTCAACTACCCGAGAAACTGCGGCTCGAAACACCTGGGTCATACCGGTAACGGTAAAAGATAACTGGCGTGCGTATATGACTGGGAGAGATAAAAAAATTGACCCTCTGAGAATAGAGGACAACCTTGAGCTTGAGTATGCCGTTGTCACTGATCCTGAAGTGGTTGCCTCGAAACTTCAACATGAAATGAAAGCTGCAGATAATCAGCAGAAGACAGAGAATCAGCTGCTTGAAGAAGCTAAACAGAAGATTAAACAGGGAGAAGATATCAAGGACTTTAAAATCCGTGCAGCTGTTGAGTTTGACAAACTGGCGGATGAGCGATGGGGAAAGGCATCTGACGAAAGAATCAGTGACATTGCCGGATTGAAACAGGGGCGAATCGAGTTAGAACCTTTTGAGGTCAAGGACGGTGATGTAAGGGAAAGGGCGTCTGAATTTCATACCGAAGCCCAGACATCTACCGGGGTTGCGCATTGTGAAGGTCGCCGCAAAGAGATGGAAGATGAGGTTCTTTGCACGACATTCCGGATAAAAACCCGTGAAGGGACAAAAACCATCAAATTAACCGGGGTATTTGACGGTCATGGTGGTGATGTGGCGGCAAGGCATGCGAAAACAAATCTGGTCAGGTTCCTGAAAAAACGCCTGCAGGAAGGTAACCCAAGGTCTCTTGATGATACCCGAATGATGAACGCCCTTAAATTAGCCTTTGTGGATGCGAGTAATAGTTATAAACCGCCTGCGGATCAACCCATTTCAGGTACAACGGCTAACGTGGTGCTTCAGGTCGGTGATGATCTCTGGACTGCCAACCTCGGCGACGCCAGGGCGGTTCTGATAGCACCCGATGGTGGTGTGAAACAGCTTAGTGAAGATGCGAAGCCTGATGATAAAAAATACCAGAAAGGTATTGAAAAGCGTGGTGGTGAGGCCTATCAGGCCATGTCTGGTGCATGGCGTGTCAGTGGCGGCTCTGCCGTTGCACGCAGTATGGGGGATCACTATTCCTATGGTGCTATAAGTGCCAGACCCAAGGTGACCAAGCTGACCAGGCCCGCTGCTGGTTGGGCAGGTTTTAAACTGGTACAGGCTTGTGATGGTTTGTTTGATGTTGCCACTTCTGAAACCGTGGGTAAGGTGGTCACCAATGCCCTTGGTAAGGAAGATATGACCAATGCTGCCATTGCAGCGCATCTTGCGGAATTGGCATACAAAGCAGGCTCTCAGGATAACGTGTCGGTGACCGTCACCTCCGTCACTTCCACTTGAGCATTATCCAGCCGCTCCAGAAAGACTCTGGCTGCATTCGACAGGGTTCTGTGCTCATGCCGAATGTAGCCTAACTCCCTGACCGGTGGTTTAACACCGGTTTTTAATTCAACCAGGTCTTCACCCAGCATGGATTTGGGCAATAGGCTCCATGCTATGCCTATAGCGGTCAGCATTCGTATGGTTTCCAGATAATTCGAAGACATGGCGGTCTGCAGGGGCAGTCCCTGCTGGTCAAACAGGTTTTGTACCAGTCGGTAAGTAAAGGTGCCGGGATCGGGTAATACCGCCTGATACTGACAAAGAGCTCTGGGTGAGATCCGGTCTTTTATCTGCGCCAGCGGATGTTCCCTGCAAGCCATAAAGACCAGTGGGTCGTTCCATAACTTCTGGGACAGAACGCCTTCCGGATTCGCGGGCGCCAGCGTAATAATCCCCAGTTCCACTTCGCCCCGGTGCAACAGTTCATAAGCCGCTTCTGAATCGACAAATTTTATATCCAGTGTCACATCTGGCCAGGTTCGGGCAAATTTTTTCAGGACTTCAGGTAGACGTCTTAAACCAATGTGATGGCTGGTGGCTAAACGCAGCGGTCCTTTGATCTGGGTCTTGAGGTTTGTTATCTGCTGTCGTGTATCCTGCATCAATTCAAGCATCTGTCGGGCTTTGGGCAACAATGTGCGACCGGCTTCATTCAGGTGGGTTCGCCGACTGCCGGAGGTGTTTTTCCGGTCAAACTTTTTCCGGTCAAACAAGGGCGTGCCCAGCTGCTGCTCCAGACTGGCAATCCGCTTACTGACGGCGGGTTGGGTCAGATGCAGCTGTTCGGCAGCCATGGAGAAGGAGCCACATTCGGCAACCGACAAAAAGGCGGTAAGGCTGGGAATATCCATAAAAAGGTGTTCTAGTCTCGTGGAGATTTAACTATTCCATATTGTTATTAATAGCATAAAAAAGATGAATTTGAGTAATTCAATGATTCGCTCTAGGATGAGCCAGAACAAAGATAATCATTATTAATGCTGCTTTCGCTACTGTTTTTTCGTAGCAGCAAAGCAGTGTTCACAAGGGGAATCGTCAATGGGAGGAAGCGCTATGTCAGGCAAAACCCTGTACGACAAGCTGTGGGACAGTCATCTCGTCAAGCAACGGGAAGATGGCTCTGCCCTGATTTATATTGATCGTCATCTGCTGCATGAGGTGACCTCTCCGCAGGCCTTTGAAGGATTACGACTGGTGGGTCGCCAACCCTGGCGCATCAATGCCAATCTTGCTACCCCGGATCACAATGTGCCGACAACGGCAGCTGAACGTGAAAGTGGCATTGAAGGGATTGCTGATCCCATTTCCAGAATTCAGGTTAAAACACTGGATGAGAACTGCGATGATTTTGGCATTACCCAGTTTGATATGCAGGATCGACGTCAGGGTATTGTGCATGTGATTGGCCCGGAACAGGGTGCCACCCTGCCGGGTATGGCGGTGGTGTGTGGTGATTCCCACACATCAACCCACGGTGCCTTTGGTGCGCTGGCTCATGGTATTGGCACTTCGGAAGTTGAGCATGTACTGGCCACCCAGTGCCTGGTGACCAAAAAAATGAAAAACATGCTGGTACGTGTGGACGGTGAGCTGGGTGTCGGCGTCACTGCCAAAGATATTGTGTTGGCGATTATTGGAGAGATCGGCACTGCCGGTGGTACGGGTTACGCCATTGAGTTTGGTGGTGATGTGATTCGGGCTCTTAGCATGGAGGGCCGTATGACCATTTGTAATATGGCCATTGAAGCAGGTGCTCGTGCCGGTATGGTGGCAGTGGATGACGTCACTTTGGAATACGTCAAAGGTCGTCCATTTGCGCCAGCTGGTGAACAGTGGGAACAGGCCGTTTCGGTCTGGTCTGATCTTCACTCTGATGATGATGCCGTATTTGATCAGGTTGTGGTGCTCAAAGGGGAAGACATCAAGCCTCAGGTCACCTGGGGCACATCACCGGAAATGGTATTACCTGTTGATGCCTGTGTGCCAGAGGCGAGCGAAGCAGAAGGCTATGGTCGTGCGCTGGAATACATGGGGCTAACTGGCGGTATGAAGATCACTGATATTCCGGTTGACCGTGTTTTTATTGGCTCCTGCACTAACTCCCGTATAGAAGATCTGCGTGAAGCGGCAGCTGTCGTAAAAGGTCGTAAGGTAGCGCAGAGTGTTAAAGAAGCACTGGTGGTGCCGGGTTCCGGTCTGGTCAAGACGCAGGCTGAACAGGAAGGTTTGCACCTTATCTTTACCGAAGCGGGGCTTCAGTGGCGTGAGCCGGGCTGTTCCATGTGTCTGGCAATGAATGCCGATAAATTGGGCGCTGGCGAACATTGTGCTTCGACATCCAACCGAAACTTCGAAGGACGACAGGGTTTTGGTGGTCGCACGCATCTGGTCAGTCCGGCTATGGCAGCAGCGGCAGCAGTGGCAGGGCACTTCACGGATGTTCGTGAATTGATGGCACCATTTATGGAACAAGTTGTGGAAGAAGGGGTTTAAGTCATGAAGGCATTTACCGTTCATCAGGGTATTGTGGCACCGCTGGATCGTGCCAATGTCGATACCGACATGATTATTCCCAAACAGTTTCTTAAATCCATCAAGCGGACAGGCTTTGGTCCTAACCTGTTCGATGAACTGCGGTATCTGGACGAAGGTCAGCCCGGTCAGGATTGCAGTCAGCGACCTTTGAATGAATCGTTTGTGCTGAATCAGGCTCGTTATCTGGATACCTCTATTTTGCTGGCGCGTCAGAACTTTGGTTGCGGCTCCAGTCGTGAACATGCTCCCTGGGCGCTGGATGATTTTGGTATTCGCTGCGTGATTGCACCGAGCTTTGCCGAGATTTTTTATAACAATTGTTTCAAGAATGGTCTGTTACCGATCACGCTGTCTGAAGAGCAGGTAGAACAGTTGTTCGCTTTGGTGGAAAGTAATGAAGGCTATCAGTTAACCGTTGACCTTGAGCGTCAGATAGTGGTGCTCGAAGATGGTCAGGAGATGTCGTTTACCGTAGACGAATTTCGCAGTGACTGCCTGTTAAAAGGTCTGGACGACATTGGGCTGACCCTTCAGGAAAGTGATGCCATCAAGGCGTTTGAACAAAAGCATATTGACGCACAGCCATGGCTGTTTAATTAAGTAAAGGCTTGGGGGCTGTGCGAGAATAGACTGCCCTACTGCGGTGGCAGCAAATTGGTCTGAAAAGTCGTTTTTGTTCGTCAAATAGCTTGCTATTCTCCTCACAAAACCGACTTTTCATTCTCAATTTTCTGCCATCCTCGCTACGGGCGCTATTCTCGCACAGCCCCCTAAGGAGAAAAAAATAATGAGTCGCCAGATTTTATGTTTGCCCGGTGATGGTATTGGTCCCGAGATTGTAGCGGAAGCGCTGAAAGTGCTGGATGTTATTAAACAACTTTTCAGTCTGGATATTGAAGTCAGTCATGCGCTGGTGGGCGGTGCTGCCATTGATGCCGAAGGTACACCTTTGCCCGCAGAAACACTGAAACTGGCAAAACAGTCCGACGCCATTCTGTTTGGTGCCGTGGGAGGTCCAAAGTGGGATGATCAGCCCATGGCAAACCGCCCGGAAAAAGGCTTGCTGGGGCTTCGTTCTGAACTTGACCTGTTTGCCAACCTGCGTCCGGCTATTCTGTTTCCACAGCTGGCTGCAGCGTCCAGCCTGAAAGCCGAGCTGGTGGCCGGTTTGGATATTCTGATTGTTCGGGAGCTTACCGGAGGTATTTATTTTGGTGAGCCTCGCGGTGTGCGCACATTGGAAAATGGTGAACGGGAAGGTTACAACACCTACGTGTACCGGGAATCGGAAATCAAACGCATCGCTAAAGTAGCGTTTGAGGCGGCGCAGAAACGCAATGGACGACTGTGTTCGGTGGATAAGTCCAACGTTCTGGAAGTAACTGCGTTGTGGCGTGAGCTGGTTTCAGGCATGGCAGATGATTACAGTGACGTTGAGCTGAGTCATATGTATGTTGATAACGCCACCATGCAGTTGGTGCGTGAGCCAAAACAGTTTGATGTGGTGGTGACCGGCAATATGTTCGGCGATATTCTGAGCGACTGTGCGGCAATGTTAACCGGTTCCATTGGTATGTTGCCTTCCGCTTCCTTGAATGAAAAGAATCAGGGTATGTATGAGCCGGTGCATGGCTCTGCTCCTGATATTGCCGGTCAGGGCAAAGCGAACCCACTGGCGCAGATACTGTCTCTGGCTATGCTGCTGCGTTATTCTCTCGGCGAAATAGCGGCGGCAGATGCCATTGAACAGGCGGTGGGTGAAGTACTGGATCAGGGCTTGCGCACGGGTGATATTGCCTCAGAAGGTTGTCGTGTAGTGACGACGGCTGAGATGGGTGACGCTGTGGTTCAATGCTTGCAGTAGTGAATAATATTGCTGAAAAAATGAGTAAGTTCCCGTCTTTATTGATTTGCAGGGACGGGAACCGTTGAATTTCAAGGAGAGTAGTATGAAAAAAGTCGGACTGGTCGGCTGGCGGGGCATGGTTGGCTCGGTGCTGATGGAGCGCATGCGCGAAGAGAATGATTTCGCCAGCGTTGATCCGGTGTTTTTTACCACGTCCCAGCATGGACAGCCTGGCCCGGATGTGGGTAAGCCGGTTCAGCCTTTGCAGGATGCTTTTTCTATCGATGCGCTGCGGGAAATGGATATCATTATTTCCTGTCAGGGTGGGGATTACACCGGACAGGTGTTTCAGCCATTGCGTGACAGCGGTTGGGATGGCTACTGGATTGATGCGGCTTCGTCCCTGCGTATGAATGACGACAGTGTGATTGTTCTGGATCCGGTCAACCGGCATGTGATTGATCAGGCGCTGGAGTCGGGTGTTAAGAACTATATTGGCGGTAACTGTACGGTTAGTCTGATGCTGATGGCAGTGGGTGGATTGTTCAGGGAAGGTCTCGTGGACTGGGTCAGTGCCATGACCTATCAGGCCGCCAGTGGTGCCGGTGCGCGCAACATGCGTGAGCTGATCAACCAGATGGGTTGTATTCGTGACAATGTTGCCAGTGAACTGGCCGATCCATCCAGTGCCATTCTGGACATTGACCGGAAAACCTCGGAGCTGTTGCGTAGTAGCGATTTGCCTCAGAGTGAATTTGGTGTACCGCTGGCAGGTAGCCTGATTCCCTACATCGACAAGCAGCTGGATAATGGTCAGAGTCGTGAAGAGTGGAAAGCCCAGTCAGAAACCAACAAGATTCTGGGCTTATACAACGGTGGCATTATTCCCATTGATGGCGTGTGTGTTCGCATTGGTGCCATGCGTTGCCACAGTCAGGCACTGACTCTGAAACTGAATCGGGATATTCCCATGTCGGATATTGAAAGCATTATTGCTGAGTCAAACAACTGGGTATCTGTGGTGCCGAATGATCGCGATGTCACCATGCAACAACTGACCCCGGCTGCCGTGACCGGCAAACTGGATATTCCGGTAGGGCGCTTGCGTAAGCTGAATATGGGTAATGAGTATCTGTCGGCATTTACTGTGGGTGACCAGTTGCTGTGGGGAGCGGCAGAACCACTGCGCAGAATGTTGAATATACTGGTATAGGGTACTCGCATTCCTTCCTGATATAACCTCTTAACTGCCTGCAGAGACTTAACTGCCTGCAGAGACAAAGCGAATGAGTTGCAATCGCTTTGTCTCTTTCTGATTCATGAGTTAGGAATAGTCTAAAAATAACTTCCCGATTTGCACCTCTCAGACAATGGTCAATACTTTGAACCATTGCTGGAGGTGACTATGGCCACGTACCCCTCATTAGTGAAAAAACGCATGAGAACTTTTTATCGATCGCTCAACGAAAGGGATCGTCGGCACTATGCTGCTATTGAAGCTCTCAAACTCGGTCATGGTGGCATTGGTTATATATCCCAAGTGCTGGGCTGTGATCAGAAAACTATTAGCCGTGAAATTACTGAACTGGAGTCAGACATTGAACCCTCTGATCCTCTGCGAAAAAAGGAGGAGGCTGTAAACGCTTAGGATTTGTCTGAAAATAACTTCCCCATTTTTCCGTTCAGCTGGTCATCCCCGCGAAGGAGGCTGTTGCAAAAGCCCTACTTCGCTGGCGAAAACAGTCTCAGCACAAAATGCTGTAATTTTATACAAATTTCTGCCTGAGGCTGTCTAATCCAATACCAGAGACCGCAAAAAGGCTTTTATGGCGTTGATAGCCTGATAACAGCATCAAATAAATCCAAAAACGGGCTGCTACAACCCGGCTAAGGTTGTAGGCCAGCAGGTGTAAACTGCACTCCAGCTTAACTGAGCTCAAACCCCGATGTCGAAAGCGGTTAAGATTTTGTACGGTTCTAAGGTAGCCAAAAACGGGTTCAACCATTGCCTTCCTTTGCCTGAACACCTCTTTGGCGGCTGGGTGCAGATGGATCTTTAGGGGGGTACAAGAGCGTCAGCTTTTGGCTGGCAGGGCAAATATAAGAATCTTCAGCCTGATCATAGCGGAAGTGGATCTTATGGAACCGCTTACACTTTACAGGCTTTTCAGATGGTTTACCGGCAGAACAAAGCAGGCTGATGTCCCTTCTAAAGTGGTTGAAATAACCGTTTCATTGCAATACCCGCCGTCCACCAAAAACTCTTCCGGGGTC
The DNA here is from genome assembly GCF_001583435.1 of Endozoicomonas montiporae CL-33. Taxonomy (NCBI): domain Bacteria; kingdom Pseudomonadati; phylum Pseudomonadota; class Gammaproteobacteria; order Oceanospirillales; family Endozoicomonadaceae; genus Endozoicomonas; species Endozoicomonas montiporae. The sequence continues at coordinate 3,099,403 of NZ_CP013251.1, read as the reverse complement.
TGACCAGTTGTGCGAGCCGTCTGATCCAGCATTTCCGGAACCACAGCAGTTTCATTGGTCGGGTCAACGGCCAGAGCAACTACTACTCTTTTTTCGTTCGTCAGGATGGATGGTGTATAACCGGGTGCGTAACCCCGATTACGCTTCATTTTTTGAACAGTGGCTTCCGGTTCTGTTGGGCTAACTTTGGTCTGATCTGCTTTTCGTCCGTGACTCTCGCAGCTTTGCTTTTGCTCAACCAGAGTGTCCAAGACGTTTGTCGTGTGCTCAAGATGTGCTTGCTATTTGGGATCTTCCGGGGCTTTGTCTGCTTGCTTGCGGGCTTCTTCCTGTGCAGCTCTGGCAGCTTCTTCTTTAATCAGGTTGTAGTTGGAACAAGCTGCCTCGATAGTCGTGCCATCTCCTGCCAGGCGCTGACCTCCTGAGTTTGTTTCCTTCAGAACAGACTGAACCATTTCATCAAAGAAATCACCGGTTAATGAAGCTTCGTGTATATTGATGAAACGACCAATATTGGCATGGTCTGGGTGAATACCTCCGCTGACCCACATGCAACCCAGATCCAGCCGAGCCAGTCTTTCGAGTGCACGTAATGGGGTTACGCCTTGCATAATGCCGTAAAGAATAAGCCCCATCATGCTGCGTGGTGCTTAGGGCGGCCGGCCTGAGCTGGCGTAACGCTCCTCAAAGGCCGACCAATTTTGCTGATCAAGCATGTCAGCAACAATCTTGGGTGTTCGCTGCCCGGCCTGCTCCAGATACTGTTTTAGTAGGACGTTTCCCACCGTGATATCTTCAGGATTGGGGGCAACAAAACGCCTTTCAGCTCCTGTAAACGCAATAGTTGCTTCAGGCTTTTCCGGACAATCATGTTCCTGAAGGAAAAGATTGAACTGGGGTGTTCGATCTATCAGTTTTTTTTGTTTGGTAGTCATGTGACAGGCAAGAGAGCAAGTATGGGTGAATCATACTTGCTTGTGTAGGGTTTTGCGACAGCCTCCTTCGCGGGGATGACGGAAATGCGGAAGTTATTTTTAGACTATTCCTTATTGGCAAAGCCAGTTATTGCGTGACCAAAATCTCAAAGTTTTTTGAATCGACAAGAGCATGCGAATTTCCGCCCGGCGTTGCAAATGAAGATTTGCAGACTTTGCCCTTCTCAAAATATTTGCCGTAAGTACTGAACCCGTTATTCGTAAAACGGCAAAAATAGACCGGATCCGTGCTGACTTTGTTGGGATTTGAGAAACTGAAACCAGCAATAACGGCTTTTTCTGGCAGATTGCCAGCAAAAGCCTCCCAGCCGACGTTTTTATCAATATGAGGGGTCAGATAATCAGACGCGATACGTCCCCGTTTAGTAGTAGCGACAAAGCCGTTTTCTCCTGTAGTATCGATGTACCGACAAAACTTACGTCCTCTTTCCCCACCCACCGAACCGAGAATGAATTCTTTGAACGGTTTTCTGGGGGAACAGAAGTACTCCTTAACTTCTTCGTTAGCAGGTGCTTGCCACTTCTCTGATGGCACTTCCTGCCAGGTTACAGCAGATCGCCTGACGGCACTGGCTTTCAGTCGAACCGGCACAAAATAGGAAATATCGCCAAGTTCGTCCCCGTAAGGCGTTAAGCCTGCACATCCATATCCATCACCAGCAACACCGTCGGTGTACCATTGGGTTCCGGGACTACCATCGTTTTTACATAAGGTTTCGTGACGCAGACTTCCAGACAGCAGTACCGTTGATGCAAATGGTATCTGCTTTCTGGGCTGATCCTGAAATTCATAGGACACCTTTTTAGTAAAGACATTAATCTGGTAATACTCTCGATCAGTGACCAGTATGTCCCTTGGAACCAGAGTTTCAGCCCCCAGCGACTCCAGAAATCGATCTGACTCTCGGCTTGATAACAGACACCCACTGTAAGCATCCGGAGTATTGGCCAGCATGCCCACCAGTGTTCCGAATTCGCCATCATCCTGAAGGAACTTGATACGACAGAATCCGGTTAGCTCATTATCATTGCAGCGTAAATCTTTGGTAAAAGGCTCCGGTAATGGAGAAGTACAGAGTTGCTTTGCCCTCCCATAGGGAAAAGCCGGATCAAAGCCACTGTTCAATGGAAACAGTGCTGGCCGGATGTCGTCTTGATCAAGGTGCTGAGGACGGGCATCAAGAAAAGTAGCCCGTGCCCACAAATATCCTGGCTTTTTCTTTGTGTCAGAATTGTGTGTGTCATCACTGATATCAAAACGAATCAGCTTGTATTGCTGGATGATGGACTGCTGATAATCCTCGGGAACCAACGGCATGGCGTGGCCAGACTGGTTGTGAGTACATTCGGCAGAGCTATTCCCGGTGTGATTGTATTTATCAGGGGAATGCATACTTTCAGCGGTATCAGCAGTGTATGATCCTTCTGGGTTTGAATGTTCAGATGCTTTTACGGAATAACCTATTCCAAAACCTGCTCCAAGACTTATTCCTGAGATCACAAGAGCCCTGTAAACACTTAGTGAAGATACAGACAAGTAACTTGAAACCACTTGCGACAAAACTCGTCCTCGCTTTGAAGAATAATAAGATGAAGGAGTAAAGAGTTCAGATTCTTCACCTTTCGCATAGGACTTTTCAAGTTGCATACAGGTAACTGAGAACACTAAAACCGGTAAAGCCTTTAAGACCCGTTTCATTTTTAGACTCCTTAACTAACAATGACCAAAATTCAACCTGTGCGCAGTATCGAGTTACAGGGAGATTTGTCTGGAAACCCACCTTGCCAGCTACTGCCTGATTAAACATAAATACAGAATCCATAACACCTGAGGAAAAGTGCGCAGATTATAGTGTTTATTTTTACGGCGAATAGTATAAATATGAGTTATAAAACAGCTTTTTATAACCTATCAGGACTTACGCATTGATGGAGCCTGCAGTTTTGGTAGCAGGGAGTCTTTTCCCTTTGCAAAAGACTTAATGAAAGCGCCAACCACCTCTTTAAACAACCCTCGTTGGTGCGGATAAATATTCGTAAACTCTTGCGCTATCTGCATCTTCCGGAGATAAACAAAACTCAAATGCTGGCAAATATGTGAGTCCTTACGGGCTGTTCATTACGTACCTGAAAATGCTCTATCTGACATACTTTTTTTTTGATTGCTCTGTGAAACTGCTCAATCTGCCAGTGCCGATCATGGATCAGGATGAAGTCATCGCGTTGAAAAGGCGCATTTTCCGGCAAGTAAATCACGTAATGGCGACACTGGTCTTTTAGAAGCTGTTCACGATCTTATTGAGGGCTGCAAATGTCGATAAATTGCCCCTGTTTTTTGATCTCATTCGTTGCGTAGCACCACTACGCGCCTCATGAGATCAAAAAACAGCAACAATTTCTCACCATTTTCGCTTTCCTCAAAAGATCATGAACAGCTTCTTAGTATCGTCCTGAACAACTTGACATAGCCAAAATCTTTGAGCCGGGCATCCAGACCATCGCTTGGTATTTCAAGGGTTTGAACCTGTTGCCACTGGCCTTTTTCCAGTATGGTGTGCGGGGCTGGATAGGCTACTTTGGTAAGTTCTGGCACTCGATTGCGAAGAAAGCCCTTTACTATGTGGAGGACACTATGTGGAGGACACCCTCGTTCGCCGGGCTATGGGTAAATACAAGAAATTGAGGGGACGCAAGACCAGAGCCGGTCGATGGCTGGCAAGTATTGCGAAAAGAGTCCCCGCGTTAATGGTTCACTGGCGGATTTGCCAGAGACCAACGGTTGGATAAGAAGAGCCGGATGAGGGGAGACTTTCAAGTCCGGTTCTGTGAGCAGCGGAAGGGGAGGTTCCTACCGCTGACTCGACAGTAGCTCGCTATTATACCAATTCCGTCTTCTAAACATGAATTGCGCAGCCAATCCAAACCGCTGGTTCTGCGTCAGAACTCCTCGCAATAGCTAGCTATTACTCGTCGTTCTTCCTTGCCCGGCGATTTGGATTGGCTTGCTCATGGTCATATTTAGAAAACGGAATTGGTATTACTCGTCGTTCCGCCTTTATGCCCTTCAGGGGATTGTCCCGCGATTCTTAATGACTTGTTCATGGTCATATTTAAAAAGCGGCATTGGTATGACTCGCTGAACACGACTTTTGTGGTGGCTTCTGATACATTCCGCGCCTTTGAGAAAAGCAATACCTAGTGCTGGAAAGCTCTAATATGCATGCACCTGAAATTGTGTTTTGATCTGCACCCGTTTTACAACTTTTCCTTTGTTAGAAGCAGCACGGATGCAGTCAAAACACACCCAGAAAATCCACCTGTCAGACCAACAGCGTAAAGACCTTGAACTCATAATTCGAAAGCGCAAAAGTGGTCAATCACTTGTCCTCAGGGCTAAAATCATACTGGCCGGCGCAGAAGGAAAAAGCTTACTCGGAACAGCTAAAAAATTAAAATGCACCAGAGAAACAGTTACCCGCTGGCGTAAACACTGGGTCGAGCGATCCGATGAACAGGCCACTCTGGAAAAGCTAAAAGAAGCCCCAAGGCCAGGCACTCCACCTAAGTTTACTGCTGAGCAGATTTGCCAGATTATTGCTCTGTCTTGCGACAAGCCAGAAGATCATGGCTACCCTTTCAGCCACTGGTCAGAAAACTCATTAGCCATGGCGGCAGTTGACACAAAAATCGTCCCATCTATCTCACAAAGGCAGGTGGGGCGTTTTTTAAAATCAGGCCGACATTCGTCCAGATAAGGTCAAGGGTTGGGTTGATACTCCAAAAGACGAGGAGTTTGAAATCCGTTGCGCTGATATATGTGACACCTACCAGAAAGCAGTTGAACGCGCTGAACAAGGCATCAATACCGTTTCTTTTGATGAAAAGACAGGTATGCAAGCTTTGGAGCCGGTGAAACCAAACAAACTGGTCAAACCGGGTCACATAGAAAAGCGTGAATTTGAGTATACACGTCATGGTACGCAGGCTTTGCTGGCCGGTATGGATGTGGTTACAGGAAAAATAATTCCTCTTATTCGAGATACTCGAACGGAGCAAGATTTTTCTGACTGGCTGGATATTGTTTTAACCAGCGATCCAAATGCGGCAGGTTGGCACCTGGTCATGGACAGATTGAATACCCATATGTCAGAAGCGGCTGTCATGAAGGTTGCAGCTATCGAAACACACCAGCGGATGAACTCGGCGTCAAGGGTAAGTCAGGTATTTTGAAAAATATGGAGACTCGGGCGGCTTACCTCAGTGACCCATCCCATAAAGTTATATTCCATTACACACCAAAGCATGCGTCATGGCTGAACCAAATTGAAATCTGGTTTTCAATTTTGGTGAGACGGTTCTTGAAAAGAGGCACATTTACATCAACTGAAGACCTGAAAACCAGACTTCATGGCTTTATAGATTTCTTCAATGAGAGGATGGCCAAGCCTTTCAAGTGGACTTATAGGGCTCGACCTCTGCAAGTATAATGATGTATGGATATTAGCGCTTTTCAGCACTAGTAAGTAGAGAGAAAGCATGAACAAACTGTTCGATGTAGTGGTATATGACGCACAAAGCCTGAATGGTGAAGCCCTGCTGGCTCTGTTGGATGAACGTGTGTTTCCGGTTGGCAACCTGTATGCCATTGCACAAGACCCGGAGTCGGATGCTGCCGTCAGCTTTCAGGATCAGGAGGTCGAGCTGCTGAAGGCGGAAGGGTTCGAATTTATCGATGCTGACCTGCTGATTCTGCCAGTTGGCTGCAAAGCCTCTGATGAACTGGTTGGCAGAGCCACTGAGGCTGGGTGTTTTGTGATGGATGGCCGATCCGGCAGCCAGGCCGGGCCATTGATGATGTCCGGAATTAATGACGACCAGATAGAAGCTGCACGAGAAGCAAAAGTAGCGGTTGTTCCGTCCAGCCCGGCGGCGTTGATGCTGCCCGTACTTAAACCGCTGGAAGAAGCTCTGGGTATTGACTCGGTCAGTGTCACTGTGTGTCAGTCGGTATCGGGTCTGGGTAATGATGGCATTAATGATCTGAGAAAGCAGACCATCGAGTTGCTGAATGGCAAACCTGTATCCGGCGGACGCATGGCGTTTAACCTGTTGCCACAGGTGGGCGAGCTAAACAGTAACGGCAGTACTTCTGTAGAACAGAGCATGATTTCCGAACTGATTGAAGGTCTTGGCAGTTCAGATGTTCGGATCAATCCAACCTGTGTCAGAGTACCGGTCTTTTTTGGTGACAGCCTTTCCATTCAACTGGAACTCGATAAACCGGCTGAGGCAGATACAGTCAGGGAGTTGCTGGCAGATATTCAGGGCGTGGAGCTGACGGCAGGAGATGACTTTCCTACCGTTGAGACCGTTGCCGGAAACGATACCATTGTTGTCGGGCGAATCCGGCAGCAGGCAAGGTTTGCCGGGCAGCTGGCGTTGTGGCTGGTGGCAGACCCTGTACGTCGTGCGGCCATGAGCACTATTGACATGGCAGAAATATTGCTAAAAGACTTTTTAAAATGATACCTTAGCTTTAATAATTAGAGTCCCGAATTGTTCCTGTTTGAAGAAAGAACAATAAATCCAGATTGTAGTTTTTGTCGTGGTTGCCGACGAAGACTACATCTGCAAAAAAGGGGCAGGTTGAATTCTGGAAAAGAGAGAGGCCTACTGCGATGTCTGCAGGCTTTTCCAGTAAAAAACAACAAGGATTCATGATGAAACTACAGAAGCTTGTAGTAGTTACGGCTATAGCAGTGGCTTTGGCTCCGGGCCTGGCAAAGGCTCTGGGGCTGGGTGAAGTGACCTTGCATTCAACCCTGAACCAGCCTTTGGACGCTGAAATAGAACTACTGCAACTCAGGGATCTTACCCGCAACGAAATTCTGCCCACCATGGCCAGTCGCAGTGATTTTCAGCGGGCAGGCATTGATCGTCCTCTTTCCTTGTCAGGTATTAATTTCAAAACAAAAATTCGTGAAGATGGGACTGGATATATTCATGTCACCAGTGCTGACGCCGTTCGGGAACCGTATCTTAACTTTTTGATGGAAGTCTACTGGCCCAGCGGCAGGCTGCTCAGAGAGTATACGTTGCTGCTTGACCCCCCTTCGTTCAGTGAAGCGCCTGCGCAACCGGTTGAACCAGCCAGAACCCGCCCGCCCATTCAGCAACCCGGACCTTATATTGAACCTTCAAGTATTCAGAGGAAAGACTATCTTCCTCCCAGAGAACCGGTTTACCAGCCTCAAACCCGGACGATTAATGATCAGCCTGTTTCAAATGCACGTCAGGCCATGTCTTCCGGACAGGATGGCTCTGTCGTACAAGCGGAAAAAAGTTATAAGGTTCAGCCTAATGACAACCTGTGGAGCATAGCCCGGGCTGTCAGGCCGTCCGGAGAGCTGTCAGTGCAGCAGACCATGGTGGCCATACAGCGTAAAAACCCCGGGGCTTTTATGCGGGGCAATATTAATGAGCTCAAGAAGGGGCAGGTCCTGCGTATTCCTGATTATGACGAAATTACCTCTGTCAGTTATCAGGAATCTGTTGCGGATGTGGCAAGGCAGAATCGTGAATGGCAGGCCCGTATGGAACAGTTGGACGCCAGTCGTCGTTCAACTGCGGACCGTACCGGCAGTGGTGCGTCAGACGATGGTCGGTTGAGCATTGTTGGTTCGGATAATTCTGCCGGTGCAGGGCAGGATCTCGGTGGTGGTAACGGCTCTGAAAACGCCGTCTTACAGAATCAGCTCCGAATGACCCGGGAACAGATGGATAACCTGAGTCGTGAGAACAATGAACAGAAGAGCCGACTCCGGGATCTGGAGGAACAGATCGCAACCCTGAAAAAGCTGATCCTTCTGAAGGATGATCAGATGGCTGCGCTTCAGGCTTCAACCACAACGACTGAAAATGAGGTAAAAGCAGCGCCCGCACCAGCAAAGCCGGCAGTTGAACCCGTTGCACCAAAAGATGATGGGTTTATGGGTTTTCTGACAGGTAATCTGCTGTTTTTGGCACTGGCTGCCCTGATTCCCGTTGGTCTGATTGCCGCCTTTATTGTTTACCGTCGTCGCAAGCAATCGCAGGATGAAGAGTTTTTTGATGACAAAGACGATGTGGTGGAAGATATCCCGTTAACGGGAGACGACCTGGCTTCAGATGATGATGAATTGAAACTTGATGAGTCTCTGGAAATTGACGAAGAAGCTCTCATCGAAGAAGAGCCGGAAGAAACTGTACAGCAGACTCAGGATGTGTTGAGTGAAGCGGATATTTACATTGCCTATGGTCGCTTCCCGCAAGCGGCTGAGTTGTTGAACAAGTCAATCGCGGCCGAGCCCGGGCGCACTGACTTGCGCCTGAAACTTCTGGAAGTCCATGCCGAGGCCAATGACCTGGATAGCTTCAGGGGCGCACTGGCGGATCTGGAAGCGTTGGGAAATGAAGAAGCTAACCGCGAGGCGGATGTATTCAAAGCGCGCTTCTCTGCAGATGCCTTTATGCAGGAAGGAGGGCAGCCGGTTGCTGATGGTCTGGGTGATATTGATCTCAGTGAAGATAGCGGTGATGAGCTGGAGTTTGATCTGGGAGAGCTGGACGGGGATGAAGAGCCCGAAGAAAATGAACCCGGCGATGATCTGGACTTTGATCTCGGGGATGATGAAGTTGATGGCGATCTGCCCGATCTTGATCTGGACGACTTAGAACTTGAAGATGATCTGGAGCTCGAAGATGATGCCGAAACCAATCAGCAGTCTTCGGATTCAGGTGAACTTGATTTCCTGCCTGATGACGATGAGGCAGCAGTCGATGAAGCAATATCCGAGAGTATGTATGACTTTGAGACAGCGCTGGATGAAGATGATGATCTGGATTTCCTGTCCGACGAGGACGAAGTCTCTACCAAACTGGATCTGGCCCGGGCTTATATTGATATGGGTGACCAGGAAGGCGCTCGCGAGATTCTTCAGGAAGTTCTGGAAAGCGGCAGCGATGAGCAGAAAGAAGAAGCCGAGGCGTTGTTCCAAGGACTTGATAGCTGACTGCAATCACTCAGTCTCCTAAACAGGAAACCGGCTTTTTGTCATGAAGAGCCGGTTTTTTTTATGCTTTTTCGCTGGGGAAGCTTCGCTGACGGTAAATGCGGTTTGCAAAATGCAGCATCAGTTATTACATTCGCTGTTTTTGTATTCAAGTTGAGTGTTCATGCCCCGTTACGCAGCCAGTGTTCAATACGACGGTTCCCATTATCATGGCTGGCAGAGCCTGAAGAGCGGTTTGCCTACTGTGCAGGCTGCTGTTGAAGCTGCTCTGTCTAAAGTGGCCAACCATCCGGTTTCTGTCGTGTGTGCAGGCAGGACCGATGCTGGCGTGCACGGTTCTAACCAGATTATTCATTTTGACTCGGATTCTGTGCGCAGTGAACGTGGCTGGACCTATGGTTCAAATGCCAATCTGCCGGATGATGTGGCCATCAACTGGGTAAAACCTGTAGTGGATGACTTTCATGCCCGTTTTTCAGCTCAGTGGCGCCGGTATCGGTATGTGATCTATAACCACCCGATTCGTCCGGCTTATTTGCCTAAAGGTGTGACCTGGAATTATCGCCCGCTGGACATTGAAAGGATGCAATCTGCAGCTTGTCATCTGGTGGGTGAACATGACTTTACCTCTTATCGTGCAGTTCAGTGTCAGGCCAAAAATCCCGTTCGTACCATTAGCCGCTTGCAGGTTAGCCGTCATGGCCACCTGGTTGTGCTTGATATTCAGGCGAATGCGTTTCTGCATCATATGGTTCGAAACATTGCCGGTGTGTTGATGACTATTGGTGCCGGCAAGCATGAACCGGACTGGGCAAAAACAGTACTGGAGGCAAGAGACAGGACTGAAGGCGGTGTGACTGCGCCTCCCTACGGTCTGTATTTTGTGGATGTGGGTTATCCTGAAGTATTTGGACTGCCGGACAGCGAGCCGAATCCGCATTTTGTTGCACCACTGTTGCCCTGGTGATGGTTTGAAGGCTGTGTAATTGATGGAAGACAACAAAGTTCGGTTTCTGCTACTATCGATTCTCTTTACCATTCTGCAGTAAGGCGATGTCTCTGACTTCTTCGATGAATTTAGCCAGCACGGTTCATAAAACCCGGATCAAAGTGTGCGGTATTACCACGGTTGAGGATGCATTGGCAGCTGTTGATGCAGGTGCCGATGCAATCGGTCTGGTGTTCTATGCAAAAAGCCCAAGGCATGTCAGCATCGAGCAGGCACGGGAAATTGCAGCCTGTGTGCCGCCCTTTATTTCAGTGGTGGGTTTGTTTGTTGATGCAGACGATGACTTTGTGCAAAGTGTGCTCGAACAGGTGCCACTGACCCTGCTGCAGTTTCATGGAAATGAACCGGATCACTGGTGCCAGCAGTGGAATCGACAGTATATAAAGGCGTTGCGGGTGCGCCCGGAAATGTCGTTAGAAAAAGCGGTAGCGCAATATCCCGGAGCGAGCGGGGTGTTGCTGGATGCTTATCGCAAAGGGGTCCCGGGAGGAACAGGGGAGTCATTTGACTGGCGTTTAATCCCCGACTCTCTGGAAAAGCCGGTCGTTCTGGCTGGCGGGCTGGAGGCAACCAACGTTGCTGAAGCCATTAAAAGGGTTTCACCCTATGCCGTCGATGTCAGTAGCGGTGTGGAAACGAAACCCGGAGTGAAAAATCACGATGCGGTTCGGGCCTTTGTCCGGGCGGTCGTGAGTGAGAATGGTCTAATTAGCGCACAGCAGACACAATTGCAGGCGCAATAGCAGGTAGAAAATGTCGGATCAGAGCAAGTCTCAAAAGACACTTGATAAGGAAACGTACCAACAGCCGGATAACAGTGGCCATTTCGGTCAGTTCGGTGGTCGCTATGTTGCAGAAACACTGACCAGCGCCCTGCAGGAGCTGGAAGCAACTTATCGAGAGCTTTGGCGGGATTCGACTTTTCAGGCAGACTTTGACCGGGATCTGGCACACTTCGTAGGTCGCCCTTCTCCTCTGTATCATGCCGAACGTTTGTCTGAAAAGCTGGGTGGTGCGCAGATTTATCTGAAGCGTGAAGACCTTAATCACACCGGTGCCCACAAGATTAACCATGCTGTGGGTCAGGCTCTGTTGGCAAAGCATATGGGGAAAACCCGTATTATCGCTGAAACCGGTGCTGGTCAGCATGGCGTTGCCACTGCTACGGTTGCAGCGCGTCTTGGGTTGGAGTGTGTGGTGTATATGGGTGCTAAAGACGTTGAACGTCAGGCGCTGAACGTTTACCGCATGAAGCTGTTAGGTGCTACGGTTATCCCGGTCACCAGTGGTTCCCAGACATTGAAAGATGCCATCAATGAGGCACTGAGAGATTGGGTCGCCAGACCGGAAGAGACTTTCTATATTCTTGGCACAGTATGTGGTCCTCATCCTTATCCTGAAATGGTGCGTGATTTCCAGAGTATTATTGGTCGTGAAGCCAAACAGCAGTGCCAGGAAATGACCGGCAAACTGCCTGATGCTCTGGTGGCCTGTGTTGGTGGCGGTTCTAATGCCATGGGGCTGTTTTACGAGTTCATTGACGATCAGGACGTTAAAATTTACGGTGTTGAAGCCGGCGGTCTCGGGATAGAGTCTGGTGAGCATGCTGCCCGCATGGCGGGTGATCGTAAAGGCGTATTCCAGGGGCAGCGCAGTTTCCTGATGTGTGATGACGATGGTCAGATTACCGAAAGTTACTCGGTCTCTGCCGGTCTGGATTACCCTGGTGTCGGCCCTGAACACAGTTATCTGCGGGAAATTGGGCGTGCGGAGTATGTTTACGCTACCGATGATGAAGCGTTAGCAGCATTCCGCAACCTGACCCGGATGGAAGGTATTATGCCGGCACTGGAAAGTTCTCACGCTCTTGCCTATGTTGAGAAGCTGGCTCCGACCTTGGAAAAAGATCAGGTGATTGTGGTCAACCTGTCTGGTCGTGGAGATAAAGACATCCATACCGTTGCGGCTATTGATGGTCTTGCTCTTGATGGTAAAAGTGGTCTGCAGGGATAAGGAGCAGTAATAATGAGAATTAAACAACGTTTTGACCAGTTGCGCTCAGCGAGCCGTAAAGCATTGGTGCCCTACATTACTGCAGGAGATCCGGCCGGTAACACGGTAGAAATGATGCATGAGCTGGTCAGGAACGGAGCCGATGTGATTGAGCTGGGCTTTCCGTTCTCTGATCCGGTGGCTGACGGACCGGTGATTGCCAAAGCTCATCTGCGTGCTTTATCACACGGTGTTACATTGAATGACGTTTTTTCAATGGTAAGTCTCTTTCGGGAGAACGATAATGAGACTCCGGTGGTGCTTATGGGCTACCTGAATCCCGTTGAAATCATGGGTTATGAGGTATTTGCCGAAAAAGCATCGAAAGCCGGTGTAGACGGTGTGCTGGTGGTTGATTTGCCGCCAGAGTTTGCTGATGACTTTGTAGCACAGATCAAACCGAAAGGCATTGATATGATCAACCTGATCACACCAACGACATCGGATGAACGAATCAAGACAATCTGTTCAGTGGCTTCGGGCTTTATTTACTACGTCTCCCTGAAAGGGGTTACCGGTTCAGCAAAGCTGGATATTTCCGGCGTACAGCAGCGAGTGACTCATATTAAACAGTTTACCGATATGCCTGTGGGTGTTGGTTTTGGTATTCGCGATGGTGAGTCTGCAGCAGCGATCAGTCAGGCTGCAGATGCTGTGATTGTTGGCACGGCCCTGGTGTCTGAGCTGGCCAAGTTCGATCAGGAAGGTGAAGCCTGTATGCAGCGAGTAGGCTCTCGGGTGTCTGAGATGCGTAATGCCATGGATAACCGCTGACAGAGTCGATATGAAGCAGCAGGTGCGCCCTGCTGTTGGGAGCATGGTGGCCGGATGCTGTCGTGCTTTCAGAGAAACAGACAGGAAGCATTAATGAGTAATTGGTTGGTCGATAAGCTGATTCCTTCACTGTCGCGTTCTTCCAGTGAGAAACGCAGCAGTAACGTGCCTGAAGGGCTGTGGCGAAAGTGTGTAAAGTGTGACTCTGTACTTTATCGCCCCGAGCTGGAGCGGAACCTGGATGTTTGCCCCAAGTGTTCGCACCATATGCGCATATCTGCCCGCAAACGTCTGGATTATTTTCTGGATAAGGAAAATCGCGAAGAGCTGTTTGCCGATATTGAACCTGTCGATAAACTGAAATTTCGAGATTCCAAAAAGTACAAAGACCGGCTGGCGGCCGCACAGAAAGCCACCGGTGAAAAAGATGCGCTGGTTGTCTGCAAGGGGAAACTGGAAAATCTGCCGGTTGTCGCCTGTGCTTTTGAATTTGCCTTTATGGGCGGTTCAATGGGATCGGTGGTTGGAGAGAAGTTTGCCCGCGCTGCGGAACTGGCTCTTGAGCTGCGAATTCCATTGGTCTGTTTCTCTGCCAGTGGCGGAGCACGCATGCAGGAGGCTTTGTTCTCGCTGATGCAAATGGCAAAAACCAGTGCTGCACTGGAGCGAATGCGCCAAAAGGGTGTTCCCTACTTCTCGGTAATGACCGATCCGGTATACGGCGGTGTATCAGCGTCTCTGGCCATGCTTGGGGATTTGAACATTGCTGAGCCTGCGGCTTTGATCGGATTTGCGGGTCCTCGAGTCATCGAACAGACGGTTCGGGAAAAGTTGCCCGAAGGATTCCAGCGCAGTGAGTTTCTGTTGGAACATGGCGCGATTGATATGATTGTTGATCGCTCTGAAATGCGTTCAACCATCGCCAGAATCTACAGAAAGATGGTGGGTATGACGGCTGAAGAATCTGAAGCAGACAGTGCCTTTGAAGAAGCTTCTGACTATGATGTTATAGCTGCAGAGGTTTGATGAAAGCGTGATCTGATCGAAGGTTGGGACGAGCGAAGCGACTCCCGACATGACAACTGTCAGCCCTTCTTAAAGTTTGCTATCTTGCCCTATAACTCTTTCACCCTGATTATCAAAGAACATGGATTTTAATCGTCTCGTTGGTCTTCGAACACATCCTTCATGGCGCTTGTTGCAAGCAGATAGCGCTCCATTAATTATCAGTTTCCTCTATAAGTCCTTTATTCTTACGAATAAGCGTTCTATTGCTGCTGAAATTCTGGCGACTCAATTGGACGACTACTTGCATCATTTGCGTGAGTCTACCGGAGAAAACCGCTTTCCCAGAAAAGGTCGTGAGTATTTAAGCGATTGGGCTTCTGGTGAGCAAGGCTACCTTAGAAAATATTATCCGGCTGCCGCAGTCGGTGATGAACCTCTCTATGACCTAACGCCCTCTACGGAAAAGGCTATAGAATGGGTCAGCAGCTTTGAGCATAAACAGTTTGTGGGTACCGAGTCCCGATTGCTGACAGTCTTTCGCTTACTCAGTGAAGTGGCGAGAGACACAGAAACTGATCCACAACAAAGAATAGATCGTCTGGAGCAGGAAAAAGCCAGGCTTGAACGAGAAATTGCCAGTCTTAAAAGCGGGCATGTGGCACCTCATGATCCGACTCGTGTGAAAGAGAAATTCCTTCAGGCAGAAGATACTGCCAGACAGCTGTTGTCTGATTTCAGGCAGGTGGAAGAAAACTTCCGAAACCTTGACCGTGGTGTCAGAGAGCGTATCACTACCGCCAGCAGTGGCAAAGGTCAAATGCTGGATGACATATTCTCCGAGCAGGATGCCATCAGTGAATCGGATCAGGGGCGAAGCTTTAAAGCGTTTTGGACATGGCTGATGTCACCGGCCAGTCAGGATGAGTTGCAACAAACACTGGAGAAAGTGTTGGCGCTACCTGAAATTCAAAGCTTGCAGCATGATGAATTGCTGGGAAAGATTCGCTTCAGGTTGTTGGAAGCCGGTGAGAAAGTGAATAGCACTTGTGCTCAGCTGGTTGAACAATTAAGACGTTATCTCGATGATCAGGCATGGCTGGAAAACCGCCGTATTATGGAAATTGTTCGAGAGATAGAACAAAGTGCGATTGCTGTTCGACAAAGCCCGCCACCCGATAAGCTGTTTACCACTTTATCATTAAATAAACCGGCGGTTGAGTTACCTATGTCCAGAGGCTTGTTCCGTCCTGCGGTTCGACCTGTTATTAGCGAAACTCCGGAAGAGGGCGAGGCAGACTTTGATACCAGCGCTCTGTATACGCAGCATTATGTGGATGAAAGGGCATTGCAGGCACGTATTCGTTTTGCCCTCCAGAACCGGAAACAAATCAGTTTGGCAGAGTTGGTGAAATTACATCCTGTTGAAAAAGGTTTGAGTGAAGTGGTGGCTTATTTGCACATTGCTTCAGAGTCTGATCATGCCGTTGTTAATTCGGATGAGACTGAAATTATTGTTTGGCACGATACGGGTGGGCACCAAAAAGAAGCCGCCATGCCATTGGTGATTTTTACCCATTAAGGTTAGCGGCAGGTAAAAATATAGCCGCGTCGTCCCCGCGAAGGCGGGGATTCACTGTTCGTGGTGGATTCCCACTTTCGTGGGGATGACTTAGGCTCCCGGCCTCCCAAAGAAGGTGAACTGTAAGTGAGCACGAATGTTGAGAGTAATGATTCATCGGGTAATGATCCTGTATTGGGCACTGTAGTGGTCAACTTGATGAAAGGGGTGGTCTACCGGGATCAAAACCCCGATGTCTGGCAACAACTGGAAGAACTGTATGCCAGAGTCATTGACTATCTAGCCGTAATGGGGCTGGATCTGATTGTCGATGAAGCGGAAGGCTATGCTTTTCTCAAACAACTGAACGACGAAGAACGTGACGTTCCAAAACTTGTGGCCCGAAGACCTCTGAGTTTCCCAATCAGCTTGTTGTGTGTGTTGCTGCGCAAAAAAATGGTAGAACAAGACGCAGGAGGCGGTGAAGCCCGTTTGATTTTAACGCGTGAACAAATTGTCGAAATGATGCGGGTGTTTCTTCCAGATAGAGCCAATGAAGCACGGCTGTTTGATCAGATAGACACCTATATAAACAAAGTCACTGAATTTGGTTTTTTGAAAAAGCTGAACACCAATCCCCCTGCATGGGAAGTTCGACGAATCATCAAGGCGCTGGTGGATGCTGACTGGCTGGCAGATTTTAATGAAAAGTTAAAGGTATATCAGGATCATGCAGAATCAATCGCTTGATTTTTCACAAGATCAGTCCAAAGCTGGTTTTCGTCTACACGGACTGGAAGTGTTGAACTGGGGCACGTTCAACAAAAAAATCTGGAAAACCAAACCCGATGGCAACAATAGTCTGCTGACAGGTGATATTGGTTCAGGCAAGTCCACGCTAGTGGATGCGATGACCACTTTGCTGGTGCCCAGTCAGAAGATTACCTACAACAAGGCAGCAGGCGCAGAGACACGTGAACGTAATATGACCTCTTACGTTAGAGGTTATTTCAAGAGCGCCAAAGACGATGACACCTTGTCAGCCAAAGCGGTTGCGTTGCGTGATCACAACAGTTACAGCGTTTTGTTGGCTCGCTTTGTGAATGAAGGGTTTGATCAAACCATCACGTTAGCCCAGGTGTTCTGGAGCAGGGACAATAACAATTCGCCTGAGCGATTTTTTATTGTGGCTCGTAAGCCGCTAACCATCAGCAAGCATTTTAGTGGCTTTGGCAGCGACATTACCGACCTTAAAAAGAAAGTAAAGCGGCTTGAGCATACCAAAGTATTTGAAAGCTTCTCTCAGTATCAGGCTGAATTTCGTCGTCAGATGGGTATTGAAAACGATCAGGCGATGGATTTGCTGTATCAGACGGTATCCATGAAATCGGTGGGCAATCTTACTGATTTTGTTCGTCATCACATGCTTGAAAGTACCGATGTTGAAGAACGGGTAGAAGAGCTGAGTCGTCAGTTTGACAACCTCAATCGTGCCCATGAAGCCGTGTTAAAGGCTCGTCAGCAAATTGAAAAGCTGCAGCCGATGGTGGACGACTGTCAGCGCTATGAAACGCTGGAAAGTGAAATTCAGTCTTTTAAACAGTGTCGGGATGCTTTGTACGCCTATTTTGCGGACAAAAAGATTGCCTTGCTGGGTCAGCGCATTCAAAGACGGGAGCTGGATCAGAAAAAGCTGGAAAGTCGTTTAGATGAAGTGCTGCACTCTTTGGAGAATCTCAGGGCGGGTTTGCGGGAAACCGAGCGATCCATTGAGCAAAATGGCGGTCAGCGGCTGTCCGAGTTAAAAACGGAAATTGACCGCTTGGGACGTGAAAAAGACCGGCTGGTTAAAAGCAATGATGACTATTTAGCACTCTGTCGTTTTCTGGATATGCCAGACCCAAAAGACGACAACGAATTCTTTTCTAACCGTGAAGAAGCAACAGAAAGTCAGGAAAGACTGGAAAAGCAGAAAACTGATTTACAAAACGAGCAGGTAGAGCAAGCGGTTGGCTTGAAGCAGCTGAGAGATGAGCATAAAAGCTTGTCAAAAGAAATAGATTCCCTGAAAGGTCGTAAATCCAATATTCCCAGTCGAAACCTCACCATAAGGGAAGCTTTATGCAGTGCTCTTGATTTGACCGAAGACACGCTGCCTTTTGCAGGTGAATTATTACAGGTTCGAGAGGAAGAAAAGCACTGGGAAGGCGCTGTAGAGCGTGTATTGCATAACTTTGCACTCAGCTTGCTGGTACCTGATGAACATTATAATGCGGTTGCACATTATGTGGACAAGACTCATCTGAAAGGGCGTTTGGTGTATTACCGTGTACGCACGCCTGCCAAGCACCCCCATAATACAGTCGATAAGCGATCACTCAGCCGGAAAATTTCTATCAAAACCGACAGTGGTTTTTACACCTGGCTAGAACAGGAAATACTGCAACGGTTTGATTATGTATGCTGCGATACTCTTGATGAATTCCGAAAAGAGTCCCGCTGCATCACTGCGACAGGTCAGATTAAAAGCAGTGGCAGCCGTCATGAAAAGGACGACCGATATCGTATTGATGATCGCTCTCGCTTTGTTTTGGGCTGGAGTAACCGTGAGAAGATATTAGCGCTGGAAACTCAGCGCAATCTCATGGAAAAAGAGATTCAGACTGCTGCCGGTATCCAGAGTGAATTTACAAAAAGGCTTAAAAAGCTTGGTGACAGTCAGATTAAGTTGGAACTGCTGCTAAATTACCAGTCTTTTGGGGATATTAACTGGCAGCCACTAGCTTTAACCATTCAATCGCTGGAAAAAGAAAAAGCAGAACTGGAAGCAGGTTCGGATATTCTCAAAACACTCAGGGAGCGTTTGATCACGACAGAAGCTCAAATTCGTGAGCAAGAAACGCTCGAGCGCAAACTCACAAAAGAGTCTGGTGCCGCCATTGAGAAGCTGAAGCAAGACAGAACCCTGAAAGAGCAAGCTGAACAACAGTTGGGTGATTTGCCTGAAGATGTGAAAGCCAGCATTTTTGAACGACTGGAAGAGTTGGAAGAGGAGGCGCTGGATAATAAAAAAATCACTATCGAAAACTGTGACAGCTCTCAGGTAACACTGCGTCGATGGTTGCAAGACCGGCTTGACACTAAAGAGCGTGGTGCAAGAAATCTGTCGTCCAACATTACCGGACAGATGGCTGATTATAAAAATGCTTATCCGAATGAAACCAGAGAAGTGGATGCTTCTATGGCTTCTGCCGGTGAATTTGGTGAAATGCTCAAGACGTTGGCGGGTGAAGATTTGCCAAGGCATGAAGGGCGCTTCAAGCAAATGTTGAATGAAGGCACCATTCACAATATGGCGATGTTCCAGAACTGGCTGGATCAGCAGCAGCAAACCATTCGGGATAAGATTGACACCATCAACCGCTCGCTTTCGACCATAGACTACAGCGATGGCACGTATATCCGGCTGGTGGCCGATAATCACCGGGATGCCGAAATTAATCAGTTTAAAATTGATTTGAGAAATTGCCTTGGAGGTACGCTGTCGTCAGATGACACGGAAACCTATGCCGAAAACAAGTTTATTCAGGTCAAAGACATCATAGAACGGTTTAATGGCAGGGAAGGGCAGACCGATCTGGATAAGCGATGGACAAAGAAAGTCACCGATGTTCGTAACTGGTTTTTGTTCAATGCTTCAGAACGCTATCGTGAAGATGATTCTGAAAAAGAGTTTTACTCGGATTCCGCAGGTAAGTCCGGCGGGCAAAAAGAGAAGCTGGCCTACACGATTCTTGCGGCGGCACTGGCTTATCAGTTCGGGCTGGAATGGGGTGAAACCCGTTCACGATCCTTCCGCTTTGTCATGATTGATGAAGCCTTCGGGCGTGGGTCGGACGAATCGGCACGCTATGGACTGGAGCTGTTCCGAAAGCTCAATTTGCAGTTACTGATTGTGACGCCGTTGCAAAAGATTCATGTCATCGAAGACTATGTCAGTTCGGTGCATTTTGTTCATAACGAAGGTGGTTGCAACTCGGTACTGAGAAACCTTTCCATTGAGCAATACCGCAAAGAGAAGCAGCAAATAGCGGAACAAAAGCAGGCATCTGAAGAAGTTGTATTGAATTAAGATGATCACTCAAAAGGAACTGCTGAAGAAAGCGATGCGCCCCTGGTCAACCGGGGGCTTTTTAAGAGAATGGCTGGCAAATGAAACGGTGTTTCCTTTGGAGATACCGTTCAAGACTCCGTCAGGCCGAACGCTAACCAGCGATTTTGGCAAAATACGTGATTGGATTGCAACGCTGAGCAGCCATTCAAAAAGTGAAAAGGGAACCGGTTACCAGCTGGAATACAAAACCATTAACCATAATCAGCTGGGTCAACAGCGTTTACCCCATAAAATTGTTTTTGAAGATCGGAACGACTGGCTGGATTTTATTGGAAGAAAAACAGCCTTCCGACAGTTTGATGAAATAGCGGGTATGACGCGGCGACAGTTGCCGGATGCAATGCAGTTCTTATCCCGAAAACCACTCAAAGCTCTGGAATACGCTGAAAGTTGGCATCAACTCATTAAGGTCTGTCGATACTTTCAGATTCGACCAAGACCTGATCGCTATATACGACAGCTTGATATACAGGGAGTCGATACCAAGTTTATTGAAAATCACAAGGGCATACTGACAGAACTCTTGACCCTGGTGCTCGAAGAGGAAGACTTTGATGATTCAGTGACAGGCCTGTCTGAAAACGGCTTTGAACGCCGTTATGGTTTGCGCTTTGATGAGTCATTAATTCGTTTCAGGCTGCTCGACAGTGATCAACCCGTTACGGATATGAGCGTTCCTTTATCACAGTTTGTTGAGCAACCGGTGAGTACTGTATATATCACTGAAAATAAGGTGAATGGTTTGACCTTTCCAGCTGTGACAGATGCCATGGTGATATTTGGTTTGGGCTACGGTATTCGCTCTCTTGGTTCTGTTGAATGGTTGAAAGACAAACAGATCACTTACTGGGGCGATGTTGACACTCACGGTTTTTCCATTCTCTCGGTGGTTCGGAGTATGTTCCCTCAAACCCAATCGTTGTTAATGGATCAGACAACACTGGATGAGCATAAGCACCTTTGTGTTCAGGAGGCTGAATCCAAACGATTTAACGGCTCGCCCGATAACTTGACACAGCCTGAATCCCAGCTGCTTGATGACCTTCAAAATAACCGACAAGGTGAAAATTTAAGGTTAGAGCAGGAGCGGATTGGTTATTCTTATGTTATGCAGTCATTGCGTTGAATATTATCAGACAATGACTGGTAATCGGTAGTCATGAAAAATACAGAGCCGGAACGATGAAGTCGAACAATAGAATGGGTATCACTCCAGAGCAGAAGGTGCTACTGGAGTCATTACTAAAAATGTTTATACCTGACAACAAGGTTTGGGCTTATGGCTCTCGCGTGAATGGTTTGGCTACTGAGTCATCAGACCTTGATTTAGTTTATTCACTTCAAACCAGCGAGCATCCGAAGTATCAGAGCTTCGTGAGGCCTTTGAAGAAAGTAATCTGCCTTTCAGAGTTGACCTCTTTGTCTGGAAAGACGTTTCTGACGAGTTTAAGCAAGCGATTTTGGCTCATGCTCATTATGTAATGATACCAATTCCACCTTCTAAACATGAATTGCGCAGCCATTCTGAATCACGGGAGCTGCGTTGGAACTCCTCGCAATAGCTGGCTATTACTCGTCGTTCCGCCTTGTCCCGCGATCCAGAATGACTTGCTCATCGTCATATTTAGAAAGCGGAATTGGTATTATTCAGGCCTGACTTTTTCAATGCTACGGAGAATGTGAAATTCATCACAATTCGTTAATTTATGTCTAGAAAATCATTCACACATCTAAACGACTGGCTCTACTGGCTGGAAACCACACACCCGGAAACCAATATAGAATTTGGGTTAACCAGAATCACCAATGTGCTAACTCGTGCAGAGCTTTTAACGCCAGCTCCCTATGTCATAACCGTTGCAGGCACTAATGGCAAAGGCTCAACCGTTGCCTTGTTAGAGTCCGTGTTAACAGGTGCCGGTTACTCTGTCGGCACATACACATCCCCTCATATTCACCGCTTTAATGAGCGAATTAACATTAATAATGAAGAAGCTTCAGACCAAGACCTTTACGAAGCTTTCTGCGCTGTAGACAAGCACAGGCAGGGTGACTGGCTCACTTACTTTGAGTTTGCAGTCGCGGTAGCTGCCTGTTGTTTTAAAAAGTCCGGTGTTGAAATTGCCATTATGGAAGTGGGTCTTGGCGGCAGGCTGGATGCGACCAATGCCATAGATCCCAACCTTTCAATAATCACAACAGTTGACCTCGATCATCAGGAATGGTTAGGGGATACGATTGAGAAAATTGCCAAAGAAAAAGCAGGTATTATGCGACCTGATGTTCCAGCTATTTATGGTGACTCACCGGTTCCCGAGTCCGTTATTGAACACGCAAAAGAGGTTGGTGCACCACTTTATCGGCGAGAGCAGGAATTTACATTAACCGATGAAAATACAAGTTGGTGCTGGCAAGGCAAGAACTGGCAAGGGGTTGAAGAAAATATCCAAGAAATACCCACACCACAATTGGTTATCGATAATGCAGCAACCGTTGTTCAGGCGGTCAAACTATTGCCTTATCCGGTGTCGTATGATCAACTAAATGAAGGGATAGCCAGAGCGCATCTCTCCGGCAGATATACGAAAAAGGTCGTAAACAATAAAAATAACGACCATGTGCAGGTAGTCTTTGACGTGGCCCACAACCCGCAAGCTGCGCGCATGCTGAGAGAGAAACTAGAACAAGACCCTGTGCCGGGCAAAACCCGTGCGTTGATCGCGATGTACAGAGACAAAGATTATAAATCTGTAGTCAGCACATTAACGCCTGTTATTGATGAGTGGATTGTCAGCGAGTTCGACTCGCCACGAGCCCTGTGTGCGTCTGATTTGAAAGATGCCATTGAGGCTTGTGGCGGTAGCGTGGACGAAGCCCTTGATAGGGATGATATCATCAATGACCTCTCCTCTGCTGATCGATTATTAATCGTTGGCTCTTTCCAAACCGTGAGTAAGTATCTGAATGTTATTTAACCGTTCTCTAAAGCGATAAAGCGTTTTCAGCTTCTGTACGAGGTTGTTATTATAGCCCGATTATCAATACAGGTAATGAATTGTGCGGCTGACAGAGAACGAATTAAATGCAATCCGGCAAGTGATATATGGCTTGGACCCGAACGCTGAAATCTGGTTGTTCGGGTCAAGAGTGGACGATCAGGCCAAGGGTGGTGATATCGATTTGCTAATCATGTCAGAGATACTGACATTTATGGATAAGTCGAAAATTCGCATCGGGCTTTATGATCTGATCGGTGAGCAGAAGATTGACCTTGTGATTGCGGCTGATGATAGTGACCCCTTTACTCGTATAGCCTTGTCGGAAGGGGTACGCTTATGAGTAAGCTAGAGGGTGAAAGAGAAGTGCCCAATAAGAAGGTGAATCAATTTCTGCTATTGAACCAGCAGTTGGAATCCATGAAGCAAATGGAAGCGCTGTTAAGTTGGTCTTATGCACGATGTCAGCAGCTGGAGCTGAAAAAAAATATTCTGCCAAAGCTTGAAGATCTTGAAAAGTTTGAATCACTAACGGCTCGCTTTGCAAGACTTGATGATATTTTGCTGCAAAAGATCTTCCGATTGATTGACACTATCGATCTTGATCATTCTGGAACTGTTCGGGATCGTATAAACCGAGCCGAAAAGAAAGGCTTGATAGATGATGCAATGGAGTTCATCGATATCCGTGAGCTTCGTAATACGATTGCTCATGAATATCAGTCTGAAGCGCTGAGTTCTATATTTCTAAAAGTACTGCAGTACACACCAGTGTTGTTGGATATTGCAAATAGAGTAAGGATTTATTGCCAGAAGTATGACTCAGAAATGACGACCGAGTAAAAATATCATAAACTTACTGTAGCGAAAGTTACGGTAATGTTAATGAAATTTTATAACAGAGAGTACGAGCTCCAGCAGCTCATAGACTGGAGTCATCAAGCTAGCTCTGGATCAGCGGCGATGACTCTGGTGGTAGGAAGGCGACGTGTAGGTAAAACCGCGTTACTGAATCAGGCTTTCTCACAAGACCAAAATCATCCTTCTATTTATTTGTTTGTCTCCCGCAAGCAGGAGCCTTTACTGTGTGAAGAGTTTACAGAACAAATTCGCACAGTACTGAACGTTCCTGTGTTTGGTACGCCAAGGCGAATGCGGGAGGTGATGGAAATCCTGCTTCAATACAGCTGTACCTCACCACTGACAGTCGTACTTGATGAATTTCAGGATTTTAATCGAGTCAATAAAGCATTTTTTTCAGAGCTTCAGGATTTATGGGATCGCTACAAACAACAGAGCCGTATGCATCTGATTTGTTGTGGCTCTTTATACTGTGTTATGACGAGGCTGTTTCAGGACAGCCGGGAACCTTTGTTTGGTCGTGCGGATCATCGAATTAACCTTCAACCCTTGCGTCCGCGTTATATAGCTGAAATTTTACACGACGGAAAACAGTTTTCTCCCGAAACCTTATTACAATGGTACATGCTGAGTGGTGGTGTACCTAAATACCTTGAATGGTTAGCTAATCTACAAACGACTGAGGGATTTTGGCAAGGGCTCATCAATGAGCACAGCTTGATCATAGAAGAAGGCCATTATCGTTTAGCAGAAGAATTTGGCCCTGAACATGGCTCCTATTTTTCCATTCTTGCCGCAATTGCTTCAGGCTCTACGAGTCGTCCGGAAATAGAGTCGTTACTGGAAGTATCGGTAGGGCCTCAATTGGACAGGCTGGAAAATGAGTTTGACATTATAGAGCGACACAGGCCAGTACTCTCAAAGCCAGGTACACGCTTAGTCAAGTACCGAATTGCAGATGCTTTTCTTGCATTCTGGTTTCGTTTTATTTACCGCTACCGCAGTGCTATTGAAATTGGTAATTACCGTTTTATTCATCAGGTGATTGAACGCGACTACCCCACCTGGAGTGGCCAATGGCTTGAGCAGGTCATAAGGCAAACATTGGCTGAAAGTGGCGATTACAATATTGTGGGCAGTTATTGGGAACGCGGCAATCAGAATGAAATTGATGTGGTAGCGGTGAATGACCTGGAAAAGAAAGTATTGATCGCAGAGGTTAAGCGAAACCCAAAGAATATTCGGCTAAGCCATTTACGCGAAAAAGCCGTTAAGCTTTGCCAGCAACTGAAGGGATATGAGATTAACTATAAAGGTTATTCTTTGGATGATCTTGAAGGGCTGTTCAAGCCGTAGGTTGGGACAAGCGAAGCGCCTCCCAACACGGTGACTACCTTCTAAGGCCAAAAAGCTTCATCCATAATCTGATCGTAATCCCAAGGACAGTGCTTAGGAAAAACGTCCTGCGAGAGCCCGGTTTCCTTGTAGGCACCAATTTTTGCCAGCGCATAAGCTTCCTGCAAAGTGTCGTGTACTTTGGGCTTTAAGCTTGGGTTCTCCTTGATGAGTTTACGAATTCTAACTCGTTGCTCTTCTATAGAACCTCTCCAGCTAGAACTTTGGTGATCGGGCTGATATTGCCATTTCAGAAGATGCATCAGTAAAACATCCAGACAGTTACCCAGCTGGCGATGTTCACTTCTGCCCATGCTTTCGATTTCCTCAAGAATATTGTTCAAATCAAGTTCTCCCAGTCGGCCCTTACGAATGAGTGCGGCTTGCTGTTGTGTCCACTGGTAGAAATCTTTTTCGTACAGAGTCTCATCATGCATATTCTGATCTCCTTCTATTATGCTGCCGTTTGAACATTGTCATTATAGCCATATAAGAATGCAGGAGTATAAAAAGGGTTTTCAAAGTGCAGAATTGAAGAGCAGCTTTGCTTTTCGTTTTACCAAATTAAAGTTGATGCATAAGCACTAATAAGGTTATCAACATGAAAATAACACCAATAATATTATCGGGTGGCAATGGAAGTCGCCTTTGGCCTCAGTCCAGGGCTTTTTATCCTAAGCAGTTTTTATCACTGTTCGGTGATAAGACTATGCTGCAGAACACACTGGAACGAGTTTGTGAATCTGAAATATATTCACCGCCGGTTGTAGTGGCGAATGAAGAGCACAGGTTTATTGTTGCTGAGCAGAGTCGCGATGCAGGTATCTGTTTAGACAGTATCATACTTGAACCACTTGCTCGTAATACTGCACCTGCCGTGGCTGTGGCAGCACTTAACGCATTAGATTCACTAGATGTTGAGGAAGATGCACTGTTGTTAGTTCTGGCTGCAGATCATGTAATAATCAATGCCAACGCATTTAAGCAGGCTGTACTGCTGGCAAAAGAATCTGCTCTTGAAGGCAAGTTAGTGACTTTTGGTGTAGTACCTGAACACGCTGAAACGGGCTATGGATACATTAAGTCCAAAGGTAACAGTGGCGTTCAGCCTGTTGAAAAATTTGTAGAA
This sequence comes from Endozoicomonas montiporae CL-33, assembly GCF_001583435.1. Classification (NCBI taxonomy): domain Bacteria; kingdom Pseudomonadati; phylum Pseudomonadota; class Gammaproteobacteria; order Oceanospirillales; family Endozoicomonadaceae; genus Endozoicomonas; species Endozoicomonas montiporae. Next base: position 3,073,401 of record NZ_CP013251.1, on the reverse strand, counting down.
AAGCCAGATAAAATCACGGCAGAAAATTACGTAGCTTCAGGCGATTATTACTGGAATTCAGGAATGTTTTTATTCAGTGCAAGACAGTACTTGAGTGAGTTGAACATTCTGGAGCCTTCCATACATGAATCCTGTGTCAGTGCTTATCAAGCAGGAGTTAAAGACAGAGACTTCATTCGCCTGAGCGAAGAGGCATTAGAACAATGTCCCGATAACTCCATTGATTACGCTGTTATGGAAAAAACAAACAGTGCAGTGGTTGTACCCATGGATGCAGGGTGGTGTGATGTAGGATCATGGTCAGCTTTATGGCTGTTAGGACAAAAAGACGACAACAATAATACGGTTCAGGGTGATGTTATTTTAGATAATGTAGAAAACTGTTATGTACACTCTGAGAAAAGCCTTATTGCAGCTATTGGAGTCGAAAATCTTGTTATTACAGAAAGCGACGATGCTCTTCTTATTGCTCATAAAGACTGTGTTCAGGATGTTAAAAAGGTTGTAAAAACATTAAAGGAAAACAACCGGGCTGAAGCCCTGGTGCATAGAAAAGTCTATCGACCCTGGGGTTTTTATGACTCGGTTGATTCAGGAGAACGGTTTCAGGTAAAACGAATTACGGTTAATGCTGGTGAGAAACTATCTGTTCAAAAACATCACCATAGGGCAGAGCATTGGGTTGTTGTCAGTGGGACTGCGAAAGTGACACTTGGGGATAAAGAGCTTTTAATAACAGAAAATCAGTCAACCTATATTCCTGTTGGCGAAGTTCATGCGCTTGAGAATCCGGGTAAAATTCCTTTACAGCTCATTGAAGTACAGACAGGCAGCTACCTTGGAGAGGATGATATTGTTCGCTTGAATGATCTTTATGGGAGGGCGGAATGACAAGTCTTACATGTTTTAAAGCCTATGATGTTCGGGGCAGGCTGGGAACAGAGTTAAATGAAGAAATCGCATATCGAATTGGTCGTGCTTATGCTCAGCATTTAAACGCTAAAAAAGTGGTGGTTGGCAGTGATGTTCGTCTGAGTAGTGGGGCGTTGAAACTAGCCCTTGCCAAAGGTCTGATGGATGCAGGCTCTGATGTTATTGATATCGGCACTACAGGTACAGAAGAAGTTTATTTTGCAGCGTTTCATCTTGATGTAGATGGCGGCATTGAAGTCACTGCCAGCCATAACCCGATTGACTTTAACGGCATGAAATTTGTGGGGAGAGGTGCTCAGCCTGTCAGTGGAGACACTGGGTTGAAAGAAATAAAAAGAATTGCTGAAAATCAGGACTTTACAACATCAGCTACCCGGGGCTCTTTAACAAAACTTTCCATACTGGATGCTTATGTAGAACATGTGCTGGGCTTTATTGATTATAAGAACATTAAACCTTTGAAGCTGGTTGTAAATGCCGGAAACGGCACTGCTGGTCATGTTATTGATGCTATAGAATCGCGGTTTAAAAAAGAAAATATACCGATTACATTCATTAAAATCCATCATGAACCAGACGGAACTTTCCCAAATGGTATTCCCAACCCTTTGCTCCCGGAAAAACGTGAAGCAACCTCGTCAGCTGTAAAAGAACACGGGGCTGATATGGGTATTGCGTGGGATGGTGATTTTGATCGTTGCTTTTTCTTTGATGAAAATGGTCATTTCATTGAAGGTTATTATATTGTTGGGCTTCTGGCTGAGGCATTTTTAAAAAAATCTCCAGGTGAGAAAATTATTCATGATCCTCGACTAACTTGGAATACTATAGATATAGTTAGAAAGAATGATGGCATTCCGATTCAATCAAAGACTGGACATGCTTTTATTAAAGAACGGATGCGTATGGAAAATGCTATTTATGGCGGTGAGATGAGTGCGCACCATTATTTCAGGGATTTTGCTTATTGTGATAGTGGGATGATTCCGTGGTTGCTTGTGGCTGAACTGCTTTGCACGACCGTTAAGACTCTCTCTGAACTTATGGAAGAGCGTATGCAGGCATACCTGTGCAGTGGTGAAATTAATTACAGAGTAAAAGATAGTACACTTTGTATTGATGCGGTTAAAACTCACTTTTCTAAGGAGGTTTTAACAATTGACTCTTGTGATGGAGTAAGTATGGAGTTTAGTAATTGGCGTATGAATATCAGAACGTCAAATACTGAGCCATTACTAAGAGTTAATATAGAAACAAAAGCAGATAATCGCATTATTCATAAAAAATTGGCTGATATCGAAGCTGTTATATCCAATTTCACTTAAAAAATTAGAGTAAATATAAAACAATGCTAACTGTTGTCTGTAAATCACTGTGGGCATATCGTGGCTTTATACTTAGCAATATAAAAAGAGAGTTTCAGATGAAATATAGAAGCTCTCTTTTGGGTGCAGCCTGGAGTGTGCTAAACCCGCTCGCCATGATTATTGTTTACACTGTCGTTTTCTCTCAAGTAATGCATGCCAGATTACCAAATATTGATCACAGTATGGGATATAGCGTATTTCTCTGTGCTGGTATTTTGACTTGGGGCTTATTTTCAGAAATTGCCAGCCGTGCTCAAAATGTATTTATTGGAAATGCTAATTTATTAAAAAAGATAAACTTTCCAAGGCTATGCTTGCCTGTCACAGTGGTGTGTAATGCCTTATTGAATTTTCTGATTATATTTTCAATTTTTACCGTCTTTCTCATAGTAACCGGGCTATTTCCGGGTTTTGTGTATTTTGCACTTATCCCTGTTCTGCTGGTTATGGTCAGTTTTGCTATTGGCTTAGGTATAACCTTGGGTGTACTGAATGTTTTCTTCCGTGACATTGGGCATTTGTTTGAAGTTATCTTGCAATTCTGGTTTTGGTTTACCCCTATAGTATATCCGCCATCAATTCTTCCGGAGTGGGTAAAGCCCTATATGGTGTTTAACCCTTTGGCAGGTGTAATAAAAGCATGCCAAACCATTCTTGTAGATGGAGTATGGCCTGACTGGTATGGGTTGCTTCCAGCTTTAAGTTTGGGAATATTGCTTTGTGGCCTGGGTTTTACTCTGTTCCGTAAACATGCTAGTGAAATGGTGGATGAGCTTTGATGAATGCTATAACCGTTAAGAATTTAGGCAAAGCTTATAAGCAATACCACAGTAAATGGGATCGGTTAGCGGAATGGTTTTTGCCTGGTAAAAAACAACGCCACAGCCAACACTGGGTGCTGCAGGATATTAACTTCACAATTCAGCTTGGTGAAGCGGTAGGGATCATTGGCGTAAATGGGGCAGGTAAAAGTACCCTGTTAAAGATGATAACTGGCACAACGCAGCCAACAACAGGAACCGTAGAAGTCAATGGTAGAGTAGCTGCACTGTTAGAGTTAGGCATGGGCTTTCATCCTGACTTTACTGGACGTGAAAATATATTTATGTCTGGACAATTGATGGGGTTAAGTATTGAAGATATTCAAATCCTGATGCCGAAGATTGAAGCCTTTGCTGAGGTTGGTGACTATATAGATCAACCTGTGAGAGTTTATTCCAGTGGTATGCAGGCACGGGTTGCTTTTTCTGTTGCGACAATGACTTCTCCCGATATCTTGATTGTTGATGAAGCTTTAAGTGTGGGTGACTTTTCGTTTCAGGCCAAATGCATACAACATATGAAAAATTTACTTGATTCAGGAGTGGCTATTTTGTTTGTGAGTCATTCTTTGAGTCAAGTTAGGAAGTTTTGCAATAGAACTTTATATTTAGCAGATAGTTATGTAAAAGGGTACGGCAACACTGATAAGATATGTGACCTGTATCAAAATGACCAAGCTTTGAAAGTAAGCAGAAAAAATCATAAAGAGGTTGTGTTTGATAGTAAAAAAACAAATCATTACCAAATTGATGAAGATTTAAGAAAGAATTCTGTTGCTCTTGAATCAGCTGGCACTATGGAATTAGAATTTAAATCATTTCAGGCATTAGACGAGAATGGTTGTGCAATTAATAATTGCAACCCCCAAGACACCGTTATCTTTAGAGCATCAATACAAGCTAACGCTGATGTAAATGAAGGAGCTTCTGTCGGTTTACTTTTAGGTGATCAGTCAGGTTATCCAATATTGAGTTGCAATTCAAATTATTATTCTAAGAAACTACCATCAATGCAAAGAGGTGACTGCATTGTTATTACGTGGAAAATAATTATCCCTTTTTATTCTGGCGATTATCGGATTGATATAGGAATAAAACCTGATTTTAATTCTCCGATTTTTTACGACAGAGTATTTTGTGCTAGAAAAATAGCAATAAATACTCCAATTGAACTTTTGAATAATAATTTTGGTGGTATTTTTTATGCTCCGGCGGATGTTGAAATTCATAAGCTATCACTTTGATAATAAGGAAATGGAATCAAATAAATTATCAAATAATGTTGTCTCAGAAAAAGATTATTCATTACATAGCGGTGAAAGGCAAACTGGAATAGCTCTTGAGGATATTCGGCTTGATCACACAGTACGATACGAACTCGCCAAGAAGGTCATCAAAGAATATTTTGGCGATAAACAAATAAGTGCTATTGATGTTTTTTGTGGTAATGGATACGGTGTATACTCATTAGCAAACGATATTAAAAATTTACATATAACTGGAATAGATGGTTCCCAGGAAGCAATTGATTCAGCTAATAAGTATTATTCTCTTCCAAACACACTATTTTCATACAAGTTATTTCCCTTTAAGTTACCAGAAAATATTTTTGACGTTGTAATATGTTTTGAGTCTTTAGAGCATGTGGAAGATGATAGATTAATGCTTGATAATATTTTTTGTAGTTTGAAGGTTGGTGGGCTGCTCTTAGTATCTATCCCTAACCAGAACATACATCCTCTAGAAAAGAATCCACATCACTTTCATTTTAGGCATTATAAGAACTCAGACTTTTTGAAGCTCTTACCTAATGAATTTAAAGTAAAAAAAACCTACGGCCAAAATGTTTATAAATTCTCATCTTCGGGTGTGAACACCTTCGAGCTATTGCAGAGCAAAGATATGGAATTGATTCCAGGGGTAGAGGGACAGGTTAATATATATCTGCTACAGAAGGTGGCTTTGAATGATACGTAAAGTTATTTTTCTAGGTGATTTATATAGGAGCTGTCAGGATCGTAACGTATATAGACTGTATCACTTATTTTCCCCCATTATTTCTAGTCTAGGTGTTGATTGCTCATGTCTTGTTACTGATGAGAATAAAGTATTTAAAGAATCTGACATTGAAATAAAAATATGGATGGAGGCTTTTCAAAACAAAAAAATACATCGATTAGATAATATTGACTTGGTTGACACAGCCATTATTGGTTTTGAATTACCAGATTATTACTTGTCATACTTAGATAAAAAAAACATCAAGTGGATTAATTTTTCTATACATCCATTACGGTTTTTAGATGATTTATACTTTTCTTTAGACTCTTCATTTGAATGCAATACTAACAGCCTTTCAATAACTGATGAATATATTAATTTATGTGCCAGCCTTTTGCAGCTAAGATATGGCAATATAAATAACAGTAAAAAAAAGTCATCCTTGTTTTTTTTTGGGCAAATGCCACACGATAAAAGTGTGTGGTTTGATAATGAGTTCAAAACAGTAGAGTCTTATTTTGATACTCTTGATAGTTTAGCGGAAAAGTATTCTCATATTTTATACCGTAAACATCCTCATGTTCATGACAATGAGCTATATGAAAAATTAAGCAACCGTTATGATGTTGAAATAGACGATTCCTCATCTGCATATGAGTTACTCTGTTCAAATAGAGTTTCTGCAGTTTGCGCTATTAGTTCTTCTATTCTGGTTGAGGCGCGATACTTTGGATTAGAAAGTTTTTACCTTGAAAATAGAGCCAAACGTTTTAGAAACGCTATCAGTTATAAAAGCCTTATAAATAAAAAGAGCATATGGTTAAGTGATCTACTTGATTGCAACTTAGAGAATAGCCAAGAAGGTAAAAAACTTTCTTCTGTAATAACAACTAACCTCCTTAGAGATGTTTTTGGTTATTGGGGTTATGATACGGAGGATAGAAAGTTGAAATCATGTGTTGCTCATTTATCCAATGATATTGCTCATTTGTCCAATGATGTTGCTTGTTTGTCCAAGAATATTGAAAAGCAAGATTATCAAATAGAAAGGCTCTTACAAGAAGTTGAATCTTTATCTGAATTCAAGAATGAGATACTACTGAGTAGGTCATGGAAAATCACTTGTGCACTGAAAAAAATATCTAATCTTACTAGGTCTTTCAATAAATAATGATGAATATACTAGTTCTTTGTAATTACCCAATTAAGAACCCACTGCATGGTGGGCAGTTAAGAGTTCACAATATTGTTAAGACTTATAAAGCGGCTGGTTATAATGTCGATGTCGCAGGGGTTTTAGGGAATGATCACTATCCCGAAGAACAAGGTTTTTTGGAATTCCCTGGCTTTGATCTGTTAAGGAACGTGGTTGAAGATATTCGCTACATGGAAGATTATGCTACGAACCAATTATTTTTATCTGACAATGCTTGGTACGATAAACTTTTAGCCAAAATACGTGTTAATCCTGACATAATTCATTTAGAGCAGCCTTGGCTTTATTCCTTTTTGAAAAGATATATTGAAGAAAAAAAAATTCATACCAAAATAATTTATGGCTCACAGAATATTGAATACAAACTCAAAGAAGAAATTATAGAGACATTTCTGGGCAAAAGCACAGCTAAGAAAGCTGCTTCTTTAGTTCGGTGTCTTGAACAAGAAGTTATCAATAATGTAGATGGTGTTATTTGCGTTTCAAAAAATGATTTACAATGGATGCGCAAGCAAACAGATAAACCAACTATTCTTGCACAAAATGGTGTTAGTGATAGGGTAGTGTCAGTTGATAGCATTGCTCAGGCCAGAGAGGCAACTCAAGGAAAGAAGTATGCCATCTTCTGTGGTAGTGCTCATCTTCCAAATATAACAGGGTTTTATAAAATCTTTGGTGACGGTTTTGGGTCTTTGAACCCAGAAGAAGCACTTGTTGTGGTAGGGAATGTAGGACCAGCTGTCATGGCTGATGAAAGGCTAGCTAAATCAGCCAATCTGAAAGAACGTTTGCTTATAACAGGTGAAGTAGACGAGCCACTACTCTGCAGTCTCGTAGAGCTGTCACATTGTTGTGTTCTCCCTATAACACAGGGGGGAGGGACAAATCTTAAAACAGCAGAGGCATTACTTTCAGGTAAATACATTATTTCTACTTCAGTAGCTATGAGAGGTTTTGAAGACTTTATTGGAGATGAGGGCGTTTTTATAGCAGATGGCCCAGCTGACTTTAAGAAAGCTCTGCGCCATATTATGAATCTTAAACCTTTTGTATTAAGTGAAAAAGCTAAATCTAAACGACAGCGTGTTCTATGGAAGAACTGTTTAAAAAACTTACCTATATTGGCAAAAAATATTTTAACAAAGTGATGAGAGCATGTTATCTGAAAGAAGGCAAAAAATATGGATAAACGTAACAACAAGTGCTGCATGGAACCGCCCGGCGGTTGGCATTGTACGCGTTGAAGCTGAGCTAAAGCGGCATTTAAAAAAACTATACCCTCAAGGCTCATTTGGAGAGTGCTTATGGAATGGAAATTCCTTTGTTGAATATGATCAAAAACCAAGCTTATCTACTTCAGACCATGTTGATAAAATAAAAGATGAAAATAAGTTTTTTTCATCCACAGTGACATCAAAAAGGGATGCATTATTATCTATCGCACATGGCATTGTATATCTATCACCTAAGTGGAGTAAATATTATTTATTTCATTTAATGAGAAATTTATATTTTCCTCTTTTTAAAATTTTCAGCTTTTTTCGCAATATAAAGAAAAGAATTTGGTCCTTTGAAAAAAAATCTTTGGAAGCTTGCAAAGAAAATAAAGTTGAATTAGTGACAGAGTCAAAATCTATTTTCCATGAAGGAGACATTTTTATTTCTTTTGGTGCTGATTGGAACTATGAGTACTACAAGAATTTTTTCTATTTAAGAAAAGAACAAAAAATAAAGATAATCACATGCTGTTATGATCTTATACCTATTTTGTATCCACAATATTGCCTTGAAAATATCGCTAAAATATTTCCTTCATATTTTCTTGACGTGGCTGATGGCTCTGATTTAATACTATGCATATCTCAACAAAGTGAAAATGATTTAAAAGTATTTCTTGATAAAACTGGTGGATGCAAGGTTCCAACGGGAGTAATTAAATTAGGAGACACAGTGACTAAGGCTGATAAACTTGATATTAGTGAGACTATACAAAATATTGTTAGCAAGCCTTTTATTCTTTATGTATCAACTATTGAGAGAAGAAAAAATCATGAAGTGTTGTACAGAGCTTATCATATGCTTTGTCAAAATGGAGACTATGAAAAATTACCTAAACTAGTTTTTGTTGGTATGCCAGGATGGGGTGTTAATGACTTACTGAATGATATTGATCTTGACCCTTGTATTCAGGGCCTTATTATTCAATTAAACAGTGTTTCAGATGCCGAATTGTTAACGCTATATGAAAATGCTGTTTTTTGCGTTTACCCTTCTTTTTATGAAGGTTGGGGTCTACCAGTTGGAGAGGCTCTGTCTTTAGGTAAAATAGTAGTTTGTTCCAATGGAGGTTCACTCCCTGAAGTAGGCAAAGACTTAGTTTTGTACGCTGACCCATGGAGGCCAGATCAATGGGCGGAAACAATAATGAATTTGATTAGTAATGAAAATTACAGGATAAAACTTACAAAGCGTATTAAAGATGAATATAAAACAAAATCATGGAGTGAAACAGCAACTTCTGTTTATAATGCAATTAATTCTATTAACTCTCAATAATCTTTGTTGATCATAATAGTATGATGATAGACAATACTAATAAGCGTGCTGAAATACAACTGTTGATCTCCCTACGGTTATCTCCTCAATACAAAAATGCATCATTATATCGTTACGGTAAATTGTTTGTATATGCTTCATAGAATATTGGTTGCCATGTTGCAGTTTGCGTTAATTAACATATTTACGGTATTAATGAACTGGTCACTTTTAACTTAATATACGTTTTTAATTATTTAAATAATAAGGATTTCTTTTGAAAGCATCTATTATCACCGGTATTACTGGACAAGATGGCGCATATCTTGCGCAATTACTTTTAGAGAAGGGTCATAAAGTTTATGGTACTTACCGAAGAACTGCTTCAACAAACTTCTGGCGTATCGAAGAAGTTGGAATCCGTAATCACCCTAACCTGCATCTTCTGGAATATGATCTAACAGATCTTGGCTCAAGCATCCGTTTGCTGGAACAAACTCAGCCAGATGAAGTGTACAACCTTGCAGCTCAGAGCTTCGTAGGCGTTTCTTTTGACCAGCCAGTAACTACAGCTCAGATCACAGGTATTGGTCCGGTAAATCTTCTGGAAGCGATCCGTATCGTGAATCCAAAGATCAAGTTCTACCAGGCTTCCACCTCTGAGATGTTCGGCCTTGTTCAGGAGGTTCCCCAATCCGAGGTTACTCCGCTTTACCCTAGAAGCCCTTATGGTTGTGCAAAAGTCTATGCCCACTGGATGGCGGTTAATTATCGTGAAAGTTTCGATATTTTTGGTGCCAGTGGCATCCTTTTTAACCATGAATCTCCACTGCGTGGGCTGGAGTTTGTAACCCGCAAAATTACCGATGGTCTGGCACGTGTAAAGCTCGGTATGCAATCTCACATTGATCTCGGAAATCTGGAAGCTAAACGAGATTGGGGCTATGCCAAAGATTATGTAAAAGGCATGTGGCTTATGATGCAGGCGGAACAGCCTGATACCTATGTCCTTGCGACCGGGCGTACAGAAAAGGTTCGTGACTTTGTTGAAATGACTTGCAAGGCTCTGGATATTAATATCGAGTGGCAAGGTGAGGGTGTTGATGAAGTGGGCATTGATACCGCTACTGGTCAGACGATCCTCTGCGTCAACCCACGATTCTATCGTCCGGCAGAGGTAGACCTTTTGATTGGTAATCCGGAAAAAGCCAAAAAAAATCTGGACTGGGAAGCGACAACCACGCTGGAAGAACTGTGTGCCATGATGGTAAAAGCCGATTTGCGTCGTGTTCAAGAGGGGAGCTCTTTCTAAAATGCCATCCGTACTCATCACCGGCTTAAGGGGATTCACGGGGAGGTTTCTGGCGGCTGAGTTGGAGGCCTCTGGCCATCGGGTATTTGGTACGGTGTATGGTCACGAGCCATGCCTGCTGCCGGGGGAATATGCAGTAAATCTTTGTAACCTTGAGCAGGTTCGCAATCTTGTCAGTGAGGTTAAACCTGACTATGTTGCCCATCTTGCTGCAGTAACTTTTGTTGCCCATGATGACGCTGATGCCATGTACCGCACAAATGTTGTAGGGACAAGGAATTTACTACAGGCTCTTTCTGAGTCCAGTAAAGTGCCAGAATCTATCTTACTGACAAGCAGTGCCAATATATATGGAAATGCGGTGGTAGATCCTATTGATGAATTGACCTACCCAGAGCCTGTTAATGATTATGCCATAAGCAAACTGGCCATGGAGTATATGGCTCGGTTATGGATGGATAAACTCCCTTTAACAATTGTCAGGCCGTTTAACTATACTGGCGTGGGTCAGTCTCATAATTTTCTACTTCCCAAAATTGTCTCTCATTTTCAGCGTGGTGAAAGAAGCATTGAATTGGGGAATATCGATATTTCCAGAGACTTTTCTGATGTCAGAATGGTTGCCAGCGTTTATAAGTGCCTTCTGAATGGTTGCTATGCAGGAGAAACATTCAACGTGTGCTCTGGTGTTGCGGCCAGTCTGGTACAAATTTTATCTATGATGGCTGATATTGCTGGTTACTCCATAAGCATTAATGTGAACCCTGCTTTTGTTCGGGATAATGAGATAAAAATTCTCCGTGGCGATAACCGCAAGCTTTTGGAAGCAGTAGGCAATATTGGTACTATTCCCCTGCGTGAAACTTTGGAATGGATGTATAAAGAAGGTCAGTGAAGTGCGTATCGGGATTGATGCCCGTCTTCTATCGGAGCAAATAACAGGAATTGGTCGCTATACCGGAGAGCTGAGCAGGGAGTTGGTTAGCTTACCGGGAGAGTTTTTTCTTTACTGTGGTAGTCCAGTTGGTCAATATAACTGGACTACAGAAAATGTCACCCTGCGAACCGCTAACTCCAAAAACAGAGCTGCCCGAATGCTCTGGTCCCAGACAACTCTGCCAACCTGGGCTAACCAGGATAATGTAGATGTATTTTGGGGAGCTACTCACCGTTTGCCAAAGTTTTTGCCTGAGTCAGTGGCCAAGGTTGTGACGATCCATGATTTAGTCTGGAAACATGCCGGAGAGACTATGCGACCGCTTAGCCGAATGATGGAGCAATTATTAATGCCTCAGGCGGTTAAACTGGCTGACCGGATTGTGGCGGATTCTGAAAGTACTGCGCGAGCTATAGTCACAGAATACCCCTTTGCCGTTGATAAGGTTCGGGTTGTTTATCCTGGCGTATCTATTTTACCAACCCATGGAACGTTTGAAATACTGGATAAATTTGCCATTCAAAGGGATTACTTCCTCTTTGTGGGGACGCTTGAGCCAAGAAAAAATCTAAATCGACTTTTACAGGCTTATGCAATCCTTGATGAAGATCTAAAGCAAAAGTATCCGTTGGTCATTGTTGGTGGCAAGGGATGGGGTGGTGTGAACGTTGAAAACCTGATTACTCGTTATGGCCTGTCAAACCATGTACGTAAACTGGGTTATGTATCTGAAGATGAGCTGGCTAACCTTTATGCCCATGCCAGCTTTTTGGTGATGCCTGCACTCTATGAAGGATTTGGCCTGCCAATAGTGGAAGCTAACTCCTTTGGTGTCCCTGTATTGACTTCCAATACCTCATCTATGCCCGAAGTGGCCGGTGATGCTGGTATCCTTATTGATCCATACAGTATCAGGTCTATTGCATCAGGGTTGCGAACTATGATGGATTCAAAACAGCGAGATTTGCTGGCTGCGAGAGCTAAAAACAATGCTACAAGGTTTACTTGGGAAAAAGCAGCAAGGGATTTATGGTCGGTTTTTGAAGAAGCTCTTGAAGTAAAAAGGAGTACTTTTTGAAGTTAAATGTTAACGGTTTTTTTATGGCTTTTACCTGGTAAAGGAGAGCAGAGGAGGTGCAGCTTGTTTTACAGAAAGCTTTTGAAGAAAGAAGAGGGCACCTGTAATGTCCCAAAATTGAAAGTGGCAATTGTTCATGACTGGTTAGTGACTTATGGAGGAGCTGAGAGAGTTCTTGAGCAAATTTTAAATATTTTCCCTGAAGCAGACCTGTTTTCATTAATCGACTTTATTGATGATGATAAGAGGGACTTTATAAGAAATAAAAAGGTTAAAACAACATTTATACAGTCATTCCCTCTGGCAAAATCTAATTATCGCAGCTACCTGCCATTCTTTCCAATCGCTATAAAGCAATTTGATTTGCAGAAGTACGATATTGTAATTTCAAGCAGTCATTGCGTTGCAAAAAGTGTTTCTACAGCTCCTCACCAGTTACACATATGCTATTGTTATACACCTGCTCGATATGCTTGGGATTTGCAAAAGCAATACTTATCGGGTACTGGTTTTAGTAGTATAAAAATATTTATTTTGCGTCATTATCTAAGTAGATTCAGGATGTGGGATAGAGCGAACTCTAAAAATGTCGATTATTTTATTGCATGCTCAGATTATATATCCAATAGGATAGAAAAATCTTATTTTAGAAGTTCATACACAATATACCCTAATGTATCAGTTGATGATTTTGAATTGAGTGAAATTAAAAAAGATTACTTTGTGACATGTTCCAGAATTGTACCTTATAAAAAAGTTGACTTGATTGTTGAAGCATTTTCGAGAATGCCGGATAAACAGCTTATTGTAATAGGTGATGGGCCTGATTATAAAAAGTTACAGTCTCTCCAATCGAGTAATATAACCTTGATAGGGCATCAGCCATTTGCAGTACTTAAAGACTTAATAAAAAAAGCTTCCGCTTTTGTTTTTGCGGCGGAGGAAGACTTTGGTATAGCTCCAGTCGAAGCTATGGCTTGTGGTACCCCCGTTATAGCCTATGGAGAAGGTGGCTTATTAGAGACTGTTATTCATAAAAAGACAGGAATATTCTTTTACGAACAGAGTGCAAAATCAATAGAAAAAGCAGTCTTGGATTTTGATAGAACGGTTTTGCTCTCTCCCAAAGAAATAAGAGAGCATGCACTGAAGTTTTCTTCTGAGCGATTTCGGCAAGAATTTTTACAATTTGCTTTTCAATGTTGGGATAAACACTATTCTGATAATTTCTCAACTGAGTTATCACACACATAAATTATGCTGAGAACAGATATAATAATATGTCTTACGAATTCTCGTTAAGTCGTTCTAATATTCCTGCAATTCTATTTGTTTTATTAGATGTCATAATAACCTATTTGACCGGCAACACGGTTCTGTGGTTGAGGTTTGGTCATGTGGTAACCAGTCTTGACTATCAATCGCTCAGTGTTATCCATGCTTTTTTGGTGGTTTCAGTTTCCATTTTGCTTGGAGTTTACCAGTCCTGGAGGGGGCGATCCTTATCTTATTTTCTTACAATAGTTGTTTGTAGTTGGGTTATATCCTTCATTCTGCTGGTCGCTTTTTTAGTTATGACAAAATCAACAGAACAATATTCACGCCTGTGGTTGGGCTCGTGGATTATCTCTTCTATTTTATTCAGTGTTTTATTTAGAATTCTGATAACAGCCTTCTTGCGTTCAATTCGTATCAGAGGCAGAAATTCAAAACGTGTTTTAGTCATTGGAAGAGGGCGTAACTTTCATTCGATTGTGAGTGAAATAGGTGAGCATAATGAATGGGGGTACAGGCTGGATGCTTGCCTTGAATATAGTGATTTATCCGCGCTTACAGGACTAGTTAAGAAGCAAGTTGACGCCGATCACGATTTTGATGAGTGTTGGATATGTCTACCGTTAAAAGACAGCAGTGTTATTGAGGAGCTTTTATTTACTCTTCGCTTTTATACAATGGACATACGTTACATGCCAGGTTTAAGGGATATAGAATTACTTAATCATCGTATAACACCTATTGCTGGCTTTTACTCTCTTGATCTGAGTTGCTCGCCTTTGAACGAATGGACTTCAGCTGTTAAACGCATTGAAGATGTTCTTGTGTCCATGATAGCTATTATTTTGCTATTTCCTATCATGGTACCTGTTGCCTTGATTGTTAAACTGACGTCAAATGGCCCCATATTTTTTAAACAAAAACGCTTAGGTGTTAACGGCAAAAATATTAATGTCTATAAATTCCGAACTATGCATGTCCATAGTGAAGATCAGGGAGTAGTTACACAGGCTGTAAAGGTCGATCGACGTTTAACTCCGGTGGGTAGCTTTTTAAGAAAAACCAGTCTTGACGAACTGCCTCAGTTTTTTAATGTTCTTGAGGGTAGTATGTCTGTTGTTGGCCCACGGCCTCATGCTATTCCACATAATGAACACTATAAAGAGTTGGTCGATTCCTACATGAAACGCCATAAGGTCAAGCCAGGTATTACGGGGTTAGCACAGATCAATGGCTATCGTGGCGAGACAGATACTCTTGAGAAAATGCAGAAACGTGTCGAGATGGATCTAAAGTATATTAATTCATGGTCTGTTTTACTGGATTTGAAAATTATTTTCTTAACTGTTTTTAGGGGTTTCACTGGTCCAAATGCATATTAAATATGGCTGAATTCTGGAGTGCGGTTTTGAATGCTTTCTTCCATTTTATTCATTCTCTAAAAGAGAAGATAACAGTAACCTTTTGCTGGTTTTTTGTACTCTTTCTTCTGGCCATATCTGTTTTACTAGATAATGGAAAGACGGTTGTTAATTTTTACAGAATATGGATTTGTATACCTGTATTGCTATGTATTCGCTGGAAAGATGCGCAAAAATTTTTGAGTGTCAGGTTTGTACAGCTATTCCTTTTGCTGACTCTCTGGTTGACCATAAGTCTCTACTGGTCTGACTCTCATAAATTGCATAACATGGCTGCAAAATTGCTGGCGACTGTTGCTCTGCTGTATCTTGTGTTCAGTGTGATTCGATATCAGACAAATAAATTAGTTGTGTTGCAATGGTGCTTCGTAGTGGCTGCAGTCATACTTGTCGTGATGATAATCATGAAATGGGGATCTATACAGCAACACTATTCAGGTACTCCATTTGGAGTGTTTGGTTATTATAATGTGGTTACCTGGTTTTTGGCTGCAGCGGGTATTATTGCCTGTTCATTAATGATTGACCAGAATCGTCTATATAAGTGGTTTGCAGGAGCACTCTTTCTTGCTCTTATTGTTGCCATTTTGTGTTTTAAATCCCGAGGTTCATTGTTAGGTCTGTTTACTGGCTGTGGCTTGCTTCTCTTCAGCAGTGTATGGCATCGATTCTCGCATCAATTAATTCTGCTTTGTATTACCTTTGGGGCTGTTGTTTGCTGGTTATTTTATCTTTTTTTCGGGGAAAAACTCGGACTTAGCCTTTATTTACAGGAGTTGCTTGTTCGAGCCGACGCAGGTCGCTTCGAGATCTATCAAGAAGCGTATAGAGTGATTACTGCATCATGGCAGACATTGTGGTTTGGACATGGCATTGCAGCAGACCCAAGCAATATTGTGTGGCGTGGAATGAAAATCGCTCATTGGCATTCCATTTACATCAGTACATTATTTTTTGGAGGCCTTATTGGGTTAGCACTTTTTCTGCTGTGTGTTTTCAAGCGTCCCTGTGACATTTTTCTAAGAAAGCAGAAAGCAAATGCCTGGGATTATGTTGTCATCGGGATGATGGTCACACTGCTGTTTGATGGCAACCGGTTCTATGAGTATCCGGGAGGAATGTTGCTGGCCTTTACTCTGCCATTATTTCTGGCTAACCTCACAGGGAGTCGAGAGTTGATTCGAGCGTGACTGGTCACACCTATAGTGAGTTGTATAGAATACCTGCTGATGAGTCTTCTGGTGAGCCAGTAGATTTTTGAACTCTTTAGAAAGAGAGAGTTTGTTACCGGTGTTAACCCTTTTCACAGTAATAGACTTCTCATCATCAGCCTTGGGGAACCTGACTTTTGACTTTCACTTGGATTGACTGGATCATCACTGCCATTGTCATTGTCTCTGCACTGATCAGTCTCAAACGTGGCTTCTTTAAAGAAGTTCTCTCGCTGTTAACATGGATTGCAGCCCTGTTTATTGCCTGGTCTTTTGGTGGCAGTCTCTCGCTTTATCTGAATGATTTTATCGAAACCCCCTCTTTACGCTTGATCACAGCAAGTGTCTTGCTGTTTATCGCAACGTTACTGGTGGGTGGTCTGGTCAATAAAATATTTGCCACCTTGGTTCAGGCTACCGGATTAACGGGAACAGACCGGCTTCTGGGCATGGTGTTTGGGGCTTTAAGGGGCTGCCTGATGGTTATACTTCTGGTCGGTCTGATGAGCTTTGCACCACTGGAAGATGATCTTGCCTGGAAGAATTCAGCACTTCTTCCTCATTTTATGATGCTTGCTGACTGGTCAAAGCAGACGGTTATGCAGATCGTTTCTCCGGTGATGCAAACCACTCCTGCTACTTCCTTTTAATACCCTCCAACCTTGAAACCGGGCGCAGGCGACTTATCATCGCTTGCCGTCTTTGTGACTGTCCTAATCTCCTCAGTCGTGGTACTTTACGGGCTCTTTCCAGTGATAACCGAATAAGCTTCAGGGAACAGGCAAATTCTTCCAGAGCTTATCCGGTCATCCTGGTCATGTTCCAAGCAGTTCGGAACTTATGAGCCTTGACGAGTTCTAAGCCCCATGGGGCATTCAACCTTCGTTTTGCTCAGCACCATTGATCAAGCCTGAGGATATTTTAAATGTGTGGAATTGTCGGTATCTCGGCAACGGTGAATGTTAACCAGCTGTTGTTCGACGCACTGACCGTGCTTCAGCACAGGGGGCAGGATGCAGCAGGCATGGTGACTCTGGGTGATGGTCATTTTTTCCTGAGAAAAGATAATGGGCTGGTGCGAGACGTATTTCGTACCCGGCATATGACAAAACTGAGTGGTCATGTGGGTATTGCCCATGTGCGCTACCCCACCGCCGGGACTTCCAGCTCTGCAGAAGCCCAACCTTTCTATGTCAATTCGCCCTACGGCATTGCACTGGCACACAATGGTAATCTGACCAATGCAGAGGCCATTAAGGAAGAATTGTTCAAAACCGATCTTAGACATATCAATACCCGCTCTGATTCTGAAGTGCTTCTGAATGTGTTGGCTCACGAACTTTCTAAAGTGGCCAAGCTCGAATTAAGGCCTGAAGACATATCCACAGCGGTTAAGCAGGTGTATCAGCGCTGCGAAGGTGGTTATGCCGTTGTCAGCATGATTAATGGGCATGGCATGCTGGCATTTCGTGACCCGTATGGCATTCGGCCGCTAGTGTTTGGCAAACGGGAGACTGAAAACGGCGCTGAGTATATGTTTGCTTCAGAGTCGGTGGCCATCACTGCACTGGGTTTTGAACGGGTGCGCGATGTTCTGCCCGGTGAGTGTGTTTATGTTGATGAAAATAACCATCTTCATACTTTCCAGTGTGTTGAAGGGGTGAATCGTCCTTGTATGTTCGAATATGTCTATCTGGCTCGCCCCGACTCAATCATTGATGGCATTTCTGTTTACCAGGCTCATCTTCGCATGGGACAAACTCTGGCAAACAAAATTCTGCGCGAGTGGTCGGATCACGACATTGACGTAGTTATGCCCATCCCTGATACCAGCCGTAATTCAGCATTAGAAATCGCTACCCGGTTAGGGTTGCCTTACCGTGAAGGTTTTGTGAAAAACCGGTACATCGGCCGTACCTTTATTATGCCCGGTCAGGAAGTCCGAAAGAAAAGTGTCCGGCAGAAACTCAACGCGATTGGTCAGGAATTCAAAGGCAAGAATGTCCTGCTGGTTGATGACTCCATTGTCAGGGGCACCACCTGCCAGCAGATTATTGAAATGGCCCGGGAGAGTGGCGCTCGTAAGGTTTATTTCTGCTCTGCCGCTCCGGCGATTCGCTTCCCCAATGTTTATGGCATTGATATGCCTACGTCCGAAGAACTGATTGCTTATGATCGCACAGAAAAGGAAGTAGAGCAGGAGATCGGTGCCGATCGTCTTATTTATCAGGACCTTAAGGATCTGAAGAAGACGGTCTCATCGTTGCACCCGCATATTGATGACTTTGACTGTTCGGTGTTTGATGGTGAGTATGTCGCAGGTGGCATTAATCATGAGTACCTGTCCCGACTGGCTGCCAACCGAAACGAGAAGACCCGTGCTTGTGAGCAGAGCGATTCAATTATGGATATTCATAATGAAGAAGAAGTGGTCTGAATAACGCACACTACTGCTTAACCAAAAAACCTGCCGTCGTGCAGGTTTTTTTTGGTTTATTAAAAGTCAGCATTCCGGTTTACGAGCGTAAGACTATCTGAATGTTCGTATAATGACCTACATCCAAACGGGGGATTGGTAGCCAGAGGTAATTACTACACAGTAGATTAAGGATTACTTCTTATGAATAATTATTCTATTAATCTGCATAATCACTGCCGTGATATAACGGCAGATACTCTTTCGGCCGTGCATGAGAATACAGGATTACTATGTCAGAGAGCCGGAAAGTCATTGGATTCAGCACCCTTGTCATGATGACGCTTACCTGTGTGTTCGGATTCCGCAATGTCATTAACCAGTATGCAGAGCTGGGTCCGGCAAGTATCTCGCTGTGGTTGATGGGTACAGTCGTTTACTTTCTGCCGATGGTGCTGATGATGGGTGAAATGGCCAGCGCCAATGCCGGTAAAAAAGCCGGTATATACAGCTGGATTGAATCCACGATGGGTGCCAAGTGGGCGTTTTATGGTTCCTGGACCTATTTCTTTGCCAACATGTTTTATTTTACTGTCCTCACCAGCACTCTCGTGGTGTATTTCAGCTGGGGGATAATGGGCAGTAACTTCTTTGGACAGGATTCTGCACTTGCGCTGGCTATAACCTGCATTGCCGTTTTCTGGCTGGTGACCTTTGCAGTGACCAAAGGTGTTGGATTCCTGTCCAAACTGGCTCAGGTGGCGGGAGTCGCTTCCATGGGACTGTCTCTGCTATTTATCATCGCTGCTCTCGTTTCCGTGTTTGTCATGGGTAATGCACCTGCACAGAGCATCACCGTTACAGACACCCTGCCCAGTTTTTCCGACTGGAACACGCTGGTGATGATTGGCTGGTTGCTGTTTGCTTTCGCGGGTGGTGAAGGCATAGGTGTTTATATTGGCGACACTGAAGGTGGCAGCAGAACCTTTGTTAAAGCCATCACTGTTGCGGCATTGATGATTGGTGCACTTTACTGTTTGGGTGGCTATGCGGTTTCGCTCATCGTTGAACAGCATAATCTGGATCTGACCAATGGCATCTTTACCCTGTTCCTTTTGTTAGGTGAGCAGCTGGGTATTGGCCACTGGATCGTCAATATTGTCGGCATTACCCTGGCGATCGCTACTCTGGGTGGTCTGGCAGTGTGGGTGAACTCTTCCATTCAGGTGATGTTCTCGGAACTGCCGGAAGGTATATTGCCAGAGAAACTGACTGAACGTGATGATAATGATATCCCTGCCAATGCGCTCTGGGTTCAGGCAGCGGTGGTCAGTGTACTGTTTATGGTACCGACACTGGGTATTGACTCGGTGGAAACCCTGATGAAGACCATCATCTCCATGTCAGCGCTTAACCTGCTGGTGCCAACCATTTTCCTGATTCTTGGCTATATGGGCCTGAGAATCGGCAATAAAGCCATGCCCAGAGAGTTCAAAATGGTTCAGTCCGACAAGCTGGCGTTGTTTATTGCCGCGGCCATGCTGGCTGTTTTTCTGCTGGCAGCCGTAGTGACCAGTATTCCTGCACCAGAGTTGATGGCTGACTGGCTCAATGGAAAGGATCTGGGAGATCAGGCTCATCCAGTGTTTACGTTGCTGGTGAATTTTGGTGGTCTGACCTTTTATCTTGGTATGGCAAAACTACTGTGGACGCGTTACGAATCGCGGCAGCTTCAGGCTGATCTGGAGCCCGCAGTCGCTTAACACCGCAACACTGAACTGTTTCATAAGAAAAGAGCCAACTTCTTTCGGGAGGTTGGCTCTTTTCAGTTTTGGGGCGTTAAAGAGCTGCTATAGTGACTCTTCGTTAAAAAAATAATACGAGTCAATATGCCGTTACTTACTTGCTTCAGGCTGGCGCTGTCTTCGGTTCTGATACTCTTCATTGTTGGCTATGCAGCCATTGCTGGTGCCAAACCACTGCCTCCTGTTGCCCACTGTTCCCATGGTTTATCCAGATTTGACGAGCTGAAATATCCACCTGATTTTAAACATTTTGACTATGTAAACCCCGACGCCCCAAAAGGCGGTGACGTCAGCCTGTTTGTTCACGGTACCTTTGATTCTCTGAACCCCTATTCAGCCAAAGGTGTCACGCCTGCCCTTGCGCCTTCCTACAACTACATGCGTTATGGCTTTTCCGAATTCAATGAGCCGCTGATGGTAGGAACCGGGCAGTACAGCCCTTCCGGTGATGAAATACAGACAGCCTATGGCCTTATCGCCAAATCGGTAGAATACGCCGACGATAATAGCTGGATCGTCTTCGAACTTCGTCCGGAAGCCCGCTTCCACGACGGCAAGCCGATTACTGCAGACGATGTTGTGTTTTCTTTTCGGGAACTCGGCGAAAAAGGCCACCCCCGCTACAGAATGCAACTGGAACCGGTGAAAAACGTAGAAAAACTGGATGAGCATAAGGTTCGTTTTAACTTCAAACAGACCGGCACCCGGTCACAACTGCTGCGGGTGGCTGAACTTCCTGTGCTGCCCAGCCACTACTGGAGCAAACACGACATCAGCAAGACAACACTGGAACCCATGCTGCACAGTGGTCCTTATAAAATTACCCGGGTAAAACCCGGAGTTTCGGTAACCTTCAGTCGGGTCAAGGATTACTGGGGCAAAGATCTGCCCGTCAACAAAGGGCGTTACAACTTCGACAAAATCACGCTTCACTTCCACCGTGATTACAACATGGCTTTCGAGTCGTTCAAGGCGGGTGGGCATGATCTGCACCTTGAAGTCATCGCCAAACACTGGAATACCAGCTATGACTTTGCCGCGGTTCGGGAAGGGAAGATCAGAAAAAGGCTGATTCCCCATCAGATGGCTTATGGCAGCTCATTTATGTTTTTTAATACCCGCCGGGCACCGTTCGATGACCGGAGGGTTCGGGAAGCCATCAGCCTGATGTTTGATTATGAGTGGGTCAATAAGTCCATTTTCTACAGTGCCTACAAGCGTTCTGCCAGTTATTTTCCCAATTCACCCATGTCATCAACCGGTGTGCCGGACAAGGAAGAAATGAAGTGGCTGAAGCTCGCGAAAGAACAACAACCGCCTGAATTATTAACACAACCCTTCAAACCCTCTTTTACCTCAGGCGACGGTTCTGTCCGAAAACAGCAGAAGCGGGCGCTTGAACTGTTAAAAGACGCAGGCTGGACGCTGAAAGGTAACACCCTGATACACAGGGAAACCGGTAAACCTATGCGTTTTTCGTTTTTGGAAAAAGGGGCCAGCTCGGAAACTTACCTGACGGCATTGAAAAAGAATCTGGCAACCATTGGAATTGAAATGACTCTGGTCAGAGCCGATGCTGCACAGTACATTCGCCAGCTCAGGGCGCACGAGTATGATATGGTCGAACGCATACTCCCCCAGTCGCTGGCACCGGATTCCGAGCTGTTTGACTATTTTCATTCAGAGCGTGCAGATGCCGAAGGCAGTCACAACTTTGCCGGTATCAAACAACCGGCCATTGACGTGTTACTGGACAAAATTCCTCAGGCGAAAAGCAGTGACGAACTGAAATCGCTGACCCGGAGCCTTGATCGAATGTTGCTTTGGCAACATTACGGTATTCCCAAGTGGTATTCCGATTCGATGCGGGTTGCCCACAGGGATGTCTTTGCCTGGCCGAAAACATCACCGGTTTATTCCACGCCTTTCAGTACCTGGTGGCGAAAGGATTTACCGGCTGAGGACAAACAGGATGTCACTCCCTGACATAGCGCAGGTCTTTCAGGCGTACACCCAGCTCCAGAGTGGTCGCCAGCGCTGCCAGACGTTGTGACAGCAGAGCCTGATCTTTTTGATCGCAGACCTTGGCTGCAGCTCCTTTTGGTTCCTGTTGCTGAAAAACGTGTTCCAGACTGCCAGACTCCTGCATCAGTTTGGCTGCCCCTTTATTGCCGACACCATGGACGCCTGGGATATCACCGTTGCCGGCCATGGCCCAGTAATCGACCAGTTGCTCAGGCTTTAAGCCCATCTGTTGGCAGACCGTTTCAGTAGTATGATCCAGCTTCTGGAAATGATCTCGCAATCTTATGCCGGGAACCGTTAATAGCTGTTGAAAGCTGCGGTCTGTCGAGAGAATAGTCACGGCAACCCCTGCCTCCATGGCTTTACAGGCTATGGAAGCAATTACATCATCGGCTTCCAGACCGGAACGCCGAAAGGTCTTGATACCCATCTGCAAAAAGGCGTGATTAAAATCACCCAGACGGTTATACAACACGTCTGGCATGGGTTTGCGTTGGCTCTTGTAGTCCGGGTACAACTCATGTCGCCAGGTGGGCGGGCTGCCATCAAAAACCACCAGAGCGTGACTGGGCTGACTGTCATGCAGCGCTCTTGACAGAGATGAAACCGTTGAAGAAATAGCTCCGTCCACCTGGCTGCTGTCGTCGGGCGCTTTTACAGCCGCATGGATCCGGCGAATAAGATTCAGGGCATCGATTAATAACAGGTGAGGGCGCATGACTCCGGTTCCTGATGCGTTTCAATGAACTGGCACTGCTATAAAGCTATAGAAGCGCAAGATATACATTCAAAAAAACAGAACAGTTTAACATATTACAACCAGTCACAGCTTTTCGGTGAATTATCGGAATCTACCTAATTGGTACTGTTAATGCCGGATTAATTTCGTTATTTTAAACTTCCTTCGCTATTGCGAACGGGTTGGTATTAGATCTGTTTTATTTTTACAGGTGTTCAGACACGGGCTGTCAGCTCTGATCTCGGGAAATTCCATGAAAGATAACGACAAAATAACATCGGACTGGGCCTTTGAAACACAGGCTATTCGTGCAGGATCGATTCGCAGCGGTGAAAGGGAGCACAGCGAGGCGATTTATCTTACCTCCAGCTTTGCCTATGACAGTGCTGCCCAGGCGCAGGCTGTGTTTGCCGGTGACGAAGAGGGCAATGTTTACTCCCGTTATACCAATCCGTCCATCAAAATGTTTGAAGACCGTATGGCGGCACTGGAAGGTGGGGAAATGGCCTGTGCCTCGTCGTCGGGCATGGCAGCCATACTGGGAATGTGTATGGGCTTGTTGCAGGCTCGCGATCACGTTATCTGTTCCCGCAGTGTGTTCGGGACGACCTTCACGATTTTTGCCAAATACCTGGACAAGTTTGGCGTCAAAACCACGTTTGTTGACTTTACCGACTACCAACAGTGGCGCAACGCCATGCGCCCGGAAACAAAGTTACTGTTTCTTGAAACGCCTTCCAATCCGCGGGGCGAAGTGGTTGACCTCGAACTCATGGCAAGCATTGCCCATGAAAACGACGCTTATTTGATGGTTGATAACTGCTTCTGCACGCCTGCGCTCCAACAACCCTTGAAACTGGGTGCTGACATTGTTGTGCATTCTGCCACCAAATACATTGACGGTCAGGGGCGTTGTATGGGTGGCGTTGCGGTGGGCAAGGCAGAGTTGATCGAAGAGATGCATTTATGGCAACGGGCCGCCGGTGCCTGCCTCAGCCCTTTCAATGCCTGGAACTTTTATAAGGGGCTGGAAACACTCAGCCTGCGTATGGAAGCCCATTGTCGTAATACTCTGGCTCTGGCACAGTGGCTGAATGAGCATCCGGCGGTAGAGGTGGTGCATTATTCGGGGCTACCTTCACATCTCGGCCACGAGCTGGCCAGACGGCAGCAAAAAGGCTTTGGAGGTGTACTGGCCTTTGAAGTCAGGGGCGGGCGCCAACAGGCCTGGACGGTTCTGGACAATGTTCAGATCATGTCCCGTACCGCGAATCTGGGAGACACCCGGACGACCATCACTCATCCGGCAACCACGACACACTGTCGTTTGTCTGATGAAGACAAGGCTCGCTCAGGTATTACCGAAAATCTGGTACGCATTGCGGTTGGTCTGGAGAATATTGAGGACCTCAAGCGTGATCTTGAAAGGGGACTGAGCCAGCTTTAATGCCAAAAATTTGAAGAAAGGCTTTTGTGCTTTCATGATACGAATCTCGGACAGGCTCCTGAGTTGCTTGAAACCAGCCTCACCTGCCGATAATAATCGGCAGGTCTCTCTCATAACCACCAATAACAATAACAGGTTCACTTGAATGAATGAGTTGCACCAGTGCATTCATGGTCTTAATGATCTGATTAAGGGTAAAGAGCACGAAGTGCGACTGGCTGTCTGCTGTCTTCTTTCGGGAGGACATCTGCTGGTGGAAGACCTGCCCGGCATGGGCAAAACTACACTGGCTCATGGTCTGGCGACCGTGATGGGGCTGGACTATCAGCGCATACAGTTTACCAGTGACCTGTTGCCAGCGGATATCATTGGTGTCTCTGTTTTTGAGAAACAGACCGAGTCCTTCCGCTTTCATGAAGGTCCGGTGTTTTCCCAGCTGGTACTGGCTGACGAGATCAACCGGGCTTCGCCCAGAACCCAGAGTGCCCTGCTGGAAGCGATGGAAGAACGACAGGTGACGGTTGAGGGAAGGTCCCTGACGTTGCCATCGCCTTTCTTTGTGATTGCGACCCGGAACCCTTCCGTTCAGGAGGGAACCTTTGCCCTTCCTGAGTCGCAGCTGGATCGTTTTCTGATGCGCATTCAGCTGGGGTATCCGGATCAGGCGTCAGAATTATCCTTGTTGAAAGGTGAAGCCGGACGCAGCCAGCTGCAGCAATGTCAGCCGGTATTGTCCTCCGATGGGCTGAAAAATGCTCAGCTGCAGACGGAAGCCGTTCATGCCAGTGACCATTTTCTGAAATACCTGTTACGTGTTGTCACTGCCACACGACTTTCCAGTGAATTTGTGACCGGCTTGTCTCCGCGGGCCAGTCTGGCGCTGTTACAAGCGAGTAAAGCCTGGGCGCTGTTACACGACAGAGATTACGCGATTCCCGAAGACCTGCAGGCAGTCTTTTCTTCAGTGGCTGAACATCGCCTGATGGGGCGTGAAGCCGGAATGTCAGCGCAGGCGTTGTTGGCCAGTGTTGATGTGGCAGGCTGAGGTGTTTCAGCATGAGGCCATTTAAACAGCGAATGCATAAAGCCCGGCAACGGATTTCGCAATTCATTCTGGGAAAAAGGACACCTGTCAGGCAGGTCACATTAGATCAGAGACGTATATACATTCTGCCCAGCCTGCCCGGAATGATCTGGCTACTGGTCGCTTTACTACTGTTTCTGATGGCAGTGAATTACGTCAACAGTCTTGCATTGGCTATGGCATTTTTTATGGTCAGTCTGTTTATGCTCGCCATATTCCACACCTGGAGGAACCTGGCCGGACTGACCATTCGTAGCCTTGGTGGTGAGGCGGCTCATGTTGGACAGGCAGTCAGAGTCACCGTTGAGATTGAGGGGCATGATCGCGAACGGGTTGCTATTAAACTGGGCTGGCCCGAACATGAATATTTAATCGTTGATACTCGGGGAGCTACCCAGATCGACCTGCATGTTACAGGGCATCAGCGGGGCTGGCTGGCGCCGGGACTACTGCGGATTGAGAGCCTTTATCCTCTGGGATTATGCAAAACCTGGAGCTGGCAGCCTCTGGACACGGGTGTGTTGGTTTTTCCGTTGATTGATGATGGTCACCCACTTCCTTCGAGCCGGAACCCCGATGGCAGTCGGGCTGGAACCATGATGTCCGGACTGGAAGAGTTTGCCGGTGTGCGTCGCTATCAGGCTGGAGATTCCAGCGGGCATGTGGACTGGAAAGGCTATGCCCGTCGCCATGAGCTGAACACGAAAACCTTTGATCAGCCTGCAGGCCAGGATTGTGTTTTGTCATTAAACGACGCTCCAGGCTATGGGGTGGAAGCTAAATTATCCGTTCTTACGGGCTGGTGTCTGCGATGTGAACGACAGAAGCAGCCTTATGGGCTTGAACTGCCTGGTGTCTGGATCAGCCCGGCTACGGGACAGCGACATCTGTATGACTGCCTGCAGTCTCTTTCATTGTTTCAAACCGATTTGGATACTCAGAATGTCTGACGGGCACAGACTGGAACAGAGTATCAGTCGTACGTCAGTGGTCTGGCTGCTGGTGGCTCAGGTCATGGTTTTGTTGCCGTTGCGGGACGTATTGCCCATCCCTCTGTTTGTCATTGCTCTGTTTTGTTTTATCTGGCGGCTGGCGTTATGGTACGGGCGCTTGTTCTGGCCGCCCCTCTGGTTGCGTTCAGCGCTGATTGCCCTGTCACTGGGAACGGTGGCCGTCAGCTTTCAACCCTTGTGGACACTGGAGTCGATGGTGTCGGTGCTGGGCGGTGCTTACTCGCTCAAACTGTTAGAAATGCGACAACGGCGTGACGCTCTGGTGGTGGTCTACATCGGTTTCTTTGTGGTGACCACCAGTGCACTGTTTTCCCAGAGTCTGTTGCAGGCGGGTTATCTGGTTCTGTGTCTGGTGATACTGATTGCTGCCCAGCAGGGACTGTATCGTCGTAATGAACTTTTACCGGTAAAAAACAGTTTAAAGTACGGTCTGGTTTTGGTACTTCAGGCAGCACCGTTGACTGTGGTGTTGTTTGTTCTGGTTCCCCGGCTTGATCCTTTATGGTCGGTACCTCAGCCGGATTACAGTGCCACTACAGGCGTCAGTGATCGTATGGCTCCCGGGGATATCGCCCGACTTAGTCAGTCTGACGAACTGGCATTCCGCGCGGTGTTTGAAGGTAGTCTGCCGATGGCGCAGGAACGCTACTGGCGCATGGTGGTGCTGGATCAGTTTGATGGAAAAAGCTGGTATCAGTCGTCAACGGCCGATCTGGTCAGCAAAGGCGTTGCTGTCACCGAATGGCAGCAGGATCAGCGACAGCCGGTGGAATGGTGGTCATCGCAGCCGGATGGCTATCGTTACGAGGTATTGCTTGAAGCAACCGGTAATCCCTGGCTGGTGACTCTGGGGCCTGCTACCCGGAACCTGAAAAACTATCTGCTGATGCGAACGTTACGACTTGAGGCTGGCAGCAAGCTGTATGAACGTCAGGTGTATTCCTTTTCCAGCAGCACGTTTTCTAGCAGCACGTTTTCAGGCAAAGAGTCAGGGCTTTCGACGGTTTTGCCTGACTGGTTGCGAAGGCATAATCTGCAGTTACCCAGAGGTAATCCCCAAACCCGAAGAATGGCAAGGCGGTGGATGTTGTCGGTCAAAGGTCAGCCACAACAACTGGCTGAACGTATACTGCAGTACTTTAAGGAGCAGAACTTTGCTTACACCCTGTCGCCACCACTGATGGCGGGTGAAAGTATTGATCGCTTTCTGTTTTCTGCCAGACAGGGGTTTTGTGCCCATTATGCGGGCGCTTTTGTTTTTATGATGCGGGCAGCCGGAGTGCCTGCCAGAGTGGTATCCGGTTATCAGGGGGGGGAACTCAAGCCGGAGCAGAATATGATTCAGGTAAGACAGTTTGACGCCCACGCCTGGGCTGAAATCTGGGTGTCCGGAAAAGGCTGGGTGCGTTATGACCCGACCAATGCGATTGCTCCAGAGCGTATTTCAGGGGGTTTGCAGTCAGCATTGGGTCTGGGTGGCGGTTTTCTTGATGAACAGCCATTGTCGCTTTTTCATTTTCGTAATGTCACCTTGTTGAATCAGTTCAGGCTGTTTTATGAAAACCTCGAGTATCGCTGGCAGCGAACAGTCATTGATTATCAACGTGAACAGCAGCAGGCTTTACTGAAAGGGCTACTTGGGGGTGGATATCCTCAATGGCAGCAAACCGGCTTGCTGGTGTCGGTTATTTTTATGGTGCTGTTAGTTAGCAGTCTAATGCTGTTATACCACCGGGATAGCAAAGACGAACTGACTCGGTTATACAGTCAGTTTCTGGGCAGGCTACAACGTTCAGGCGTTCAGATAAAAGCGGGTGAAGGCGAATGGAGTCTGGCAAAGCGTATTGAAGCGGAACATCCTGAACTGTCTGAAGCTGTGTGGGCATTTGTAAAAGAATACATTCAGTGTCGTTATGCCAGTAAAGAGCCGGTAGAGTCCGGTTATATCAATGAATTGAAGAACAAGCTGAAATCACTCTGACATCATTCTCAATTGGGGCAGCTATCCAGCGTTGTAATAAGGCGCAAGCTTTATATTCAGGTCACCAAGAAATTTACGAGCCAACAGTTGGTCTTCCGGATTCATGTGGTGTGCATTGACATTTAAATAGAGTGCTGCCGAATCAAGATATTGGATCAGTTCATCGCTCGCAGCCCCGGGATCCTGATTGTCTCTGATCAGTTCAATGATACGATCGACTTCTTCTGTCAGCCATCGCATTCTGCCTGCAATGGGCATATTATCTTTTTCAGGCAAAATGTCCTTGAGTGCATGCTCCAGCTGGGCTTGAACCATCAATGGTGACGGGGAAGCGGGCTGTTTGTCAGGGACAGGATCTTTCATATTGAGCTGGTAATGTTCTTCCCGAAGCGCGTCTCCTACCTCGTTTTCCGGAAAGGCCAGATAGATGGAGGGTGGCGATGGTTTGGTATCAGGATCGCTCAGATAGTAGGTAATAGCGAGGTGGGCAATTCTGGCTTCATCTTGTACCGACAGGTTCAGATAGCGACTAAGTATCGGAATGGCAATACTTCTGGAACCTTGCTCGTGAGCGGTTTTAATGGCGTTGATATAAGCGCTGAACAGTCGGGCTTCCGGCTGGCTGTCCCAGGGTTCGGGCAGTAAAGTATGTACAATTTGTCTGAATCCCAATTTGGATGTATCTCCGGCATCGGTGAACAGTGACTGACCGGCTTCCAGTCTATCCAGCTGATCGAGAAGGCTGCGTTGTCTGAGTCCGGGTTCCACGCCTGCCAGAGTGTCGAGAATAGGTGTTGTCTGTCGTTTGTCTGAACGATGCGGGCAGACAATGGTATTAATATTGGGATGAACCTTATGATTGATTTTTGTAATGTCACCGCCGAACAGGTTGAGCTGACCGTTTTTGAAGCTCAGCAAAGAGAGTGTTGCTGAAGGCATGGCGACCGGAGTATGGGAAATGTTGCGCTCTTTTAATCGAATGTCAGGGACAGCGGTTTCCTCAGCAGGTGCTGGGGTAAGCCGTTTTGCTTCAGCCAGCGCTTTGCATTGTCGTCGATAGATCGAAAAAGGTTTAATCGCCGAACGCTCCTGATGAGCTTCAATGAGGTTCTCTACGGATTCCCAGTCCTGTTGATCTGCATGGCTCTTTAGCTGGTTCATCAGCTTCATCAGCCCGACATTGCCGTCTTTATAGGCCTTTACTTTTGCTTTGAACGCCTCTCTGGCTATATCAGAGATCAATTGCCGGGCGTTGGTTAAATGGTGGTGATATGCCTGATCGTGATTCCGCGCGTGTGAACGGGAAGACAAGCCGAAAAGCGGTCTCTTCTTGCTGGTAGCGCGTTCTCTCAGATCCTGCGGGTTACTCAAGTCAGGTGCATCACTGAGCGAACGACCAACATGACTGGGCAACACACGAACAGGCTTGTTTTTAAACCATCCTTTGAATAGATTCGCCAGCCCTTGTTTGAGCCTCTGAAATTTTGGACGCGCTCGGCTGCCTGACAGGGGGGTCATAACATTTTTATAATGAAGTCCTTGTAATACCCAAAGTATAAACTGTTGGGTATTTGTCACCGTTGCGGGCGGGCAACATAAAGACCGGAAAAAGTGGCTATCAATTGACTGTCGCTGAATACCT
Source organism: Endozoicomonas montiporae CL-33 (assembly GCF_001583435.1). Classification (NCBI taxonomy): domain Bacteria; kingdom Pseudomonadati; phylum Pseudomonadota; class Gammaproteobacteria; order Oceanospirillales; family Endozoicomonadaceae; genus Endozoicomonas; species Endozoicomonas montiporae. The sequence goes on along the minus strand of NZ_CP013251.1, from coordinate 3,043,142 downwards.
CAACCTCCAATTCCAGACGTGCACTGCGTTGCTCTTGTAAACGGCTGTAGAAGGTGTCCGGAACGGTTGAGCTGCAAACGGCCTTTAGCGCAGAGTGGCCGGGCTTGAGGTATTGCATGCTTTGTTCGGCAATCACCGCATCAGGCTCGTCACAAAGGGTTTTGGCATGCAGCATGGTGAACGCCCAGCCACACAGGGTGGCAATGGTGGCAATGCTGCCGCCAAATGCAGTGCCTTTGTCGTTGATATTCGGTGCCAGTGGGCAGCTCAGGGTCAGCCGGTTGTCTTTGAATTCGTCCAGCGTCAGTTCCATCGCCCTTAGCAGAGGAATTTCTTCCAGTACCCAGTCTGCGAATGCCTGTGTCAGTTGTGGCGATTTCATAGCCTGCTCCTGATCGGTAAGAAAAACCCCTGTCAGAGCAGGGGTTTTATGGGGCGTTAATCATTAAATGCCGGGTTGGGCTTACTATTTATTAAGTCAGCTGGCCCTGGCGATAATATCGTCTGCCGCCTTCTGATAAGACTCGACCTGATCAAAGTTCAGATACCGGTAAACTTCAGCAGACATGGCGTCCAGGTTTCGGGCAAATGCCATGTACTCTTCAGCGGTTGGAATCTTGCCAAGGATTGCCCCCACGGATGCCAGCTCCGCCGAGCACAGGTAGACGTTTGCACCATCACCCAACCGGTTAGGGAAGTTACGGGTTGAGGTGGACAGTACCGTGGCTCCGGGTTCTACCCGTGCCTGGTTACCCATGCACAGTGAACAACCGGGTATCTCTGTCCGGACATTGCTGGCTTTGTAGATATCGTAGAAACCTTCCTGTTCCAGTTGTGCCTTGTCCATCTTGGTGGGCGGAGACATCCAGAAGCGGGTCTTCAACGGATCGGTGTTCTGCTCCAGCAGGCGACCGGCAGCGCGGAAGTGACCAATGTTGGTCATGCAGGAACCCAGGAACACTTCATCCACCTTATCACCGGCCACATCCGAGAGCGTGCGGGCATCGTCCGGATCATTCGGGGCACACAAGATAGGTTCTTTAATGTCCGCCAGATCAATTTCGATGATTTCCGCGTATTCGGCATCTTTGTCAGCACGCATCATGGATGGATTTGCCAGCCATTCTTCCATCTTGCGGGCGCGTCGTTCCAGAGTACGTGGGTCACCGTAGCCTTCACTGATCATCCAGCGCAACATGGTGACGTTGGACTTCAGATATTCAGTAATCGAAGCTTCTGACAGAGTGATGGTACAGCCCGCTGCAGAGCGCTCTGCCGAGGCATCGGACAATTCAAATGCCTGTTCAACCGTCAGATCTTCCAGTCCTTCGATTTCCAGAATACGACCGGAGAAGGCATTCTTTTTACCTTTCTTTTCAACCGTCAGCAGGCCTTGCTTAATGCCATACAAAGGAATGGCATGAACCAGATCCCGGAGTGTGACACCGGGCTGCATTTCTCCTTTGAAACGCACCAGTATGGATTCTGGCATGTCCAGAGGCATAACGCCGGTAGCCGCAGCAAAAGCCACCAGACCGGAACCGGCCGGGAAAGAAATGCCCAGTGGGAAACGGGTGTGGGAGTCACCACCGGTTCCTACCGTGTCAGGCAGTAACATCCGGTTCAGCCAGCTGTGAATGATGCCATCACCCGGACGCAGTGCCACACCGCCACGATTCATAATGAAGTCAGGCAGCGTGTGGTGTGTTTCGACATCAACAGGTTTGGGGTAGGCTGCCGTATGACAGAAGGATTGCATGACCAGATCGGAAGAAAATCCAAGACAGGCGAGGTCTTTGAGCTCGTCACGGGTCATGGGGCCGGTGGTGTCCTGCGAGCCAACGGTAGTCATCTTGGGTTCGCAGTAAGTGCCGGGACGAATACCGGTGACACCACAGGCTTTGCCGACCATTTTCTGAGCCAGAGTGAAACCTTTGCCGGAATCTTCAGGTGAAACTGGGCGACGGAACACTTCGGAATGACCGAGATCCAGAGCTTCTCTGGCTTTTTCGGTGAGCCCCCGACCAATAATCAGGTTGATACGGCCACCGGCCTGAACTTCGTCCAGAATGACGTCGGATTTGAGGGCGAACTCGGACAGAACCTCACCGGATTCAGACAGGATTTTGCCATCATAAGGACGAATTTCGATCACATCGCCCATATTGAGTTTTTCAACCGGTGCTTCAAACACCAGTGCGCCAGCGTCTTCCATGGTGTTGAAGAAGATTGGAGCTACCTTGCCACCAATGCAGATGCCGCCAGCACGCTTGTTGGGTACGCCCGGAATATCGTCACCAAAGAACCACAATACAGAGTTAGTGGCTGACTTACGGGAAGAACCGGTGCCTACAACATCACCCACAAAGGCAACAGGCAACCCTTTGGCTTTAACCGCTTCAACCTGCTCAAGCGGACCGGTGACGCCGTGTTCTTCCGGCTCCAGACCGTCCCGCGTCATTTTGTACATGGCGCGTGCGTGCAGGGGAATGTCCGGACGAGACCAGGCATCCGGAGCAGGTGACAGGTCATCGGTATTGGTTTCGCCAGACACTTTGAAGACGGCCACTTTAATGCTTTCAGGCACCACCTCACGCCGGGTAAACCACTCGGCTTCCGCCCACGACTTCAGGACGGCAACGGCATTGCTGTTACCCTCTTTTGCCTTTTCCTCAACGTCGTGAAAGGCGTCGAATACCAGCAGGGTTTTCTTCAGCTGTTCGGCAGCCAGTTCACCCAGCTCGGCACTGTCGAGCAGGCCAACCAGTGTTTCAATGTTATAGCCGCCCAGCATCATACCCAGCAGTTCAACGGCTTTCTGGTGAGTGATCAGCGGTGACTGGGCTTCCCCCTTGATGATGGCGGACAAAAATCCTGCTTTCACATAAGCAGCTTCATCGACACCGGGAGGGATACGGTTTTCCAGCAGTTCCAGCAGGAACGCTTCTTCACCGGCAGGAGGGCTTTTGAGCAGCTCTATGAGGCCGGTGACTTGTTCAGCATTCAGCGGCTTTGGTGGGACACCTTCTTCAGCACGCTCTGCGACGTGTTTTCTGTAGGCTTCTAGCACGTATATACCCTCTCATCTGTGCTGCCTGATCGTGATGTTTCGTCGAGTGAGGACGCGATGGCGATCAGATGCAGATGTTCCTGATGAAAATTATGTTTTGCACAGTTACTGCAGGTCCTTGTGCAGCTGTAAATAAAACAGGGCTGAGTGCTTCAGTCCTGTACCGGTCGCCCTGTTATTTGTATTTTTATGGAGGCTGGCAACCGGCTGAGCCAGTGTTGTCGGTGGCAGGGCATTGTTGATTGCTTTATGGTTTTTTCGGGCTGAAAACCTGACCATCGACTCCGGTGGCGCGGGCAGTATATCGGATAGTGCAGTGTAAGTTAAGTGGAAGCCGCACTGTCGAACTATGGGCGAGGGGCAAGTGGCTGGTTCGGTCACTCGCCCGTTCTCTCTCTTTCAGTTGTTTGTCAGACGGCTTCTTACATTCAGTGATCAGCTGCTGACGATTTCATAGCAGGGCTCATAATGGCTGCCGGGAAGCTTCATTCGATACTGATCAACAAACGATTGCAACAGGGCATCCATCTCTTTCATTAACGTTTCGTCACCGCTGAGCTGGAAAGGGCCGTGCTCACGGATAGAAGCCACGCCTTCTTCCTTGATGTTGCCTGCGACGATGCCGGACATGGCTTTGCGCAGGTTGGCAGCCAGTTCATGGGTGGACAGTGACAGACTGAGTTCCAGGGCTGACATGCTGTTGTGGTTGGGTTCAAAGGTTTTCTGGAACTGCTCATCAATGGTCAGTAGCCAGTTGAAGTAATAGGCATCACCGTGCTTGCGTCGGAACCGGGTCACCTGTTCCAGTCCTGTACGCAGGGTTCGGGAGACTTCAACCGGATTGTCGATAATGATCTGATACAGTGCCTGGGCTTCAGGGCCAAGCGTTTTGGCGATAAAACTGTCGATGTGATCAAAATAAGGCTTTGCCGATGCCGGGCCGGTAAATACAAGAGGAAATGGAATGTCCTTGTTGGCCGGATTCAGCAGTATGCCAATAATATAGAGAATTTCCTCGCAGGTACCAGGCCCGCCGGGGAAGACAATAATACCGTGTCCCAGTCGTACAAAAGCTTCCAGGCGTTTTTCGATGTCAGGCAGGATGACCAGTTCGTTAACGATGGGGTTGGGTGATTCGGCGGCAATGATACCGGGTTCTGTCAGGCCAATGAAGCGGCTCGATGTTACCCGCTGTTTGGCGTGACCAATATAAGCGCCTTTCATCGGGCCTTTCATGGCCCCGGGACCGCAACCGGTGCAGATGTTCATGTACCGCAACCCAAGCTGATAGCCAACCCGTTTGGTGTATTCATATTCTTCCCGACTGATGGAGTGCCCTCCCCAGCACACGACAGTGTTCGGCAGATGTTTGGTAAGAAAGGCGTCGGCATTCCGCAGAATTTCAAACACCATATGGGTGATATCGGAGGTGCTGCGTTCGTCGAAGCGCGGGTCTTCGGTAATGTGAGCCGAAACGTAAAGAATGTCGCGCAAAACCGAGAACAGGTTTTCACGCACACCGCGAATCAGTTTCCCCGCGACAAATGCGTCTGCCGGTGCGTTAAGGAGTTTAAGCTTAAGACCTCTCTGTTCCTGAATGATGCGAATATCAAAATCCCTGTACATGGCCATCAGCTCTTCGGCGCTGTCGCCTTCATGTTCACCGTTCAGCACGGCCAGTGCACATTGCCTGAACAGTCTGTGTAAGCCGCGTTTGCTGGTATCCTGCAGCTTTTGTACTTCCCGGTTGGATAATACACGCATGGTGCCCACTGGGTTAACCGTAGTGGTGACGGTGTAGATAGAGGTTTTATTGACTGTCATGGAGCCCTCTGAAGTCATTGGTCGGGAATGTATCGACTACCGATTCATTATATGAGTCTGGTATAAAATTTATCAGTCTTGACGAATCGTGATTCCTCTGACAAATTCAGAGTGTTTGGGTTTACTTTCTCTGCTTTATGTTCCCGTGCTTTACTCGGAATTTTTTCCACTCCGGACATCCTGATCATTCGTCTCTTATCCTGATTGCTTTCCTTTTTCGATGTCCATTGCCCGTGAGGTATCCATCATGCTGGTTCAGAAAGTAGCCGAGTTCCTGGCGGCTCATCATGTATCCTACAGGACTCAGCAACACAAGCCTGCTTTTTCTGCCCAGGAAGTGGCTGAACAGGCGCATATCAGTGGTCACAAGGTGGCTAAAACGGTGGTGATTAAACTGGATGGAAAAATGGCTCTGTGTGTGTTGCCAGCCACGGAGCGGGTCAATTTTAGCATGTTGCGTCACGCGGCAGGCAGCCACACGGCAGAGCTGGCGACGGAAGACGAGTTTGCCAACCATTTTCCTGCCTGTGAACCGGGTGCGGTGCCGCCGTTTGGAAATCTGTACGGGTTACCGGTCTATGCCATGGAGACATTGAAAGCAGGTAAAACACTGGCCTTTAACAGTGGTGATGCTTCAGAACTGCTGGTACTGGAGTGGGAAGATTTTACTGAGCTGGTACGCCCTGTTGTACTGACAGAACAACAGCGGGCGGCTATTGCCTGATGTCGTTTTGCTCTCTAATATGTGGGTTGCCAGTGTATGATGATTGAGTTTTTCAGTCTGGAAACCAGAACAACAATAATAACAATTGCCCAGAGGATGCAGTCCGATGTCAGACCGTCGTATCGAGAACAGTCAACCCTCCAGCTTCAGCAAATTATCCAATGTGGATGAAAAGCCTGCGGATGAAAAGCCTGCGGATGAAAAGGTCGTTGTGGTTGATGAACATAATCATATTACCGATGTCGTCAGTCGTCAGCAGATGCGAGCTGAAAAGTTGTGTCACAGAGCAACCTACGTCTTTGTGTTTGATACTCAGGGTCGGTTGTACGTGCAGGAACGCACCATGACCAAAGACCTGTTCCCCGGCTATTTTGATCCGGCCACCGGAGGTGTTGTGGCAGCAGGGGAAGAGTATGATGAAGCCGCTTACCGCGAACTGGAAGAAGAGCTGGGTATTTCCGGTGTCCCTCTGACGGCGCATTGCCATTTTTATTTTCACAGTGACGATTGTCGGGTCTGGGGGAAGGTGTACAGCTGTCAGTATGACGGTGAGCTGACACTGCAGGAAGAAGAAGTGGCGGCGGTGATACGTGAAAAACCGGAACATATTCTGTCCAATCGCTTTCACAGAAATTATACACCTGACAGCATAACCGCTCTGGAGCGCCTTATGGCTGTTCAGGCAGTAGCAAGCTGAAGAAAAGGGGTGTTAAGATGATCTTCTTGTTTTTCAGGCAGTAACGAGAAATTATATGTTTACCGGAATCGTCAAGGGTGTGTTTCCAGTCAGCTGTATTGAATCAAAGGAGCAGTTTGCCACGCTTTCTGTGGCATTACCGGCAGAGCTTCTGAAAGGTCTGGAAACCGGTGCCAGCATTGCCATTAACGGCACCTGTCTGACCGTAACGGCTTTCAATGACTCGGATGTCACCTTTGACGCCATGCAGGAAACACTCCGCGTTACCAATCTGGGCGACCTGGAACAGGGTACTCCGGTCAATATTGAGCGTGCAGCCCGGTTTGGTGATGAAATAGGCGGGCATCTGCTGTCCGGGCACATTCACGATACGGTAGTGATTGACGAGGTCATTAAAACGCCTGACAACACCACCGTGTTTTTCCGGTTTGATGGCCGCTGGTCCGATTATATTCTTCCCAAGGGCTACATTGCCCTGAACGGTTGCAGTTTGACGATTGGTGAGGAAGTCAAAGACAACCGTTTTTGTGTGCACCTGATTCCGGAAACCCTGAAGCTCACTACCTTTGGACGGTGTCAGGTTGGAGACCGGGTTAATCTCGAGATAGATAGCCAGACACAGGCCGTTGTTAACACGGTTAAAAGCTATCTGAAATCCGGGCGTTCCTGAATATCCGTTTCAGGCGGCGGAAGCCGCAGCCGCTTTCAGTTGGTCATAAAACCTTTGCTTTTTGGGCTTAAATGCGGATTGCACCAGCCTGAGATGGAAATGCGCTTCGTGGTCACCCTGACTGTCAGCAACCAGCAATAACTGATAAGCCAGATCAAGATTCTGTACTGCACCGTGACTGCCGTACAGGCACTTAATGCCCAGTTCTTTGGCGAACGGCTGCAGGGCTTTGATGTTCAGCTTTCTGAGGTGCTGATAAGCCGCATCGAGTTGCTTCCGGGTTTCCTGAAATACCTTCGGGTCGACGGTGTGGAAGGTCAGGTCGCCAATGGAGCGTCTGTGTTCAATCAGTTTAACGGCCTGTTGCTGTATCAGGGGATCATTGGTCTGGCGCGCCAGTTCTACGAGACGCGACATACCCATGGTAAAGTCGTGATGATCCTTTTCTTCTTCCAGACAGATCATACCCAGCCTCAGCTTGGCTGCTCTGCCGATGATCGCATTGTGTGCGGCATCCAGATTCTGGCTGTTAAAGTGCTCAAGCTGTTCCAGCTCCCGGCTTATGGTTCGGTCGCCAGCCCGCCATGCCGTTAGCAGGTGCTCATAAGCGGCGTGTACATCATTGAAATTGAATCTCTGGCATTGTTCATTCAGTAACAGTTTCCCCAGACAACGATTGGCCAGAGGGTCTTCAGGGTTTCGCTCAAGGGCTTTTTCATAACAGGATTTCGCCAGATCCGGCCTATTGAGTGCTGTCTCCAGCTGCATAGCCAGCCCGGTCAGGTTGATGTGCGGGTTGTCATCTGCCTGCGCTATGACCTGTTTAATTCTGGCAAGATTAAGGGGCTGTCCTGCCAGTTGACTGATGTGAGCCGCTTCCATGCAAAGTTCCGGGTGTGACAGCAGCTTATCGGCACACTCCAGAAGTTTTGGAGCCAGAGACTGTTTAATGTCCGGTTGTTTCTGAAACATTTGTTCAATGGCCTGAATCGGGAACTGTCTGGCGATCAGGTGAATGAATCCCTGATAGGCCGGGTCATTATGATGTTGTTCAATGAACTCCATTAGCCGGTTAACCGCGGCAGGGTTGCCAGCATCGACTTCTTTCAATGCGGATTCAAAGGCTTCAATATCGGCTTCGGCGACCACCAGTGCTCCCGTGTTTTGCCTGAGCAGGGAAGACAGGGAAATCGTTTTGTCTTCGGTCCGGAAGCAATCAACGGGCAGAGGCAGCGCAACATCGATGCCAATGGGCGCTGGTAGTTTCAGTACAGGTACACGTTGAACCGTAACGTCTGTTTTGGAACTGGATTCAGATCCTGCGGAGAGCGAATGTTCCGTTGCGGTTGCCTGAGAGCCGTCAGTTAAAGAATCAAACTTTCGTTCTTCAACAGCCAGTGAAAAGCGCAGCAATTGTTTGGTGTAGCGGCGTACGACTTTGTTAAGCGCCCAGCTGATAAAGCGGTTAAAGCGCGATTCCGATGTTGGTACCAGCTTCAGATCGATTTTATCCAGCTGCTTTAAGTCTACCGCGCCTCCTATGATCTTCAGTTGGGCATCACAAACAAGATGTTGATGTCGGGCAATGCGTTTAATGAGCCATTTGACAATCGGGTTTTTCATGGGCGCTGGCAGTTCAATGGCGCTGGTACTGTTTTCCTGAACGGGTGGATAGATCAGGTCGGTCACAGCCTTGAGGCTGACATCGGCTTCTGTGATATGGAGTGAGCCGAAGTTCTCCCCATCCAGTGCCACTGTTATCTGACCAATGTTAATGGGACCGGCCTTTAAACGGTCAAAATTCAGTTCGCCCCTGGAAATAACCGGTGTCATGGTTTTTACAGCGGTTTGCGGGTCTTCCCGAACAAATAACCGGGGGGATGCTTTTTCCACCGAGATGGCTGTGCTGAGTTCCAGTGGAATATTGTGGCCGTCGATCAGTAGTTCCAGGTTGTCCTCGCTGTTCAGAGCCAGATTCGGCTTGATGGTGGCCACCTGTTTATTGCTGAGAACTTCGACATTGCCTTTCAGTTGTACATGCCCCTCGGGCAGGTGCACGCCATTGCCGTTTCGGGAAAGCAAAAAGGGCTGTGTCACATCAGCCCTGAGTGCTGGCACAGTGCTTTTAACGGTGAGCTGGTCACCCCGTTTGATACAACTCGCGCTGAACGGCTCAACAGCTTCAAGTTCCAGCTGTCCTTTGATAAAAGTACTGTCACCCAAAGCGCTTTCTACCATTTTACCGGTGGGGGCACTGATGTTGACTTTCACGTGCCCTGCGGCAATATCGGCGTTCAGTTCAGCGGGTTTAAGGTTCAGGTCATTAGTCGTTGTCAGGGGAGTGCCATCACTCAGGGTGACATGACTGTTGATGTCTGAAGCGATGAGAGTTGCTGCCATATCACCCTGATTCATCACAGTCAGCTTGTCTATGCTGGCATCAATATGGTCATTGCCTGACAGGCGTACATTTTGAGTGCCAACGCCTTCTACGGCCCGTTTCATGGTCAGTGTTATGTCGCTGGCCGAGAAACCTGTTCTTCCCGTCAATGACATCAGGTCACCGGCTTTTATGGTCTTTGTTTGAGCCGGGCGTTCGGTGTCGGGATTCAAGCCGGGAAACTCGGGACTGTCCGGTTCGGTTTTAGAATAAGGTGGAGGCGGACCATCGGCGTAAGGCGGAGGCTGATTCAAGGGCAGGGCAATGTTCTGCCACTGACCAAAAGGACTGGATGGGGTCAGTACTTGCTGAAGTTCGTTGATTGCAGCCAGCGCGTTGCTCATTCCGACTTCTGCCTTACTGCATTGAACGCATAACTGTCCGGGAGTGGTGCCTTTTTTCGATGTTGCCTGTGCAGTAGGGATTTCAGGACGATAATCGACTTCAATGCCAGAAAATGTGCCGCCTGCTTTCAGGTTACCGCGGGTGCTGACGGAAACATTATCCACTTTGGCTGACAGCCGGAAGTTGAGTTTTTTAAATAAAGCATCAATCCCGGGTTCGGGGGATGCCTGAATGTTTTTGATAATGGAGGCAGCGGTTCCCGTGGTGAATTCTGGTAATTCAATACTAATATCCTGTGCACTCAGGGACACAAAATCCGGTACCTGAGTGACATTTCCGATCTCTGTCAACAAGCCATAGCCTGCGGAGAGCGGGTTAGAAGCGGTGATGTAATTAAACAACATCTGTCCAACGCTGCCTGACAGTCCTGCTTTTAAGCCTTTTGCGGAGATCCTGGCATTAATGACCTCGCCATCCGGCATGTCAACAGCGGTGGTGGCTTCCAGCTGGGCGATTTTGAAAACAGGACACATCTTGCCGCCGGGGCCTTTGACAAAATCGATACCGGCGATACTGAGTCTGGCATTATTGAGCTGAACCTGTCCGTCAGGTGTATTAAGCACCAGATGATCTACAGGAATGTCCATGCGCACATCTTTGGTTTTTTCCTGTTTGGAGTGAGTGGCGGCATAAAAGCTTCTGACAGAAGCCAGAAATCTGGACAGAGAATCAATCAGCTTTTTGCCGTTGCCAGCGAGAGTGTCATAGGACTGAACGGCTGCGTTAAACTGGCCAAAACAGAGGGCGGTCTGTTCGCGTAGTGTTGGCAATGACTTATTTTTTTCTGCCAGCTCCTGCCTTTTTTCCTGAAGTTTTCTGGTTCTGGATGAGGTAAAAAGTTTCGACTCTTTTAATTTAGCTTCAAGTTTTTTAATTTTTTTGTTAAGTGTTTCAATACGATCCTCTGTTGCTACACAAAGTTCGCGCGCTTTTTCATAATTCTTTTTGGCGGCCTTTTTACGTTTTTTGCTTTCTTCAATGTCTTTGCTGTCGCCTAGCAGATCCGTAGAGGCGATGGCTTTTTTGGCAATATTACGGATCAGTTTTGATAAAACGGTTTTTTTAGATTGATAGGCGACAGGCTCCAGTTTGGCCTCCGGGGCACTCTCAACATGATTAGAATTGTCTGCATCAGACTCTGGCTCAGCCTGAGCCTCATGGTTTTTTGTCGTTGGTGTAATTTGTGGTGATAACAGTGCACTGTCTGGCGTTTCGACAGCAACCCTCAGTCGGTTGATTTCCTGCTCCCGCTTATCAATACGACGTTGTTCAAGGTCTGGCATTCCGTCCAGAAACTCTGCCTTAGCAGCTGCTTTTGAGAGAGGTGCTGAGACTTCTGCAGGCATGACTTCCTGCCCGCTAGGGAGCCGGCCTTTATCGGGTAGCGGTGTTTCGTCTTCAGCCCTTACGGCGGTTGTCAGTAGTTTGGACGTGGCGCCTTTGTTTTGCCCAAGCCTGTTCATACAGCATCCCTGCTTTCGGTGGTAATGTTGACGGGTCTTCTGTCGGTGTGCTGATTTCAGCCTCCGGACTAAAGACGTCTTCGGTCGGGTTCTTATCCCTGTTCATATTGATTCTGATTGTGGCTCCGGCCAGTGCCGGAGGGTTCTCACCAGCCTCAATCATTCTGTAAAACTGCTGTTTTAAATGGCCCGACAGTCGGGCTTTGTCATATTGCGCTTGAAGGTTGTTAAGCAGCTTATCGAAATGTCTTAGAATTTTTTGCTGACTGTATGAAATGTCATCTGACTTGATGGCGTCTGCCAACAATGGACGAATTTCATGTATTCGGTTGACGAAGTCATAAGGCTCAAGTGTCAGGTCGCGAGGTATCGAAAATAGTTGTTGAACGAACTGGTTGTAGGGGTGGTCATCTTTCGTGAAAAATGGCCAGCAAAATGCTGCCGCAACGTCTGGGTTGTCATGGGCGGTCTCCCAGAGTTCCTGAAGAGCCTCTTGCCCGGCTTTCATCATGTCTTCTGGCAGTTCCGGCTGTGAAAGCGTTTCCAGCAACAGTTTGGCTGCGTCTTCATACCTTGGCTGGCCAATCATCCCATCCGCGACTTCCCAGCGTATCCGGGCTCTGAGAGCCTGTGGATCATTGTTCTGGATGGCGGCTTCGAGAATGCGTTCAGCAGCGTACTCTTCATTCATTTCCAGATGCAATTTAGCCGCCGGAACGGGCAGGTTATACCGTTGCATCAGGTTGCTGGTTTGATCGACCAGTGTTGCAGCTTCAGCATCGTTATCTGACAGTTTGACCAGGGCGCTGGTGGGGTAATTCTTCAGAAGCCCGCGAATCTGTTTACCAACGACCTGCTCAATGGCAGTGACAGTCTGCGCCAGTGCTTTGGGAGAGTCATCAAATCGACCAATTCTGATATTCTGATGAACCAGTTCAGTGACAACGCTGGCAGGGCATCGGCCGTCTTTAACCAGACGCAGTAGATGGCAGAGGGCATCTGAGCCGGCAAAAGGGTCGGTTTTGTAAGCGAATGACAATGTATCAATGATCAGTTCAATGCTATCAGGTTCTTCGCGGTCAATATCCAGAGCTATTTGGGTTAACCAGCCCGGGTCAGCGGTTTTGGGCTCTTCGGCATAATGTTTTCTTTGCAACAGTGCCGCAAATATCGCGATCGATTTTGGCGGGTCTACCTCTGCCAGTTCATGGGCGATCTTATAGTATTCAGCTCGTTCAGCCGGATCTTCGCAGCTCTGTATTAATTTTCGATAACTGGGCGTGGTGATAGCAAGACTGGCTCTGAGTGCTTCGTTATGGTGTTGGCGACGCTTCAGCTCTTTGCGGTATCTCATCAGTGCGCTTGACTTTCTGGGTCGGGAGGAGTCTGTTACTTTTTCCCGACTGGCTTCGACACACATTTTCTCCAGTCGTTTCGGGCAGATCAGTAGTCTTGAGTTAATTAAAGACCAGCCCTTGAGTAAGTCGCCGCCAATCTGGTCAAACAGCTCGGTCATAACAAAACTGCCATCATCGTCTTTTTGCCCACTGGCGGGAATTAAACCTGGTAGTTGAACCTCCATCTGGGCGCCCACTTGAATGGCGGTTCCGGCTGATGTTTTGACAATTTTTGTGAACCTTGAACGCAAAAGCGGGCCGAGTATCAATTTAATGATCGGGTTACTGCTTTCAATATCGATATAACCTTTACCCTGTCTTTTGCTTTCGGGTAACTGTTCCAGTTGTTTCTTTGTGTGTTTAAGGTTTTTGAGGGCAATATCCCCGCCGCGTACTGGAGCATGAAGGGAAATTTTAGTCGTACCGCCCAGTAATACGCCTACCAGACGCATAAGAATGGAAGATGATTGCCTGAGGTGTTTTGGTTGAAGCGTGAGTTCACAGCCCAGAGAGCCATTATGATCATCGTCCATATCAGACAGTTCTATTTTGTTCAGGGCAACCACAGCCGGTCGTGCCTGATCACTGTCAAAATCAACGGCCATACCGCCCAGTGTGGTGACCGCTGATTGCTCTGCATCCTGATGGATCAGGTTAACTTTTCTGCGGAGGTCAAGGTCTTTGAATGTCGCCGTCCCTTTGCCAAACTCCGTCAGTACAGGATGTTTAGCGGTCGGGTCAATATAATTTCCGTCAACGTCATAAGCTGTATTGGTATTGCTGTATTCCACCTTTAGTTCTTTCACTGAAATCTGAACAGCGGTCTGGTCACGGGGCAGGTTTGGGCTGTTCTTGCCTTCTCTCATCCAGGTGTAAGCGGATGTCAGATTGAGAAATTTACCGATATCGGTACCAATGTGAACCTTGCCACGGTTGGTGGACAGCTTGAGGGAAACAGGTTCCTCCTGATACTCCACAGGAATGTCAACCTCGCAGCGTACCCGGTGGATGCTGATAGTCGTCTGACGTTGCTGATCTGCAATGTCTGTGCTTTCACTGGCGGGCGGTTTGAGGCAGACCGACAACGACAGATTGGATACAACCAGTGGCCCGTTCTGGGTCTGGATAGTCAGTTTGGGAATATTAACGTTCTGGTAGACTCCGACTTTTTTCGGATCAAGATCCTTAAATGTGGTCAGCAGCAAATCAGTGAATATTTTCTGCCACATCTCATCGTTCATATCAAATGAGACACCGGCCCATTTATCCAGTAACTGGTGTCTGACCAGATTGGCAAATTGCTTCTGAGCCTGAGGCAAAATAATTTTTTTGAACGGTTTGACAATGACCTGATTGGCTACCGGCTTTACGATTCGTTCAGCCAGCGGCTTAACCAGAAAATCTGCGACAGGGCGAACCAGATAATTCTTGATGCCTTCAACGATCCAGTGGGACTGTATGCCTTCCTTATGTGGCTTATCGATGTCCTGACGGGCTGGTTTTCCTGTTGCTGAGGCATGTTCAGAAGGCTTGCCTAAAATCCAGCCCATTGCCTGTTGCAATCGTCCGGGCTGAGGTGTCTGGACATCAACCTGCTTCTTCCGCAGAGGGGTAAAAGAACCATGGGTTCCATCATCTTTCTGGCTGGGGATTTGTTTGAATACCTGACTTAGATCAATGGTATCAACGTTTCTGTGCTTGTGTGCCCCCTCTGGTGATGGGGACTCTGGTGAGGGGTCGTCTTCAAGAGGCTGGTATTCCAGTGCATCATAGAGTATCGATGAGGTTGATTTGCTGCTTGGTTCCATGCTTGTCGGGCTGAAAACAGCCTTGTCCTGTTGTTATGTGTTGTGTGTGCACCTTCGTAAAGTCTAGCAACCTGTAACCTGATCAATCGTATAAATAAAAAGCAGGTTTTATATGCGTTTTTAGTCTCGGGGATTTTTGGACAGAACGAGTGGGAAGCGTTATAAATATACCTGCTCACTCATGTGTCCAAACGGGGGTTGCCCTCGTTCATTAGAGCGTAAGAAAAAAATCTGTGCCGCCTTATACTGGCGGCACAGTATGTTTTAGGATTTGTCTGAAAATAAGTTCCGTATTTCACTATCACTTACCTCAAGCCATTACTGGCTGATGATTGCAGCAAATCGGGAAGTTATTTTTAGACGATTCCCTAGCGTCTGGTTTTCTTCTTTACTGCCTTGCGAGCGCCTTTTCTGGCAAACATGATCTGATAAACATCATCGTAAACGCTGGCGAAATGGACTTTCATGCCTTTGCGGATGTAGTCCGGCAGCTCATCGTAATCACGACGGTTTTCCTCAGGCAGGATCAGTTCTGAAATGCCTTGCCTGCGTGCCGCAATCACTTTCTCCCGAATGCCTCCAACGGCCAGAACGCGTCCGGTCAGCGTCAGTTCGCCGGTCATGGCAATGGATTTGGGTTGTTTGCCCTGTGCCAGAGATATCAGGGCGGTTGCCATGGTTACGCCGGCACTGGGGCCATCCTTGGGTGTTGCGCCTTCCGGTACGTGCAGATGAATAAAGGCTTTCTCAAAGAAGTTTTCGTCGGCACCAAACTGGCTGGTCTGGCTGGAGACATAACTGTAAGCAATCTCTGCCGACTCTTTCATCACATCACCAAGCTTGCCGGTCAGTTTGAATCCTGCCCGATGACGATGAACCAGCCCGGCTTCTACGGGCAAGGTGGCACCGCCCATGGAGGTCCATGCCAGGCCCGTCACAACACCGACGCCTTCAATGGATTTTTCCTGACGGAAATAAGGCGCGCCCAGGTACTCTTCAAGACCTTTGATAGTGACGCTGAGGCTTTTCTGCTTGCCTTTCAGAAGCACCACAACGGCCTTGCGAATGATTTTCTGGAGTAGTTTCTCCAGATGGCGAACACCGGCTTCACGGGCATAGCCTTCAATCACGACTTTGAGTGTGGCGTCGGAGATCTTTAACTGAGCCTTTTTCAGACCTGCCTTTTTCAGCAGTTTTGGCCACAGATGGTGTTTGGCAATGGCCAGCTTTTCTTCAGTGATATAACCGGACAGGCGAATGGTATCCATCCGGTCCAGCAACGGACCGGGAATGGTATCGAGCTGATTGGCGGTGCTGACAAACAAGACCTTGGACAGGTCTATGCGCATATCCAGATAGTGGTCAAGAAATTCACTGTTTTGCTCGGGGTCGAGTACTTCCAGCAACGCCGAGGCAGGATCGCCACGATAGGAAGCGCCTATCTTGTCGATTTCATCCAGCATAATGACCGGATTGGCAACATCGACTTCTTTCAAAGCCTGAACCAGCTTGCCGGGCAAGGCACCAACATAGGTACGACGATGGCCTTTAATTTCGGCTTCATCCTGCATGCCGCCCAGACTGAAGCGATAAAACTTGCGCCCGAGGGATTTGGCGACTGACCGCCCAATAGAGGTTTTACCAACGCCTGGAGGGCCAACCAGTAGCATGATGGAACCGGAAATCTCTTTTTTGAAAGCACCCACTGCCAGAAATTCAATGATCCGGTCTTTCACATCGCCCAGACCGTCGTGATCTTCATCCAGCACTTTGCGGGCAAAGTCCAGATCAAGGTTGTCTTCCGAGTAGCGTCCCCATGGAACAGACGTCGCCCAGTCCAGATAATTACGACAGATGGCGTATTCCGGTGAACCCACTTCCAGAATGGACAGTTTTTTCAGTTCTTCGTCAATTTTTTTACGGGCAGTTTCGGGGACTTCAAGGGTTTCCAGACGCGACTCGAAGGTTTCAATTTCAGCAGTTCGGTCATCCTTGGAAATGCCCAGCTCTTTTTGAATGATTTTCAGCTGTTCGCGCAGGAAAAATTCGCGCTGATGTTTGCTGATCTTGCGATTCACTTCGGCATTGATTTCGCCCTGCAGTCGTGCGACTTCCTGCTCTTTACGAATCAGTACCAGCACTTTTTCCATACGGCGCTGAACCTTCAGGGTTTCCAGCACTTCCTGCAACTCCTGTCCGGGTGCGGTAGTGATGGCAGCTGCAAAGTCGGCCAGTGGAGAAGGATCCTTGGGGCTGAATCGGTTCAGATAGTTTTTCAGTTCTTCGCTGTAGAGAGGATTCAGAGGAATCAGCTCTTTAATGGCCTGAATCAGAGCAAGTGCATAGGCTTTAATTTCATCGCTGTCGTCCTGAACATTATCCGGATACTCCACCTGAACCAGATAAGGCGGGCGTTTGCGCAACCATTGCTTAATACGGAAACGTTGCATGCCCAGGGCGATAAACTGAATCTGATCGCCTTCGCCGACGACATTGTGAATTTTCACCGTGCAGCCCATCTCGGGAAATTCTTCCGGATCGATCTTGCTGCCATCCCCCGGCATGCCTGCGACATAACTCAGACCCACTACTTTATGGGGGCTCTGGCTAACCCGCTGCAGGGTTTCTTCCCAGTCTTCCGAACTGAACACCAGCGGTTGTACCTGTGCCGGGAAAAACGGCCGGTTGGATACAGGGATAAGATACAGTTTATCGGGAAGGGCGTGCTCGGGAAGAACCAGTGTGGTGCCTGTTTCTACATCCTGCTCATCAGCAGAAATAACTTCTGGATCGATGGGTTCCTGGTCTGTCATGATGTTCGATAGCCGGTTTGATAAGTTGAAACGGATAATGACTATTTGGAGTCATCCTGAGTAATTTCAATAGTGATTGTGTTTAAGTATGGTTTACTGAATCGTGCTTGCCATGGATAAGTGATGCCCTTACAGGAGACACATTAATGAGCAGTCAGCAGGTTCTGGATTTCTGGTTTGCAGGTGAAACACTGGGAAAGGCGCAAATCAAACGCTGGTGGCATAAAGACCCGGCGGCCGATGCGGAGATAACCTCAAGATTTTCCGAACTGGTCACAGACGTACACCAACAGCTTGGCGATAAATGGTCGGAACAGGCTGAAGGCCGGTTAGCTGCCATTATCTGTCTGGATCAGTTTCCCCGCAATATGTACCGTGGAGACCCCCGGTCTTTTTATTATGATCAGAAAGCTCTTGAACTCTGTCAGCAGGGTATCAACGAAGGCGCTTATTCTGATTTGCCACCCCTGTGGCAGACTTTCTTTTTTATGCCCCTGATGCACAGCGAAAAACTGTCGGATCAAAATGACTGTGTTGAATGGTTTGCACGTCTGGTGGAACAGACTGACGGGGCACTAAAGGAATACCTGTCCGGATCACTGGATTTTGCCAGAAAGCATCAGGGCATTGTGCAGCGATTCGGGCGCTACCCACATCGCAATGAGATTCTCGGCAGGGAAAGCACTCCGGAAGAGCTGACATTTCTTAGTCAGCCCGGTTCTTCATTCTAAAAAGAGGGTTTATCCGGTAAGGGTTTAATACCAATTCCACTTTCTAAACATGAATTGCGCAGCCATTCTGAATCACGGTAGCTGCGTTGGAACTCCTCGCAATAGCTGGCTATTACTCGTCGTTCCGCCTTTATGCCCTTTAGGGTATTGTACCGCGACCCAGAATGACTTGCTCATAGTCACATTTAGAAAGCGGAATTGGTATAATGGGGTAGCGGCTGGTCATTTTGGGACTGATGCTTTTCAGTTCAATCGTCTCGGCCCGCTCTGAACGAAACCTGAGAGCTTCTTCCAGAGAGTTAAAACTGAATTCGCTATAGCGGCTGGCGCGGCTGAAGTCCCGATACTCAATATAAAGAATGAAATAGCAGGTTATCGAGTTGCTGTTCGTTTTGACTCTGGCCTGTGATAACCAGGTGTGCAGTGGGCAGTGATAACGGCTGTGCCAGATCTGAAGATCGTATTGATCCAGAGTCTCAGGAGCATACTCTGGCATTCTGTGAACAGTGTCAGAGTGGGCAACGGGAGTACTGGTTAAGACATTCATTGAACTGCGGGCAGCAACCTTTGGGCAAATGAAAGCGCATTAAATCAGTGTTGTTTCCGTTGCACAAGACGGGCTTTCCATAGACCAATGATTTGTTAAAAGATATTTTTAATAGCAATATCAACTGGTTGCCTCTAAAACGCGTGTCTAGTTATTTTCCGCATTTTAACGAAATGTGGTTGTGAACTGATCGTCGTTTCTATACATTACGCCTCGTTCGCTGCTGAGGCGAACAGCAAAACGGTGAGGTGTCCGAGTGGCTGAAGGAGCACGCCTGGAAAGCGTGTATACGTTAACGCGTATCGAGGGTTCGAATCCCTCCCTCACCGCCAGATTGCTTAAATGAAAAAAATTCGCGCGCTCGTAGCTCAGCTGGATAGAGTACCTGGCTACGAACCAGGCGGTCGGAGGTTCGAATCCTCCCGAGCGCGCCATATTGGAAAGCCCTGCTAACCCGAATATTTCATAAAAGGAGGCAAGTTCCGCCCAATCACTTGATATAATTGGGTCGAACAAAAGAAAGCTTCGGAAGAAGCAAACCGGAACTTGCCATGCCCAAATCTACACAAGAACAGCTTCGTTTTCATCCCTCAAATGGAAAAACCATCCGGGCAGACTTCAATGGTGGGGAGTTATCTTCTGACTTTGGCACTCTGCTGCTACGGGAAACCATTCTGCAGAGCGGTCTTATCTGCAAAATGACTGATGCCATCAATGACAGACGCCATCAATCCTATATCGACCACTCCCTGAAAGAACTTCTGGTTCAGCGGGTTCTGCAAATGGCCTGCGGCTATGAAGATGCCAACGACAGTAACCGTTTGCGTAAAGACCCTATGTTCAAACTGGCCACTGGTCGCAATCCGTTGGACAGCGATAACCATCTCGCATCAGCGCCCACTTTTACCCGGCTGGGACAATCTATGACCCGCTCCGACATTTACAGGATGGCTGAAGCATTTGTGCATCACTTTATCAGCAGTTACAAGCTGCCACCTCCGGTGATCGTTATCGATCTTGATCATACACCGGCCATTACTCATGGTGGCCAGCAGATGAACCTGTTTAATGCCAAATATCAGGACTACTGCTACTTGCCCCTGATGATTTTTGAGGGACTCAGCGGCAAGCTGATTACGGCGATTCTTCGTCCGGGGAAAACCCCAACGGGCAAGGAAAATGCAGCCATTCTCGAACGGGTCATTCGGCTGCTTCGGAAAAAGTGGCCGAAAACCCATCTACTGGTTCGGGGAGACAGCCACTTCGCTCAACCGGAGTTAATGTGGGTGGTTCAGAATGCCCCTCATTCGGATTATGTCCTGGGCAAAGGTGCAGGCCACAAAACGGCTTTGCGGCCAAAAGCCAAAGAGTTGTTGGATGAAGCGCGTCAAGCTCTGAAGGTCAAGACTGAGCTGGCAAGACTGAACAACATGCCAGAACCTGATCGGCTCAGACTTTACGGGGAAGCAGAATACCAGGCCAAGAGCTGGAAAGGTCTCGATACCCGGATAATTTACAAGGCGGAGGTCAACCAAAAAGGCGACAACCCTCGTTTCATTGTGACGTCGATGAAGGAAGCTTCTCCAGAGGTAATTTATGAAGAGCTTTACTGTCCAAGAGGACAGGATGAGAACTTCATCAAACATCTGAAAAGTGATCTGTCCGGCGACAGATTGTCCGATCAGGGCTTTTTGGCTAACCATTTGAGAATGTTTTATGCCTGTGCCGCTTATGTTTTGCACTATGAGTTAAGAACCAAGACTTTGAAAGGTACGGAGCTGGAAAAAGCGCAGCCATCAACGGTGATCATGAAGCTCTGTAAAGTTGCAGTCAAAGTGGTTGAATATAAAGACCGAATTAAACTTCATCTGCCGCGTAGCTGCCCATTCAAGAGGCTTTTGCAGCATGTGACAGAAGTCTTTTACCAGATGCCGATACTTCGACCGGGGTAGCAACTTTCATAAGACTCAATCAAGGTACATAGCAACCAGATGAAAGAGCCTTGGGGCTTTCCGTTATCCTGAAATAGCAGGATTCGTTGATTAGCGTCTAATCTGTAAGCAAGTATGGGCTGCAATGTCTTTCACATGGTTAACAGAGCAACAGGCTTGCGGAAAAGTCCAAAATTAAGAGGATGGGATGGTAGTTGCTGCTTGTTTATGAAATATCCGGGCTAAGAAATTAGCAGGGCTTTTTTCGTTGTGTCTGATTTGAATAAAACCCATGTGGCATGGCTTCCAGCTGACCGCTAAGCGATCAGCCGGAAATGTTTTTATCAGGCGACTTCTACCTTCGGCAGTTTGCCTCTGACCGCCGAGAAAATAACATGCTCATGAGGCTCCATTAAGCGAACCATACGATAGGTGACGCCATTTTTGGGTTGCACATTATCCGGTGCGCCAATCAGTAGTTGCAGAGACTGGTTTTCACACAGTTCTTCCAATGTTGCTAATGCCCGAGCATCAAGACGGGCAGCCTCATCCAGAAACAGCAGGCGGTTGGCGCAGTGTCCTTTCTGGTGATTGCGTTGTGTAGCGACTTCCCATGAGTGCAGCACCATGGTCAGTACAGCAAGACCGGTGCCAATGGCTTCACCGGTAGACAGGTTGGTTGGGTTGGCGGGTTCAAACTGTGAACTGCCCGCTCGTTTAATCAAGACTTTAAGGCGAATGTATTCCCGATAATCCAGCAGTCTTTCGCCCGTAATCGTACCGCCGGTTTCTTTTTTAAAGATTTCCGCAAGGGCGTCTTCGATACTCAGATCGGACTGTCTGAACAGGTCGCCGTAAAAGCGGTTTTGCAGAGCGTTCAGAACCTTTTCATGGGTTTCGATTACTTCAAGCTCGACTTTGATTGATCGGATCGTACCAAAATGCACGCTCGACAGTGCGGAGTTGAGTTGCATAATCTGCCGTCGTTGCATATTGATTTTCTGTTCAATATGACGACCCATGCTGTCACTTTCTGCCAGAAAACGACTTTCAGCATCACCCAGCCGGGTTTCCAGTTTGGTTAAATGATTTTCCAGCTGGTTCAGAGCTTCTAATGGATCATCAGCGGTTGCCAGACTCTTGTCCATTCGCTCGTTCAGCAATATTTGTGTCGCAGAAACCAAATTAAACAGCTGGGGCAGGTTGCCAGCTTCTGCGGACTGAATTTGTTGGTACAGTGCCGAATGGCTCTCCGATTTCAATGCATTCTGTAAGCTGGCCCGGGCGTTGGCAATGTGATTGACCAGAAAGTCAGTGTCATTTTCCTGAAGGTGCTGTTTATAAAGACGATTATAAAGGCCGGTTTCACGAGCACATTCAAGCAGGCTGTTCCAGTCTTCAGTAGCATGGTTGCTGGCAGGTTCCAGTGTTTTCAGCTTTGATTGGGTAGTCGCTACCTGTTCTTCACATTGCTTTTGTTGAAGCTTCTGGTTAGCCAGCTCTGTGGCAAGGTGCTGAGTTGAACGATCATGGTCGCTTTTTTGGGTAAGCAGCAGCTCAAGCGCATCCTGATGTTCATCGACCAGAGTAGAGGACCACTCCAGGTTAATTCCTTTTATCTGATTGTGCTTCAGCAGGATCTGACCTTCATTGCGTTTGATGATTTCTTCATCCGTGGCAATGTTTCTGTCAAGCGCCTGCAGTTGTCCATTCAGTTGATCCAGCTCCTGCTGCTGGAAACGCTTGCGGGAGTCTTTTTCTTCCCACTCTGTCCTGATCTTCAGTTGTATATCGCTGGTGCTGTTTTTACGGGACTCCGATTCCTTGTGGCGTAAATAGGGCAGCTTTTGTTCTGTGCTTTGCAGCTGATCTTTCTGTTTGCTCAGCAGGCTGATTCTGGACTGCATTTCACTGAGCTTCTGCCGTTGTTGCTCAAGATTGCTGACAGGAGCTTGCTCAAGATAGAGTCGCAGCTGTTCCAGCTGATTCAGCGAGTCATTAAACTGTGCCAGCCAGTCATCAGCCTGATGAATCTGTTCCAGCTGTTGTTCAATAGACGTCAGATGATCTTTCAGGGGCGCAGTACTGAGCAGGCTGGCATCAGGCTGGCGATATTCCAGAAACTGAATGACGGGTAGCAGGTTATTCAGGTGCTGTTGAAGCTGGTTGTTTTGATGATTGAGTGTGTGAAGCGTGTTCTCCACGGTTTCAAGCTGCTCTTCCAGTTTGCGAACCGGTGGTTCGCTTTGATCCAGCCAGCGGCTGACACCTGCCAGCTGATCCAGAAGGTCACTGGCCTGTTGCAACTGTTTGCGCTTGACCGCCAGAGCCTGTCGCTCATCCAGTAGTTGTTCTTCCTGATCAATCAGTCTCTGTCGTTGATTCTCTCTTGCCAGTCGGCCAATGGTCGGGAACTCGGGTTCTTTGCTGACTCGGGCTATTCGATCAGACAGGTTAACGAGAATGTTGCCGTCTTCCGGTTGATCGATGGGTGCAGTAATAAAGTCATCTTCACTGAAGCTGTCGCCAGCTGATCCCTGTATCAGCCAGACATGTTCTGGCCTTTCGGTTTCATTGCGAATAATACTAGCGGCAGCTTCAATATCCCTGACCATCAGAGCTTGACGCAGCGGCCCCATCTTGGCTTCCAGCCATGCGGCTTCCTCCATGGAAATATCATCGTCATCAAAGTAGCGACTGACAATTTCCCCACCGGTCAGTTCTGCCAGACGTTGCAGCTGAGAATCGTCTTCTGATTCCAGTTGCTCCAGTCCCCGCAGGTGCTGGCGGGTTGTGGCGAGACGAGTCTCTTGCTGTAAATCAAGCCGGTTCAGGTGTTGTTGTTCTGAGCTAATGTACTGACGGGCCTGACTGAGGTCTTTAGTTTGTGTTAAAGCCTGTTCAGGCAATAATCCCTGAAACGCTTCATACAACTGCTGAAAGTCTGACCACTGTCGGTGGTTCTCTGTCGCTTGTTTCAGCTCATTGCGAAGCTGTATTTCACGCACGCGGTTGTCCTGCAGCTGGAAGTCACAGGTTTCTTTTAACGCGATTTGTTCAGACTGCTGCTCATTGGCCTGTGCCAGGGTGGCCTGCCAGCTGTCTTCGTCCTTGAGTGAGCTTTGCCATAAATCTGGCAGCTTTTTCATCTCGTCCAGCAGGGATTGACGACGTTGTTCTTGTTGCTTCAGTGTCAGGTGCTGTTGACGAAGTTGTGCTTTCTGGCTGACAAGCTGGCGTTTTTCTCGCCCGGACTGCAACCACTGATCTGTCAGCGAGGAAATCGTATCGTCTGTGATTGTCTGGTCATTGTTGGCATCAAAAGTATGTAAGATGCTTCTGGCCTGATCAAACTGCTGACGAATACGTTCCATCTGTTTCAGCATGGGTTGCTGGTGGTGGTAATGATCCTGCAGATTGTCCTGCTCAGTGACAATGGATTGCAGGAAGTGAGTCAGGTTTTCGCTATCTAGCGTAGGTTCGTTGAGTAATTCGCGGGATTCATCCAGGCTGCGAACGGCTTCCTGATAGAGACCGGCTTTTCTCAGTTCTTCAGAATAAGCCGCTTTGGCATCCGATAATTGTTTGACCAGACTGTTCAGGTCTTCATCTAACTGATGAACGACATTGGACTGTTGCTGCTTTTGTTCATTCAGCAGGGCCTGGTGACCGTACTGTTCCTGCAGGTGCTCCCTGAGTTGGGTCGTTTCATCTCCCAGTTGCTCAAGTTCGGTGTGCAGGCGATCCAGTTCTCGGGACTGTTCGACACTGTTTCGCAGTACTTGCTCTTGCTGTTGCAGCTGTTCCCGGGTCTCATTCTGTTGTTCTGACTGCTGCTCCAGTGCTTCAATCTGTTGCTGACCGGCAGCCAGTTGAAATTCCAGATGGTCCTGCTCCTGACGAGCCTGACGAAGTTGTTGTTGCAACTGGTTGTGACGTTGCTCTGCCAGTGCCAGAGTGTTTTCTCCCAGAGCGTAGCTGGATTCGAGTAGGGTTTTAATGAACTCCCGCTTGCTTCGGCTTGAATCGATCTGTTGTCGTGTATTTCGGGTTTCCTGCAGTGCGTTCTGCATGGAGCTGACCGAAGTGCGGACATGATTGTCGGAGGGTAGAAGGTAATCCCGAAGGCCTTTTTGCAGCTCTGAGGAAAGGCCGCCATACAGGCTGGTTTCCAGCATTCGATAGTAACGTTGACGATCCTGACTGCTGTCCATGCGGCGTGGCAGAATACGCTGGTCAAACTGCCAGGCCATGTAAAGGCCGAGAGATTTAAAACTTTCGTGATGACCGCCCAGTAATGCAATGTGTTGCTTCAGGGCTTTGCCTTCAAGTGGTTCATAACGTCCTTCGCCAGTTGGTTTCATCAGCAGGTCTCGTACCGGAAGGTCGTGATCAATGCCGGTGATCGCAGACAGCTTGATTTCAACTCTGGGCTTGCCCAGTCGTTTCAGTTGCACGACAGCAATAACACGTTGACCGTCGTAACGTTCATAATCAACAACTGTATAACAAACGCCCTGATCAATCCGGCCCCAGACGCCATTGTCGCTGCGATCGGAGCCGCTGTCCGAATTGTTACGCAGACGTATAAGACGATTGTCGGGTACCCGGTTGATCAGCAGGGCTCCCATTACTGTGGTTTTGCCTGCACCGTTATGACCTATCAGGTTACTCATCAGGTAGTGCATGGACAGGGTTTTGAAGAAGATGCCCTTGAAGTTGACCAGCGTCAGGCTTTTAATCGTTGTACGTTTTGGGTTCTGGCTCATTTGCTGCCGCCTTCAGTGACTTCCTGCTGTGCTTCCGGTTCTGTCGTTTGCTGTTGCTGTTTGGTTGATGCTGTTGCAGGTTGGTCGTCGTCTGCGATTTCATCGTCAGCTTCCAGACAAACACTGCCGGTGGCCACCAGTTGTTCCAGTGCTTCACGGGTCAGAGCTGCTGAACGCACTGGCTCAATAAAACGCATCAGGGGAGACTGGGTCTGAATCTGGTCGGCACGAATACCTTCCAGACGAATCATGCCCAGTCGTGCCAGTTGTCGCAGGGAGCGTTTCAGGACCTCCATGCCTTTGTCGCGATCCAGCTGGGTGTCGAGTTTTTTCCGATCCAGCAGTTTTGCCAGTCGTTCTTCATCGATCAGAAGGCGCAAGCGTTCGTAAATGGCATCTGCGGTAATCCAGCCACTGCCTTCCAGTTGTTCAGGGTCCAGATGGTACAGTGCCAGCAGCTGCCCCAGTAACATGCCAAGTTCGTCTATTTTGCGGGAGCGAATCAGGTTTTTACTGCCCAGATTGGGGCGCAGATAGTAAAAGTCTTCCTGTGCTCTGACCAGATCGACACCGTAGCGACGGTAGTGCTGCATCAGCCAGTGTTCGCCATTTTGCAGCATGGCGTAAAAGTGGGTGTGACGGTTGTCGATATGTTCACCGCGGCGAAGGCGGCTGTCCAGTTCGGCAAACAGGTCGTCGTTTATAATGTCAGCGAGGTTGTTATAGGGCGAGTCTTTCTGACTCTCAGCCAATGTATGCTCAATGTTCAAGGGCAGATTCTCTGTATTCGTTTTCTGGGGTCTTGTGGCGGTCAAGAGTCAGGCTTTCTACTTCAAAGCCGGCCAGAATTTCATGCCAGACCGTGTCAGGTATCTTTTTGCTGTCCTGCTGGCTACCCAGTCGTGTCATCGCTTCAAACAGCCAGCCAGCCGACTGGTGCAGGCGGTAAACGGGGATTTCACCGGCTAGCTGTGACATGGCTTCTTCATAACTGGGCAGATAGCCCTTGTCGTCTACAAGGTTTCTCAGCCAGCAGACCACCTCTTCCTTCAGGGCATCCAGATCATCCATTTCCGTCATGGTGTCGTCTTCATAAATGATGCCGGTGTTGTCTTGTTGGCGACTGAACGTTTCGATTTCACGCAGTCGGATCAGTGGTTCATCGCCGGCACAGCGCAAGTGCCAGGGGTGTTGATCGTAGCGCTGAAGGGCATCCAGAGTGCGCTCCATCAGGGCTTTGCGTTCGTCCATATTGATAAACTGACGCAGGTATTGATGGGTTCGCTGGTGGAAGTTTTCCCAGTGTTCCAGCCGCTCACTGCTCCAGTGTTCAATACGATCCAGATGGTGCTCCAACCGGACAACGGACTGCACTGCTGATAGCCGCTGTGCTTTTTCGCAATGTTGTCCAATGCTTTCCAGCAGTTGTCGGAGTTCATGACAGGAAGCCAAGAGTAATTGTTGCAGATCCTGCAGGCGTTCCTGTGTGTCAACCAGAAGGGCTTCACACCGCGCAATGGCGTTTTGCCAATCGTGTTTTAACAGTGAAACCACTTCTTTTCGAGTGGTAATGGCTTCGGTATCAAGCTGGCGCTGGCGGTGGTCGATGGCCGTGACCAGTTGACGTACTGTGATGTCCAGTGGTGCTTCGATCTGAAGTTTCCAGAACTGGTCATTACCGTCCTGTCGGGCGGCCTCGTGAATCTCCTGCAAATGCCCGGCAACCGTTGTGAACAATGTTCGCAGCGCGGTTTGAGAGGCATCCAGTCCGGTGCAGATGGATTCAACGATCTGTTCTGACACGGGTGGTAACAAGTAGGCGTGTGGGCGTTTTCCTCCGCTTTCCAGGCAGATCAGCAGGTGCTGTTCCAGCAACCGGCGGAGTGTGTCGTTACAACGTCGTTGCCGGCTGTCTTCCAGAGCACCGAGATCCTGACGGTCAACGGTTTCAAACACCAGATGCAGCTCTTCTTCACTGAACTCGGGCTGGGATTCCTGATCTTTCCAGAACCGTAGTGCTGCCAGAAAGGCAAGGTCTGCCGGTTGTAACTGAATTTTCTGTCCGCTGGTCAGAATCTCGCTGACCAGCGCGGGAATGTCTCGGGTGGGGTTCAATCCTGACTCCGATAAGCAGGTAAGCCTGTTTGTCAGCAGGGGCTTACAAGTTGAATGAGGTTAATCGTTGATTATGAAAAACAGCAGGGAAGGCGTAAAGGTTTTTTGCAGTTGTCTGGTCGATTGGTTGTATTGTTATCGTGTAATTACCATAAAACCATTTCATCACCGAAGGGCAAGGAGTTTGGAGTGATTTGTGTATGACTTTATATGCAGGTATGGCGGAGTGGTTTGAGGGAAAGTTCGTGCAGACTGAACGATTTTGACAGGTTTATCTACGGTTTTTGACGATAGGGGATTGTTTTCTGAGTGATACTATGAAGCCGGGTTTTACAGCTGCTTCACTGTAAGCAGTGCCACGACCGGAAACGGTCAGGAGGTGGCTCGATATTGTGGTAGGTGTCGGGTCACCTTTGTTTTTTGGTCAAAATCCTTTAATATACTCGGCCTTCAGGGCTGCTGTTAGGGCAGTCGCAGACAGTGCCAGGGCAGTTTAAGATCTTCTTGGTATTCACAACCCTCGCCAGAATGGTGAAGTTTACAGGTGATAGCACTATGAAGATCCACTTATTTTGTCTGGCTGCCGGCGCATTGTTATTTTACTCATGTTACGCACCCAGAAAAATCTGCCATGCTTTAGAGCATGAACACAGAGCTGTTTGAGCTGTATAGCGATTACCTGCTGTCCTCATTCGGCAAAACGACAGCTACACAGCTGTCATCTTTGCTGGACGGCGCATACAGCCATGATCAGGTAACACGCCTTCTGTCCCGTAATCACTTCGACAGTAAGACTCTTTGGCACCATGTTAAAGCCGTTGTGCGTCAGGAAGAGCGCGATGATGGAGTACTTATTGCCGACGACACTATTCAGGAGAAACTCTACACTGATGAGAACGACCTGATTGCATGGCACTTTGATCACACCTTTGGTCGTTCGGTAAAAGGTATCAACCTTCTCAACTTTGTTTACCATGTCGGTGATATCTCTATTCCCGTGGCCTACAAGCTTATCGAAAAGCCTATTCAATACTCCGACGTAAAAACTAAAAAAGTTAAACGCAAGGCTGAAACCACCAAGAACGAAGACTTTCGGGAGATGCTGAAAGTTTGCTGTGATAATCAGCTCAAATTTCGTTACGTGCTGGCAGATAGCTGGTTCTGTTCTAACGACAACATGCTGTATATACGACACGAATGCGATAAGCATTTTGTCATGGCCAGCAAGTCAAACCGGAAGGTTTCGCTGAGTGAGGAAGATAAAAGTCGGGGGCGCTCACAGCGCATAGATTCCATTGATTTCTCAGAAGAAAAGCCTATCAAAGGCTGGATTGCAGGCGTGGACTTCCCCGTTCTGCTGTTCCGGCAGGTCTTTACAAACAAAGATGGCAGTAAGGGCATTCTCTATCTGATATGCAGTGATCTTGAGTGTGACGCAGAGGCTTTGAAGGCGATCTACAAAAAACGGTGGAAAGTTGAAGTCTTCCATAAAACACTCAAATCTAATGCGTCAATGGCCAAGTCACCGACTTATACAGTTTTGACGCAGAGTAATCATCTGTTTATGTCGATATATTCGGCATTTCGTCTCGAGGTGCTGGCTAATAAGCTTGATTTAAACCATTTTGAGTTGCGGGCAAAGCTTTATCTCACTGCATTGAAATCATCGTTCCAGAAACTTCAGTCGATGAAGGGGTGCGTAACATGAGTTATTTTAATTTCTAATTCAGGCTTTTATTGCCCATCCTTCCTGATCTTATGCACCCGAGACAGATTTCTGATCTCTGAACCCGAACCGTTAACAGGTTCTGGTGAGAGCTGTCTGTTGTCGGTTTTCGGCAAAGTTTCCCCCTGCGAACTTCAGCAGCCTGCTGATGTTGCTATCCCATCCGAATCATTGATCGCTGCCTTATTGCCGAGGCTACTCGTCTACTGCTAATTCACCACTATACTCCCTGAACGCGAGTATACGGTATCCGTGCGCAGTGTAAGACCTCATTTCTGGCAGACCGAATTTTAGAATACTTAAAAACCAACGAGTAAATATGAGCGATATTGCTTTAAATTCCAACGCTGTCTGTATAGACAAGCCCATGAAGCCCAAATGGCTGGAAGGTGTTGACCTGCCAGTGTTTATGATCAGTGGCGGGGCACTGCTGCTGTTTGCTGTTCTGGCGCTGTATGATCTTGGGCTGGTGACAGGCTGGGTCAATAACGCCTTTGCGGCGGCAACTCATTACTTTGGCGCATACTGGCAGGCGTTGTTGTTGTTGACGTTTATTATTGCGCTGGTGCTGGCAGTCGGGCGCACGGGGTCTGTGGTACTGGGTGGGCTGAAAACACCCGAGATACCCACCTTCAAATGGTTGTCTATTTTGATGTGTACGCTTCTGGCCGGTGGTGGTGTGTTCTGGGCAGCGGCAGAGCCCATGGCGCATTTTGTTGCTCCGCCGCCGTTGTTTGGTGGCGATGCCGGTACGACAGACGCAGCCTATCAGGCACTGGCACAAAGCTTTATGCATTGGGGGTTTCTGGCCTGGGCGATACTGGGTAGCCTGACCGGGATCGTTTATATGTATCTCCATTATGAGAAAGGTCTGCCTCTGAAACCTCGTACGCTGCTCTATCCTGTTTTCGGCAATAAAATTATGAACAGCCGGGCAGCGGCAGCCGTTGATGCTTTGTGCGTAATCGCGGTGGTGGCCGGAACCGTGGGTCCTATTGGCTTTCTGGGTTTGCAGGTCAGTTTTGGGCTTGAGGCGCTGTTTGGTATTCCTGATACGTTCGCGACACAGCTGATGATTCTGGCGGTACTGATTGCTATCTATACACTGTCTGCTATCAGTGGTGTAAACAAGGGCATTCAGATTTTAAGCCGGACAAACATTGTCCTTTCCGGTTTGCTGATTACCTACATACTGATTTTTGGTCCGACGGCGTTTATTTTTGAAGGCTTTTTTAACGGTTTTGCCCTGTATCTGGAAAACTTTGCCCAGATGGCTACCTTTCGTGGTGATACCGAGTGGCTGAGCTGGTGGACCGTATTCTTCTGGGGCTGGTTCCTGGGTTATGGCCCGTTGATGGCTATGTTTGTGGCACGTATTTCCCGTGGCCGTACCATTCGTCAAATGGTACTGATGATCTCTGTGGTGGCTCCGGTCATTACCTGCTTCTGGTTTACGATTATTGGCGGCAGTGGTCTGCAGTTTGAGATGGTAGATCCGGGCGTCATTTCAGAGCCTTTCACCGGTTTGAATATGCCCGCGGCGCTGATTGCCATTACCCAGCAGTTACCCATGGGAACAGTGATATCTGTACTCTTTTTGCTGTTAACCACATTGTTTGTGGCGACTACCGGCGACTCCATGACGTACTCCATTTCCATGGTAATGACCGGTCATGACAGTCCACAGTCGTCTGTACGAATCTTCTGGGGCATTATCATGGGCGTTGTGGCAGCACTGCTGATTTCAGTGGGCGATGGTGGTGTATCGGCTCTGCAGTCGTTCATTGTTGTGACAGCGGTACCGGTGTCGCTGGTACTGTTGCCATCATTGTGGACGGCACCATTGATTGCCCGGAAAATGGCGAAGACGCAGGGGCTTTATTCCGAAAAAGGTGTAGCTGCTGCGGCAGCAGTCAGCTAAAAGCAGACTATATGGTTCACTGTCAGCATTGCTGCATGCTTTGGGTGGCAGTGAGCCCTCTTCTCGTTTATTCCTTCTGCTGGAACCTGAGATAAATCAGGGGATGCACACACCTCCAACAAAAGGCACATGGGTCGGTTCGCAGTTATAAATGAGCCGCCCGCGTTCGTCATGCAGATAGTCCAGCACATGTTCCGACGTTCTGGTTGGGGCCATGCTGGTAGCAGGAATCTCCTGAAGCTCTGTTGATGGTCTGGGATAGGTTGCCCAATCGAGGGGTGGACGCCAGCCGGGAGGCGAGGAAATTCTTGCCCGAACGCCGTTAATGGGATGCAGTGCCCGGCGAGTCAGAATCTGCTGACTCATTTTGGCAACGCGTTTGGGTTCTTTGCTGGACAGATCATTATATTCACCCGGATCATCCGCCAGATTGTAAAGCTCTTGTGTGACCGAGGTGGACATTGGCTCCTGAGTCACCCATTGCACCAGTTTCCAGTCACCATCGATTGTGGTGTAACCAAAAGAGTTGTACAGCGGAATCTCCGATGTAAAGAAGACAGGCTCTTTTCGTTTAACGGTTTTGCCTTCAGTCAGGGCTGGCAGCATGTTGATACCGTCCAGCTTGTAGTCATTCAGTGGTTTTACACGACTGGCAGCTGTCAGGGTTGGAAAAACATCCATGACGGTCATGGTATCGTTCAGAATTGTGCCGGATTTGATTTTATCGGGCCAGCGCATGACGGAAACAACCCGAATTCCACCTTCGTAAACTTCACCTTTGCCACCCCGGTATGGGGCATTATCACCGC
The DNA here is from genome assembly GCF_001583435.1 of Endozoicomonas montiporae CL-33. Taxonomy (NCBI): domain Bacteria; kingdom Pseudomonadati; phylum Pseudomonadota; class Gammaproteobacteria; order Oceanospirillales; family Endozoicomonadaceae; genus Endozoicomonas; species Endozoicomonas montiporae. The sequence continues at coordinate 3,011,282 of NZ_CP013251.1, read as the reverse complement.
CTCCGCGACCATGAACCCGGGTAGCGCCATTGTCGGAGAAAAACATGACAATCGTGTTGTCGGCAATGTTCTCGTCATCCAGTGTTTTCAGAACTTTGCCAACGGCCTGATCCATGGCGTCTACCACAGCCGCATAGAGTGGTCGTCGGCTTTTGGTGCCAGTCATTTTTGATACTTTGGATATGTCGTCTGATGGACTTCGGGCTGGCCCGCGCTCATCCTTCAGGTCGGCGTATTTGTCAATGAGTGTCTGGGGTGCTTCCAGCGGTTCATGGGGCGCAAGGAAAGGCAGGTAGAGAAAGAATGGTTTGCTCTTGTCCCGTTCCTTAATCCATTCAGAGGTTTTGTTTGCCAGCAAAAATGTGGAATAGCCTTCTGCGCCTTCCGGAGCATCGATGCTTTTGCCATTTTCCTGAAAGTCTTTGCCACCGAGCAGGCTGAAGGGCGGGTAGTAACCCACTTCGGTGTGCAGGTGTCCGTAGAAATAATCGAAGCCACGGCGATTGGGCAGAAAGTTTTCCTGAGAGTGCCCAAGGTGCCATTTGCCCATCATGGCGGTCTGGTATCCCGCTGCCTGAAAGCTTTCCGGCATGAAATGCTCACTGGTGTGCACTCCGCCACTGTCCCAAGGCAGAACCACGGAATAGGCGACACCAAGTCGGATCGGGTCTCTTCCCGTCATCAATGCTGCCCGGGTGGGTGATGAAATGGGAGCGGTGTAAAAACGGTTCATGGTCACACCGTCTGCCGCCAGACTGTCGATGGCGGGTGTTTCTATGCCCGAGCCACGAAAGCCCGGATCAGCAAAGCCTATGTCGTCTGCCACCATGATAATGATGTTGGGTTGTTCAGGCTGTATCTCAGCGCTGGACGGTTGCAGTGTCTCTGCCTGAACTGAAAAGCAGCCTGACAGGAATACCAGAGGTGATAGCAAATGTGTAATGGATTTATGCATTGCTTACGGACACTGAAAATAAGAGTGGTGGTTGTATTAATGTCGCCCGTACTCATTCAGCAAATACGGGCGAAATGGTCAGTGATTTAGCGCGCAGGAAATACCTTCCGGTGCTTCTATGGTAGGCACGCACTTGTTGCAGTGTGTACAACCATTGACGTATTTCTTGCCCTGAGCCATAGCGTTGTTAACGAAGTTTGGATCTTTCAGCAGGGGGCGCCCAAGCTGAATAAAGTCGATACCTTCACTCATGACGGTTTCAATGCTTTCTGGCGTATGGCAACCGCCGATGTAAACAAGCTGGGCGTTTTTAACCCGGTCCCGAACCCGTTTGCAACCCTCAAGCAGGTAGAGTTCTTCATAAGGGTAGGATTTGAAGATTCTGGGGCCGACGACTTTGAATACTGACTTCATGATACGGTTTGGCATGATCTCTGCCATGCCGTCGGCAATGGAATCACCACGGAACATATACATCACGTTGTAACTGCTGGTGCCACCACTGGTGATTAAGGCATCAATGCCGCCATTGTCGAGATGGGCCGCTACTTCTACCGCTTCATCTTCCGTCAGCCCGCCTTTTATCGCATCGGTCAGACTCATTTTTCCCAGTATGGCAATATCGTCGCCTACTGCTTTCTTCACGGCTTCCAGTGCTCGTAGCGGGACGCGCATACGATTGGCAAGGCTGCCTCCGTATTTATCGGTGCGCTTGTTGGTTTTCGGGCTGATAAACTGGCTCATGCCGTAACCATGACCGAAATGCACTTAAATAGCGTCAAACCCGACTTCTTTCATAAACAGGGCGGCGTTGTAATAGGTGTCAACCAGGTAATCAATGTCCTTTTCCGTCATGCCGTCAGTCCATGGCATGCCGGCAGTCAGTCCGATGCCACTGAACATGGGTGAGGGGCCTTTGGGGCGCTTCAGTCGTTGCAGATCGGTGTTTTTGGAAAAGTGCCCGCAGTGTACCATCTGCCCTGACACTTTGGCGCCAGTTGATTTCAGGTCGGAAATAATATCGGTCAGCTGGGGGCGAATATGATCTCCCATATACATCATTTTATTATTGATGCGGCCATCGGCTTCTGTCGCACAATACGCCAGGGTGGTCATACCAATGCCACCTTTACAAAGTTGCTTGTGGAAATGGCGCAGGGCATCACCGGGAATACCGCCCGGAGTTTTTCCTTCAAACGTAGCGGCTTTGATAATGCGGTTACGCAGTTCAAGATTACCCAGTTTGGCCGGGCTAAAGGCTTTGTTCAGAAGATTATTCATGACTGTTGTTATCTGCCTGCAAAAGATACGGACTGTTTTGCAGGGCTGCTCCTGATTATTGTTATTCTGTGGGTCGCTGGCAGATAAGCTAATCAATTCACCAAAAGCGGACAATGTTTAAATGGACTATATGACAGTCTGGAAGCAGTGGGTTAGCCCCTGGGAAGTCGTTTCGCCAGAGTCTCTACAGATGCGGCGTAGTTGTCGAGCATTTTTTCCTGATGCTGGCCGTACATCATATGTCGAACAAAGACGCTATCGATTTTCTTGACAAAATCAGGGTTGCTCATCTTGGTTGCAGCTTGTTGGCACAATTGAGATCGTAAGCGCGCGGCGGTTTGTTTGTCGATAGTATTGCTTCTTACCGATTCGCGAATATCGGCCAGAGCCTGTTTGAAATCGTTTGGTGTTTGAGCCATTCGCATCACGGTTCTCAATGGTACAGCGGTTGCGGACATGCCTTTTACGCCCCTCAAAAAGTTCTGCATATTAGGGGTTATCGCTTTGACAACTCTTTTGGCGCGTGAGTCATTGGATGTCCGTTGCTGATTTGTTTGTGCTGGAGCAGCAGCTTTTTGCTGCTCTGCAGGCGGCTTTGTTGGCGCCTGATGTTTTCTGGTTTGATCCGGTTGGTGCTGACGAGCTTTTCTCTGTGCTGCTTCCTGCTGTTCTTCTGCTTTTCTCCGGGCAGCTTCTTGTTTCTCCTGTTTCTTTTGTTTTAATTCCTGCTGCTTTTCATTGTTCTCCCTGTGTTTTGCTTCAGAGAGGTTCTTTTTGGCAGCTTTTAGCTGTCGCTGCAGTGCTGGCAGCTTGCTGTTTTTAATGCTGGCTTTTATATCTTGAACTTCACTTCGAAAGTGATTACCCATATCAACTTTGTTTTCATGGGCTTTACCTTCAGCCTTCATCAGCTTGTCTGCATTGCTTAATGCTGATTTAGCAATGGATACCTGCTTTTCATAGAATTTAACGACAACCTGATGTTCTTTTGATGAGTTTGCGTTTTTGTTGATGCTGACATCAAGCTGGGCAAAATCGTTTTTTAAACTCCGCTGCTTTTTGCCGAGCTCTGATGTCTGCTTCTTGTGGTAGTTAAAAAATTCCAGTTTGGCCTTGGCGTCTCTCAATTTGAATTCTGCTGTACCGAGGGTTTTTCGGGCGGTTAATGCTTTCCCCTTGGCGCGCATGATGCTGTCCTGAGGTACAGGAGGTTCGGCGGATTCCATCTCTTTAATCAGGCTGTGGAGTTCGTTGACAGTTGCTTTTGCCTGCTTAACCTGACTCTCCATGGTTTTGACCTGGCTCTTATGCCCGGAAGCTGAGCTTCTGTCCGTGACTTCAGTGCTCCCGTCATGCAGTTTCTCCAGCCTGCCGCTTAAATTGTCTAATTTTGAGGAAAGCTGGCGTTGCTGAGGTGATGGATTTGCAGGTTGGGGTGTTGCTGGCTGATCAGGCTGTTGTACTGCTGATTGCGGACGAGGTAAAACCGTTTTGACCTGATCTGCGGGCACCTTGGTTGTGTGCCGATCTTGAATGTTTGTTGGAGGTCCGGGCGGACGAGGCGGTGCCGGGCGTTTGATTTTTCCTCCTGTTGAGCGCCGTACCTGCCGGTTTATTGGTGGTACATAGACACTTTTCTCGGAGACAGGCGATACATCCGGTTTCAAGCCGAGATTGGCTGGAGAAATTCTTCCTGAATCAATTGAGCCTGAGCCTGACATGCGTTTTATAACTCCCTGATATTAAAGTAATATTTTTAAACTCTTATAAAATGATAGCAGCAGAGCGTTCCACTGCCTCCGAACGGGGTAGGGAAGTGATGATTTTCACATGGTTTATCTGTGTGTTTTCTGTGGTGGTAGCTTGCTTTTATCCAGACACAGGATAGCGATTCCGGATTGATTTTTTGTTCGTATCGTAGTGGCAAACAGGGCGCAGTCATAGGCCGGATTGCTGGTCGTGAACGGGTCAAAGAACGGATAAGTCGTGTCAGAAATGAACTGTGAGTTTGCGGGAGGCACCTGTAACAGAAGGGTTTTGTTGTTTTTATCAATCGTGTTGGAAGAGAAGTCATCGGCAGTGAAATGCTGGTACAGCCGGGTACTGTAGAGGTACAGCTGATGCCTGTTGCCGGGCTTGAATGAACCGGATGGTGCGATATGACCAATAAAGTAAAGTGGCTTAAAGTCATCATTAAATGCCTGCAGAGTGTTCTTTGTCCACGGGTTATCGAATACAGATACCGGGATGCAGTTCATTTTTCCCCAGTGGTGGTGGCATTTCAGAATGACTGAGTAAGCCATCCCGTTTTGTTCGGGAAAGGGTATAGGCGCTGCCTTTTGTGCTTCTTCCCCGGGGAATTCAATACGAGTGCGGACGTGAACCAGCATGTGTCCGGGGAAGTCGTTGGGGAAAAGAATGTCTGGCTGCAGGGTTATATAATTGCCGGAGCCCAGAATGTGGTCAGGAGCGTTGATTCTTTCGGCCCAGGTAAGGGGGAAAATCTCAAAGTTACTGAATGCTTTGGTAATACGGTTTTTCAATGTACTCAGGTCAGTCTCGTCGAGAGGTTGCTCTTTGTCATTTTTAATGGCCTGGTCAATTTCTGATACCCAGTTGAGTTTTTCCATATAGGTGGCTTTACTGACTTCATAGCTGGTCTTTGGTTCTATGACCTGGTGCCACTGTCGGCCTCCCAGAATTAAGTGGTTATTACGAATAGTCCAGAACACTTCTGGAGCAATATTGTCACTGTCGCTTTTTGACAGCAAGGGATCGTCAAGCTCAATCCAGTCACTCAGTGCGCCTGTGCTGTGATCTTTTTTCATACTAAGTCCGACACCGCAGAACAGAAGTTTACGTTTCTCTGCAGCATCGGGTGTCGAGCCCTGGATTGCGCTGATGGTATCGGGCGCGCAGGATTTTCTGCCAATCACAAAGCGGTAGTCTTTGTAGCGGATTAACACCGGGTCGATCAGTTTGCTGCTATGCACCTTGGACGCATTAATGGACGTTTCAAAAGGCTTGGCTGACTGGGTAATATCGGCATTCATTGAGGCTGTCACTTCAAATGCATACCCCTTGCCATCAAATCGGGCTTCGTTTCTTCCCTGAAGGTAATAGACGACAGAGCATCTCAGATTTCCCGTCTGATCGCTTGTCATGGCTTGAGCAGAAGGCGCTTCACAGTGAATCTGTGCTGCGTGCATGTCTTTAACATTGGTATCTGTTGCTGTTGAGCCTGCCTCCGGCACCGGGTAATAAAGAAACCAGTGTTTTTTGATGATGCCTTCATTGATCGTCAGTCCACCGCCCGGAAACCCATAACCAGAAGAAAGCTTTACTTCTGACTGAGCTCGTCCGTAAGGAGGAACAAGTTGAGCTATCAGGAATAGTATCCAGGTGAAGCTTCTGAAGAATTTCATGGTATCCGGTCCTGCCAAATCGATATCACTCTGATTTATGGTCTGACGCAAACTTGTCAGGCCAGTCCCGAGTGAGTGAACGTCGGATTTCTGCTTGCTCTGACCAGTTCATCCGTTTGAAATCCTTGCCCTGCTTGTTGGCTTCCCTGCTGTAGAACTGTCGCTGCCAGATGGTGTTCAGAGGGTTGGGTATAACAATATAGTCGTTGCCAAACTGTTGTGCAGCAGCCGCAACCGATTCTTTCTGGTCTGGGCTTAATTGTTGTTCAGTCAGGCTGAAGTCGGACATGAAGTCGCCAATTATCATCACTATGTCGTGTTTTTTGTGATCGACTGCACCGTTCCGGATGGCGGTACGTTTGTGCTCTTTGCGACAGTCTTCCTTCCCGTGGCTCGAACAGAATTCCTCCTTCAAAAGGACATGCTGCTGGTCGGCGAAGGGAAAGTGGAATTCAGAAAGTTTGTCGATGGTGGCTTTTTCAATGTTGTTGTTTTCAGGGGCAGGCGTGGTTGAGAGCGGGCGAGACGAAACGTAGAAGATTTCATACCCCTTCTGGCTGGCAGCATTGAGAAAATCGACAGCTCCCGGAATGGGTTTGGAATATTGATGTTCTGTCAGGTACCCGTTTTGTTCAAAGGGAGTCCGGATGTCAGCGGGAGTATTGGTCAGATTGGCTTTGGCAGGGGTGAAGTCAAGCACGGTTCCGTCAATGTCGGCAATGATAACCGGGTTGTTATAGAGGTCGGATGACGTTTTGCTGATTAACTGCCCGGCCCGGTTATAAGCCTGATAGCACAGGGCGGTGAAATCGGCTGATGTGTGCGTCCAGACACTGGCGAGGGTCAGGTGCCGGGCGTAATCCTGATCAGTGATCACATGAAAACGGCTGTTGCCCAGAGCAGCAAGGCGGCTGTCGTGCTTTTCCTGAGGTGTCATCTTGCTGTAATCAGGGGCAAGTGATTCCTCCCAGGCGCCATACGCGACATTGGGTAAGAGGTACCAGTCGCGACCAAAATGCGCTTTATTGTCAATGACCCACTGACGCCTCAGTCGGTAGTCGTGATCGGGCGATTCGCCAAGATCGGACAGCTGGTCACCAAACACCATGAGTATCTGATAACCCTGATCCCGGATGGCTTGTCGTTTACCTTCTTTACTAAGGACTTTGTAGTCCGTTTCCTGCAGTAATACATGGTTCTGATCGATCACCGGGTAGCCAAACTCTTTTAATCGTTTGATCGTGACTTCCTTGACCTCGTTGTAACGACCGCTGATGTAGAACACTTCAATGCCCTGGTTGTGCGCGTCGTTAAAAAAACGCACGGTGCCGGGCAGGGCGTAGGTCGGTTGATTCTGCCACCACCGGATCGAGCGTTCAGTGGTTCGCTGCTGGTCGGTTCCCCGGAGGCTGGTGAAATAGGTGACACCCTCAAGAAGGGTATCGTCGATGTCAGTGACGATGGCGAGCTTTTTGCCCTGAGGGGCTTTTTGAATAAGCTCAGGCAGGTTTTGCCGGGCAGTGTTGAACGCCTGATAAAACAGGGCGTCGTATTCCGGCGCATAGTGTTGCCAGTGACCGGCAATGACGATTTCCTCGTTCAGGTCCTTTTGTGAATAGTCGTCGGGTTGGTCTGACCAACACAGGGCGGACAGGGCAGCGCAAAACAGAAATGTTGACGCTGTTTTGATAGTCAGCATATGTCCCTCGGTAGCTTATTCGTTTGTTTGGTGTGTTAGACGAATAAAACTAGTCGAGGGCTCAGGAATGGGTTAATTGTGACAAATATTTTTTGACAGTGGTAAGTACGACAGGCTCCTAGCGCTGAGCGTGGAAAGCCTTGCCACTCTCATTGATGCTGTCAGTGCTCATCAGGTAGAGATAAAGTGGCATAATCTCTTCCGGAGCCGGTCTGGCGTCTGCTGCTTCTCCGGGGAAGGCGGTGGCGCGCATGGCGGTTCGGGTTCCGCCCGGATTCAGACTGTTGACGCGCACCTGACTGATGCCATCCTCTTCATCCGCCAGTGTCTGCATTAATCCTTCTGTAGCAAATTTGGAAACACTGTAAGCGCCCCAGTTGGCGCGTCCTTCGTGTCCGACGGTAGAGGAAGTGAAAATCACCGAAGCGTGGTCGGCATTGCGAAGCAGTGGTAGTAACTCTCTGGTCAGTAGAAACGGCGCATTGAGATTCACCTGCATGACCCGCTGCCAGGTCTCCGCATCGTACTGGGCAATGGGTTTGAGTTCACCCAGCAGTCCGGCGTTATTCAGAAGGCCATCAAGATGACCGAACTCCTGTTCCAGAGTGGCTGCAAGGTTGGCATAGTCCTGCTCACTGGCACCCTCAAGATTCATGGGATAAATAGCGGCCTGTGGCCAGCCGTTACTTTCTATCTCGTCGTAGACAGCCTCAAGCTTGCTGGTGGTTCGTCCCAGTAAAACGACAGTTGCACCGTAACTTGCATAAGTCAGGGCAGCGGTCCGGCCAATGCCACTTCCGGCTCCTGTCACCAGAATAATTTTGTCTTTTAATAGTGCGGGTGGAGCGTCGTACTTAAACATCGTGGATAACTCCTTTTTTGTTTAGCGGTTAGCCGGAATCTGCCAATGGTGTGTATTCAGCCAGGGCAATAGCTCGTCGGCATTTTGTATATCCAGATCGGCCTGCCAGCTGAACGGCTGTTCCCGGGGCGTGATGTAGCCATAGTGGGCGGTGACAGTAAACATTCCGGCACGTTTGCCGGCAATGATATCCCGTTCGTGATCACCGACATAAACAGTGGCTTCGGGTGAACACTTTGCCTGCTTGCTGGCCAATAGCAACGACTCAGGTGAGGGTTTGGCCTGGCTGACATTTTCCGGGCAGATCAGGGTATGGCAGCGTTGCATCAGCTGGCTCTGTTCAACCAGAATGTGGGCGTAAGGTTCGGGTTTGTTGGTGACAATGCCCCAGGGAATGCCTTTGTTATCAAGTTCGTCCAGAAGTGTGTGCATGCCCGGATAGAGCTTCGCAGGGTTGCTGCGGTCAGATTGTTTGATCAGACGGTCGTAGTAGTCCAGTAGCCTGTTGCGGTGATGTTCAACGTCATCGGTGCCCGGTTCCAGTTGATAAGCCAGTTCAACCAGACGACGGGAACCAGCGGATACATTATTGCGAATGATGCTGGCATCCATTAAAGGTAGCTTGTCGTCACTCAGCATCTGGTGTACCACTGTCACAAAGTCACTGGCGGTATCCATCAGCGTTCCGTCAAGGTCAAATAATATGCCCTCAATGGCATATTTCGTGTGCGGCATAATGTCTCCGTGTAGAGTAACTTTGAGGATTGCAGCAGAAAAAAGATTCTATCTGAAAGAGTCAGTCGGGTTTGCTGCCGTGCATCAGGTAATTAACATCCGTATCACCGTCCTTTAACCGATAAATTCTGGTCAGCGGGTTGTACACCATGCCAGTGATATGGTGTAGCTGCAATTGCGCTTTACGCATCCAGGCGTGCAGTTCAGAGGGTTTTATAAATTTGCCGTGTTCGTGGGTGCCTTTGGGCAGCAAATTCAGTACATACTCAGCCCCGACAATGGCAAATAGCCAGGCCTTGGGTGTGCGGTTAATAGTGGCAAAGAAAATCTGTCCACCGGGCTTAAGCAGTTTGCTGCAGGCACGAATCACAGAACCGGGATCCGGCACATGTTCCAGCATTTCCAGACAGGTCACCACGTCAAAGCTACCGGGCATTTCTTCGGCCAGTTCTTCAACCGTTATTTTCCGGTAAGTCACGGGAACTTCGCTTTCAAGGCTGTGCAGGCGTGCAACCGACAGAGGCGCTTCGCCCATATCAATACCGGTGACATCGGCGCCGCGCAGCGCCATGGATTCGCTGAGAATTCCACCACCGCAACCGACATCCAGTACTTTTTTGCCGGCCAGACCGACCCGTTCATCAATGTAATTCAGACGAAGCGGATTGATTTCGTGCAGTGGTTTGAATTCGCCTTCCATATCCCACCAACGACTGGCTAGCTCTTCAAACTTGGCGATCTCGGCTGGATCAACATTATTCACAGAATGGTTCTCTGGCTTGGGTGAACGGGGATCTGAAGGGTGCGTCATAGTACAACGGGTTCCGGTCTTGTCGCTATTCTGTCGAGGCGTTCTCTGTCGGGAAGCTCTGCAGAACATCATTGTTTGTATTTTGGGGATTATACCTATGCTGATGCGATAGTTCAGTAGATAGTTCAGTAGATAGTTCAGTAGATAGTTCAGTAGATAGTTCAGTCAGTGGTTCAGAATGATTCAGGCACAAGCTTCAGGTATTCCACGATTTCACAGACTCAAACCAGAAGTTGAACGATAGTTTACCTCTGTTAGTTGCCCTGAAGTGTGTTTGACTCGCAGTTTCAGGCAGGTCTGTGGTATTATTTCGTCTTTATTGACACCAAATTTTGTTGCCGGTCATCCAGGTCGGGTTTTGCTTCTGAAACCACGATGACCGAATGAATCGGAACCAGAGTACCGAAAGAATCGCAAGCTGCACCGTTTTATCGTGATACCCCGTTTGTTGGCAGTTCGTTTGTTAACGTAGCTGGGGAAACAACATGTTAAATCATTGGTCTGGCAGTTTTCATCGATCGATCTCCGGGTTTCAAGTCTGCCGCACGTAGGGCTGCTTTCAGTCGATAGCTCCGGGCTATTTGCTGAAAGGGGTTCGGAATGGATGCCAGCAGGTGTCTGGCAGACGCAAGCAAAAGGACGACTGGGTTTCCATGACAGATATCGCTAAAGAGATTCTTCCGGTAAACATCGAAGACGAACTCAAGCAGTCCTACCTGGACTACGCCATGAGTGTTATCGTCGGGCGAGCCTTGCCTGATGTGCGAGACGGGCTGAAGCCTGTGCACAGGCGTGTACTGTTCGCGATGAACGAACTGGGCAATGACTGGAATAAGCCCTATAAAAAATCCGCCCGTGTGGTGGGTGACGTAATCGGTAAATATCACCCCCACGGCGACAGCGCGGTATACGACACTATCGTACGTATGGCCCAGCCTTTCTCCATGCGCTACATGCTGGTGGACGGCCAGGGTAACTTTGGTTCCGTTGACGGCGATTCCGCAGCGGCCATGCGTTATACGGAAATTCGTATGCAAAAGATCAGCCATGACATTATGGCGGATCTTGATAAGGAAACCGTTGACTACGTACCCAACTACGACGGCAGTGAGCAAATTCCTGCCGTTATGCCTACCCGTATTCCAAACCTGCTGGTGAACGGTTCGGCCGGTATTGCTGTGGGTATGGCGACCAATATTCCTCCTCACAATCTGACCGAAGTCATTAATGGCTGTCTGGCATTGATTGATGATGAAAGCCTGTCTGTTGATGACCTGATGGAATACATTCCGGGTCCGGACTTCCCGACGGCAGCCATCATCAATGGCCGTGCGGGTATTCTGCAGGCTTACCGTTCAGGTCGTGGTCGTATCTATATTCGTGCCCGTGCTGACATTGAACACGATGAAAAGCGTAATAAAAGTACGATTATTGTTACTGAGCTGCCTTATCAGCTGAACAAAGCGCGTCTGATCGAAAAAATAGCCGAGCTGGTCAAAGACAAGAAAATCGAAGGCATCAGCGAACTGCGGGATGAATCAGACAAAGACGGCATGCGTGTTGTTATTGAGCTGCGTCGCGGTGAAAATGCTGACGTGGTACTGAACAACCTGTACGCCCAGACCCAATTGGAATCAGTGTTTGGCATTAATATTGTCGCACTGGTGGATGGTCAGCCGAAGATCCTGAACCTCAAGCAGATGCTGGAAGCTTTTATCCGCCATCGTCGCGAGGTAGTGACCCGTAGAACCGTTTACGAACTGCGTAAAGCCCGTGAACGTGGTCACCTGGTGGAAGGTCTGGCAGTCGCGCTGTCCAACATTGATCCGATGATCGAGCTGATCAAAGCTTCTCCGACCTCCAGCGAAGCTCAGGAAAAACTGATGGCGCAAGGTTGGGAGCCGGGTTATGTGAACGAGATGGCTTCCCGTGCAGGGGCTGATGCCTGTCGCCCTGAGGACCTGCCAGAGCAGTTCGGAATGCGTGAAGACGGTAAGTATTACCTGTCTCCGGCACAGGCGAAAGCGATTCTGGAAATGCGCCTGAACCGCCTGACCGGTCTGGAAATCGATAAGCTGCTGGAAGAGTATCGTGATCTGATTGAGCGTATCGCCGAATTGCTGCACATTCTGGCCAGTCCGGCTCGTCTGCTGGAAGTGATTCGTGAAGAGCTGGAAAAAGTGAAGGAAGAATACGGCGACGAGCGTCGTACTGAAATCACCAGCTCCCGACGCGATCTGACCGTTGAAGACCTGATCGATGAAGAAGACATGGTGGTGACCCTGTCTCATGGCGGTTACGCGAAAACGACGACACTGGATACCTATCAGGCGCAGCGTCGTGGTGGTCGTGGTAAGTCAGCGGCTTCTGTGAAAGAAGAAGATTATGTTGAACACATGCTGGTGGCGAACACGCATACCCAGATTCTGTGTTTCTCCAGTAAAGGTAAGGTGTACTGGCTCAAGGTCTACCAGATTCCGGAAGCCGGTCGTACCTCCCGTGGTCGTCCGATTGTGAATATTCTGCCGCTGGAAGAAGGTGAGCGCATCACTGCCATGCTGCCTGTGGAAGAGTATACAGAAGGGCATTACGTCTTTATGGCGACTGCCCAGGGTACCGTGAAGAAAACGCCGCTGGAGCAGTTCTCCCGTCCACGTACCAGTGGTTTGATTGCGCTGGGTCTGGAAGAAGGCGATACGTTGGTTGGAGCCCAGATTACGGATGGTGAAAAACAGGTCATGCTGTTGTCCAATGCGGGCAAGGCTATTCGTTTTGAAGAAACCGATGTGCGTCAGGTGGGACGTACCGCCCGTGGTGTTCGCGGTATCAAACTGCACGATGATCAGCGCGTCATTTCCCTGATTATTCCAGAAGACGGTGCGCAGATTCTGACCGCCAGTGAAAATGGTTTTGGTAAGCGCACCTGTGTGGAAGATTTCCGAATCACCGGTCGTGGTGGTCAGGGCGTTATCTCCATGCAGTGTACTGATCGTAATGGTCATATCGTTGGTGCGATTCAGGTGCAGGATGGCGAAGAGGTGATGCTGATTTCCGATCAGGGCACCCTGGTGCGCACCCGTGTTGACGAAATTTCTGTTATGAGTCGTAATACCCAGGGCGTCACCCTGATCAAGGTTCAGGAAGGCGAGAAGCTGGTAGGCGTTGCCCGGGTGGAAGAGCCTGAAGAAGGTGGCTTGCTGGATGATGAAGTGTTGGATGGTGAAGTGCCAGATGGTGAAGACGTAAATGCAGAAGAAGTCTCTGTAGATACTGAAGAAACCGGCACTACCGGGCAAGATGACTGAAAGGTCTGACTGAATAAAACGCCAGCGTTCAATGCTGGCGTTTTTGTCTGTCACCATTGGTTTGTCTGTCGTAATTTCTATATACCCGTTGGATTTGGAGATGTGGGTAGGCGGCAAAGGAGTGAAGCCCCGTGAGCCTACGAATAGTAGGTGATCGGGGTGAGTGACGACTGCATGGATGCAGGAGCTAGAGCAACGCAGGAGCAGTTGCCGTGAGCAGCCAACACCCCCCACATCTTCAAAGGCGATGGGTATATCCGTTACAACTGGGGAGGTAATGGATGCGGCGGCTTGGAGTCAGTCTGGAGAGTAAATTGTGAATAATATTATTGGTCCTGTAACGATGGATAATCCGGAAACAATAGATAAACAGGTATTTAACTTTTCTGCCGGCCCTGCGCCTATTCCAAGAGAAGTGCTGGAGCAGGCCAGAGAAGAGCTGCTCGATTTTAATGGAATGGGAACTTCGGTGATGGAAATCAGTCACCGGGGGAAAGAGTTTATTAAGGTCGCGGAAGAGTCCGAGCAGGATTTACGTGATCTGATGAACATTCCTGCCAATTACAAGGTGTTGTTTCTGCAGGGTGGTGCCCGTGGGCAGTTTGCCGCGGTTCCCCTGAACCTCAAGGGCAGTAAAAAAAGTGCGGATTACGTCAACAGTGGTCACTGGGCGCAGTCTGCCATCAAGGAAGCCCAGCGTTACCTGAATGTGAATATTATTGCTGATGGCAAGCTGTCCGGATTCCGGCAGATGCCTTCACAGGAGCAGTGGCGGTTCAGTAGTGATGCGGCCTATGTGCATTACACGCCGAATGAAACGATCGGTGGCCTGGAATTTCCCTATATTCCTGAAACCGGTGATGTGCCACTGGTAGCCGATATGTCTTCCAACATCTTGTCCAGACCCATTGATGTCAGCAAGTTTGGTGTGATTTATGCCGGTGCCCAAAAGAACATCGGTCCAGCTGGTTTGACGGTGGTGATTGTGCGCGATGACCTGCTGGAAAAGCATACCTCTGCCTGCCCGGCAGTCTGGGATTATGCCACGCAGGCCAGTAAGGATTCCATGTACAACACGCCGTCGACCTTCGCCTGGTATCTGGCAGGGCTGGTGTTTAAGTGGCTGAAACGTCGGGGCGGACTGGCGGAAATGGATAAAATTAACGAGCGAAAGGCTCGCAAGCTGTATGGGCAGATAGAAAGTACGCGCTTTTATAGCAATAATATTGATCCCTGCTGGTGTTCCCGTATGAATGTGCCTTTTACTCTCGCAGATCCGGAGTTGGACGCTGTATTTCTGGTAGAGGCCGCAAAGGAAGGTTTTCTTTATCTCAAGGGGCATAAGGCAGTGGGCGGCATGAGAGCCAGTCTCTATAATGCAGTACCGGAGAGCCATGTGGATGCGCTGGTGAGCTTTATGCAGGAATTTGAACGCCGTTATGGCTGACAGGTTTTGGTCAACTATCCGGCTTTCAGATGGCAGACATCAGGCTGTCTGAAAGTGTTTGATTGCAGTAAAAAGAGCTGAGAATAACTATGACAGATGACAAGCTGGCAGAGCTGCGCGAGAGCATCGATAAGCTCGATGGTGAAATCCTGAAGCTGATCAGTGACAGGGCAAAGTGTGCCCAGGCTGTGGCGCAGGTTAAGCAGCAGCAAAACAGGGATGCTGTCTATTACCGTCCGGAACGTGAGGCACAGGTTTTGCGTCGTGTAATGGATCGCAACGACGGGCCACTTGATGACGAAGAAATGGCGCGTCTGTTTCGGGAAATTATGTCGGCCTGTCTGGCTTTGGAAGAACCGGTAAAGGTGGCGTTTCTGGGGCCAGAAGGTACGTTTACTCAGCAGGCAGCGATTAAGCATTTTGGGCATTCGGCTGTCTGTGTACCTATGTCAGCCATCGATGAGGTGTTTCGTGAAGTGACCGCCGGTGCGGTCAATTATGGCGTTGTACCGGTGGAAAACTCCACGGAAGGTGTCGTCAGTCATACCCTCGACAGCTTTATGGATTCCAATCTTAAAATCTGTGGTGAAGTGGTGTTGCGAATACACCAGCACATGCTGGTGTCGGAAAACACCCGTCGGGATCATATCACCCGTATTTATTCTCATGCCCAGTCACTGGCGCAGTGTCGTAAATGGCTGGATGCTCACTGGCCAATGGCGGAACGCGTTGCAGTCAACTCCAATGCTGAAGCTGCCCGCCGAATCAAGGGTGAGTGGAATGCCGCAGCTATTGCCGGAGATATGGCCGCAGAAATGTACGGTCTGGAAAAAATAGCCGAGAAAATTGAAGATCAGCCAGATAACTCAACCCGCTTTCTGATTATTGGTAATCAGGATGTGCAGATCAGTGGTGCGGATAAAACATCCATCGTCGTTAGCATGAGAAACCAGCCCGGTGCTCTGCATGCTATTCTGGAGGTCTTTCAGGTGCACAATATTGACCTGACCCGAATTGAGACCAGACCGTCGCGCAGTGGTACCTGGAATTATGTCTTCTTTATCGATTTTTCAGGGCATATCGATGACCCTGTGGTCAATATTGTTCTGGAGCGGTTGGGAGAGCGCGCTAACGATCTGAAGGTGCTGGGTTCTTACCCTAAAGGTGTACTTTAAAAATAAGTGAACAGGTGATTTATGGGGTGTGATTTCGTCGAGCTGGCCGTTTCGGGGGTAAGGTCGTTGAGCCCTTATTTGCCGGGTAAACCGATAGAGGAGCTGGCAAGAGAGCAGGGTCTGGATGAAGCGGATATAGTCAAGCTGGCCAGTAATGAGAATCCATTGGGGCCGGCACCTTCTTCGCTGGCTTCAATTAAGCGACAACTGTCAGATATTGCCCGTTATCCGGATGGTAACCTGTTTAATCTGCGTCAGGCTTTGAGTCAGAAATTGCAGGTTCTGCCGGAGCAGATAACGTTCGGCAATGGTTCCAATGACGTACTGGTGCTGCTGGCGCAGTCATGGTTAAAACCTGGAGTGTCGGCTGTTTTCTCGGAATATGCGTTTGTCGTTTATCCGATTGCTGTGAAGGCAGCCGGTGCCGAAAGTATTGTTGTGCCAGCCAGAAACTGGGGGCATGATCTGGAAGCGATGGCTGATGCGGTTCGGGAAGATACCCGCATGATCTTTCTGGCCAATCCTAACAATCCGACAGGAACCGCTTTTTCCCGGGATGAGCTGGTGTGTTTTCTGGACAAGGTGCGTAACGATATTATCGTTGTTCTGGATGAAGCGTATTTTGAATATGTGCAGGATGAAAAACATCCTGACGGTATCGCTCTCTTGAACCAATACCCCAATCTGGTGGTGACGCGAACCTTTTCTAAAGCCTATGGCCTTGCGGGTAGTCGAGTCGGTTATTCCGTATCCAGTAAGAATATTGCCAGCGTGCTAAATAAGCTACGACAGCCGTTTAATGTGAATAATCTGGGTGAGGCGGCAGCGGTTGCTGTTCTGGAAGATGAGGACTACCTGGCTCGCTCCCGGTCATTGAACTCTGAAGGGCTGGAAAAGGTAGCTACTGGTCTTCAGGATCAGGGCTTTGCCTACATACCTTCTAAAGGAAACTTTATTACTTTTGATACCGGTGGCGATGCCATGGTGGTTTATCAGAAGTTGTTGGAGAAAGGGGTGATTGTTCGCCCTGTTGCCAATTATGGAATGCTGCGGCATTTAAGGGTGTCCATAGGTCTGCCGGAAGAAAATGATCGTTTTCTGCAAGCATTGGCTGAAGTAAAAGAAGCGGTAATCTAGTGGATAATTGGACGTTGAAGGACAAGAGCATTAATGTTCTGGTGTTGGGGCTGGGTCTTATTGGCGGTTCTTTTGCAGCAGCGTTAAAGGCAAAAAGAGTGTGTAATGAGGTGGCGGGTTTTGATCGTCACCGGGACTCTGTTGATATCGCTGTTGAAACCGGATTGATTGACTCTCCCTGTTATGACCTTCAGGAGGGTGTGAGCCGTGCAGATGTGATTATGCTGGCGGTTCCGATGCTGGCCATGCCGGCAGTGCTCAGGCAGCTGCTGGCGGTGCCTCTTGAAGATAAGGTCATTACCGATGTTGGAAGTTGCAAAGGTTCCCTGGTTGAATCTGCACGACAACTGTTTGGTGAAGTGCCTGCAAGTCTGGTTCCGGGGCATCCGATTGCCGGTTCTGAAAAAAGTGGTGTCACGGCTGCGCAGGTTGATCTGTTTAAAGGTCATAAAGTCATACTGACACCGCTTCCGCACACGAATGCTCATGCAATCGGTCTGGTTAAATCGCTGTGGCAGCAGTGTGGGGCGCACGTCGATACCATGGCTGTGGCTCACCATGATGAAGTGTTGGCCTTGACCAGTCATTTGCCGCACTTTCTGGCTTTCTCTCTGGTCGATACGCTGGCAGGGAACCGGGAGAATCAGGAAATATTTCGTTACGCTGCCGGAGGTTTTCGGGATTTTACCCGGATTGCCGGCAGTGACCCGACTATGTGGCATGATATTGCCCTGGGTAACCGGGATGCCGTGTTGCAGGCGCTGGATCGTTTTACAGAAGGTCTTGAAGGGCTTCGGAACGCCATTATTAATAAAGACAGCCAACGCATGCTGGGTATTTTTGAACGGGCATCCACTGCTCGGCGACACTTTACCAGCCTGTTGGAAAGAAGAGCCTATATGACCACGCTGAGTGACTCTAAAACTATGAATGAAGTACAGCAAACCTTTGTTGCCCAGCCGGGTGGTAAAGTCTCTGGTGAACTGCGAGTTCCCGGTGATAAATCGGTTTCCCATCGTTCTATTATGCTGGGGGCCCTCGCTGAGGGCGAAACCGTTGTGGATGGCTTTCTGGAAGGCGAGGATGCCATGGCCACGTTGCAGGCCTTTCGTGACATGGGGGTGGATATTGAAGGTCCGCACGATGGACGGGTTACCATTCATGGCGTCGGTATGCACGGTCTGCAGCAACCTCCGGGGCCTCTCTATCTGGGCAATGCCGGAACAGCCATGCGTCTGATGTCCGGACTGATGGCTGCGCAATCGTTTGATGTCACCCTGACGGGCGATACCTCCTTGTCGGGTCGGCCCATGAATCGTGTGGTTAAACCTCTGTTGGAAATGGGCGCTGCCATTGAAACGTCAGAAGGTGGTCGTCCGCCTCTGGTGATTAAAGGTGGTCAAAAACTGTCCGGCATTCACTATGATTTGCCGGTAGCTTCCGCACAGGTGCAGTCCTGCCTGCTGCTGGCCGGACTGTATGCGGAAGGTGAAACGTCTACGGTTGCTCCGGGAATTGTGCGTGATCATACGAATCGAATGTTGTCCGGGTTCGGGTATCCTGTTGCCGTTGATGGTGACCGGGTATCTGTTTGCGGGGGCGGTAAGCTGACCGCTACCAAAATTGATGTGCCCGCTGATATCTCATCCGCTGCGTTTTTTATGGTGGCAGCCAGTATCGCGGAAGGTTCGGATCTGCTGTTGCCTCATGTGGGTATTAATCCGACCCGAACCGGCGTGCTGGATATTCTGCGTCTTATGGGTGCGGACATTAGTCTGTCGAATGAGAAGCTGGTGGGTGGTGAACCGGTTGCCGATATTCGTGTGCGCTACGCGCCGCTAAAAGGGATTGAAATTCCCGAGCACCTTGTGCCTCTGGCTATTGACGAGTTTCCAGTGTTGTTTGTTGCAGCAGCCTGTGCCGGGGGTGAGACCATTCTGCGCGGTGCTGAAGAGTTGCGCGTCAAGGAAAGCGACCGGATACAGGCAATGGCCGATGGTTTGCAGGCTCTGGGTATTGATGCCGAGGCTCTGCCGGATGGTATGATTGTCAAAGGTGGCAAACCTTTTGCGGCAGGAACCGTAGAAAGCCATGGAGATCATCGAATTGCCATGGCGTTTGCGGTAGCGTCGCTGCAGGCGCAAGGTGTTATCCGCATCAAGGATTGCGCTAATGTAGCGACTTCGTTCCCGAATTTTGTCAGGCTGGCCAGTCATGTCGGCCTGAAATTATCTGTTGAAGGACAAGACGAGTGAGTAACTCTGATAACCCTGAGCTGGACATGCAGTCTTCTGGCAGAGGTGCTGAACCTCAGGTGTACAGAACGAATGCGCCCGTTGTGACCATTGATGGTCCCAGCGGGTCCGGTAAAGGTACAGTAGCAGCCCTTCTGGCAAAAGAGCTGGGCTGGCATTTGTTGGACAGTGGTGCTTTGTACCGACTGACCGCTCTGGCTGCTATTAATCATGGTGTTGATTTTGCTGACGAAGCTTCTCTGGAAGTGTTGGCGGGGCACCTTGATGTGCAGTTTGAGCCGGGTCAGGACGGGGAAGGTATGACCATTATTCTCGAAGGGGAAAAGGTCGGAGCCAACCTGCGCACTGAGGAAGTCGGTGCAAAGGCATCGAAAGTGGCAACACAGCCCAAGGTTCGCGCGGCACTGTTGATGCGTCAGCGAGATTTTGCCCATGCGCCGGGTCTGGTGGCTGATGGTCGTGATATGGGAACGGTTGTGTTCCCGGCTGCGAACTTCAAGGTCTATCTCACGGCCAGTGCCGAAGAGCGGGCAAAACGCCGACAAAACCAGTTGCAACTGAAAGGAATTGATGCTAGTTTTGATCAGCTTTTAGCTGACATTCAGGCGCGGGACGAGCGCGATATGAATCGCGAAGTGGCTCCGCTCAAACCGGCTGACGATGCCCTGCAACTGGACAGCACCCGTCTGACCATTCAGGAAGTATTTAGTCGTATACTGGATGGTATGCGACAGAAAGGTCTTATCTGATTGACCGGTATCCGAAGCTCTGAGCTGACGTGCCCGGTGGTTCAATCCTGAATCAGCATGAGAGAATAATAAACAGGCTGTCTGGCAGTGTCAGGCAGCCTGTTATTTTTAAAGTACAGATGATCGGTTGTTGTCTGTATTAATCCAAAGAGTCCGGAATTGGCTGAATGCCAGTGTTTCCAGCTCCGGACTGAATGAAACTAACCCACACTGACTGGCGGTGTGGCCGGCAGGTAGAACAACATCCCGCCCCGGGGGTGCTCTGACTACACTGTCGAATTGATAGGAATGACCATGAGCGAAAGCTTTGCTGATCTGTTTGAAGAAAGCCTGCAAGAAATCGAAATGAAGCCGGGCGCTATTGTTAGCGGCCAGGTAATCGATATCGACAACGACTGGGTGACTGTACACGCTGGTCTGAAGTCTGAAGGCGTTATCCCTAAAGCTCAGTTCCTGAACGAACAGGGCGAACTGACCATCGCTGTTGGCGATGAAGTTCAGGTTGCTCTGGACGCTGTTGAAGATGGTTTCGGTGAAACTCGTCTGTCTCGTGAAAAAGCCAAGCGTATGGAAGCTTGGGGCGAGCTGGAAAAAGCCTTCGAAGCTGAAGAAATTGTTAAAGGTGTTATCTCCGGTAAAGTCAAAGGCGGCTTCACTGTTGACGTTAACACTATCCGTGCGTTCCTGCCTGGTTCTCTGGTTGACGTTCGTCCAGTACGTGACACTGCTCACCTGGAAGGCAAAGAGCTGGAATTCAAGGTAATCAAGCTGGACCAGAAGCGCAACAACGTTGTTGTTTCCCGTCGTTCCGTACTGGAAGCTGAAAACAGCGCTGAGCGTGAAGAGCTGCTGGGCACTCTGCAGGAAGGTCTGGAAGTTAAGGGTATCGTTAAGAACCTGACCGACTACGGCGCGTTCGTAGATCTGGGTGGTGTTGACGGCCTGCTGCACATCACTGACATGGCCTGGAAGCGCATCAAGCATCCTAGCGAAATCGTTAATGTTGGTGACGAGATCAACGTTAAGGTTCTGAAGTTCGACCGTGAGCGCAACCGCGTATCTCTGGGTCTGAAGCAGCTGGGTGAAGATCCATGGGTAGCTATCACTAACCGCTTCCCGGAAGGCACCCGTGCTTCCGGTCGCGTAACCAACCTGACTGACTACGGCTGCTTCGTTGAGCTGGAAGAAGGTGTTGAAGGTCTGGTACACGTTTCCGAAATGGACTGGACCAACAAGAACATCCACCCATCCAAGGTTGTTGCTCTGGGTGACGAAGTTGAAGTTCAGGTTCTGGACATCGACGAAGAGCGTCGTCGTATCTCTCTGGGTATCAAGCAGTGCAAGACCAACCCATGGGAAGACTTCTCCGGTTCCTTCAACAAGGGCGACAAGCTGGCTGGTAAGATCAAGTCTATCACTGACTTCGGTATCTTCATCGGTCTGGACGGTGGTATCGACGGTCTGGTTCACCTGTCTGACATCTCCTGGAACGAAGCGGGTGAAGAAGCTGTTCGTCAGTACCGTAAGGGCGACGAAGTTGAAGCGGTTATCCTGGCTATCGACGCTGAGCGTGAGCGTATCTCCCTGGGTATCAAGCAGCTGTCTGAAGATCCGTTCAACGCCTTCGCTGGTCTGAACGAGAAGGGCTCTATCGTTAAGGGTGTTATCAAGGAAGTAACCGCTAAGGCTGCTACCGTTGAGCTGGCAGAAGACGTTCTGGCTACTCTGAAAGCTTCCGAAATCAGCCGTGACCGCGTTGAAGACGCGACTAACGTCCTGAAGGAAGGCGAAGAAGTAGAAGCTCGCATCATCAGCATCGATCGTAAGAACCGTAACATCAGCCTGTCCATCAAAGCGAAGGACGAAGCTGACGATAAAGCGGCTATCAAGGAACTGCGTAACACTGCTCCTGAAGCTGCCGGTCCTACCACTATCGGTGACCTGATCAAAGCCCAGATGGAAAACAAGTAAGATCCAGAATCTGACTGTTAAGCCATAAAGCTTGAAAAAAAACCGCAGGGTAAACCTGCGGTTTTTTTTCGTCTGATGAAAATGCGAAGCCATGCCGCTGGGAGACTATTTTCGGCAGGCTTATCAATAGCTTGCTTGATTTCTTGATTTGGGTTAGCTAGGGTAGGAATCGTCTGTACTGGCTTCATGCCCTAAGTCGATCGCGGGTAAATCACAACAGAACTGAGATAGGTTGGTATTTACGCGTTTCAATGGTTGACGGGCTTTGGAATTTAATAAGCACCTACCAAATGAAATTGGAATTTCTGTCCGATCAGTCAGGTAGCAGGATTTCGTTTGGTGAGTACTTTCCATCAGGGAGTGGCAGGGGAAAGGAACCATGGCAATGACCCGGTCTGAATTGATTGAGCGGCTTGCAGAGCAGCAACAACAGCTGTCTGTAAAAGATGTTGAGCTGGCTATCAAAGCAATAATAGAACAAATGTCACAATCACTGGCCAATGGAGAACGCGTTGAAATTCGCGGTTTTGGCAGTTTTTCACTTCACTACCGGGCGCCGAGAATCGGCAGAAACCCGAAAACCGGGGAGTCTGTTTCTCTGGCTGGAAAATACGTCCCGCATTTTAAGCCTGGCAAGGAGATGCGTGACAGGGTGAATAATTCCGTCTAACCGTTTTTTCACCGGCATGACAAGAGTAAACTGGCTGGCCTCGGAGCCGGTCAATTAATCTGGAGTTTGTTGTTACTATGGTTTCAGTGCTGGGAGCTTGGCTGAAGCGTCTACTGGTTTTAATTCTGCTGGTTTTTTTGTTGGTCGTTCTGGTCAACTTTGTGATCAGCAATCCGCAGCTGGTTGGATTTCAATTGGCTGGTATGCAATTGCCTGAACTTAAAGCCTCGACAGCCGTTATTTTTGCCTTCATCGTCGGTGGCATGTGTGGCTTGCTGGCGTCTTTCGTAGCGATTGGTAAGCTGCGGCTGGCTAATGCCAGTTTTCAGCGCAAACTGGCTCGTCGGGATGCAGAGCTGCAGAAGTTGAGAGCAAACGCCCTAAAGGGACTGAGTTAATGCCTGATGTTGCACTGCTGGCTCTGATTGTAGTGGCCATGCTGGCAGGTTATCTGTTGGGGCGACGAGACCTTCGGAAAAAAAACGAATCCCGATCCTCAGGTCAACCTCTGTCTAAAGAGTATTTCGTTGGCCTTAACTACCTGTTAAATGAGCAGACCGATGAGGCCATTGAGACATTCATCAAGGCTCTGGATCTGAATAACGATACCGTCGATACTTATCTGGCGTTAGGCAGTTTGTTTGCCCGGCGTGGTGAGGTTGAGAAATCTATACGCGTGCATCAGGATCTTCTCGCCAGACCCAGTCTTACGGCTTCACAGTCGCTTCGGGTGCAGCTGGAGCTGGCAAAAGATTTTATGCAGGCCGGTTTGCTGGACCGGGCTGAAGCTATGTTGTCGGAGATGGTCAGAAACCACCATGAGTATCGTTCTGAGGCCCTGCAGCAACTGCTGAAAATTTACGAGCAGGAGCGGGAGTGGTCGAAAGCTGTTGCTATCGGGGAAGAACTACGAAAATCCGGTGGAGACCAGTACGCAGTGGATCTGGCGCACTTCTACTGCGAAGGTGCACAGATTTGTATTGATCGTAATGATCGTGTCTCTGCCCGAAAAGCGATCAGGCAGGCTTTCACACGGGACAGGAACTGTGTCAGGGCTTCATTGTTGCTGGCAAGAATGGAGTTTGACGACGCCCGTTATCGCGATTGCATCAAGGCGCTGGAAAAAGTGGCTTTGCAGAAAAGTCGATACGTTCCGTTAACGCTTGATTTGCTTGAGCAGGCTTATAATCGCTTAGGTAATGTACGCGGTTTTACAGCCTATCTTGGACGTTGTCTCAATGAAAGACCGGGGGCAGCTGTTATTCTTGCGATGACCCGGGTTCTGGCCAGTGATCGTGGTGATGAGCAGGCACTGAAGTTTCTGACGGATCAGTTAAGAAAGCATCCTTCTCTGAAAGGGTTGAATGCCCTGATGAATCTGCAACTTAGAAATCCTGCAGTCGGGAGTCTGGAAAGTATTCGTCTGCTGAAAGAGATGACCGATAAAATGCTTGAGTTAAAGCCGGTATATCAGTGCAGTTCCTGTGGTTTTTCTGGTAAAGAAATGCATTGGATGTGTCCTGGTTGTCATTCGTGGGGAGCAATTGCACCCGTTCAGGGGATTGAGGGGGAGTGAAATTTTGCATCGTTCCGCAAATTAATCTAAACCTTAAATAAGAACTTGATCAAAGAGTTCGTTTATTTTCTGGCTGATAACGGAGTAAAAGCTATGAAGAAGACCATCACTGCAATTGCTACCTCTCTGATTTTTACCTTTTCTATCCCGGCTTTTGCCGAACCATCAACTTCCCATAATAAAGTGAATGTTAATCAGGCTACAGCCGAGCAGCTTAATGAGTCTCTGTCCGGAGTGGGCCCTAAAATTGCGATGGAAATCGTAAATCATAGGGAAACTCATGGTCCTTACAAGACAATGGAGTGTCTTGATGAAGTGAAATATGTAGGCTCTTCGTTGCTGGAAAAAAATAAAGATAAAATTTCATTCAAATGATTGCGTAATTAGTAAAATTAATTTTGATTGTTTTATTCGGCGCCATGACTGTAATCAGCATGGCGTTTTTTTGTTGACCAGAGATTCGTTCGTGGATTGCTCTTGTTTATGCTGATGGCTTGCGAAGCCGACAGTATTGATGAATAACAAGGATGGAGTGTTCAAATGAAACCCGTCACCATGGTCATTGTTGGAGCAGGCAGTCGCGGCAAGGCGTATGCCAATTACGCGTTGAATTACCCGGAACAGCTGAAAATAGTGGCGATAGCTGAACCAAGGACAGGGCAGAGGGAACAGTTTGTCAGGCAGCATGGAATAGAAAATGAAATGGTGTTTCCTGATTGGCAGTCGCTATTGAAGCATAAAAAGCTGGCTGACAGCGCAGTCATCTGTACGCAGGATGATATGCATAAGGCGCCTGCTGTGGCGTTGGCGAATAAAGGTTATCACCTGCTTCTGGAAAAGCCCATGTCGCCGGACTTTGAGGAATGTCAGGCGATCGTCGAGGCCGTAAAAAAGAATAACGTATTGCTGAGTGTTTGCCATGTGCTTCGTTACACTCAATACACCATGCAGTTAAAGGCATTGCTGGATGACGGTGTTATCGGAGAAGTTTACTCTATCCAGCATCTTGAGCCAGTGGGTTACTGGCATCAGGCTCATGCTTTTGTCAGAGGAAGCTGGGGAAATGAAGCGAACAGCAGTCCGATGTTAATGTCCAAAGCCTGCCATGATCTTGACTGGTTAAGATATCTGGCTGGAAAGCCCTGTCGGCAGGTTTCTTCCTTTGGCCGATTGAGTCATTTTCGTCCGGAACAGAAACCCGCTGGTAGCAGCGACCGGTGCCTTGATTGTCAATTGTCTGAGTCCTGTCCTTACTCAGCCCAAAATATTTATCTTGTTAACGTTTATAAGCCCCGTGATGAAGACAATACGACTGAACAGTTCTTTGCAGAAGATGAAGCTTTTGTGAAGCAGTGGCCATGGGATGTGCTGACTCCCGACCCTTCCTACGAGACTATTGTTGAAGCCCTGCGAACCGGTCCTTATGGTCGATGTGTCTATGCCTGCGATAATGATGTGGTTGATCATCAGGTGGTTAATATGGAATTTGAAGGCGGTATGACCGCTTCTTTTACGATGACTGCTTTTACCCCGCTCAGTGATCGTAAAACCAGCGTATTTGGTAGTCATGGAAGAATAGAAGGCGATGGAAAAGTATTGCGCTGTTACGATTTTCTTTCACGCACGGAAACGGTTTATGACACTCATGCTTTTTCAGACAGCTCTGCAGCAGGTGGCCATGCAGGAGGGGATAACGAATTGGTGAAAGCATTTGTTTCAGCGGTTGCCAGTAATAATCCTGATCTCATTCTGAGTGGACCGGATGAAACACTGGAAAGTCATCAGATGGTTTTTGCGGCAGAGAAAGCACGCAGGGAAAATTGTGTGATTCGTTTATCAAATGATGACACTGCATAAGCTGAAGGATAACCGGTAGCCCGGTTATCCTCTCAGGGGAATAACAAAGACACTGAACTGGTGAGTTAAGTAAAATCGTTATTATTGGTTGAAACGGCGATTGTTATTCTGGTTATTGTTGTTATGGCGTCCACCATTTCTTTCAGTCGCAAAATTAACCCGCATGTTACGACCATTTAATTCTTTACCGTCCATGCTGAGAGCAGAGTCGGCTGAATCTTTTTCAGCAAATGTGACGAAAGCAAAACCACGGGAGCGGCCTGTTTCCCGGTCAATAATGACACGGATTTCATCAATTTCTCCAAATTGCTCAAAAGCAATCTGCAAATCATTTTCATTCGCGCTGAAAGGCAGGTTACCTACAAACAGTTTGTTCTGTTGCATGGTAAGAAGGTCTCCAATAATGACGTTTTTAAACTCGACCATTTGCCTTAGAAACATCGAACGTCATCAGGATTACGTCGTTCTGGGGCATCAGTAAGTCAGAGTGTTATTTAAAATAACCCTGGCAGTCTTTTGCTCAGGACTAAATGACCTGTTTACTGATGAGATCAGTTCGCAGATCCAATAACGCACCATAGCAGGGCTCTAGTGAGTTCTACCCTAAACCGTCCGGGTATGACACCAGATTATAACCTGTAGTACTTATGTCAAGGGTGTGAACAATTGTTGACTCTCATTAAAAGAGAGCCAACCATGACAATTGATTAAGTGATTTTATGTTTTTTATTGTTTTTCAATGGATTACAGTCAGGCCGGTGATTATTTAAGCCCTTGGTGTAATTGCAGGAACTTCTGACGCAGGTCAATTAGTGTTTGCAGCGGCAACCAACAAAGTGAATCTGCTCATTTTCAAGTACCAGTTTGCCTTTGGCGAGAAAAAGCTCAACCAGCTGATCAGCGCTGAGACCTTCGGCTGAACAAGTATGAAAACGGCTCTCAGTACCAAAATGCTGACTGATAGCGGTTAAAAGTTCGTCTATATTGACGGGTTGATTATGTTCACGGATAAGATTAAGAACGTTGTGACCGTGGATGGAATCTTGCATTTTCGGTTCCTGATAAATAGCACGACAAACGGGTTAACATACCGCCGACCTAGAAATAAAACATAAGTACTAATACGTGCCTTTGCCGGATGTTCTATGCTCAATGTTTTTCGGTGTGTTGCCCGGAGCCGCGAACTGCCATGAAAGTAAGTATGAGAATGACCGGTAACCGACAGCCTGGCCTGATAGGCAGAGCTTTTATAGTGTCAGTCTGGGTTATGTTACTTGTAGGGTGTGATCGTCCGGTGGTACAAGATAACGGTGCTACCGAGGAGGTGCAGAGTATGAACGTCAGCGAGACAACTGAACCTGTCGTTAAACGCTATCCGGATAATATTAATCGCAGCGATCGGGTTAAAGGTGCAATTTTTGGCTATCTGGCCGGTGATGCGCTGGGTCTCGGAACCCACTGGTACTACAATCTCAACGAGTTGCGAAACGACTTTGGTGACTGGATTGATCATTATCAGGACCCCAAGCTGAAAGGCAGCCACAGCTTTGCAGACATCAGCCGTTATCGCCATGAACAGGGAGTGAGGGCAGGTGATATCTCCCAAACAGGACAATTATTTACACTCCTGCTGGAGTCTGTCGTCGCAACGGCGCAATACAACGAGGCTGATTTTCACCACAGACTGGACGGATTCTTCAAAACACTTTCAGGTGAATCATTTTCTGGTCGCTACACGGAATCCATCATCAGGCACATGATCAAACGACGGAATGAAGGAATCAGCTGGGAAGATCGTAAACTGGCTTCAGACTCGGATACTTCCGACGGGGCGCAACTCGCGGTCGTTCTTGCGCTGTTTTACGATGATCCGGAAACCCTGGCTGTTGAAGCCGATAACCTGATGCAGCCATTCTTTGAAAGTGATTTTATTCGAAGTAATCAGGTGGTTTACGCCCTGACCCTGCAAGCCATTATGAAAGGTGTGCAGCTTGAAGAGCTTCGGGAATATCTTTACAAACAGCTGAAAAATCCTGTCATTCGCTCCTTAATCGGTGGTTTTGATAACGTTCATACCGTTGTCAATGGTGCCATTGCCTGGCAGCCGGACGTCGTTCGAATTGAACCGGCATTGCATGTCAGCCAGGTGTATGGCATGGATTGTCAGTTAACTCACCTGCTGCCTGCTGCTTATTATCTGATGCACCGGTTCCCGAATAACTATGAACAAGGTGTACTGTCGGCCGTTAATGGTGGCGGTAATAATATGGCACGAGCGGCTCTGACGGGGGCTCTGCTGGGTGCGATGAATGGTATTCAGGGGATTCCGGAACGTTTTGTGAAAGATCTGAATAATTCGGACTTTTATATGCGACTGGCAGAAAAGCTGGTTTCACTGCCTTGAATTGATTGTACAGGCAAAGCTTGATTCCGTTTTCATTGACCTGTTGGATAGCAACGGGTCAATGCCTCGTGTTATCGTTTAATGTAAGTACTCAACCATACGGAATCGAAGATTTCTGGCTTATTGGGCAGGTGCTCTGCAAGGCGTAACGGCGGGAGCATAGCAAGCTATGTGACCAGAGTTGCAACGCAGTCAGAGTGCCTGAACAATGAGTCAGAAAATATGATTTCGTATGGTTGAGTACTTACACATAAACAGTCCCTGTTGCCGGGACCCTTGCGAGGCTATTTTTTAATAGACTGGGAATGTCTGAGAATTCGAGCAAAAAACGCAGTACTACGGAACGATCACAACCGGCAAAAATAAAGAAAAAGTTTGTGAAATCATCCATTCGCGAGTCGCTGAATGACGCCCTTGCTTTGCGTCTTCGGGAAGCTGGCATGCTGGTACTTCTGGTGATGGCCGGGTTTCTGACTGCCGCGCTACTTACTTATACTTCGTCTGATCCAGGCTGGAGTTTTGCAGGCTCTGACGCTGATGTTGTCAATGCGGCAGGCTCGGTAGGGGCTTGGTTTGCCGACGTTCTGTTTTCCCTGTTTGGGCTGTTTGCCTGGATGATTCCATTGGTGTTGTTTGGCAAAGTGGCACTGGTTATTCGCTATCGGTACGAAACCTGGCAGTGGAGCCCCAGCCTGTTCGCAGTGCGTTTTTTTGGTATGGTGCTGGCATTGTGCTCGGGTGCAGCACTGGCCGGATTGTATTTTCCGGAATTGTTCAGCTTACCGTCGTCTACCGGTGGGATTGTTGGTCATATTATTCTGCAACAGTTTTTGCCGGTGTTTAATGCAGTTGGCAGTAGCCTGTTGTTGCTGGCGGTGTTTATTACCGGTCTGACGCTTTATACCGATATTTCCTGGTTTCGGGTGATTGATCTTATAGGAAGACTGGTGATCTGGACGTTAACAAGTTGTCTGAGTTATGGACGACGTTGGGCAATCATTGCCTATAACCAGCTGCGTAATGCTCTGGATCATTGGAAAGACCGGCGCGCAGAAGCCAAAGCCCGCAAGATTCAGGAAAAAGAGCAAGCCAAAATTGAAGATGAAGACAAAATAGAACCGGTTCTTGAGCCTGTTGCGCTGGGGTCGAAAGCATCGAAAGAACCGAAGGTCGAGATTCAGATAAAACCTCAGCCTGCCGTCATCGTAGAAAATCACCCTCGTAAAGAACGTCAGGAAGCCTTGTTTGAAGAATTGCCGGAAGGTCGATTCCCGACGGTGGGTTTGCTGGATGAAGTGGCTAACTCTAACGGGGGGATCAGCCAGGATGATCTGGATGCGGTATCCCGCTTACTGGAACTCAAACTGAAAGATTTCGGTGTGGATGCCGAAGTGGTGGCAGCGCATCCGGGACCGGTGATTACCCGTTATGAAATTCAACCGGCACCGGGTACCAAGGCCAGCAAAATCAGTAATCTGGCCAAAGATCTGGCTCGCTCTCTTGCTGTTATCAGTGTTCGGGTGGTGGAAGTCATTCCCGGTAAGTCCGTCATGGGCATTGAAATTCCCAATGACGACCGGGAGATTGTTTACTTTAGTGAGGTGGTTTCAGCCAAAGCTTTTGACCATGCCAAGTCTCCATTGTCACTGGCTTTAGGTCACGACATCAGCGGTCAGCCGGTGGTGGTGAACCTGGCTAAAATGCCGCACTTGCTGGTGGCCGGTACCACCGGTTCCGGTAAATCCGTGGGCGTCAATGCCATGATTCTGTCCATGCTGTTCAAAGCAGGGCCGGAAGATGTGCGGCTGATTATGATCGACCCGAAAATGCTGGAACTGTCTATTTATGACGGCATACCACACCTGCTGGCACCGGTTGTCACCGATATGAAAGAAGCCGCCAATTCCTTACGCTGGTGTGTGGCAGAAATGGAGCGGCGTTATAAGCTGATGGCGGCGCTCGGGGTTCGTAATATTGCAGGCTATAACCAGAAGGTTAAAGAAGCCAGAAGTCAGGGCGAGCCTCTGCGTGATCCGTTTTTTGAACCGTTATCGCTGGGTGGTGAAGCACCTCCCGAGCTCGAAACATTGCCGTTTATTGTGGTGGTCGTAGATGAATTTGCTGACATGATGATGATTGTTGGCAAAAAGGTGGAAGAGCTTATCGCCCGAATTGCCCAGAAGGCGAGGGCCGCAGGTATTCATCTGATTCTGGCCACCCAGCGGCCTTCTGTTGATGTGATTACCGGCCTGATCAAGGCTAACGTACCCACGCGAATCAGTTTTCAGGTGTCCAGTAAAATTGACTCCCGTACCATTATCGATCAGGGTGGCGCTGAACAGTTGCTGGGGCATGGCGATATGTTGTACCTGCCGCCGGGAACCAGTGTACCGATACGCGTGCACGGTGCTTTTGTCAGTGATGATGAAGTTCACAGAGTGGTAGCAGACTGGAAAAAACGCGGCTCCCCTGATTATATTGAAGACATTCTTAACGGTGTGGATGCGGGTTCATCGGATGGCAGTGCTTTTAGTGCCGGTCTGGATGGTGACAGTGAGCAAGATTCGTTATACGACGAAGCCGTGGCTTTTGTGACTGAAAGTCGGCGAGTGTCTATCTCTTCGGTTCAGCGTAAATTTAAAATCGGCTACAACCGTTCAGCCAATATTATTGAAGCGATGGAGCAGGCCGGTGTCATCAGTCCTGCCGGAAACAATGGTGGTCGGGAAGTCATTGCGCCGCCACCGGTAAAAAATTAACCGATTGTTGTTAGAGTTGTTATTACTACCTTTTATGTTGAAACATTTAAAAAACCTTGCCCTGTTTTCTGCCGTTCTGTGTTCCTCTGGTCTTGTGATGAATGCAGGTGCTGCACCTGTTAAACCAGTGACTGCCGCCGTTCAGGAAAATGATGCAAAAGCCGCTGAAAAACTGACTCGCAAACTTGAGAAAATTCGCACTATCTCGGCAAAGTTCAAGCAGGAGTCCATTGGTTCTGATGGACGTATTCGCGAAGAGTCAGGTTCCATGCAAATCAAACGTCCGGGCAAGTTTCGCTGGAATACTGCATCACCGTTTGAGCAGGAAGTAGTGGCTATTGATAAAAAAATCTGGATGGTGGATCGAGACCTGCATCAGGTCATTATTCAGGTTCAGGATGACCGTATGTCCAATACCCCGGCACAGTTGCTGAGTGGTGATGCCAAAGAGTTTCTGAAAGATTACCGGATCGGACTGTATCAGGATGATAAACAGGAACGATTTGCACTGACGCCTGATGGAAATTCTGACCTGTTTGAAAAACTGGATATTGTGTTTCGCAATGGCCTGTTGAACAGTATTGAACTGCGGGATTCATTGGGCGGTCGCCGTCGTGTAGAACTGAGCGATGTGAACTTTAATGGCATGATCAGTGACAGTGATTTCAGGGTAGAGATTCCCAAAGGCTATGATGTACTGGATCAAACCGCTAGTACTGAGCAATAGCATTGAGCAATAGCTACATTGGGCAATAGTTACTATGGCATCACTTTTTGATACTCCTGCTAACCATTCTACTCGTTTCGAGCCGCTGGCGGCTCGAATGAGACCAAGAAATCTGGATGAATACCTTGGGCAAGCACACATTCTTGCCCGTGGGAAGCCTCTGCGGGAAGCCCTTGAGCAGGGTGCGGTTCATTCTATGGTGTTCTGGGGACCACCGGGTGTTGGCAAAACGACACTGGCAAAATTAATTGCCGGTTTGTGTGATGCCCGTTTTGAAACGTTGTCTGCCGTATTGTCCGGCGTCAAAGATATCCGTGCAGCGGTTGATCGGGCAAGAGACGAACAGTTGATGCACAACCGAAAAACCATTCTGTTTGTGGACGAAGTGCATCGTTTCAATAAGTCACAGCAGGATGCATTTCTGCCCCATATTGAAGATGGCACCATCACCTTTATCGGAGCCACCACTGAGAACCCGTCATTTGAGTTAAATAATGCGCTTTTGTCCCGTGCCCGGGTCTATGTATTGCGTTCATTGCAGCCCGATGATCTCAAGCTTGTTATTCAGCAGGCACTGGAAGACGAGCGAGGACTGGCAGGCAGAAATATCACGCTGGAACCGGAGGCAGAGCAGGTTCTGATCCGCTATGCCGATGGAGATGCACGACGGGTTCTGAATATCCTGGAAGTGGCCGCTGATCTCAGTGATGACGGGGTTATACGTTCAGACAGCGTCACCGATATTCTTGCAGACAGTGGGCGTCGGTTTGATAAAGGCGGAGAAGCATTTTACGACCAGATTTCGGCGTTTCATAAGTCGGTTCGCGGCTCCAATCCTGATGCTGCGTTGTACTGGGCAGCACGAATGGTGGATGGCGGAGCTGACCCGTTGTACATCATTCGCCGTCTGGTGGCGATTGCCAGTGAAGATATTGGTAATGCTGACCCGAGGGCACTGGAAATAACCATGAACGCCTGGCAGGCCTTTGAGCGACTGGGTGCTCCGGAAGGCTTGCTGGCTCTGGCGCATGCTACCGTTTACTGTGCCTGTGCAGCCAAGAGCAATGCGGTTTATCTGGCCTGGAAAGCGGCATTGGATGATGTGCGCGGCAATCCATCCCATGAAGTGCCTCTGCATTTGCGCAATGCACCGACAAAACTGATGGGAGAGCTGGGTTATGGTGCTGAGTATCGCTATGCCCATGATGAGCCGGGAGCTTATGCGGCAGGGGAATGCTATTTTCCTGATGGGATGGAGCCAAGACATTACTACCAGCCAAACGACAGAGGGCTGGAAATAAAGATCAGGGACAAGCTGGCCTTTTTAAAAGATCTTGATGGCAAAAGTCCTGTTCAGAGACGCTAGGAGGCTGACTGGGAAGACTGGTTGGGGGGCTATTTCCAACCAGCGGAGTCTACTTTCAAAACGGTCTGGCAGAATCAGTTGTCTCTGCTCAACAGCTTTGTTCCAAAGACGTTTATGCCTATTAGCCCCAATGGTGCAGTAAATACAATGGCGAGAACCGCCAGTGCGAGAATCACTTCACCTTCTGGCAAGCCTGCGGCCAATGCAGCACCACCCAGTGCTGCCTGCACCGTTGCTTTGGGGCAGTAGGCAATGACGCAGAAAATCCGTTCTTTAAACGACAGATCAGAGAATTGTGTGGCAATTAATACACCAAGAGATCGGAATAACAGGCCTGCGGTAATGGCCAGCAGGCCGGTCAACCCTGCGCCCATAGCCACTTCAATATTAACGGACATCCCGATCAGTACAAACAGAATGATCTGGGCAAAAAACCAGATTTTACCCATTTGACTGGACAGTTCGACTGCACTGCTTTCAGCCCGTTCGAGAAGCAGAAAGCCGACAGTCATTACGCCCAGCAGGGCGGCACTTTCGATCATTTCTCCCAGTTCGACCATGACTACGGCAATCGTCAGAAGAATAAGCACCTTTTCAACCGTTGGCATTTTATAACGTTTGAACAGCCATGCCAGCAACAGACCTGTCACAATACCGGGCACCAGTCCGGTAATAATGGATACCGGGATGGCCAGTAATGCCGAGCTGACGCTGACACTCTGTTCAGCGGTGGCCAGCCCGAGACAGACCGAAAACAGGGTAATGGCAAAGACGTCGTCTACGGATGCTCCGGCAAGAACAATAGTGGGTACTGCGTTTTTTTGTCCATAGCCTTTTGACTGTAACTCTAACATGGAAGGTACCACCACGGCGGGGGATACCGCTGCCAGCATAAAACCGGTTAATCCGGCGACTGCCCAGTCAAATCCAAACAAGTAGTTCAGGATGACAGTGAGTGCAGCACCTTCAAAAATGCAGGGAATAAACGTCATCAGCAGTGCAGATAAGCCTGCCCGGTTCAATGTTGAACGGCTGATGCCAAGACCGGCTTTGAGCAATATGATGATCAGTGCCAGTGTTTTGAGAAAGCTTGAGCTTTCATCCAGTGATGCAGGCAGGCTATTGCCATAAAAATAGCCTATTGCCACTCCCACCAGAACCATGCCCAGTACAGCAGGTAGTTTGATGCGTTGTGTCAGTTTGCCAGCCGTCCAGCCGCCAAACAGAATCAGAAAAAAGAGAATACCGAGATTCATAAGGTCTCCGTGGTGTCAGTCGAAGACCGGGAAGGTACAGCTACAATGATCCTGTGCCATCCCCGGTCGGGAATCAATACACAGGAGTCATCAGCTGCCAAAGCTATGTGAATCAGCTATGGGAGCGGTTAGCAGGTGGAACTCCATCACCCTGAGCCATAAGGCTCTGAATGGATCGGATCATAGCACAAAAAGATCGCGTTTAATCATTAAGTTTATTGATTAACCGTTCCTGGCAAGACTGCGTTGAGCGATAGGCGGTTTAAGTTCAGATTGGGTACGGGATTCAAGAAACTCTTTAAATAACTGTTTCATGAGCTCTGTATCAATCAGCACCGCCTCTTCGTCAATACCTTCCCGAATAAGGCTTTTCTTCGGAGCAGGCCATGAGAATTCTTCTGACACATCGCCCCCCTTGCTTATTAAGCCAATCTGTTCGGCATGGGGAGGAGTATTGTAGCGACCTGCTGGAACAGTGATTTTTTCATCGCCCTGAACACTCTCAGGCATAAGCCAGCTGGTATTTGGGTTTGGACACTGTTGGTGTAGCCAATGGAAAAACTGATCAGTCATATGTTCAAAGGACGGATGATTAGATGGTTGATTTCTGATGTAAGCATGTTGGCCTTGCATACTGTTACTATCATCCAGATGGTTATCTTCCTGCATTCCAAATGACGCTCCCAGTGCTGTAGAAAAGGTTGATGAGGTCGCAGCCGTTCTAAAGGTTCTCAGGGTGTCTGTAGACTCGAGTTCACCCGGTCCAGGTGAAAACTCTGAACGACTCCGTTCCCAGAGCGAATAGGTGGTTTTCAGCTCTTTGAGCGTTGTTCTGTTCATATAAAACACTGCGGGTCTGGAAAGGTTGCCAGCACCTTCTACGGATTTTTTAAATGGGGGCTCTTCCAGTATCATTCTTGTGACGGAAAATCCTTTTCCTGTTGGTGTGTGTTGCCAGCCTGTATCGATAGTGGGCTTCGACAATAGTCTTTTAAGCTTTCCGGATTGCTTGTTTTTCGTTTGAACATTCTTTTCTGAAGTTGAGTCGGATGTACCTGTGGGCCATTCTGGTTGTTGAGTCAGCAATTGGTGGTAAAAGCCGTCTAACTGTTGTTTAGCCGAAGGGCTTTGCATCCTTTGTAGTAGATCAACGTAGGCCAATGGTTTGAATGAGTTTCCTGCGCTGTTCAGCCAGGCGTCAGCAAACTTGCTTAATGCTGACCCTGGGAAAAACGAATACTCCGAGACTTTTTTGACCCATAGCATCATGCTTTGGCTTCGTTGTTTCTGATCGCTACACAGTAATAGCGTGCTGTTGATCAACGAACAGTATTCAGTATTCTGTGCAAACAGTGAAGCGAATGGTTCAGTGGCGAGCTGGTTCATCACTTTTGTGAAGATAATGTTTTTCGTAAGTACTCAAAAGTTCCTA
The DNA here is from genome assembly GCF_001583435.1 of Endozoicomonas montiporae CL-33. Classification (NCBI taxonomy): domain Bacteria; kingdom Pseudomonadati; phylum Pseudomonadota; class Gammaproteobacteria; order Oceanospirillales; family Endozoicomonadaceae; genus Endozoicomonas; species Endozoicomonas montiporae. Next base: position 2,975,428 of record NZ_CP013251.1, on the reverse strand, counting down.
CATTGACCACATGGCAGCCAGCATGAAACATATTCAACGACATTTGCCAGTCTTGGAAATTTACCAGTGCCGTTTAATGCGAAGCCTAGGGTCTGATTCCCCGCAGCTTGCTGCGATTCTGCGGCGTTAGCCGCAGCATGGGTTTGTGTCTACATTGGAGAGATGGCTAAAAGCAGTTTTATCCGAAAATCTCACAATGTAACTGTACTTATGTATCATTTAGTCTGCCCTGCAAAATATAGACGAGTAGTGTTCAGTGCAGATGTAGACGACACACTCGGTATTTGTCAACAAAGTTGTCGCCTCATCTTACGCAACTTCCTTTTGTTGACCAGTGATCGACCTGTCCGGATTCAACCAGACTTCACAGTCAAGATTCCAGTCTCTTGTTGAACGCTTTCCCCAACGCTCCGGATGACGCTGCTTTGCAAGTTCGTAAACCTCTTTACGATTATTTAGAAGCTCATTCGCTTCTCCCCTGTGTCTCTGGGCTGGTGTCAGAAATTTCAGCCCGCTGTGCTTATGCTCTTCGTTGTACCACTGAGTGAAGCCATGTACCCAGTTGCGTGCAGCTTCCAGATCTGCAAACGGACTTCGGGGGTAACCAGGCCGGTACTTCAATGTTCTGAATATAGCCTCAGAATATGGATTGTCATCACTGACCCGTGGGCGACTGAAAGAGGTCACCACGCCCAGACTTTGCAGCGTTGACAGCATCGTTCCGCCCTTCATTGCACTGCCATTATCAGAGTGTAAAACCAACGGTGACTCCATCGCCCCGATACCCCGTTTTATACAAGCTTTCGTGATCATTTCGGATGCATACTCAGCTGACTCAACTTCATGAACTTCCCAAGTGACAATCATACGGCTATAGATGTCTATCACGAGATACAGATAGTAGAACTGGCCCCTTACCGGAGACCTTAAATACGTGATATCCCAGGTCCACACCTGATTAGGGCCTGTTGCACAATAAGAGGTCGGCTTATGTCGGTTAGGTCTGGCAGCCTTCCCACGGTGATTCTGCTGGCCCGCTTCATGGAGCACTCGGTAAAATGTCCGCTCAGACGCAAGGTACTCACCTTCATCAGCCAGTGCAGGAACAATCTGACTGGGAGGAAGGCTCTTGAAACGCTCGCTGTTAGAGACATCTATGATCGCCTGTCGCTCAGCATCTGAAAGCTTATTCGCTGGTTCTGGCCTGTCGGCATTTTTTCGGTTGTCAGGTATCACTGTACCCTCCTGCGTCCATCGCTGAATGGTTCTTTCTGACAGCCCGATAACCTGACAAGCTTTTGATTGGCGAGCACCATCACTGACGGCATGCTCAATCAGTTTTACTGCGTTCTGTCGATCCGGAAGGGAAACTAATCGTCCTCTGGCTCCCCCCAGATCTCTTGGGCCTTTTTTGTGAGTACCAGCAAGGCAGCAGTCTCTGCTAACGCCTTGTCCTTGCGCTTGAGTTCGCGTTCCAGTTTTTTAATCGTTTGCTTGTCTTTTTCGTGTTCGTCAGACAGCTTTTTACGCTGACTCGACTGACTTTCAGGTTGTGCCGGGCTACGATTGATAAAGCCTTCTTTCCACTGTTGGATTTGTTCAGCAAACAGGCCTTTCTTACGACAGTATTCAGCCAGTTCAGCTTGATTTAATGCCGCTGTTTCAATGATGACAGCTAACTGATTTTCAGGTGTCCATAGGTCTGGATTTTTACCGTTGCCAGGCACGGGCACTCCTTGCGATAACGCTTTTTTTCGCCAACTGTATAGAGTCCAGTTAGAGATACCTGTTTCACGAACCAACTGCGATACAGGCGTATTATTAGGTGGCATCATCTTCTGAATGACGGACTGCTTCAACTCTTCTGAATAGCTGGCCATTGATTGCTCACTGACCGTCCCCTGTGAGATTTTTAAAAATCAGAAGAGGTGACAACTATGCTGACACAGGGGGGTTCATTGTGTGCCGAGCATGTCACACAGCTTGGGGGTGAAAGTCCCCTGTCCAGCCAGATGAGGGCGAAGGACTAGCGAAGCACAAGGTCTGTATCGCGAGGTGCAGGCTGAAGGCAGTGTGGAGCAAAACCGCGAGCCAACGAACAGAAATCAGATATGAGGCTGTTTGCGTGAGGACGAGTCAGCACTTGATGACGAAGTCCATACTCATCCGGACATTCAGGCAGTAGATCTGGTGGTTGTGCGGCGAAGGCGGTGTGACTTACCTCGGGAGGTCTGTGTGGTGTCTGATATTTCGGACTGAGGTCACCGTAAGGTGATTTGATCGCCATACAGAAGTCAGCAGACGGCATAGTAGCTGGCGCATGTCAGTGAAGGCCTGAACGGTACAGAGTGGTGAGTAGTTTCTGTTATTCGAAACACCGGACGCAGACAAATCCAGCAAACACTGGAACTCATACCAAGTGGTCACGGCGGAACCGGAGGCTGCGACGCTATGAGGGCTGAGGTTGTGTCGGTATCACAGGATTACGAAAGCCCGGCAAGCGATGCAAGCCTGATGGCACGCATTGCTCATCCCAACAACTTGAAGAAAGCCTTTCAACGAGTAAAACGCAACAAAGGAGCGGCAGGCATTGACCGTATGACAGTGGATGACCTGTTCAGGTATTTACAATAGCATGGTCGTCAACTGAGGCAATGTTTGCTGAGAGGGTTGTGGAAACCAGCTCCGGTAAGAAGAGTTCTGATCCCCAAACCGGATGGTGGAGAGCGAAAGTTGGGCATTCCAACAGCTCTTGATCGAATGGTGCAGCAGGCAATACAGCAAGTATTACAGGCAGAATGGGAGCCACGGTTCTCGTCTTACAGCTATGGATTCAGACCGCAGAGGTCAGCACATCAGGCTATCAGTCAGGCTCAGTCGTATATAAAGGATGGTTACGACTGGGTGGTTGATATTGATTTGTCGAAGTTCTTTGATCGAGTCAATCATGATCGACTGATGGCAAAGCTGGCAGAGCATATACAGGACAAGGATGTATTGCGTTTGATTCATCGATTCCTGAAGTCCGGAGTGATGGAAAATGGACTGTCAAAACCGCAAACGGAAGGTGTGCCACAAGGAGGGCCGCTGTCTCCTGTGCTCTCAAACATAGTATTGGACGAACTCGACAAAACGCTTGAAAAACGAGGGTTACGGTTTGTTCGATACGCAGACGACTGTCGTGTGTTTGTTAAAAGTAAGAAGGCAGGCGAAAGGGTGATGGCAAGTCTGGTTAAGCTGATCGAAGGTAAAATGAAGCTAAAGGTCAATCGTACAAAGAGTGCGGTAGATCGTGCATGGAAGCGCGCATTTCTGGGATACAGTTTTACCCGAGACGGTAGGAAAACCCTTGCGGCAAAGAGCTGCAAGCGTTTCAAAGATAAAATCAGACAGCTAACCCGAAAGGGAGGGCGATCCCTTGAACAGAGGTTGGAAGGACTCAACAGATACTTGCAGGGTTGGAAGAACTACTTCCGGGAAATAGAAACCTGCACAGAGTTTGAGCACTTTGATTGCTGGATAAGAAGGCGATTAAGAAGTTTACTCTGGTATCAATGGAAAAGGAGCCCAAAGCGGTACAAGGAACTGCGAAAGCAGGGAATCAGTGACAAACTGACAAGGCAAACGGTAGCTTCAGGAAAAGGGCACTGGCGAATGAGCCGGAGTCCAGCTCTACATATGGCGCTACCGAATAGTTGGTTTGACGGGTTAGGATTGATCAGGTTGTTGGCTGCTTAACTGGCCGAACCGCGTAGTACGGACCCGTACGCTGCGTGGTGTGGGAGGAGCGTAGCTGTGAGGCTACGCCCTATCCCGATTTTTCTACGCTGCTGAATCCCTTGTGATTACTGGTTGTAATTGAAAGCGCGGGATTAGCTGTGCTTCACACAGGCTGATTTGCATTATAGATAACCACTGTCTGAAAACTCTTTCGGCAGCTGTTGCAGAAGAAGCGCTGCAATTTTAACGACACGAGTGCTGTTACAGTGAATGCAGGTAATTTCTATCGTAGCCATAGTGCAAAATGCACAATTCTCTCAAGCTGGCTATATAGGACAATCCGTACTCAATGCATTTGAGGCATCACCCGTTTTTTGCCAACAAATAACAGGCACAAAAAAAGCAGCTATTTAGTGCCTGTCCGAAAACCCTCAAACACTTGAAAATAGCAGCCTGCAGCCCCATATAGTACTCGAAGATTTTCCAAAACAAGCTGTTTTCACATTTATGCGCCAAACCATCAACCCACAAATGCAGTTGGGCGAAGTTGATATCTCTGCCATCACGTTTAATCCCAAGTCCAGAGACGACATTCCCCGTCTGCTTCGGGGCCTGCAACATATCTGGATAACACCTGATCTGCGACACAGGGTTTTTCAGGTGCTTGAGAACATGATTCCTGCCAGTCGGCAAAATGGTCGTCCCGGTATGGACCTCTGGAACATTCTGGTTTTCGGCACTCTGCGCCTTGTCACTAATTGTGACTATTACCGCTTGCAAGAGTTGGCTAATGAACATGGGACATTACGGAAAATGCTCGGTCACGGCCCATATTGTACCCATTCCTACCACATACAAACATTGCAGGATAACATCAGCCTCTTCACACCGGAGATACTGGATCAGATTAACCAGGTCACGGTGGATGCAGGTCACCAGCTGGTTAAAAAAAAGATGAGCCGCTACATGGCCGTGCCGATTCCTTCGTAGTCAAAACCGATGTCCATTTCCCCACGGATATCAGCCTTCTGAGCGACGCTTGCCGTAAAAGCATTGAGTTTGCATCCGCTCTCTCCAATCAGTACCAGCTTCCGGGCTGGCGTCAGAGCAAATATCTTAAAGACCAGCATCGCAAACGCTACAACAAGGCTCGAAACCTGAAGCATTCCAGCGCAAACTGTGAACTGAAACAACAGCAGCGGCAGCACGACATTGAAATGGCTCACCTTGAGTACATAAAGTACAGCCTTTCAATTGTCCGCAAAGCTGAAACGACCTTGTCCTTGCTGTTGAAAAAACAACCGGATGAGCCAAGGCTGGAAAACCTCAAATACCACATAGCCCACAGCCGTCACCAGATAAACCTGATTTACCGACGGGTGATAGAACATGAGCAGATTCCCCATAATGAGAAGGTGTTCTCAATCTTTGAGCCTCATACAGAATGGATCAGCAAAGGCAAAGCCGGAACTCCGGTTGAACTGGGGTTACGGGTCTGCGTGTTGCAGGATCAGTTCGGTTTTACTTTGCATCATCAGGTCATGCAAAAACAAACAGACGACCAGGTTACAGTACCTATGGCCGAGGCTGCCAAAAAGCGGTTCCCGACATTAAGCCAGGTGAGCTACGACAAAGGCTTCTGGAGTCCGGGCAATCTTGAAAAGTTGGAAGTTCTTCTGGAACGCCCGGTTCTCCCCAAGAAAGGGAGGCTGTCGGCCAATGATAAAAAACGGGAATCCCACCCGGAGTTTATCCGGGCAAGAAGAAAACACTCAGCTGTTGAATCCGATATCAATGCACTGGAAGCGAATGGTCTCGACAAATGCCCGGATAAAGGGATAGAAGGCTTTGAGCGCTATGTCGCACTGGCTGTTGTCGCCAGCAACCTGAAACGGCTGGGTAAAATTCTGCTGACCAGAGATCGTCAGTAGCCTTTCAGCCAGGCTTCCGTCAGTTTAATTTTGATCATGCCGGGCATGAGAGATTACTGCGCTTGTAGATAGTCGAATCAGGTTGTATTTTGAACAGTGCGGTACAAAAAACATCCTTTGTTCGTCTGGTAACTCAAATCCAGCCGTTATCAACTTCTGTCGGCCAAGAACAACTGCCGTTTTTCAGAGGTTTTCTGACAGGCACTATTTAAGCTGCTTTCTTTTAAAGTTTTTTGGTCGGAGCGAGAGGATTTGAACCTCCGACCCCCACAACCCCATTATTGGGCAAAAGAGCAAAATAAATAGCTAACCAGCAATTCCCGACCTTTATCAAAAGCCCCCAGCTATCAGGCTTTAGAGCGTGATAAAAAAATCTGCAACCGCACAATTGAACGACTATTTTTGACCTTATGCTGCATGATCTGACCGGTTGCAACCATGGCCAAGCCCATTCAAAAAAATTGCACGCACCTGACTGCCAGCCACCTTATTAAAGAGGTTACTGACTGTCTGGTTGACATTCCCGATCACCGACCTAATCACTGCAAGAATGGCATTCCCTTTGGCAACTTTGCCAAGTCCGCTTTTGCCATGATGCAAATGAAAATGCCGTCCATGCTCCGCTTTGATAGCCAAAGGGAAGACCCTGTCCAGGCTCACAATCTGGAAACCCTGTTTGATGTCGTCAATGGCAGAGTTCCCAGTGACACCCGGATGCGAGAAGTACTTGACCAGCTTTCTCCACACTGGTTTCAGAAGCCTTACAAAAAAATCTTCTCACGCTTTCAGCGTTCGGGGCACCTGCAGAAGTTTGAGTTTCACATCGGCCACCTTAAAAACCATTATTTGCTGGCCATTGATGGTACACAAACCTTCTTCTCCGGAAAGCTACACTGCGACGACTGCTGCGTAAAAAATCAGGGCAAAGCCAATGAGGCTTATTATCACCAGCTGATGGGCGGTTGCATTGTCCACCCCGACCAGAAAGTCGTTATACCATTGGCTCCCGAAGCTATTGTACGACAGGATGGTTGTACCAAGAACGACTGTGAAAAGAGTGCCCTTAAGCGCTTTCTTGCCAACGTAAAAAAAGACCACCCCTACCTGAAACTGATTATCGTACTGGATGGCTTGTATGCTGACGGACCAACTATCCGCCTGATCAAGAGTTACGGCTGGCATTACATTATCATTGCGAAAGACGGCAATCACGGCTCGCTGATTGAAGCTGTAGATGAACTGGATAAGCAAGGAAAAGTGGCACGTTGCCTCAAAACTGACCCGGTGACTGGCATCAAGTACTGGTATCGTTTTACTAACGATGTGCCCCTCAACAAGTCTAACCCCGTTGAGCATGTCAACGTGCTGGATTTTGTTGAGACGGACAAAAAAGGTGATCGTCACACCTGGAGTTGGATCACTGACATACCTCTGACAGAAAAGACCATTGAAGCCCTGATGAAAGGAGGACGATGCCGATGGCACATTGAAAACCAAACGTTCAATACCCTGAAGAAACAAGACTACCACCTTGAGCACAACTACGGGCACGGTGAACAGCACCTTGCCACCAATCTGGCTTACCTGACGGTACTGGCCTTTCTGGTTGACCAGCTGCAACAACTGGGCAGCCCGGAGTTTCAAAAAGCCCTGAAAGAACGAACGCGAGGTGTACGAATACATCTGTGGGAGTTGATGAAAGGTTATTTCCAGACCTGGCTGATCAAAACCTGGGAAGGGTTGTTTGATGCCATCATTAGCCGTACCGTCGCGGGAATAGTGCCTTACGACAGTTCATAAAGAATGTGGGGCAGTCTGGTTTCAGGGTTCAAAATTTTTGTTCGTTCAAGATTCGCTGGAAGTGAAGGACACTCCCTGAACGTATTAAATGTTCCTTGCCTACACCAACTTAAACGTCTTAAGACGTATATTCAGCGGGAATAGCTGATAGCTAACTGATTGATATTTATAGATATATTGATTTCTCGTATGGGGGAAATTTAGAAAATAAAGATCAATAAAATCAGATAGATACATTTTTTTTGTCCAAGACAATAGAAGACACTTTATCTATAGCTATGTAAGCGTCAGGCAAAAGCCACCTGACAAAAAACACCGGTACAGTAAGACACTACAGAGATACTAACCGGCATCGCATGGCGAGTGGCAGGCCGGGAGTGAAGCGACTGGTTAGCTTCTATGGTGAAACGGATAAGCAAGATAGGCTGATTGTTTCCGTGTCTTAGATCAGGTCATATCGCTATCATTGGGGCGCTTATGAGTTGATTTCCAGTATGCAGAAAAACGTCTTAATTTTCGGTAGGTTGGCTAAATACTGGTTCTTTTGCTCGTTTTAAGGCTTTGGGATGCTGCTAGATTTTAGTAAGAGTATTGCATTCGGAGGTGTTGCATGGACGTTCCTCACACTCATATTGCCTTGTTTCTTGATACTGAAAACCTCGCTGGCTGGTTGAAGCATAACGGAGTCGAGCACCTGATAGATGAGTTATCAGAGTTTGGTCTGGTTACCATACGCCAAGCCTTTGGTAACTGGGGTGGTCCAAACCTTCAGGGGTTTCAAGACCATTTGAACGAACAAGGATTTGATTTTGTTCATACCTTTCACCCAGTATCCGGAAAGAACTCGGCAGATATTGCGATGACTATTGAAGTTATGAAGGTGGCACAGACGAGTCTGGATGTGGACTGGTTTGTTCTGGCGACCGGTGATTCGGACTTTTCTCCCTTGTTCCGCGAAATTCGTTCTTTAGGAAAGCATGTTGTCGGTGTCGGACCACATTCGCCATTGAGTGAATCTGTTAAACGCTTTTGTGCACGCTATTTTTATACAGATCAGCAAAACAGTCATCGAACCATCTGTCCACCGGGTCTTGAAGGGGCGATTCATCTTACCCGAAGTGTCCTTCAGGAGTCAGAACAACCGCTGAATTGTTCCGTTTTGAAGAACAGGATTCTATCCGTTGACGAGCATTTTGATGAGAAAAGGTATGGCTTTTCATCATTTTCCGAGTTCATACAGGCAATCAATGGAGTAGACACCCGGAGGTATGGTGATCATCAGGTGCTTTGCGCCCGTCTCAGCAAACGCAGCTGATAAAAGGCGTATAATACTGTGACTATGATCAGTGAAGCCCTTGGTACAACTGCCACAGAGCAGGTAAGCTCTTAAACAGCATCAACAGGCAGGAGTCTTTCCTTATTTATGTATAAGCGCAATAACCAAACTGTCTTCTCCCCCTCAGACCTGACTCGCTTCGTTGAAAGTCCCTTTGCTTCCTGGATGGATCGCTTGTTTTTGGAGCTGCCTGACAAAGCTCCGGAAAAAGATCCTGAAGACCCGTTAATGCAAGTTCTGCAACGAAAAGGCTTTGAATTTGAAGCCGAGATTGAGCAGCAATTTCGCAATGAAGGGTATTCGCTTTTGCGGAGAGAAGCGGAAACCAGAGAGCTTGGTTATGCGCTGACACAACATGCACTGGACAGTGACGTTGACATTATTGCTCAGGCACATTTAGGTTGTGATCTTGAGGGTTCCCGGTTTGCCGGGGTTGCTGATTTTTTGATCCGAACAAAGGACAGAAAGAGCTTTGAAATCTGGGATACCAAACTCAGTACAAAGGTTAAGCCTTCATTTCTGATACAGCTGTGCAGCTACGCTCTCATGCTCCAAAAAAGCTATGGCATCAAGGTAGCAACCATTGGTGTCCTATTAGGCAATGGTGATAAGAAATCATTCAGGGTGGCTGACTACTCCGCCTATTTCATGCAGCAACTCAACGGTTTCCTGAAGGCTCAGGAACAGTTTGACCCTACCAATTACCCTGATCTGGCAAACTCCAAAAGCTGGGGAAATTGGTCTGAATATGCTGAATCTCTGCTGGTTCAGCGAGATCATTTGTTTCAGGTAGCTACGATCACAAAAGGTCAGATCAAAAAGCTGAATCAGGCTGGCATCCATACCATGCAGGCACTTGCAGACTTTAATCCTGGTGGAATGAAAATCAAAGGAATTCAACCTGAAGTTTTACAGCGTTTGATTGCTCAGGCATCTATTCAAAAGAGAAGTGTCGGTAGAGCGATACCGGAGTATGAAATTCTACCTCATGGGGAAGGAGATAAAAAAGGTCTGGCTCTATTACCTCCTGCATCCCCACTGGATGTATTCTTTGATATTGAAAGCTTTCCTCTGGAAGACGGTGGTCTGGAGTATCTTTGGGGCAATACCTATTTTGATGAATCAGGTCAGCGGCAATTTAAAGATTTTTGGGCGCACAATCAGGAGCAAGAAAAAGCAGCCTTCGAAGCATTTATTCAATGGGTCTATGCTCGCTGGCAACAAAATCGCAGTATGCATATCTATCACTATGCCAACTATGAAATAGCGGCTTGCCGGAAATTGATGGGGCGCTATGGCACCTGCGAGAATGAAGTGGATCAGCTGCTACGAAATGAAGTTTTTGTGGATTTATATAAGGTGGTAAAAGGCGGGTTATTGCTGGGTGAACCCCGATACTCCATCAAAAATGTCGAGCATTTATATCGGGGTAAGCGGCAGACAGAAGTGGAGACGGGTGGTGATTCGGTAGTGGTTTATGATGTCTGGCGACTAGCAAACCAGCGTTGCGAAGAAGGAGATACTTGGGAGACTTCTACCACGCTGAGCGATATTCGGGATTACAATATCGACGACTGTGACTCAACTCAGGAACTGACCGACTGGCTTCGGAAAAAGCAGCAAGAGCATGGGATTGCCTTCGTAGGAAAAGAAGAGGTAGAAGAGCCGGAAGTTAAGGAGGAAATCACCCAGAGAATAGAGTTACGGGACCGACTTCTGTCACAAGCCGAGTCGCTGGAATCTGATAATCAGGAACAGGCAACACTGATAAAAAACCTTGCCTGGGTTCTGGAATTTCATCGCCGTGAAGCCAAACCGGTATTCTGGAAACTCTTTGACCGGCTTGGGCTTGAACCTGTTGATTTGCAGGATGATCTGGATTGTTTGGCTAATTGCCATCGGACGGACAGGAAAGCGTTCAAGCCAAAACCAAAATCCCGAAATCTAGCCTACGAATATCAGTTTGATCCTGCTCAGGAGTTCAAAGGGGCGGCTGAGAATTTCTACTTGCTGGGCGTTGAAGAAGGCGATGATAAAAGATCAAAGGTTACTTTCGTAAAAGAGGCAAGCGATCTTGATCAGGGTTTGATTGTTCTTCAGTCCAAATATGAACCTCCTCATACCATCTCCCTGATACCCGATGAGTATGTGAATGCCAGTGTAATTGAAAGGGCAATTGATCAAGTGGTGTCAGATTTTGAAGCGGGGGGCTTGTCAAAATGTGCCATCATCGACTTTCTGCAAAGACGACAGCCAAGAATTAAAGGGGTGAATGGTGGTGATATTGCTCCCAGCAAAGACCCTGAGCAGAAACTGAATGAAGTCATTGCTGCCGTAAAGAATCTGGATAATAGCTATCTGACCATCCAGGGGCCTCCCGGTTCCGGCAAAACCCACACAGGCAAGCATGTGATTGCCGAACTGGTGAAATCAGGGGCAAAAATCGGTATTTCCAGCAACAGTCACAAGGCCATTAATAACTTGCTCTTAAAAGCCGCAAAGCAATGCAAGAAAGCGGGAATTGAAGTCACCGTGGCCTGCACAAAGGATACAGATCCAGAGCTTGAAGCAGCGGGAATAACTATTACCAAAAATACTGAACTGGCTGATTATGTGGATTCGCCTTGCATCCTTGGCACCACAGCGTGGGGCTTTACCAGGGATGAAATGGCTGATCAACTGGACTACCTATTTATTGATGAAGCAGGTCAGGTATCCATAGCAAACCTGATCGGCATGAGCCGAACCGCCAAAAACCTTGTTCTGATGGGTGACCAGATGCAATTGGGGCAGCCCACACAAGGAACGCACCCGGAGGAAAGCGGCTTATCCATTTTGGATTATCTGCTGCATGACAGCCCAACAATTACCGATGATATGGGCGTGTTTCTGGGAACCACCTTCCGAATGCACTCTCAGGTCAATGAGTTTATCAGTCAGTTTATCTACGAGGGAAAACTGCGGTCAGATTCCAATAATGATCGACAAGTAATAAAAGTCCCAGACACATATACCGGCCCTCTGGATCAAGAAGCAGGAATAGTGTTCGTACCTGTCATTCATGAAGGCAATACACAAGCCTCAGAAGAAGAGGTAACCGAAATCAAATCACTGGCGGAGTCCCTGCTCGGTAGAACCTTCGTGACCAAAGACGGTGAGGAACGAAAAATAGGCTGGGAAGACATGCTGTTTGTTGCCCCCTATAACCATCAGGTCAGAAAGCTTAGTAATGCGCTCGGAGAAGTCGCCAAAGTCGGCAGTGTTGATAAATTCCAAGGACAGGAAGCACCCATTGAATTCCTGAGTATGTGTGGCAGTGATGCCGCTGAATCCCCAAGGGGCTTGAACTTTCTGTTTGACAGAAACCGGATCAATGTAGCAATCAGCCGGGCACAATCTCTGGCCATTGTCGTAGGAAATCCCGATTTAGGACACCTCAACGTAAACAGTGTTGAGCAGATGACCCTGGTGAACCTTTACAATGCGCTGGTGGATTATGGACAAGCGACTCATGACGATAATAACTGAATCCATGCACAGATAATCAAAAGGAATCAGCTCCTCCATGTACGACATTATCGGTGATATCCATGGTCATGGAACTGCTTTGGCAGAACTGCTCAGAAAACTGGATTACACAAACCAAGATGGCATATTCCAGCACCCTGAGCGAAAAGCCATCTTTGTAGGCGATTTTATTGACCGTGGCTCGGAGCATAAAAAAGCACTCACCATCTGTCGCAACATGATGGAGCAGGGCTGTGCACTGGCAGTGATGGGTAATCATGAGTTTAATGCTATTTGCTATGCAACGCCTGATCCTGAAAATCCGGGTTCTTTTCTGAGAGAACATTCGGTAAAAAATCAACAACCGCACCAGGCATTTCTTGATGAATATCCATTGGGTTCAGTGGAACACAAAGATATGATCGACTGGTTTCGCACCTTACCGCTGTTTCTCGATTTGGAAGCTATTCGTGTGGTTCATGCTGTTTGGCATCATCCAAGCCTGAAAATTGTACAACCATGGATTAATATTGATCACTGCTTGCTGACAGAGGCTTATAGTCAGGCTTCAAGGCTGGGAAGTGAGCTTTATGATGCCATAGAAAATCTTCTCAAAGGCATTGAGTACAAATTGCCAGAAGGTCACGAATTTACGGACAAGAATGGTCAGACTCGACATGAAGTCCGTCTGAAATGGTGGGATGAGCAGGCGAAGCGTTTGCCCGAAGCGGCAACCAACACAGGCAATGCTGCATTGCCTGAAGTGGAACTTCCTGAAGATATCTACCGCTACAAGGATTCTGTGCCCTTATTCTTTGGGCATTACTGGATGCAGGGAACACCTGGAACACTCAGCCCAACTATTGCCTGTGTGGATTACAGTAGCAAGAGCGAGAATGGCAAGCTAGTAGCTTACCGTTGGCAGGGAGAGAAAGCGCTGAATAATGATCATTTTGTATGGGTTGACCGGGTAGGATAAGGCAATCAGGAAAGGAGCTGACTGACCACGTCGCTCCACTTCAGTCCCTGAATTTCCCAGATACTGGCTGCAAAGCTCAGAAGTAAAAACAGACCACATGCCATCGCATTGGCTATCACAAAGCCCAGAGTTAACCGTTTTGAGAACAACCGGATGAGGCCGCCAACAGTGGATTGCCCCAGGAAAAATAACCCAAGCAGTCCGAAAACAATCACTGAAACTTGCATTTCCGTCATAACAGTAGCCCTTCTCATTCTCCGATGATCTCTACCTTGAGGATAGAAGGTGCTGTGTTGACAGTCAGCCTCAGGATTCTAAAGTAAAGGTGTAGCGCTGATTTATTCCCACTTGCAGGCGCTTAACAAATTTCGCTAAACAGGAGAACGACTTATGTCCGAGATTATTTCCTTCCGTTTCAATGATATCCTTGTTCAGGGCAAAATCACTCATTACGATCCATACGATATATCGGTAGAAATTCTGGAGCCTTTCTCTGGATTTACGGCTGGGTGCCATATTCCCTATTTTGCTCGGCAGTTTAAGGGTTATAGAGGAGAAAAAAGGCATCAAAAAGCCGTTGAACTGCTCATGGAGCTGTATTTTGCGCTGGTTATACAAGAAGAAGGAAAAGCAACTCAGGTCAGAGATCAATAGAGCTGGAGGGCTTCTGGAAAGAGTACAGCAGGTCAAGGTCACGCAAGCCAAACTGATTGACCAGAAAGGAAAGTTGCGACACCGGTTCAAGACGCAAGAAATTTCTCAAAAGGAGTATCAGTTACAGTTCCAGAAGCATCGAAAGCAGTGCGATGAACTGGATATGACCATTAAAAACGTTCAGTCAAAGTTTTTTGAGAAGCATGTTCCGAGCGTCCAGAGTATCTTAGAGCAAGACCAACTATTCCACTTCTTGACCAAGGCTTGAAGTTTATGTGTAGTAATGGAACCAGCAGAGAGGCTGTAGACTCTTTGTTCTGCGCTATCTCTCGCGATAGAGTCATCGACAGCAATTCGCTTGCCTATGCCATACGAGACAGATTTCCAGTTTCGGAGCTCCATGCTCTGGTCATACCAAAACGGCATGTAGAAACCTATTTTGAGCTGAACTCAGCGGAAGTTTGTGCAATACATCAGTTGCTGAAAGTACAAAAGCGTAAAATTGAACAGATTGACACATCAGTTTCAGGTTTTAATATCGGGATGAATTGCGGCAAAGATTCAGGGCAGACAATTTTTCACTGCCATGTGCATTTGATACCACGCAGAGTCGGCGATGTGGCAAACCCGAAAGGTGGAATCAGGCATATGATTCCGGGCAAAGGAGATTACACGCTATCAAATACCAGATTGACCAGAAGTGCAGTAACTACTTTTATTACAAAGACCTGATTTGCTGTGGTGAAACTTTCGAACAGGAACAGCCGAAAAATATTCCGAAGCAAGATGATACTTGGGCTGCCATCAAGATACTGGCTACGTCGATTCTTGATCCGGTACGAGATCATTTTGGTAGGGTTCATCTGACCTACGGTCTATCTACTCCCTCGTTGACCTCTGCAATTCGTAAGCGAGCCAGGAAAAATTATAAAACACCAAATATCTGTCCTTCAGTGGATCAACATTCTGGGTATGAACTAAACCGCAAAGGTATGCCAATTTGCCCCGATCTGGGACTGGCCTGTGATTTTGTCTGTCCTGACCAGTCATCTGATGTGGTGGCTGAGTGGGTCATTCAGAACTGTGACTTCGATAAGCTCTACTTCTATGGTGCCAACAGACCTTTGCACGTAAGCATCGGCCCAAAGAACAGAAAAGTTGTAACTTTAGTGCGGCGTATAAATCGAAAAGTTACACCAAAAAATGGTAGTGGGCCAGAACTGTTATATCGCGTGAATATTGACCCCAAACTCAACTTTATTAATCAATAATCCAATAACAATATCGTGCATCTTTTCGAGCTTTGAAAAACAAATTGTCTTTCTGGCCAACCGTTTAATCCAAGTCCGAAAATTAAGGTTTTTACGCTCTATCTTCTGAGTGTTTGCTTTACCAATAATATGCATGTTTTCATCAAGGTGTCGCTCATAGGCTCCCCAATCATCGGTGTAAAATTTATTAATACCAAATGGCTTCAGAAGTGTTTTGAGTTCTTTAAAAACTTCATCTTTCCGTTTTCCGAAAACATAAGCAAGCACGGTATTTGTAGCGTGATCAACAGCATACCAAAGCCAGCGTTGGTTCGATTTATCATGAACATACGACCACTGCTCATCTAGCTCAGCCTCTTGGCAGACAAGCCCTACATGAATAATTGCATCTGACTTGAGATCAATAGTTTGAATATTTGGGTTGACCTTTACCAGACCGCTTTCTTTTTTTTTAGAGTCTTTATTACTGTTGTCTTGCTTATTCCGAGTACTTTACTTGTATCCCTGATTCCGCTGCCATTTATTGCCATATCGATGATTTTTTCTTTAACGCCAGGCTCACAGGCCTTGTAGCGATATTCAAGCATGAAGGTTTTGATTTCACATTTGTCATTACAGCAATAGTATCGTGGAACATCATGAGTGCTGTATCCGAAAGGCCGAACTTGGTTACTGCCACATGTTGTACAGAGGACTTGCGTAAGGCACATTTTTAAACCGCATTTTTCAAAGTTGCCGAATGTCGTATTTTAGCAGACAGGGCTAGAATCACAGAACTGTGCCACTACCCTAAAACTCAACGGAGCGGATAAAAAAGAGATTCAAAAATTGATGGCTCACAAAGATGAGGAGACTACAGACATCTACCTCGAAGGTCATAACCCGGACGGTTACATAGTGCCTGTCCGAAAACCCTCAAACACTTGAAAATAGCAGCCTGCAGCCCCATATAGTACTCGAAGATTTTCCAAAACAAGCTGTTTTCACATTGGGTGAAAGTCTCATACTGACCATTTTTTCTGGGCTTGCCGTCCGTGGTTTATACAGCAGCTACAAATTTTCTCTGGACTTACATAGGAACGGCCAAACACCGCTATGATGGTTACTGTAAAAGATACCGCAACAGTGAAAGGCCGCCCCGATGCAAGTATGTCAGCCACTAGCTGAAGCCGCCAATTTTTCTTGTCATGCTATCCAACAGCTTGAGCAAAAACTGGCCGTTCTTCGTCAGGAACACAGCCCAATCAAGCACTTTGAAGACTATGAAGGTGAGATCCATAAACTCTTTATCGAAGCAGAGCAAAGCGTTCTGGCAGAAGACCTGACCGGGCTTGATATTGACGTTCCTGCGATTGAGGTAAGCGGTGTCTGTTACCATCGGGTGTTGCGATCTTCAGAAACTTATCAATCCGCTGTCGGCCCTGTCCGGGTTTTGCGTACGCTCTATCGTAACGGTAAGGATCACTCTATCATCCCTTTGGAGCTACAGGCAGGTATTGTAGAGGGGTATTGGACACCAAAAGCAGCTAAACAAGCTGTCTGGATGGTTGCGCAAATGCCTCCCGGAGAGGCTAAAAGCCTACTTGATCTGATAGGGAACATGACGCCCTCGGAAAGCTCTCTGGCCAGACTACCCAAAAAGTTCAATGCGCAGTGGGAACCCAATAGGGAAGCCTTTGAAGACTTTCTCTGGGAAAGCGTCAAGGTTCCTGAAGAAGCTGTGACTGCGGCCGCTTCTCTTGATGGCGTCATGTTGCCGATGAAAGATGGTAAACGTCAGGAAAAGCGGGAACAGAATAGAGTCGATGGCAAGCGAACCCGTGGCCCTGCTGGCTGTCAGGAGGCCAGTTGTGGAACATTGTCGTTTTACGATGCACAGGGTGAACGCCTCTCAACGGTCAGGATGAGTCGAATGCCTGAAAGCAAGAAAGTGACTTTGAAACAATCACTCTCCGCACTCCTGAGCGAAGCTCTTCGACAGAGGCCAGATCTGACGCTTGTTAAAGTCGCTGATGGGGCAAAAGACAACTGGACCTACCTTGCCAATGAACTCCCTGAAGGTCACGAGGTTGTAGACTTCTATCATGCCGCAGAGCACCTGAAGAAAGCGTTTGACCTGTCCTATGGTGAAAACAGCAACAAATCCAGAGAAAAGTTCATCACCTATCGCCACATCCTCAAAGAGGAGCCCGAAGGTGTTGAAAAAGTCATCAAAGCTCTGGCTTACCAGCATAAACGACACCCTCGTCGATCGAAGTTGAAAACAGAGCTGGAGTACTTCAGAAGTAATCGAACCCGCATGAACTATGCTGAACACTTGTCGCACAACTTGCCAATAGGCTCAGGGGTTTATTGAGGCTACTTGTAAAACCTTGGTAACGCAGCGAATGAAGTGTTCTGGAATGAGGTGGCGGCATCCCGGAGGCCAAGGTATTTTGACAGCAAGGTCATTAATTCAGAGTGGCATGTTCGACAATGGCTGGAAGTTACTGGCGGTGACCTACTGCGCCAAGGTCACGGAAGTGGGTATGGACAATGTCATCCCATTCCCCATGCAGAAAGGTGACTTGGAATTATAGTACCAGTCAATATGAGACTTTCACCCTTCACATTTATGCGCCAAACCATCAACCCACAAATGCAGTTGGGCGAAGTTGATATCTCTGCCATCACGTTTAATCCCAAGTCCAGAGACGACATTCCCCGTCTGCTTCGGGGCCTGCAACATATCTGGATAACACCTGATCTGCGACACAGGGTTTTTCAGGTGCTTGAGAACATGATTCCTGCCAGTCGGCAAAATGGTCGTCCCGGTATGGACCTCTGGAACATTCTGGTTTTCGGCACTCTGCGCCTTGTCACTAATTGTGACTATTACCGCTTGCAAGAGTTGGCTAATGAACATGGGACATTACGGAAAATGCTCGGTCACGGCCCATATTGTACCCATTCCTACCACATACAAACATTGCAGGATAACATCAGCCTCTTCACACCGGAGATACTGGATCAGATTAACCAGGTCACGGTGGATGCAGGTCACCAGCTGGTTAAAAAAAAGATGAGCCGCTACATGGCCGTGCCGATTCCTTCGTAGTCAAAACCGATGTCCATTTCCCCACGGATATCAGCCTTCTGAGCGACGCTTGCCGTAAAAGCATTGAGTTTGCATCCGCTCTCTCCAATCAGTACCAGCTTCCGGGCTGGCGTCAGAGCAAATATCTTAAAGACCAGCATCGCAAACGCTACAACAAGGCTCGAAACCTGAAGCATTCCAGCGCAAACTGTGAACTGAAACAACAGCAGCGGCAGCACGACATTGAAATGGCTCACCTTGAGTACATAAAGTACAGCCTTTCAATTGTCCGCAAAGCTGAAACGACCTTGTCCTTGCTGTTGAAAAAACAACCGGATGAGCCAAGGCTGGAAAACCTCAAATACCACATAGCCCACAGCCGTCACCAGATAAACCTGATTTACCGACGGGTGATAGAACATGAGCAGATTCCCCATAATGAGAAGGTGTTCTCAATCTTTGAGCCTCATACAGAATGGATCAGCAAAGGCAAAGCCGGAACTCCGGTTGAACTGGGGTTACGGGTCTGCGTGTTGCAGGATCAGTTCGGTTTTACTTTGCATCATCAGGTCATGCAAAAACAAACAGACGACCAGGTTACAGTACCTATGGCCGAGGCTGCCAAAAAGCGGTTCCCGACATTAAGCTAGGTGAGCTACGACAAAGGCTTCTGGAGTCCGGGCAATCTTGAAAAGTTGGAAGTTCTTCTGGAACGCCCGGTTCTCCCCAAGAAAGGGAGGCTGTCGGCCAATGATAAAAAACGGGAATCCCACCCGGAGTTTATCCGGGCAAGAAGAAAACACTCAGCCGTTGAATGCGAAGCCTTGGGTCTAATTCCCCGCAGCTTGCTGCGAACTACTCAAGAGCTAACTTGATACCCCGGAGCTTGCTCCGGGGTAGTTCATTCCGATATCAATGCACTGGAAGCGAATGGTCTCGACAAATGCCCGGATAAAGGGATAGAAGGCTTTGAGCGCTATGTCGCACTGGCTGTTGTCGCCAGCAACCTGAAACGGCTGGGTAAAATTCTGCTGACCAGAGATCGTCAGTAGCCTTTCAGCCAGGCTTCCGTCAGTTTACTTTTGATCATGCCGGGCATGAGAGATTACTGCGCTTGTAGATAGTCGAATCAGGTTGTATTTTGAACAGTGCGGTACAAAAAACATCCTTTGTTCGTCTGGTAACTCAAATCCAGCCGTTATCAACTTCTGTCGGCCAAGAACAACTGCCGTTTTTCAGAGGTTTTCTGACAGGCACTACATAGAGTGCCATGCTGCTCTTACTTTTGAGGCTTTAGAGGAGCTGGGTAAGGTTGAGCATTCAGAGGAAAGCGCAGCGCGATAATTAGATGCTGTCGTTCAATAATTTGCTTACGTGCAAATTTTTTTTGTCCAAAACGTGTCCAAACATGTCCAAAACAAGAAAAGCCAATCGAATGATTAGCTTTTTAAGTTGCTGAAATATCAGTAAAAATTCTGGTCGGAGCGAGAGGATTTGAACCTCCGACCCCCACAACCCCATTGTGGTGCGCTACCAGGCTGCGCTACGCTCCGACATTTAGCATCGCTGCTGACTTGCTGCTTATAATACCTTGATTTTATTAGAGTTCAACCATTATGTTACCCCTGCCGTTCAAATCTAACTGACCGATAAAGCGCAATGATGCCTGTGAGAAGTAAGCTGGGATAATAATGACTGACAATGCCGGGTTTTTGACACATACAATAGAAGGTTAATGGATACAGAACGTACTAAGTCGGCTTTTCAGTCGAAGCTGCGCGGAAACAGCTGCTAATGCCGTGTATGGAAACGCTCTTTGAATTACTTAACTACCATTACATGAATACCTTTTGACCTAAACAAGAAAGCCATATGTCAGGAAGCCCCATTAACAATACTACTGAAAGCTTTAATCGTTCTTCATTAGAGCCGTCAGTTAAGAAAAGTGTCAAATCTCAAGTTGGTGAGGGGCTGGGAGGTAAGAAAATTGCCGTTGAGCCAAAACCCACCCGTTATATTTCCAGCTCACAATCAAAGGCTCCTAATAAGCCATCAGATAACAAGGTTCCAACTCTTATGCTGTGCGAACGGATGACAAAGGTGATTCCTGATCCGGCGTGTAAAGTTTTGCTGTCGCACAAAAAACCAAGCCAGATTCTTAAGGACAACCAGTCTGGTACAGTACCAAAATCTGAAGAAAAGCCCTCTGTTGCAACAGCTTCAAAGACAAAACCCCAACCTGCGAAAAAGTCGCTTCTTCCACAAAGACCAAAGACTCAGGGACAACGTCCAACACCTTCTGATCCGAGCTTAAAGCCTAAGCTAAAACCAAAGCCAAAGATTAAGCCGGATCTGCCACCGAAGCCGGGTCAAAAAAGTCAGTCATCCGCTAAGACACAGAACTCTGAAAAGTCTCCGGGTGCCAGAGCTCAGACCTGGAACGTAGAGCTTCAATCCAGTGGTAGTGCTGACAAAACAGCATCATTGTCCAGAGTCAGGGAGCTGAAAGTCTTGCCTGAACAAACTGAGCCTGACGATTCGTCCATTGACACAAATATGGACATTCCTGATCTGGTGCCTTCTGGCAGGGGACAGATAAAAGAAGCCGAACTACCCAAAGGTATTGCTAAAACAGTGGCGGCTGGTTTGAAAGCCACTGATCAGAAATCACTGAAGGTCGCTTTCACGAATTACACCCGGGAAGTTATGGATTACGTCAAGCAGCACTGTCAGGGTAACCCTCCGGCTGAACTTCAGGAAGCGTTTTACAATGGCATGATAGAGCTGGGCACTCATGGTGATTATCTCAAGTCCATATCTTTTACTGTGGAAGGTGTAACCCGGACCAAGCCCCGGAATAAGAAAAAGCTGGCGTTGCTGGCCGCTACGGTTTTTCAGATTCAAAAGGCTGGCAATGAAAAGGATGAAGCAATGGTTGGCAGCACAACCAGTACGCTTATAAGAAAAGGCTTGATTAAAAAAGAAAATCTTGAGTTCCTCTATAAAACCTGTATGGGATTGGAACCCGTTTCCGGAATAGCCCTGCGTGCAGACTTAAAAAACACCCTCAAGGATGTCGCCAAAACCCGGACTAAATTGTCTGCCACTAATCTTAGTGATGATGACCGAAACCGATTGAAAGCTGATTTGCAAAATAAAACCTCCGGGGTCAAGTCATTGCTCAATATGATTAAAGCGCACGATCAGGTTATGGGGGAAGGGCAGATGCGATCTCTGGATGATGTCTGGGACGAGAACTACAGTCTGCTTGAAGATCGTTTAACAAAACGTTTAAAAAAGAAATTGAAGAGCTACCATGGTCGTGCGATTCGTCCTGAATCCAGAAAAGCCTTTCTAGACGCGGATAAAATTATGGCAGCTGCCGAGTCTGAACTGGCAAAAGATGCCAAAGGCACGGCAAGAGGCCAGAAGAAACTGTTGGAACAGGGGCGAACTCTGCAATCTCTTACGGACGAGGTACTGGCTGAAAGAAAACGCGGCATAAAAGCCATTCTGACCGATGCCATTAAAGCTTATCGAAATAAGTAGCTGTCCAGCGCCTTATATCTTGAAAACACAACCCCATCTGTCTGGACTCTTGTAGATCTGGGACACTGTTCTGCAATAGTGACCTTGTGATAGTCTGTCACCGTTGATAACAAGATGTAGAATCCGACTCATGGTTAGAGCGAATCAACTTATGCGGAGCCTATGGCAAGCCTGTAAAACACCGGTAAAAGCAGTGCTGTTACTGATAGTGGCTGTTCCAGCAACGGTTACGGCACTGGATTTTCAACCTTACCCGGCTGCGTCTGTCAATCTCAGGGTTGATGAACACCGCAGCAATCACCCCATTGTCAGCAGCCCAATGAAAAAGGTGAACGGTGTTGTGCTGGCCGATGAAATGCAGCGTCTTGATGGAACTCTGACACGACGTGTTTATCAGTTACCGGCTGGTCACGAAAGTGAAGACGGTTACCAGTTCTTCCTGCAACAGCTGAAAGCCCAAAATGTTCAACCTCTGTTCAGTTGCAACAGTTTTGGCTGTGGCGACAGTAATTTTTGGGCAAATGATATTTTCCGTGTCTCTTCACTCTATGGAATGAGCAGACAACAGCATTATTTTCTGGGTAAGAAAGTAAGACCTGAAGATGTCGTATATTATACGGTCTACTCAGTGAAACGCGGTAATCGACGGGTTTATACGCTGGTGGATGAGTTCTCGGTTGCTGCTAAGGTGCAAGGCGGTGACACTGCTGCAATGGCTTATTACATTGATCGCCTGCCTGTCAGTGCTGAGCAGTTGTCCCGGAATGATACCTATCGTGAGGTGCTTTCAGCACTACGTAGCAACGACTTGCGACAGCTGTTGATTAATATCGAATTACCGGTTGTGCTGGAGGAAGGCGTGAAAGGAGCTGACAGTCAGGTTGCCATCCAACAGAGGCAAGAGTCCATGTTGCAGCAGCAGTTAAAGGCTGATGGTGTATCGTCCGACCGGTTCAGAATATTATCATCGTTCAGTACCTCATCCAGTCGTCAGGCTGGTATCCGGTTATTGCTGACGGAATAAAGTAACCTTTATTGGTAAAGGAGTCGTATCAGATCCTGATATGACTCCACTGTCTTTTTCTCCAGACCACAATAAAAGCGGTAGAGCTGATCAGCCGCTGCAACAGGGTCAGCACCCAGAGTGTTGTCAGCCCTGCACCCAGAATTGTTCCCAGCAACCAGCAAACGGGCAGAAGAAAGCCCCACTGAGCGCCAAAACGAATCCCCAGCACTGTTTTATTGGCTCCTGCGCCCAGCAATGTCTGGGTTAATACCAGTGAGGCAGAATCCAGAATAATACCAACACCCGTCAGTTGCAGAGGGAGTTTGGCGGCGCTCACCAGCTCCGGATCGTGCAGGAATAGTCCCAGTACCCATTCTGGATTCAGCAGTAATGGCAGACTGAGCGTACTGAGCAATGCTGTAGCGACCCGAACACTGCTCCAGCCCCAGGCCGTTGCCATTTCCGGTTTCTGTGCCCCAAGCTCCTGGCTGACCAGCGTATTAGCAGCCATACCCAGTCCTATCCCGGGCAGAATCAGGAACAACGAAATGTTCATTAACACATGAGCAATGGCCATTTCCCGGGTACCCAGCTGGGCAATAATGGCAAAGAAAAGCATCATACCCAGAGCAAACAGGGTTTGCTGCAAGGAGTCGGGAATCGCCAGCCTGATCAGTGTTTTCAGGTTTATCCAGTCAGCCCGTCGAAAGGGTTGCAGGAAACCATGGTGTTTCACCTGACGAAACAGAATCAACAGATTAAGCAGAGCACCGAGATACATGGCCAGAAATGTGCCCAGGGCTGCACCTGCAACGCCCATGGCTGGCAGACCAAGCTTACCGTAAATCAACACATAACTGACCACAGCATTAAACAGGTGGGAAACCACCAGTATTTTTAAGAAACCGGAAGGTTGACCAGTGCCGTTCCAGTAGCCCCGGAATGACAGGCTCATGGCAGCAGCCATCAGAGCCATCACTCTTATACGAAAATACGTTTCGGCAGCATCATGTACCACACCGTCCTGACTGAACAATTGCAAAATCCATGGTGCCATGGCCATCAGAACCAGACTGACAGGCAGTGCAAAGAGCAGGGCAATGATAATGCCGTGATTAACCGGTACCGCGCAGTGTTGCTTCTGACCGGCTCCACACCGTCGTGCTACCTGTGCCTGAACGCCCGCCGACAGCCCGGCGATCAGGGCCAGCGCAACAAAGTTGGCATAACTTCCGGCTCCCACCGCCGCCAGAGCCTCTTCACCCAGAGGCCCGACCAGCGCGGCATCCACCAGATTCAGCAGGCTTTGTGACAACATAGCGAGAATAATGGGTGTTGCCAGTTTTACAATGGTCAGACTGCGCGGCTTCAAGACTGCCTCGTAATGAAAGAGAAAAGACAAAACGTGTGATTAGAAAAACTGCCGCGATTGTAATGGTTTGGAACAGAATTGGCGAGGTATGCCCCGTTAGCCTCCATGAAAGGGAGGCTAACGGTTTCATTCAGGACAAGTTAGGCCTCAACCACCTTTCAGCTTCTTCAACAGAAATACCTTTACGATCCGCATAAGAAGCCACCTGATCAGCCGTTATTTTCCCCAGCCCAAAATACTTTGATTCCGGATGCGAGAAATACCAGCCACTGACACTGGCGGCAGGCATCATGGCGAAATGCCCGGTGAGTGACACCTGAGCATTTTGTTCACCATCCAGCAGCTTAAACAGTGTTGCTTTTTCCGTATGGTCCGGACAAGCCGGATAACCGGGGGCAGGGCGGATACCGGTGTACTGTTCTTTAATCAGCTGCTGATTACTCAGAGACTCCTGCGGTGCGTAGTGCCAGTATTCTTTTCGTACCTTCTCATGCATGCATTCCGCAAAAGCTTCTGCCAGACGGTCAGCCAGAGCTTTCACCATAATGCTGTTGTAATCATCACCAGCGTCTTCATAAGCTTTTGCCAACTCTTCTGCGCCAATACCGGCGGTAGTAATGAACCCACCCACATAATCGGTGAGTCCGGTTTCTTTGGGGGCAACGAAGTCGGACAGTGCGTAATTAGGCTTGTCTTCAGGTTTGGGTGTCTGCTGTCGCAGGTGGTGCAAGCGGTTCAACACGGTTGAACGGGAATCATCGCTATACAGCTCGATATCATCAAAATCCACCTGAGCCGCTGGCCAGAAGCCAATGGTTGCCCTTGCCTTGATTTTCTTCTGCTGAACCAGTTCATCCAGCATGGCGCGGGCATCTTCATAAAGGCTGGTGGCGGCTTCACCGACCACCTCATCATCCAGTATTGCCGGGAATTTTCCAGCCAGATCCCAGGTGATAAAAAACGGCGTCCAGTCGATGTAATCAACTAGCTGTTCCAGAGGAAAGTCCTCAAACACTTTGACACCGGTGAACGTTGGTTCAGGTGGTTGGTAGTCTGTCCAGTCAGGCTGAAAGCGGTTTTCCAACGCTTCCTGATAGGTCAATAGCTGTCGTTTATTGCTGCGCTTGTGATGTCTGACACGAATTTTGTCGTATTCCGCCCGGGTTTCTTCCACCAGTGTCGGCTTTAGTTCCTTACTGATCAAACGGGTGGCGATGCCCACGCTGCGCGAAGCATCAGTGACATACACGGCAAGATCATCCTGATATTCCGGTTCGATTTTAACAGCAGTATGCGCTTTGGACGTGGTAGCACCGCCGATCATCAGTGGCAGATTGATGCCCTGACGCTGCATTTCGCTGGCAACATGTACCATTTCGTCCAGCGATGGCGTGATCAGTCCGCTCAGGCCAATAATATCAACCTTCTCTTCAACCGCGGTTTGCAGGATTTTTTCGCAGGGTACCATCACGCCCAGATCAATGACTTCAAAGTTGTTACAGGCCAGCACGACACCGACAATGTTTTTACCAATGTCGTGTACATCACCTTTAACGGTTGCCATAAGGATTTTGCCGTTAGAGCGAACTTCGTCGCCTTTCTCTTCCTCAATAAACGGAATCAGGTGCGCAACCGCCTGTTTCATCACCCGGGCGCTTTTTACCACCTGTGGCAGAAACATCTTGCCGGAACCAAACAGGTCACCCACCACGTTCATGCCGTCCATCAACGGGCCTTCAATGACATGAATAGGACGCTCAGCCGCTTGTCGGGCGGCTTCGGTATCTTCAACAATATAAGTGGTAATGCCTTTTACCAATGCGTGTTCAAGACGTTTGTTAACAGGCAGTTCGCGCCAGCTCAGGTCTTCGGTCTGGGCCTTGGCTGCACCATCGCCCCGGTACTGTTCGGCAATCGCCAGCAGGGCATCGGTGGCATCCGGATTGCGATTTAGCACCACATCTTCTACCCGGTCACGGAGGTCGGCAGGAATGTCTTCGTAAATAGCCAGCTGTCCCGCATTCACAATGCCCATGGTCAGGCCATCTTTAATGGCGTGATACAAAAAGACAGCGTGAATGGCTTCCCGAACCGGATTATTACCCCGGAAAGAGAACGACACATTACTGACACCGCCGGATATCATGGCATGGGGCAGTTGGTCACGAATAAAGCGGGTGGCATTGATAAAATCCACCGCATAATTGTTGTGTTCTTCAATACCGGTGGCGACGGCAAAGATATTCGGATCAAAAATAATATCTTCCGGCGGGAAGCCAATGTCGTTCACCAGAATATCGTAAGAGCGTTGGCAGATTTCAATTTTTCGGGCTTCAGTGTCAGCCTGCCCAGTCTCATCAAACGCCATAACCACTACCGCAGCACCGTAATTGCGGCACAGTCTGGCATGATGACGGAACTGTTCTTCACCTTCTTTCAGGCTGATGGAGTTAACAATGCCTTTGCCCTGAATGCATTGCAGTCCTGCTTCAATAACGTCCCATTTGGACGAATCCACCATAATGGGCACACGGGAAATATCCGGCTCCGAAGCGATCAGGTTCAGGAAGGTAATCATCGCCTGACGGGCATCGAGCATGCCTTCGTCCATATTGATATCGATGACCTGAGCGCCGTTTTCCACCTGTTGACGGGCAACATCCAGAGCGGTGTCGTAATCTTCTTCAACAATGAGTCGCTTGAAGCGGGCAGAACCGGTGACATTGCATCGTTCGCCGACATTGACGAACAGGGAGTCTTCAAAAATATTAAAAGGTTCCAGTCCGCTCAGACGACAGGCTTTGTTAATGACCGGTACTTCGCGTCTGGAGATAGACGACATCTTTTCAGCAATAACGGCAATATGATCAGGGGTGCTGCCACAGCAGCCACCGATAATATTGATCAGCCCGGATTCTGCAAATTCGGCGACAATCTCAGCCATCTGTTCCGGTGTCTGGTCGTACTCGCCAAAGGCGTTAGGTAAGCCTGCATTGGGATGTGCGCTGACAAAGGTGTCGGCAATGTTTGACAGGTCTTCCAGATAAGGGCGCAATTCTTTTGCCCCCAAAGCGCAGTTCAGACCCACCGACAGCGGGTTAGCATGGGCGACCGAGTTCCAGAAGGCTTCTGTCGTTTGACCGGAGAGGGTTCGACCGGAGGCATCGGTAATGGTGCCCGAAATCATAATGGGTACTGCAAAACCCAGCTCATCGAACAGATCTTTAACGGCGTAAATGGCGGCTTTGGCGTTCAATGTATCGAAGATGGTTTCGATCATCAGGATATCGGCACCACCGTTGAGCAGGTCGATGGCGGCCTGACGGTAAGCCGTTGTCAGCTCGTCAAAACTGACATTGCGATAGCCGGGGTTGTTCACATCCGGAGAAATAGATGCAGTGCGATTGGTGGGACCCAGAATGCCCGCCACAAAACGGGGTTTATCTGGGTTCTTTATTGTTTCAGCATCGGCAACGGCGCGTGCCAGTCGTGCCGCTTCGCGGTTGATCTCCGGTACCAGCGCCTCCATCTCGTAATCCGCCATGGCAATGGTGGTGGCATTGAAGGTGTTGGTTTCCAGAATATCCGCACCGGCATCAAGGTAGGACTGATGTATTTCCTGAATAATGTCCGGGCGAGTCAGGCACAGCAGATCGTTATTGCCTTTGACATCGCAGGAGTGGCTGGCAAAGCGTTCGCCACGGTAGTCATTCTCTTCCAGCCGGTAACCCTGAATCATGGTGCCCATGGCACCGTCCAGAATCAAAATCTGTTGTTGCAGTCGTTTGTGCAGCAGTTGGGCACGTTCCTGTGCCTCCTGAATTCGTTGTTCTGAAAGTATCGGCATGCGTACAGATTCCAGCCAGTTCGTTCTTGTAGGTTTAGTCAGAATGGTATTGAAACTGGGATGGTATCAGAAAGCAGTCAAAATGTACTTCTCAGTAAAGGTTCTCCACACGATACCATTCCATTGACTGAGAAGAAGTGCTCCGGCAGGGCATGATGATGCCTTCGCCTGTGGTGCTGGAGCAGTGGCTGTATAAATTCAGAACATGAACTACTCTTAAATCCTTTTTCAAAAAGTCTGTGGAAAATGGAAAAATGAAAGCTAGGCATAATTTATTAATGGTTATTTTGTGTTTGTTTATATCAAAAGTGTATGCACTGACATTGATAATAGACCCGTACAAGGGTATTCATTATGCAGTTGTCGGCAAACATCATTTAACAGACGGTTCTGTGGTCAAAATAAACTATATATCTGTGCCTGTTACAGAACAGGCCAGTGTGAACGTAGATTTTATTGAAACACTAAATGGTCAAAGACAGCTTACTTTTTTTCCTCTTGATGATAAAAGATTGAAACAATTCAGGCATATTTTCGGCTTGGATGATTCGTCAAGTTTAAAGTTCAAAATGCATCCATTGGTTCTTCATGAACCGAAAGTGGAAGCGATATACACAGAATCAGGAGTAATGAAAGAGAGAGGGGTCCGTGTCCGTATACCTAGAAGTCATAGAGGAGCATTGGTACAATTACCGGAGATTTCCCAAGCCATTATAAAAAATCTACATTCAATTTTGCTGTCAGGGCTTGCTGGTGCATTGGGACAATACAATCCGGGCACTGTTATTTTTCGACCAAGACAAATCTCCAACTATTTGCTTAATTTAAATAGCGATCCTATGGGTCTAGGTTTGCCTCTAAGTGGATTTCTGGGAGAATTAAATGCTGAAAGAGTGGTTTCGCGATTGAATTCAGGTGCCCATTTTGGTGATGGTTTTCTCTTGGCTGCATTTTATGTTGAACCTACTGGTATAGCTCACGAGGAATTTAATCTTTTATCTCTAAACGACGACGAGATTTTTCTGATCATCACCCCTGAACAAATTGGGATAGTTTACCAGAAAGAGGTTCTTAAACTCCTTAAGAATCGCCATCTGTCTTGGTTCACACGCAAAGATCTAACTTATTTGAAAAGAAGGCCGGAGGATTTTTTAACGGAATCACCCAGTTCGGACGCTAGTGGGGATTCTTCCAGCAAAACGGTGACGCCTTTATCAACATCAATAGTCCCTTATTACAAAGAATCACTACGTCAATACTTGTTATCTGTGAATCCGTATGATTCTTCATTCATCTGGAAAATCCCAGTGATGTGGGGAGCTGGTGAACTAGACCAACCAGCTGCTGATTGTAGTTATATCAATTAATGAACGACCCTGCATTATGCTGCCTGGGTCGTCAGCTGTTCGGCAGGCTTGCCAGTGCCCATCAGGCACAGGGAAGCAAACGCTGCAGACGCCAGAGTAACAGCAGCCAGAGTCATGGTGCCTGCTACAGGCAAGAAACCGACCGCACCACTGATCAGGGTCGCCATCAGCATTTCAATAAAGAAAATCAGGCCGGATGCGGTGCCGATATGGGTTTTCATATGTTCGGTGGCACGCGCCTGACACAGCGGGTTGAAGATACCCAGACCCAGTTCGTATACAACAATACCAGCTACATAACCCATGACGGATTCTCCGCCACTGAACCAGGCCGAGGCGATGGAGATCAGCGCACCGATCATCAGGGTAGAACCGGACAACAGTGTGACCTGCTCACGGCTCAGACGATCAGTCAGCTTAGGCCCCATAGTCGCACTGACCAGATAGGCGGCAATGGCAGAGGCGAAGATGAAACCATAATCTTTCGGGTTGATGCCCAGTTGCTCAATCAGTACAAACGGCGCACCGGCAACAAACACAAAGGCACCGGCAAAGGCAACACCTGCTGCGACCGAGAAACGCATGTAGCGCAGATCGGTCAGAACCGCAGAGTAGCCTTTGAACATGCCGTTAGTGGCATTCAGGTTACGCTCGGCTTTTTCCGGCAGCAGAGTCAGCGCCAGCATGGCAATGACGGCAAAGGCGGCCATGACCAGAAAGCTGTATTGCCAGCCTGCGTATTGCTGAATGTAACCACCGGCAATGGGTGCCGCCATCGGCGCAATGGTCAGACAGGCGCTGATGTAAGCCAGAATCTTCACTTCCATCTTGTCGGAGTAGTAGTCACGGGCAATGGTTCTTGCTACTGCAGTACCAAAACAACCGAAAATCGCCTGGGCAAAACGGGCAGCGATAAACAGGTGAATGCTGTTGGTGGTCAGTGTGGCAATGGTGGCCAGAAGGTACAGTGAGTAGCCGCCGAGTAGGGTATTTTTGCGACCAAAGCGGTCACTCAGCGGACCAACGATCAACATGGACAGTGAGAAACCCAGCATAAAGATGCCGACACTCCATTGAGCGGTAGCATAGTCGGTGTCGAAGTACTGTGTGATGGCGGGCAATGACGGTGTGAAAATATCAATGGACACCGGACCCACAACAGCAAAGAGGGTCAGAACGACCAGTACGGCAGTGGTATGTTTCTCAGGGTTTAGTTGACGCATGTAAGTCTCTACAGGTGAATAACGCCGATGGATTATAGGCAATAAAAGCCTGTTCAGTTTCCGGTATGGCTTCGGCGCATGAAGCAGCCGTCTGCGAAGAAAAAAGGTTCGCGATAAAACGGCTGCGCAGAATGCAGAGATTTTTGATTCAGATCAATGCGTGGTTTTCACATATTTGTGGCTGAGACTTCCGGTTCGGGTCTCGGGGTCGGGCGGCCAGCCCTCGGTGTCTGGGTATACAGTTTGAGTCTCGGCAGTCTGGCGCTCTTTTTGTATTGCTGAGTGTCCATAGTGCGGATAATCCGGTTCAGCATGCGTACCGCCTTGTGAATGTATGGCCCTTTGTTGAGCATGACACACTCTGCCCTCTGGGCCATGGCAGCGTCGGTGATTTCCGCTCTGGAAGGCCGACCTTGTTTGGCGAGTTTTTCCAACACCTGTGTTGCCCAGATGGAAGGAATATGCGCGGCGGCACAGAGCCAGAGAATTTCTTCCTGCAGCTCGGCCATATGGCGCCAGCCGACTTCAACGCCCAGGTCTCCCCGGGCAATCATAACGCCCACATGTTCGGACTGCATAACGCTCAGCAACAGCTCGGGCAGGTGCTCAAAAGCCCGGCGGGTTTCGATTTTGAGAATAATACCAAGATGCTTGTGCCCGGGCTTTTGCAGTTGTTGTTGCAGCTGTTCAATATCATTGACCCGGTTTACAAAGCTGAGCGCCACAATATCGGCAATGTCGGAAATGGTCTCCAGATCGTTGATGTCTTTACTGGTGAGCCCGTTGACAGGCAGCTCCGTGTCAGGAAAGTTCAGCCCCTTTTCGGTTTTCAGTTTGGCACCCAGTGGCGGAGCTTCGGTGATTTTTAGCTTCAGTTTGTCCGGGAATGTCTGTTCAACAACCGCTGTAAACTTGCCATCATCCATTTTGATCTGATGTCCGGTCTGTGCAGCTTCAATGACTTCTTTGACCGCGCAGCTAATGGTGGCTGGCACCAATACGTCACCGGCATCATTGCAGGTGGCTGGCGATGCGGTTCGGTTATCGCCGGTCAGAAACAGCGGATCGCCTTCCTGCAGGTAAATAAAATTTTCCATGGCAGGAAGGGGAGCCACGGTGATGGGCAGCAGGTTGGATGCTGATTTGAAGTAGACAATCTGAGCGGTTTCAAACACAACACTGTTGTTGCAGATGGCAATGATGTAGTTTGTCGTCTGCTCAATGATGTCAAGCTTTCTGCTTTTATCCCGTGTGTCGTACAGTTTAACACCTTTAATCGGAGGCAGGTTGTTGAAGGAATCACACAGTAACGGGATCGATACCGCATCCGGAAACGAAGGCGGAATATTCATCACGTGACTGTAAAAAACAATTTTTGCAGGCTTTATGCTTCGGCCACGGGTGTCTTTATGTGGTCGGACTTTAACGACCTGTGCACCGGCAGGCATGGGTCCGGTTCTTGGTTTGGGGCCCGCTAGGTCCATCATGATTTTACAGGGCTGATCCAGTTCTTTGCTCAGGCGACGGATATGCATGGCAATACTGCGCCAGATATCCGGGTTGTCGTGGGCGCAGTTGATGCGTGCTACGTTCATGCCGGATTGCAGAAACTGGCTGATGATTTCAGGGCTGGATGCCGCACTGCCCGGC
Organism: Endozoicomonas montiporae CL-33; assembly: GCF_001583435.1. Taxonomy (NCBI): domain Bacteria; kingdom Pseudomonadati; phylum Pseudomonadota; class Gammaproteobacteria; order Oceanospirillales; family Endozoicomonadaceae; genus Endozoicomonas; species Endozoicomonas montiporae. The sequence goes on along the minus strand of NZ_CP013251.1, from coordinate 2,943,140 downwards.
ATTGTGACCATGATGCGTGTGTTGCGCTGATTCGAACAAGGGCCAAACAGTTCTTCACTTTTTCTGCGAAGTTTATTGCTGCCTTTATCCTGTGGTGGTCGTGTATTGAGCCGTTCAACGGCTTTCTGGTCACCCTGAAGCCCTTCAATGATGTCGCTGATGCGGTTAATCTGCGCCCGTATGGCTGCTTCTGAGCGCCCAAGTGAACTGAGACCGATAGCGCTGAGTTCTGCTTGCAGGCGGGTGCGATCCTGCGAACGAAAGCCCAGATAATCAACCAGATTACGGGCACTGGCCTGGTTGCTTGTGGCCACCTGTTCAATCTGCAGTTGATGACTGTCCTGCCAGCGATTCATATCGTCAATGATCTCGGCAAGATGATGCGCAATTGTCGTTGTTATGCTTTGCATAGCCGTTAGCTGTGATGATGTTGACGGGCAAATTAACAAAAGAGGCTGCCACTATCTGAACATAGTCGGCTAAATAGTGTTCTGAGCTGGGTCAATAGTCCGGGAGGTTGTTAAGCCAGCCCGGACAAGGGGAGTATTGTCAGAAAAGTTCTGGATTATTTATCGTGTCTGACTCAGCTCTTTAACGGCCCGCCACCTTCACCCGGCCAGCGGGAACCGCTGATCGTTTCGGAGTAAGGCCAGAAGGCTGCACCGTCCAGATGTTTGTGTTCAAGATACTGACGGCCTTTAAAGATCGGCGTCCAGAGATGGGCTTCGGGCTTGGATGTCACTGGTAGCAGAGTGGCAATGGGATCCCACGGGCTTTCGCGCAGGGTTAATGTGCCTTCGACCTTTTCCTTGTAGGCCGTACCGTATTGACTGTGCACCCGGATCACTCTGGGAGGAAGGTCGTATTTGCCTTCACTCATATCAAAGGAGCGGGAATACTTGGTCCAGAATTCATTGGTGTCAAATCCTTCCAGATTGTCGTCCGGTCCGGTGATTTTGCCTTCGAATTCCAGAAAGGTATATCCGGCGTGTGTCGCTTTTGCGGCGACCTTGTCGATCATTCGGTAATACTCAACCTGTGCGACATACTTGGGTTGCCCCCAGCGTTCCTGGCAGCGAATCACCGGTGCTTCCTGATCAATACCTACCAGCAGCGTGTACTCGCCTTCAACACCATCGCAGTTGGCAGCTACGCTGACCACGACACCGTACTCGGGCTCGTTGAGGATAGGGAAGTTGTAAACAGTCAGATAAACGGTAGGGGACTGACCGGCATCAATGCCGGGTGGTAGCAGCTTGGCAATGGCTTCCGGTGTGGTCTGGTACTGAATTTTCAGCATGGGCCAGTTCAGTATTTCACCGGGGTTACTCTGAGGAACGTTGCTCATGGCTTATCCTCTTTTTTAATATATTTGTAAATCAGGCCAGAGGTGTAACATCTGGCCTGTAAGGTCTGCGGTTATTAATTAAACGTCAGAGAACGTTTGGTGGTGTTGGGGTTTCACCGGTCAGAATACTTTCAACGCGTGCTTTAAAGGCCAGTGTTGATTTTTCAGTTCTCGGGCAGATCCAGAACTTGTCGGCCTTGATGCCATCAATGGCGTGCTGAGCGACTTCTTCAGGCTCGGTGGTTTCCAGTTTCTGACCGTACTGCGCCATAATGTTGCGCATATCTTCCACAGAATGAATGCCGGAGTCCTGTTTTTTGGGGTCTACCGGCAGATCTTCTGGACGGTTGCGTTCTGAGTTGAAAATACCGGAGTTAACCACGTGTGGTCCGGGGAACAGGGCGTTAACCTTAACCGGAGACTGCGCACCCTGAAGCTGATAGTGGAGGTTTTCTGTGATGGCCTGCACCGCAGCTTTGCTGGCGGTATAAATGGGTGTGTTCGGCATCATAACAAAAGCGCCATTACCAGAACCGGTCACAATAAAATGAGCTTCTTTATTTTGCTTAACCAGCAAGGGGATAAAGGCGTTGATTGAGTGAATCAGCCCCCAGGTGTTGACGTTAAAACCCCATTCCCAGTCATTCAGGCTGTATTCCCACATTGGGCCGCCTTCACCGGTGCCGACACCTGCATTGGCAAAGACCAGATGGATTTCGCCGTACTGTTTTACAGAAGTGTCAACCAGATTCTGCATAGACTCAGGACTGGTGACGTCTGCCTGACAGGCAATGGCTTCACCGCCTTTCTCAACGATACCGGCCACAGCTGCATCCAGTGCTTTAGCTTCAATATCGGATACCACCACTTTGGCACCCAGTGATGCCAGCAATTTCGAAATGGCCTTACCTACGCCACTGGCTCCGCCAGTCACGACTGCAACTTTATTATTAAAATCTTGCATTGCTTAACTCCAGGTTGAGTTCTGCGACCTTTATTGTCTGTTTTATTGGTTGTCGCCAGCGGTTTGAAAAAGTCTGTTCAAAACGCTGTGGACATTAAGCAAAAAAAGACATTGATTGTAAAGGTATACTCAATGTATATTTTTCAACGCAAGTGTAAACATGGCAATCCGTCACAGTATTTGTGAACAGTTAAGGAAGAAAAACGCAGGATGCCAACCCTGATTAGCCTGCACAGCACTGCAGTCGGTGCTCAACAATAAGAACAGCAGGAGACAATTCATGACTCAGGAAGCTCAAGTGCTTTCTTCACTGAAAGATGCCCCTATTGAACAGGTATTTCGCCCGAATTCTCTGGATTACAGCGTTAACCCGGTGCCCCAGTGTCTGGCATTAGCAGAACGTGGTCGTCTGGTATGGTTTCCACCCTGGCAAGCGTGGATTATGACCCGCATGGACGACATCATGGACTGCTGGAAGCGGGAATACCTGTCGTCTGATTTATACGACTGGCAGTACGCTCCTGAAGTGCCGCCGAAAGAAGAATGGAGCAATTTTGAAACGGCCATGATTGGTCACAGTCTGCTGGCCGACCCTACACACCACCGGCTTATCCGTAAGATTGCTTCACCCGCTTTCTCACGCAATGTTGTGGATGAAATTCAGCGCCGGATTGAACCGGATATCAAAAAGCTGATTGCCAATCTGAAAGACCGCGAAAGCTTTGATTTCATTGAAGAGATTGCCCAGCACATACCGTTTATATCCATCACCCGGATGGTCGGTGTGCCTGAACAGTACTGGGAAGAAATGAAGCCGGTGATTATGAAATTCACCGAGGCATGGAACCCGACTCTGACTCCCGAACGTCGTGAAGCGGCACGTCAGGCCAGTAGCCGGGCTATCGATATTCTCAAGCTGGTCATGGCAGAGCGTCGTGACCAACCGTTGGAAAATGACTTCCTGAGTGTATTGCTTGAGGCAGAGAAGAAGCATGAAGACTTCGAAGAATGGGATGTTATCACGCTGATTCTGGCACTCATTGGTGCGGGAGCAGACACGACACTGGTCGGACAACAATGGACTGCCTACAGCCTGCTGAAGCATAAAGACCAGATTGATACGGCATTGTCGTCATTAAAAGCATTTCGTAATGCCTTCAGTGAAATCATGCGTTGGTCGTGCAAATCCAAGATGGGCTTTGCCCGTTACGCACCAGAAGACATGGAGTTACTGGGGCAACAGGTGAAGAAAGGCCAGATGATTTTGCTAATGCCACACCTGAAAGACCGTGACCCTGATTATTACGAAGACCCGGATACGTTCAATGTTGAAAGGGTATTCGATCCGGACGTGCTGTTTGGTTATGGCCCCCGTTTCTGCATTGGTGCCTCGCTGGCGAAAAGTCAGCTGTATCTGACCATGACTGAATTATTCAAGCAGTTCCCGAACCTTGAGTTGGACGGTGAGCCGGAGCGCAGCCTGGAAGACCATAACGCTGTCACCTTTAAAAAGCTGATGCTGAAAACCAACAACAATCGCTGACCAGAAGCAGAACAACAGAGGATACAGTGATGAGTAAGAGTCGCTACGACAAGCCTATTCCTTATGGCTGGTACGCCGTTGAGTATTCGAACAAGCTGGAAAAAGGTGAAGTAAAGCCCCTCAGTTATTTTGGTCGGGAACTGGTGCTGTTTCGTACAGAATCCGGCAAAGCTTCGATGTTGGATGCCTACTGCCCCCATCTCGGTGCCCATCTGGGTCATGGAGGTATTGTTAAGGGCGAAAGTGTCAGCTGTCCTTTCCATGCCTGGAAGTTTGACGGTAATGGCATGTGTACCGATGTACCTTATGCCAAACGGACACCGCCAAAAGTCAAAGACAAGCAATGCATTCGCCACTACGAAGTGGTTGAGCGCAACGAAATGATCTGGGCCTGGTACCACCCCTATGATGCCGCACCGTTGTTTGAGGTCGAGGTAATCCCCGAGATCGGGGCTGAAGGCTGGACTGATATGGATACCTACGAGTGGACCATTCCGACCATTATTCAGGAAACCGGTGAAAACGCCGCTGATCTGGCGCACTTTGTCACTGTTCATGGTCGTCCAACGGTGCCCGATGGTGTAGTCACTCTGGAAGGCCATCGTCGTTGTACCATGTTTGATTCCGAGGCCAATAAAGTCCAGCAAGACGGCAGTGTTGAACATGGCAAGGGTGGTTTTGAAACGGCCAAGCTGGAGTCATACTCCATTGGGCCCGGACAGACCTACCAACGATTCTCACGGTTATTTGATATTGTCATGATGGCAACGATCACCCCAATAGACGACCAGAACCTGCAGTTACGCTTCAACTTTACCCTGCCTGTTGGGCAGAGTGAGGCTCAGAACGTCTATGCTCGTGGCTTCAGAGATGAAGTCGTGCATCAGCTGGAGCAGGATATTCCAATCTGGGTGCATAAAAAGTATCTGGATCGTCCCATCCTGTGTGATGGTGATGGACCTATTGGTCAGTATCGTCGATGGTTCCAGCAGTTCTATGCGGAATTCCAGCCTGAAGCGAAAGCGGAAGTTCGCAAGGAAAAAGAGCTGATTGCCACTGACTGACGACCAATACCATGTAAGGCGCACAGAGATACTAATGAAAATAACAAAATCTTTGCTGGTCGCTGCTATTGCCGGATTGACACTGATTTCGGTGTCGGCATCCGCCAGAGTCAGTTTGGAAGAAGCATCAAAGCTGGATAGTGACTTAACACCATTTGGTGCAGAGCGTGCGGGTAATGCGGAGGGTACTATTCCGGCCTGGAACCCGGATTTTGAACCGCCTGGTGATTATCGTCCCGGTGGCAGATACGTTGACCCTTATAAAGATGAAAAACCACTGTATACAATTACCGCGGCAAACTATAAACAGTACCTTGAGCTGCTGACACCGGGCATTCAGAAACTGTTCAAAATTTATCCCAGAACCTTCAAGATGCATGTCTACCCTTCCCACAGGGATGGCAGTTACCCGGATTTTATGCTGGATGAAACCCGCAAGAATGCGGTGCGTGCCGAGCTGGTGGACGGCGGAAGTGGTGTTACCAGTACCTTTGGTGGAGCACCTTTTCCCATCCCTGAAAATGGCAGCGAGGCCGTCTGGAATGCCACTTTGTCCAGAGGGCTTCTTTCATCATTAGTCACAGAACGTCAGGTTCTGGTTTATCGCAACGGCAGCCATCAGGTCGGTGAAACCACTACCTTGCGTTATGCGCCTTATTTCGATCCGAATCTGACCATCGAAGAATTTCAGGATCAGAAAATGCCCAGGCTGGGTACTTTGATTGAGACCCATGCGCCCAACCGGGATAAAGGCAAAAGTTATGTTGTGCATGAGTTTATTAACCCGAAAGAGCAGCCTCGGGCGGCATGGAACTATTCACCGGGAGTTCGTCGTGTAAGGCGTGCGCCCACGATTGCTTACGACTCTCCTCAGGGATTAGGAAACTGGCGAACCACTGACGAATCTTATGGTTTTAATGGCGCACCGGATCGTTATAACTGGACTCTGGTTGGCAAGAAGGAGATGCTGATTCCCTATAATGCCTACCGTTTTGAAAATAATGATGCCAATGCCAAAACGCTATTGCCTGCCGGACACCCTAATCCTGAATTTATGCGTTATGAGCTGCATCGGGTCTGGGTACTCAGGGCAGAGTTGAAAAAAGGCGTTCGTAATATTTATAAAACCAGAGAACTGTTTTTGGACGAAGACAGCTGGCTGCCGGTACTGGTCGATCAATACGACAACCGCAACAAATTGTGGCGTACGACAATGCTGAATTCGATTAACCAATATGATGTCGGTGGAATCTATTCAAGGACGTCGATCTACCTTGATCTGGTCACCAGAGAATACTTTGCTGACGGGGTAACTAATTTTAATAAGCCGAGGAAGTATAACCAGAAGCCAAAGAGTCTGTCGTATTTGGTAGTGGCACAGTTCTGTGATTCTAGCCCTGTCTGCTAAAATACGACATTCGGCAACTTTGAAAAATGCGGTTTAAAAATGTGCCTTACGCAAGTCCTCTGTACAACATGTGGCAGTAACCAAGTTCGGCCTTTCGGATACAGCACTCATGATGTTCCACGATACTATTGCTGTAATGACAAATGTGAAATCAAAACCTTCATGCTTGAATATCGCTACAAGGCCTGTGAGCCTGGCGTTAAAGAAAAAATCATCGATATGGCAATAAATGGCAGCGGAATCAGGGATACAAGTAAAGTACTCGGAATAAGCAAGACAACAGTAATAAAGACTCTTAAAAAAAAGAAAGCGGTCTGGTAAAGGTCAACCCAAATATTCAAACTATTGATCTCAAGTCAGATGCAATTATTCATGTAGGGCTTGTCTGCCAAGAGGCTGAGCTAGATGAGCAGTGGTCGTATGTTCATGATAAATCGAACCAACGCTGGCTTTGGTATGCTGTTGATCACGCTACAAATACCGTGCTTGCTTATGTTTTCGGAAAACGGAAAGATGAAGTTTTTAAAGAACTCAAAACACTTCTGAAGCCATTTGGTATTAATAAATTTTACACCGATGATTGGGGAGCCTATGAGCGACACCTTGATGAAAACATGCATATTATTGGTAAAGCAAACACTCAGAAGATAGAGCGTAAAAACCTTAATTTTCGGACTTGGATTAAACGGTTGGCCAGAAAGACAATTTGTTTTTCAAAGCTCGAAAAGATGCACGATATTGTTATTGGATTATTGATTAATAAAGTTGAGTTTGGGGTCAATATTCACGCGATATAACAGTTCTGGCCCACTACCTCGTATTTTTCGCCATCGACTCTTAGGAAATTGGGGGTTCGGTAAGCCCGGGGTTATTGACCGATGAACGACTGATCATGGAACTGTTGATAAACTGGTAGAGATCGTCCAGGCGGTGCTCTATCGGGCAATGTTCATCGCTCAGCCAGTCCAGTGTAATGGTGTTTAGCATACCCACTGTGATCTCGGCACAGAGCTGGCTGTCGAGACCGGGTGCCAGCTCGTGATGATCGCTGTGAAACAGCTCGGCATAGGTGGCGAGCATCTGCTGGTGGATGTCGGTGCCTTCATCGCGATGATCGATAAAATTGGTTAACAGAAAACGAATCAGCTCTTTCTCCAGAGTGCCACGGTGACTGAACCGTTCTTTAAACCGGAGAAAAAAGTGTTGCAGACGTTGCTCAAGGGTGGTCGTCTGTTGGCAGACGTGTCGAACCAGAGACAGGTTCTGATCCAGTAGCAGGCTCTGACACAAGCTGAGAAGTAGTGTATGACGCGAAGGGAAATAATTATAAAACGTCTTTTTTGTGATGCCGGTGGCCTGACACACTCTGTCGATGGTCAGGTTGTTCAGACCGGTATCCTGAATAATCAAGCAGGCCTGTGTATGAATCTTTTGACGTATCGCCTGCTTACGTTTTTCTCTTAAAGTGATGGCTTGTACAGTCAAAGGTTCCACCTATACCCGGGTTTTCATTATTATGAAGGCCAGCCAGTAACTTAACAGGTATTGATTCGTTTGTCTTATCCGGTCCTAAGTCGCAGGGAGCGCAAGAAACAGTTTGTCGATGACAGCATCCTGAAAGGGGCCGTTATCCTGATTGAGCAGCAGGGCGTTCTGGCCGTCACCGTCGAAACTATCTGTACACAGGCAGATATTTCCCGAATGACATTTTATAAGTATTACCGCTCCAGGCACGACCTTCTGATCAGGCTGTGTTTTGACCGGCTGTTGTCTCCACTGGCAGACAGTATCCAGATAAAGGTACGTGATGATAGTCGTTCGCTGTCCCAACAGCTGCATGACTTTTATCAACCTCTGTTGCAATGGTTTCTTCAGTCGGGCAGGTTGCATCGGGAACTTATTATCTATCTGGTCAGCAGTTTTCAGATGGACGACCATGACCGACCAGAGCTGCAATCCTTTTTGACGTCCCAACTGGTCAGCTTTTACCGACATTATGCCGGACAGCTCAAGACGGGACTAACGCCGGAATTTTGCGCTGCAACGACCACCGGGGCTGTTGCGGGCCTGACATTTTGCTGGCTTAACGAGCCCGAATACCCGGTGCAGCAGAGGCTGCAACAGGTGTTGAAATATCTGGTCACCAGTTTTACAGTGTCCTCCACTGCATAGCATGTGCAGTGGGTCCATAACGATAGAAAATAGAAAACAGGTGTCTTCTTTATTGTGCCCTAGAGTACTTGTGTTGACTGACCTGTTCTCCCAGAACAATGAATAACAGGGAAACTTCTATGGTTGCCGTCACACCACTTGTGCAAACCGCCATTGAACCTTTGGGTTACACTCTTCATCCGTATCCTGATAACCACCGCCTGCAGGTGATTACCCTGCAGAAAGAAACCATTGACGCCTTTAAACAGGCGACAGAACAGTGGAATCTGCAGGCAGTGGAATACAAACCCTTTTTACGTTTTGCCATTGCTGATCAGCTCGACAGGGTGTGCAACCGGTCTTTGAGTTCAAAGCTGAACGGTATTTTGTCAAACCGGGAAACCGGTGCGTTTCTGTTACAATACGACAGTGATGAGGCAAAGGATGACACCGAATTTCATATTAAACTGTCCACTGCGGTGTCTCACCTGATCGGTGTGCCCAATTTTGATGCCATGTACGGTAAGTATTACGCGTGCTTCGCGGTGGAAAACAAAGACGACAGTGACAGTTATCTCAGGCAGGCACACCGTCGTATGGAGTTGCACAATGACGGTACCTACGTGGACGAGCGGACAGACTTTGTGCTGATGATGAAACTGGCGGAACGCAATGTGCAGGGAGGCGAATCGCTGTTGTTGCATATGGACGACTGGGAAGAGCTGGAGCAGTTCTACCAGCATCCGCTGGCCAGTGAGTCCATTGAGTGGGCCTCACCACCGAGCAAAAACATTGATTATAAAGTCAGCCATCCGGTGTTTTTTGAAAAAGACGCGAATGGCAGACCCATGATGCTGTTCATCGATCAGTTTGCGGATCCGCAGAATATGGATCAGGGGATGTATCTGTATGCAATGGGAGAGTCTCTGGAAAAAGACCCGAACTGTTTTGCAGTCACTCTGCCTCCCGGTTCGATGCTGGTGATTCAGAACCATATCTGGCTACACGGCAGAGATCGTTTTATGGCTGATCCCGGCTTGTACCGCGAATTGCTGCGTCAGCGCGGACATTTTTATAAATAGTCATTTTTTATAAATAGTTACTTTTATAAATAGTTACTTTTATAAATAGTACTTCATCCGGATCACAGGGCAGTCAAAACAATGATGTACGACTTTATTGTATTAGGCGGTGGTATTGTCGGAGTCTCCACAGCGTGGCAGCTGAAACAGCGTTACCCTGCTAAATCAGTCTTGCTGCTGGAAAAAGAGTCTGAACTGGCGCAGCATCAGACCGGGCATAACAGCGGTGTCATTCATGCTGGTGTCTATTATGCTCCGGGCAGCCTGAAAGCCCGCTTCTGCAAAGCGGGCGTCAAGGCGACCATGGACTTCTGTGACCAACAGGGTATTCCATACGACCAATGCGGCAAGTTGCTGGTGGCAACGAATGAGCTGGAGTTTCATCGGATGGAAGCTCTTTATGCACGTTGTCTGGAAAACGGCATTGAGGTGGAGTGGCTCGATGCGGCTGCCCTGAAACAACGCGAGCCGAATATCGTCGGATGCGGAGCGATTTATGTTAAAACCACGGGTATCGTTGATTACAGTCGGGTCACGAGGGCCATGGCACGCTGTTTTGAAGAGCTGGGTGGTGAGGTTCGATTGCGTTCCAGAGTGGTTTCTATGGAGGAAAGACCACAGGGTATTCGCCTGAACGTAGACAATGGTTCTGAACAGCAATGGCTACAGGCGGGCTATCTGGTGTGCTGCACGGGCCTGATGGCAGACCGGACCACCCGAATGCTGGGGATCAAAACGGATTTCCAGATTATTCCCTACCGCGGTGAGTACTATCAGCTGGCTCCGCAGCACAATAACATTGTGAATCATCTGATTTATCCCATTCCTGATCCGGATTTGCCTTTCCTCGGCGTACACCTGACCCGAATGATCGACGGCTCTGTCACCGTCGGGCCGAATGCCGTACAGGGTTGGAAGCGGGAAGGGTACAGTCGTATAAATATGAGCCTGAGTGATATCAGGGAGATGGTGAGCTTTGCCGGATTCTGGCGGGCCACCCGAAACAATCTGAAGACCGGGCTCAGTGAAACCCTTGATTCGATCTGGAAGCGTGGCTATCTGCGGCGGGTACAGAAATACTGCCCGCAGTTGCAGCTTGATGATTTGACACCTTATCCGGCAGGCATTCGCGCCCAGGCGGTGATGAAGGACGGTTCAATGGTGCATGATTTTCTGTTTGCCGAAAGCCCAAGAAGTTTGCACGTCTGCAATGCGCCTTCACCTGCGGCGACGTCAGCGATTCCCATTGGCGAGTATATCTGTCAGCAGGTCAGTCACCGCTTGCCAGAGGCTGGCAGTCAACGAACGGGTCATCTGAAGAAACAAACATTTCCTGAAGGGGTTCATTAGCATAGAATGTGCCCATTGACCGAATGAGGTATTTGAATTGAAGATTACATTTACAGAAGCCGCGCAGAAATATCTGGCAGGTCTGCTGAAACGGCAGAACGTTGAAGGCATTGGCGTTCGCCTGTTTGTGACCCAGCCGGGAACACCGTATGCCGAGACCTGTCTGGCTTACTGTAAGCCCGGTGAGGAGAAGGAAGGCGACCTGATGATGGAGCTGGACTATTTCAACTGTTATGTGGAAGGGGTCAGCGAACCTTTCCTGGAAGACGCTGAAGTGGACTTTTCCGAAGACAAGCTGGGCGGTCAGCTGACCATCAAGGCACCTAATGCCAAGCTGCCAAAAGTCAATGAAGACAGCCCGCTGGATCAGAAGATCAACTATTTCCTGCAGACTGAAATCAACCCGGGTCTGGCTGCCCACGGTGGTATGGTGTCACTGGTGGAAATTGATGACGGTGTTGCGGTTCTGCAATTTGGCGGTGGTTGTCAGGGCTGCAGTGCGGTAGATCTGACCCTGAAAGACGGCGTGGAAAAAACACTGGTTGAGCGCATTCCGGAGCTGAAGGGTGTGCGTGACGTGACGGATCATACTGTCACGGATAATGCTTATTTTAAGTGATCAGCTAACAACAATTTCAGAGGACTGGCATAAAACCAGCCCTCTTTTTTCGTTATCGTGGAGTTGCGCTCATAATAAATAGATTATTCTTTATAGTATGAAGCTAAAAATGCTCATTCAGTTAGGTGATGTTCGCATACCAGTTTGAAACCGTTTGTGTGGCCATGCCTGTCTTTTGTAAAGTTTATTTCAACACCACCTTTGAGGAGGTTACATTGTTTGAAGCTCATTTCGAGGTTTTTGGGATACCAGTTATTATTAGGGTAGCAATATCCCCTGATTGTTTTTTCTTCCCAGTCAATATTGACATTCTTACACACACCACCCCTTATTCCTTTGGACGTCAGCATTTTCATTTTCTCAATTTCAAGCTTAAGGCCTGCAATAGTTTGCAATAGATTGTTGTTTTTACCGAACAGTTGAGCAAGGTTTTTAACTGTGCCATACATAGCTTGAGCATCTATGTAGCCTGCTTTCAGGGCTTCCTGTTTTAATACAGATCTTGGTGTTAGTGCAATCTGTTCATGTTCAAAGTTTTCAGCATGGAATGTTGTTTTTGCAAAATTTCCACCCTGTGTACTCACTGTCATGAATATTTTACTTTTGGTCTTTTTATTGGTCAGTGTTGAAGTAAAGGATTGTGGGTTACCGCTTTTATCCTTTATGATTTGCCCGTTGCTCTCTGTATAAGTTGATATGTAGATACTGTCGTCAATGAATCGTTCGTCCATCGTAAAGCCATGCGTATCCATAATGCCTTTTACTTCGTTCGCGATGTAAGCGAAGATGTCATAGACCTCAAAGCTTGTTGTCTTTGGATCATAACCTATTTGATCAGATAAAAAGCTGACAAAACCGGCTCTTTCAGTATCCTTTAGCATTTTGCGTAGACTTTCTTTGTGAGCTGCACTCAACAGCATTAAGCCCGGCTTATTCTGATTTCGGTTAAAAAGACGGGTGCACCCGTATAGTGTGCCTTTGTTGTATGGGTCCTGTGAACAAACCTGATACTTCACTCTAGTGACTATCTTTTTGTTTTTGAGAGCCTGATTCACCTGTGGAATGTGAGCTACGTAAAGAACCAGTTCTCCTTGTTCTGGGTTCTGTTCCTGTAACTGCTTAATCAGCTCCGCGAGCTGGGTCAGACCAAGCCCTGCCAGTGGGTTATTAATACTAAAATTGACGCCATCCGCAAAAGGTTTTTTTTCAGAGTCATCCATTTCAGACAATATTGATTCGCCAAATCCCGAGGAGCGGTCTTTCTCAAAATATTCAGACAAATCAGATAGGACATCTTTACCCTGTGATAAACTCATCAACTCATTGCGTTGTTGGTCGCCGCCCATCGGAATCAAAGCATTTTGATTGGCCTGCTCTGACTCGGTATTGCAGCTATCCGCATTGCAATGACCTTCAGAAGATTTCTCTCTGTCATCGGACCCGGATCGGAGAAAGTCTGTATATTTTTTTACGGCGTCAACTGAAAACATGGAAAATCTGTAAAAGGTTGCCTGAGGCCATTCTTTATTGTCAGTGTTTTCGCCGTAGGAAATATCTATGCCCATGGTCAGGTCACTGGGAAGCCTGAAGTGGTGCATATTTTCATACTTCCTATTTTGAAATATGCCTGACAAAGTTTCTGCTAACACGGCACCTGTAATCTGTACATAGGCCGGTTTGCCATTGCTTTCTGTAACTGAAGAGACTTCAGCTGGGCCTGAAGCGTAAGTGAGTACTGCTGATAAACTCAGAGCCAGGCTGGTAATCGATTGTGCCACTCTCATGGTTATAAAACCTTCTAATATCCTAAGTATTGTTTTCACTGCTTTTGAGTGTTTATTTTTAGAGACAGCATTTAGTAAGATCTTTGTCATATGAGATTTTTCAATCTATTGCGAAAGATAGCCAGACTATATGCTAACGATCAAACGCATCATGATTCATGCAATGTGTCTCTGTTATTCCAGACATGGTTGCAAGCTGATAAACAGCAGAAGTTCCTGACTACTGCAATCCCTGTGATTGTTTTCGCCCCTTGCTGGTTTGTATTAAAGTAGTCTGTATTTTTGTTTTTTTCTTAATTTGATTGCATTCGTCTATGTATGTCTATGTATAAAGGGGCATGCATTCACTGGAATGCTCAATCTCAATAATTTGTAATTGCTTCTGAGTTTTATTCTTCTAATGTCTTTACATTTTATTACTTTGCCTTAATCCCTTGCTACAGAAGAGCTTTTTGTGTCTGGCATGCAGTTGTTTTAATGTAAGAGTGAACATAATACACATCGAAACTGTGATGAAAATAAAACCTGAAGCAATGTACTTTTTGGTACATTAGTTTTATTAAAATTGCGTATTAAGTGGATAATAAAATGAATCAGACTCTGCTTTTTAAAAAGTGGAGCCTGATTGTTCAGAAAGCTTATTAATCAAGAAGGAAGAGATTCGCAATGGCAATAGACCTTTTCACCCAGCCTGAAAACAGTCATTTCACCTTCCTGCATCCGGTTCCAGTCTTCATTGGTGGTCAGTGGTTCTGTGGCGATCACCGTGACAATATCGGTCTTTGTCGTCAGCTGGTCAAAATCAACGGTTAGTTCGGCATCTTTCAGACAGGCCTGATCAAAGGGTGCTTTGCGGGTTATCCAGCTTAGTTTGGTGGTGCAATAACAGTACAGGTATTTGGAGTCGGTCAATAACATATTGAATACCCCAAGTTTGCGTAGTTCATGGCACTGCTGATGAATAAACCGTTGCAGGGTGCTCGCTCGTTTGGGCGGTTTGGGAAAGCGTTCACGAATGGTACCCATCAGCCAGCAGAAAGCATGCTCGCTGTCAGTGGTACCTACTGGAAGGTAGTGAGAGAGCTTATATTTCTTAATGCCTTTTAACTGGCCGTTGTGGGCAAAGGTCCAGTTCTTACCCCACAGCTCCCGGGTAAAGGGGTGCGTGTTTTCCAGGCTGACCCTGCCGGCATTAGCCTGCCGGATATGACTGATAACAATATCGCTCTTGATGGGATAGTTGCGTACCAGATTGGCAATTTCGGAGTCACAGCTGGGGTAAGGGTCACGAAACTCCCGGACACCGGCACCTTCATAAAAAGCAATGCCCCAGCCATCCCGGTGCGGACCGGTACGCCCGCCCCTTTGCATCAGGCCGGTAAAGCTGAAGCAGATGTCGGTAGGGGTGTTGGCACTCATGCCCAGCAGTTCACACATAGTTGAATCTCGGTCAGTGTTCGTTGTGTTTATTATCAAAATTGGCGAGTGAAAACTTCCCTGTCACTGAACGCATCACCAGAGGGTGAGTACTGCTGATGCGTCTGTATTCTTGGCTTAAAGTGTGGGTTCCTGACGGTTGTCAGGCTGATGACCGGACGGTTTCTCTTTCCGGGTCGAAGCCGGCTTTTTTTTGCCTGCTTTATCAGACACTGGCATTGAAGCTGCAATAAGGGCACTGACTGCCGTCACAACCACCAAAGGCAGCCCGGCCCTTGCCATTTCCGGAAAGCCGGATGATAGCCCGTCGTAAATCATCACCCATAACGCGGGCTGTAACAGGTTAACATCGGCACTGTGCCACCAGGGGGTGACCAGTAGTGCGACAAGCCCCACTCGCATGAGTCTGCGAACCCGGGGGTTAATGGAACCTGTGATGACCCACAGGGCGATGGTGCAAGCCAATACACCGGCAAGGTAAACACCCCAGCCGGCCAAAATCTGCGAACTTGTCATTCATTCTCCAGTTGAATGAAACAATGAGCTGATGAACGCATTCCGGTGAAAATAACAAATCTGTGTTTTTTCTACAAATGATACGGTCGTTGTCTATATTCATCAGATCATCAGGGTCGTGACGATATAAAGAGTATGTGGCGAATAAAAGCCATTTTACCAAGCTGCTATGATATGTCAGGTATCAACGCTTGTCATCGGTGCTTACCTGACGATGACCGAAGCGGAACATGGCTTACAGTCGCAGATACATAATGGATAACAAGAGCGAACAGTAATGTTAGAAGGACTCGGATCGGTTGGTACCCAGTTGGACTGGATCGCTTTGCTGGCGCTGGTGGTTCTCTGGGTTGGTTACACTACTTTCGCCTACTACAAAGGCAAGGAAACGCCCTGTCTGGCCAGTGTTCTGGCATTGTACCGACGCGACTGGATGTACCGGCTGCTGGGGCGAGACAATCGCATCGCCGATGCCAGTCTGTTGCAGAGCCTCAGGGCCAGTGTCAGTTTCTTTGCCTCTACCAGTATTCTGATTATTGCCGGTCTGGTGACGGGTATCGCTGCTTCGGAAGAAGCGGTGGGTGTGCTGTCCACCATTCCTTTTGTGACTACCAATACTCGTGAACTCTGGGAGCTGAAGGTATTGGTGATGCTGGTGATCTTTGTATACACCTTCTTCGAATTTACCTGGAGCCTGCGGCTTTATAACTTTAGCTGTGTTCTTTTTGGCAGTGCCCCCCTGTGTCAGGATATCAATGGTCATAAAACCCGGCAGGCGGTGTTTGCTACTCGTTCAGCACACATTATGACTCTGGCAGCTAACCATTTTAACTATGGCTTGCGAGCTTATTATTTTGCCATGGCAACGCTGGCGTGGTTTATTCACCCCGGTCTGTTCATGGGCGCGGCGGCACTGGTTGTCTTTATTCTGTACAGGCGTGAGTTTCACTCAAAAGTGCTGGATGCGCTGGCGGTCAGCGAGCGTGAGACGCATTTTTAGACACTTGTCGGTGCTTCGTCCGACAGAAAAATAAAGAAATTTAATTTTCTCCCTTGAAAACAAAAACGATCACCCCTAAATACGAGTTAACGCATTTTGAATTGAATGACATCGTATTGAGGATCGTATGACTGTCGAAGCCCAGAAAGAAACATTAGGTTTTCAGACTGAAGTAAAGCAACTGCTTCACCTGATGATTCATTCCCTGTATTCCAACCGTGAAATTTTCCTGCGCGAACTGGTGTCCAACTCTTCCGACGCGGCCGACAAACTGCGCTTTGAAGCCCTGCACAATGGCAGCCTGCTGGAATCTGACCCGAATCTGGATATCCGCATCAGCTTCGATAAGGATGCCAAAACCGTCACCATCGCTGACAACGGCATTGGTATGGACCGCGAAGGCGTGATTGCTCATCTGGGTACCATTGCCAAGTCCGGCACTGCCGATTTCCTGAAGAACCTGACCGGCGACCAGAAAAAAGACTCCCAGCTGATTGGTCAGTTTGGTGTGGGTTTCTACTCGGCTTTCATCGTTGCTGACAAGGTTACCGTTGAAACCCGTAAAGCCGATGTCGCTGCTGGCGAAGCGGTTCGCTGGGTGTCCGACGGTTCCGGCGAGTTCACCGTAGAGACTATCGAGAAAGAAAAGCGCGGTACCAGTATTATTCTGCACCTGAAGCCGGAAGCAGAAGAGTTTGCCGATGGCTGGCGTCTGCGCAATATCATTCGCAAATACTCTGACCATATCTCCCTGCCTATCCTGATGCTGAAAGAAGAAGCACCGGCTGCAGAAGGCGAAGAAGAGAAGCAGGAAAACAAAGCGCCAGAGTGGGAAACTGTAAACACTGCCAAGGCGCTGTGGACCCGTTCCCGTTCCGACATTTCTGACGAAGAATACAAAGAGTTCTACAAACACATCAGTCACGATTTTACTGATCCGATGAAGTGGAGTCATAACCGCGTGGAAGGCAAGCTGGAATACAACAGCCTGCTGTTTATCCCGGCCAAGGCACCGTTTGATCTGTATAACCGTGACATGCAGAAAGGTCTGAAACTCTACGTTCAGCGTGTTTACATCATGGATCAGGCCGATGAGTTCCTGCCCATGTACCTGCGCTTTATCAAGGGTGTGGTGGATTCTAACGATCTGTCTCTGAACGTTTCCCGTGAGATTCTGCAGAAAGATCCGGCGGTGGACAGCATGAAAACAGCACTGACCAAGCGTGTGCTGGATATGCTGGAAAAAATGACGAAGAAAGAGCCGGAACAGTATGCCGAATTCTGGGTTGAGTTTGGTCAGGTACTGAAAGAAGGCCCTGCTGAAGACTTTGCTAACCGTGAAAAAGTCGCCAAACTGCTGCGTTTTGCCACCACCGAGAGCGAAGGCGCAACTCAGGATCAGAGTCTGGAAGGCTATATTTCCCGCATGAAGGAAGGTCAGGACAAGATCTACTACATCACTGCAGACACGCACAATGCTGCGGCGAACAGTCCGCATCTGGAAGTGTTCCGTAAGAAGGGTGTGGAAGTGCTGCTGCTGTCCGATCGTGTGGACGAATGGCTGATGTCCCACATGCAGGAATTCGATGGCAAGCAGTTTGCCGATATTGCCCGTGGCGATCTGGATCTGGGGACTCTGGACAACGAAGATGACAAGAAAGCTCTGGAAGAGAGTGCCAAGGAAAAAGAAGACCTGCTGAAGCGTATCAAGGATGCACTGGGTGACAGTGTTGAAGAAGTGCGCGTGACCCACCGTCTGACTGACTCTCCGGCCTGCCTGGTGGTAGGACAGTTCGACATGGGAGCGCAGATGCGTCGCATTATGGAAGCAGCGGGTCAGGATGTACCTGAGAGCAAGCCGATCTTTGAGATCAATCCCGAGCACCCGCTGATTACCCGTCTGGATCAGGAAAGCGACGAAGACCGTTTTGTTGACCTGAGCAAGGTGGTGTTTGATCAGGCGAGTCTGGCCGCTGGTGGGCAGCTGGATGACCCGGCTTCTTACGTTCAGCGCCTGAACAAGTTGTTGCTGGAAATGGCTGAGTAAAGCCTTCTGGTTTGATGCATCCCGTAGGTTGGGACGAGCGGAACGCGACTCCCAACACGGTGACTCACAACATGGCACATACGGGTTGCTTTCATGTAACCTTGTCAGCTGGCTCACCGTGTTGGGAGGTCGCTTCGCTCGTCCCAACCTACAGTAAGTACACTTTTCTTTTAGTAGTGGTAGGGGAATTTTGAAAAGTCTTTTGGACGTTTCTCAAGGAAAGAATCCCTGCCTTCCTGCGCTTCATCGGTTCCATACGCCAGTCGTGTCGCTTCACCGGCAAACAGTTGCTGGCCCACCATGCCATCATCCGTAAGGTTCAGGCCGTACTTCATCATTCGCAGAGCGGTTGGTGATTTTTCGCCGATAATCTTTGCCCATTCCAAAGCTACGTTTTCCAGCTCGGCGTGGGGAACGACTTTGTTGACCATGCCCATATCGGCGGCGTCCTGAGCCGAGTAGTCGAGTCCCAGAAAGAAAATTTCCCGCGCTTTTTTCTGTCCGACCATTTTGGCAAGGTACGCAGAACCATAGCCGGAGTCGAAGCTGGCGACATCCAGATCAGTCTGTTTGAACACGGCATGCTCTTCAGATGCAATGGTCAGGTCGCACACCACATGAAGGCTGTGACCGCCACCTGCCGCCCAGCCCGGAACCACTGCCATCACTACTTTGGGCATAAAGCGAATCAGCCGTTGAACTTCCAGAATATGCAGTCGTCCGAGTTTGGCCGGGTCTATTTCATCGGCAGGCATGCCTTCGTATTTGTAACCGTCTCTGCCGCGAATACGCTGATCGCCGCCAGAACAAAACGCCCAGCCTCCGTCTTTGGCTGATGGGCCATTGCCGGTAATGATAACAACGCCGACATCGCTGGAGATGCGGGCATGTTCCAGCGCACGATACAGTTCATCAACGGTTTTCGGGCGAAAGGCATTGCGGCATTCAGGGCGGTTAAACGCGATGCGAACCGTTCCCTGATCCTTTGCCCGGTGGTAGGTGATGTCTTCAAAGTCAAACCCTTTGACTTCAATCCATCGCTGCGGATCAAAAATTTCAGAAACCATAGTAAAACTCCATCTTGGCTATATTACCTGTGCTCTTTTCATTTGGGTGAGAACAGGTAATGAAAACGGATGGCGCATCATATAGCCATTGGCGCTATTTAAAAACCACTTTAAGAGCATTGCAGGTTAGTGCTTTTAGACCAGTGCAATTTTTAACCATTACTTTAAATTGGCGACATAATTATTTGAATAATATGCAATAAAGGATACACACCCTTTTGAAGTTCAAGTGCAAGTTGCTTTCGCTGATACTTTCCATGCCTTTTACTGCCGGGCATAACGGTCAGGCTCGTGCTGCTACTCCCAATGTCTATCATACATCGTCTCTGCTTGGCCTTTCTGCTCTTGTGACGTTGAGAAAACAGGATCTGCGATCACTGATACAACAAGAAGACGGGAATGATGGGAATAGACAAGAAGATCTTCCTCCCTGGCAGCGATCTCTTCCACCGGGTTTTTTACGCCTGTCTGAAAGAGACAGAGATGTACAAAGGATTCAGGATTTCTTTCGACCAGCGCTTGCTCAGGAAGTTAATGTTGAGCCTGAGGCTGTTCATCGATAAGTGCGGCCTAATAGAATGGTTCGTTTTCAGGTGTCCAGAGTCGAAGAAAACCCTGACGTTCATCAAGAGATTCACACGGCTGCCCATAATAGCGATGATGGTTTTGCTGATCAGAGCAGTAGTGACAGTGAAGATGAAGAACCACAGTCCAGTCGAACGTTGGGTCGTTATGCTGGTCTGGAATTCCTCCGGCTAAGGCAATGGGCGGCACGGGAAAACCTGCAGAACCGTCATGCAGACTCCAGAGCTGTCAGTGATGACGAAGATAATGATCTCAGTAGTGAGCACTGGACCATTACGGTCGGCGTTGGACACCGGCGTCCTTGCATGCCCAGGGACGGATTTGGTGAAGAGTTGCGACGCCGTAACTGTAAGTCGAGGACTGTAGAGCATCAGTCAGATGAGGAAAGCAGTGGCTACAGCACAGGCATAGATAGTGATGCTGATGAAGAAAATGATTTGTCACAACCACTCCTCCTTGAGGGGGAAGAGTCTGATATATCTCAAGGCCTTCCGGAAGTTTCTGAGCAGGAGCTTCAGAATACATCGGAGCCATCTGAAGATACGGACGATGAAGAGCTAATGGCATTGAGCCATTTGATTTCTGAACAACTCAGAGAAATTACAGAAGCCTTGGACCGGCTTGAAGCCAATAACCAAGGCCAAACCAGAGATGTTATCGATGAGCTTGAAGAGGGTGCTTTAAGGCATTTCTTTTCAGAAAGAGTGGGCCAGGATTCGGACGTTATAAATGAGCTTGAGCCAGAGGTTTTAACCCGCTTATTTACGCCTTCGGTTGGCAGACATGCTCGTGCAGTTGCTCAGGAAGGCGGTGTGCTAGACCCAACAGACCGATCAACGTTTGTGATTTTGTTCGACCGGGTTATGGATTCATTTCTTGATACTTATCGCTTCCATATTCCGCAGGTCAGATTGAACCTTCTGAATATGGCCATGAACAACCATCGTGTGGACCCGTACTCCGTTGATAATGTGCACCTCCTTCATCGAGAGGTGATCAGGATGCTCAAAGATCTGGCAGAGCGAAGCCGGATAGGGAATGAATCCCAAATACTGATAGGCGAAGAGAGCGAGTTTCAGGAGCATAGTGAAACTATCGGGTTGATGATGACGCTTCTGGAAGACAGTGTGTTCCGGACTGAAGAGTTTGAGCTTAAGAAAAAGCTGAAAAAAGATTTGCAGGGTTTTGGTAACCCCGGCGAGGAGGCTCTTTACCGGGTGCAGGCAGGGCTTAGGGTCGGTGGGGGGCCATCGGTTCCCGGGGCTGCCAGTGCTATTTTGACCGGGTATCTTGGAGCCACACGCCATGACTGGTATGTCACCACCGATACTGCAAAGCTCCTGTTTCAGATTAAAAAAGGTGTCATTGTCGGTGCTGACTTTTCCCTTGATACAATCAGTGGCGCAGTCAAGGCAGCGTTCAGGGGGGGGGTGTTTGCGGGTGAAATTGACGGAAAACTCTTCAACAATGTGAATGATTTCATTCAACATAGTTGGCATAAGTATGACTCGATGCTGCAGTTTTTGATATTTGAGGGAGAGCAGGAAATGGCAGGGTGGCATAAGAGCAGACTACTACTGCAGCTCCGAATTCAAGCCTTGCGAGATTCCATCATAGCCACAGCAGCAGGTTGGAGGTAAGATCTCATAGGAACTTAATAACCGTCAAGTGTCGTATCTTGCTAATTCGCCCATTACCCGTTGTCACTGCCTTTCTGGATGCTTTGAATGATTCGCTCAAGTCCATCAATTCCTCTGCGCAGTTGAGTAGATCCCAGAAAGTGGCACTGGGCGTTTTTATCATGGGAATCGTGGTAACTAAAACTATTAACTGGGCTGCTTTTGAGCGCAGAAGCTTAGGCAGATTCAAAGCGACCCGTCTGTGCTGGATGTTTTATCAAGCAGAAATTGCATGGCAAAGCCTGCTACAGGCCAGCGTCAGAAATATTCTTCTACGCTATGGAATACAAAGTGGAACCCTTGCTATCGACGATACAGGAAAAAAGCGCACTAAAAGGACTTCAAAAATCGACGGTGCCCATAAGATAAAAGACAAATCAACAGGTGGTTATTTTAATGGGCAGGAACTGGTGTTTATGGTGCTCGTTACTGAAGTAGCTACCTTTCCAGTAGGGTTTCGCTTTTATATTCCTGACCCTGAGTTATCTGCATGGAGGAAGAAAGACAAGGCGCTCAGGAAGCAAGGCATTCAGAAAAAAGAACGACCGAACCGTCCTGAGCCAGATCATGTTCGTTACCCCACCATGCAGTCGTTGACGCTGGTTATGCTGCAAGAATTTGTTGATTCGTTTCCCAACATTACGATCAAAGCAATTCTCGCTGATGCACTGTATGGCACAGGAGACTTTATGGATAAGGCTGCGGAAATAACAGGCGGAGCCCAGGTTGTCAGCCAACTGCGCTCGAATCAGAAAGTATCCAACCGAAACCACTCGGAAGCGACTCTCAAAGCTTACTTTTCGCGCCAGAAAGGCGCTGAAACTCAACTCATAATACGCGGTGGCAAAGAAGAGCAGGTCACGATGCTGGCTGCTCGGCTGTATGTTAAGGCTCATGGGAAAAGACGTTTTGTTATTGCCCTGAAGTATGAGGGTGAAGAGGATTATCGCTATCTGGTGGCTTCAGATATGTCATGGCGGCATACCGACATAGCCAGGATTTACACCTTGAGGTGGTTGGTCGAGGTTTTCATTCAAGACTGGAAAGCTCATTGTGGCTGGAACAGGTTGAGCAAACAGCAAGGTGCTGACGGATCGCAGCGCGGCGTGATCCTGAGCCTGCTGTGCGAACACATGCTGTTACTGCACCCTGAGCAATTCGTCCTACTGAAAAACAAACAGGCCGGAATGCCCGCAGGCTGTCTGATCGAACGCCTCAATGCAGAAGCCTTGCTTGCTACGGTGAAATCAGTGGTTGAATCGGAAGATCCAGATACCGAGCTTAAGGCTCTGGCCTTAGCCTTAGAGCATACTTTGCCCAAGCGGGAGTCGAGCAGGCATATGGCTGGTAGAGACCTGGGAGAACAAAAGGCAACTGACTCACTCAAAGCACACGCCCGGAAGTTTAAACTTTTAGATGCAGCTTAGAATCGAGATAAATACGTTACTTGTTTAGGTAAAACTGCAGCATCGAGTATGAGGTTTTCAAGCTGTATCGCAATCCGGTAAAAGCCCTGAAGCGTTTGTTGAATGGAACATTGCAGGCGAAGCCTAACCATCGGCGTATAGGCAAAGAGGTCAATCAGTTACACGGGCGCCTGGTTAAGGAGGGCGTTCTGGATCCCGGGGTTCGATTTGTTTACAGAAACCCGGAAAGTGCGATCGTTAATCCACCGTATCTTGCCATTAAACGCAGGATTCTGGAAGGTCAGCTCGGAGGGACGGTAGCTGGAGGTTTGGGGGCTTTCAGTGCCGGAGCGGCTTTTGATGGCTATAAACTGGTTTGGGGTAACGACTATGTTCGTTTTGATACTTTACTGAACCGGTTGAATCCAAAGCCCGAAAATGAATCAGAGGATGAAATCAAGAGAATACTTAAACAAGCCTCGAATGATCTGAATTATCTTGCAGACGAACAGGCACTGAACCTGTCGTTTCCAACATCTGAATTCCCTCCTGAAATACTGAACTTACTTGCACGCCGATATCCCAATGATTTTTTGTGTTCCCGGAGTGGGCAAGTCACAGAGCTATGCATCGGGCAGTTGCTGCAACGCTTATCGCTTGTCGCTCGCCAGTTTCGAGAACGGAAAGAAGCTGCTTCCATTGGAGAGCAGTTTAAGCAAAATGAAGCATCAGCGATAGACAATGCAATACCTTTTTCATGGAACCAGCTCGAGCAGTACGACTCTGGCTTTGAGTCGCAGCATTCAAATGTTGCGCTTTTCATTCAAGTTCTCATGAAGGCAAACTTTGAAGAGTTTAATAAAGTTCAGATGGAGTACCTGAATAATGAAAAATCGAAGTATGTTAAAGAGGTAATGAAAAGACGCAAGGCCAGATCCATTGGCGAACTTCAAAGAAAAATGCTGGTGGCGGCTTTGTGGCTGGTTCGGCAATACAAGTCCCTTAACCATCTTGAAGGCAAGCATCTGCCAGAGTGGATGAACTCTATTTTAATCGCAATGCAGACCAATCATTTCCAGCTCTCACAACATCAGTACAAAAAACATATGCTGACAAAATGCGTAAAAAAAGGCAGAACGGTCTGGAATACCGGGGTGGGCAGGGCGCAGTTTTCTCTGGGGGAGGCGTCAGTTCTGGTAAGGGAAATAGAAGACGAAAACCACTGTAATCCAGACTCGGATGGTACCTTCATTCTGGCTGCATTCCGCTTCACCTTAACGGGCCATATCAACCTTAATGAAAATCTTGTTAACGTGGAGGAGTTTTACGATTATCTAGGCGATGTATTGGGTCGCCGTGTGGTCGATGGTGAAAGTATTAATATCAACCTTGATCCCGGAGCTGCGAACGGTGTTCTCAATCAGTTCAGTGAGCACTACAAAGTCGAGATATTTATGGTGAAAGACGAGAATGGCAACTATCGCGTTCAGTATATTCGCCACTATCGTGGAGAGGAGTATGCGTTAAGAACTGCTGCAAGCCTGCCAACCAGTAAACTGGGTATTGTGTTTGGTGTTGCTACAGCGGCGGACGCGCTGAGGTACAAGGCGCTTAAAGAGCGCTGGGGGAACAATACGTTGACCTATTTATATGGCCTTGCTCATGGCTTGATTATGGGAGGTCGTACTGAAGATCTGCATAAATGGTGTCAGGAAACGGATCATCGGGTTTCCCTGGTTCAGATGATGGTGGGAATTCTGGATACCCGCTCAAATATCCATAATGAATTTATTGAGCGGCTGATGCTCATCTACCCGGGATATGACTGGAAGGCTCTTTTGTTTGACGAGAAAGAAAATGCAGAGTTACCAGATGGTGTTCCTGAAGCGCCTTTCCGTTGGGTCTCATCATTCAGGAAGGTTGCCTCACTTTATGGGAAGTACAAACAATCAGTGTCAGAGCATAGGCTTGCTGAAGCGAGATTCGGGAAATACAAAGAAAATTTGGTGAGGCATTATCAGACTGACGAGGCTGTAGAAGGCGTGCTGGAATACTTGAAAAAAGACTATGACTATTATTTGCCAACAACGTTTGAGGGATATGAATATACGGAGCGTTTTGGTCCCGAACCTTATCGTTAAGAGCCGGGAAGAAGGCCATGAATCTTCTTCCCGAGCTGTTCTGAAAAAATCAGGCAATCCTGGAAGAATGCTCTTTCGCGTAAATCGCCAGACCACCCTGCGACGTTTCACGGTACTTGGCCTGCAAGTCCAGGCCGGTGCGGTACATGGTTTCAACGCAGCTGTCGAGGGACACGGCATGGTTACCGTCACCACGCATAGCCAGACGGGCTGCTGTGATGGCCTTGATAGCGGCCATGCCATTTCGTTCGATACATGGAATCTGTACCAGACCGGCAATCGGGTCACAGGTCATGCCCAGATGGTGTTCCATGCCGATTTCAGCAGCATTCTCAACCTGATCAATGGTGCCACCCTGAACCGCAACCAGCGCGCCAGCGGCCATGGAACAGGCTGAACCGACTTCTGCCTGACAGCCTGCCTCTGCACCGGAAATGGTGGCATTCATTTTGATGATGGCGCCAATGGCAGCCGCCGTAGCCAGGAACTCGCGAATACCCGCCTGATTGTTACGGGAAATAAACCGTGAGTAGTAGGCAATGACAGCAGGGATAACGCCAGCAGCACCATTGGTAGGGGCTGTGACAACACGACCACCACAGGCGTTTTCTTCGTTCACGGACATGGCGAACAGGGTGACCCAGTCCATAATGGCAAAGTGGTCGTTCAGCATGACTTCCGGGTTTGCCGTCAGGGTGTTGTGCAGGTCAAATGAACGACGTTTGATACCGGACATGGGCAGTTTGCCTTCCATGCGCAGGCCCCGCTCGATGCAGTTGCGCATGACATCCCAGATGGCATCAATTTTTTCATTAACAATGTTAATGTCGCCGTTGTTACGGGCTTTTTCGTTTTCAATGACCAGCTCGGCAATGCTCAGGTTGTTGGCCTTGCACAGCTTGATCAGTTCAGCGGCATTGCGGAACGGGTAGGGGATACTGGATTCCTTGGAATCGTCAGTTTGTTCATCATTGGTGGATGCTGCCGGTTTATTGAATTCATCGGCGCAGACGATAAAACCACCGCCAATGGACAGGTAGGTTTTGTAGTAGACGACAATGCCATTTTCATCGGCAGCAAAAATGCGCATGGCATTGGGATGTTCAGGCAGCGTTTCACCATTGTGGAAAATCAGCTGAGTGTCGTAGTCGAAAGCAATTTCGTGTTCACCCGCCAGCTTGATTTTCTTGCTGGTTTTGATGGCTTCAAAGGCTTTATCCGCTTCATCAGGATCAATGGTGTCAGGCTGGTAACCCGCCAGACCCAGCAGGGAGGCTTTGTCGGTACCGTGTCCGACGCCGGTCAGCGCGAGGGAGCCGTAAAGACCGACGCGTACCGAAGCAATGCTGCCCAAAATGCCTTTTTCTTTCAGTTCATTCAGAAAGCGATGTCCAGCCCACATGGGGCCAACGGTGTGAGAGCTGGATGGGCCGATTCCGATTTTGAAGATGTCAAAAATACTAAGCATGCCGTCTCTACAGTGATGTTGGGTTAACTGAATACAGTTGCAGAAATGTAACGATTTCTTTCAAGCGATTCTGGCAGCTATTGCCAGATGAAAAAATACCGGAGGAAGGTAGACTTCCTCCGGTTTTCCGAAGCGTTCAACGTTGTTTATAAGTAGCTGCGTTGTCAGCTATTCACAGAGTTACAGGAAGAACTCGGCGGTGATGAAGCCAGAGATGGCAATGACACCCATCAGTAAGGTAAACAGGTTGATCTTTGCATCGTACTTGCGCATAGCAGGTACTTTCTTGGTGGCGTATACCGGCAGGATAAACAGGATCATTGCCAGGATCGGAGCAACCAGTGCTTCAATCATGCCCATAACCGACACGTTCATGTAAGCCACGGCCCAAACAGACAGGATGATGAAGGCGATGATGCCCATATCAACCGTTTTCATGTTCACGGTTTTGCCTTCGCGCTTGGCTTTGTTGACGATCATGCCCTGCAGACCTTCGCGGGTACCCATGTAGTGACCGAAGAAGGAAGAAGAGATGGCAACGATGGCAACAATCTGGGCCATCCAGCCAAAGATGGCATTATCAGTACGCTGGGCGAAGACGGACATGATCGGCAGGTTCGCTTCTTTGGCAGCAATCAGCTCGGCCGGAGACAGAGTCAGTACACAGCTGTAAACAAAGAACATGGTGAAACCAACCAGCAGCATGGTGGTGCGCTTCAGGGTACGACTGGCGTGTGCTTCTGCGTCATTGCCCAGATCCTTGCGGTAAGAGGAAGCAAAGGAGGACACGGCAGGTGAGTGGTTGAACGCGAATACCAGTACCGGAATGGTCAGGAATACGGTGCTCAGGAAGTCACCCATGGAGATGGACGCTTCAAACTGTGCCATGTTCCACTGAGGAATCAGGTACACGGAAGTACCGAACAGTACCACGATCAGCGGGTAAACCATGGTGTTGGTAATTTTCAGAACGGTTTTCTGACCGGTCACCATGACGCCAACCAGCGCAGAGACCAGAACCAGACTCAGAATGGCGCGGTTTGGCTCGGCCATACCCAGCTGGTTCACCATCAGGGAGCTGACGGTGTTGGTGATGCCGATGCCGTAAATCAGCAGAATCGGGTAGATGGAAGCGAAGTAGCCCAGGGTAATCAGGGAACCGGCTTTTTCACCAAAATGTTCGGTAACGGTCTGGGTAATATCAGCGTTAGGGTTTTTGGAGGAGAGACACAGACGGGTCAGGCCGCGATGCGCCAGAAAAGTCATTGGACCAATGATGACGGTCATCAGAATCAGTGGCCAGATACCACCCAGACCGGCGTTGATGGGCAGGAACAATACACCGGCACCAATGGCGGTGCCGAACAGCGCCAGCATCCATTCTGTGTCGCGTTTGCTGCCCGCTTTGCTTTGAGCGCCCGTTTGTGACGAGGTTAATACTTCTGCGTGTGCCATATGCTCTTATCTCCTCCGTAGAAACAGATTCAGGAGCGGTTAAAAATTGATTTGATGGGGCGAACTGTACAGAAATTGTTCTTCGATTGTATTGATGGAGATTAGGGTGATTAATCTTTGATCTGTGTTATGATTTGCGACGGTTTGAATGGGTTCTTTTGTTTACGTTGTTTGCTTAGCTGATGTTCGTATTATTTCGTTTATTAAATGATCGGCTGCGTACTTTTGGTGTTGTGATCTGTTGATACCTATTAAGAGTTAATCTGTTTAAATCATTGTTCGAAAATAATTATCAAGATTTTCTATTTAATCTTCAGTATTGCGTAAAAAAATTTCAGTAATTTGCCGCTTTTCTTTCTTTTGCCATCAGAGTTTTGCTGTTTCTTTCTGATGCGTCTCATTGTGGGTAGCTACCTCGACTACATTGGTAATCTGGTACTGAGTTTTCGAAGGTGTAATCGGGTGAGAGTAAATGATTCTTTTTTGTGGCTGCTGTTCCTTTCTATATTTTTACTACCTCTGAAAGCAAAAACAGACGTTACCCATATCCATTTTATTGTCAATCTAACCAGTAATCATGGTCATAGTGAAAGGGTTTGGAGTCGGCTACATGGGAAGATATCCCAACGTTTCGGATCGACTCAAACGCCTGCACAGTCCGGTGAAATTAATCAAACCACTCCGACTTTTTCAGTAGAGCGAACAGATGGTTCGGGAAGTGCGACATCGCATGCAGCGGGTGCATACACTGAATGGCTTGCAGTGAATACGTCAAATCAAGAAAGCCAATTACTGATCGTTGCTGTGGGGGGGATGGAAGTGTCCATGAAGTGGTGCAATCACTTGCGAATCAGCCCCGAGTAGTGTTCGGTGTTATTCCGACTGGAACGGGTAATGACATAGCCAGAACATTAGGGATTGAAAGTGTTGATCATGCTTTGGAGACATTAGTTAATGGTGTAGAAACTCCTTTTGGTGCGTATGAAATCAGCGGTATTGATGGAGATTCTAATCGAGAGATCACAAGATACGCGGTTGATGAGTTAGATCTTGGATTAACCACTGAGGCGACCCGAATCAAGAACGGGCATGATAATGTTTCACGTAGAAACTGCCTGCTTTCCTTATGGTGGACCCCACTGTCAAGACAGTAAACCAACAAATTTAAGTTAAGTCCTGGCAGTGGTCCAAAGCCCTCATGCAAAGTGAATTGCCTTAGGCGTTTTATAACTCAACGACTGGTGTAATCGTTCAGTGTTGTAAAACTCAAAGTATTCATCCAGCCCAGTATAAAGCTCTGGAACAGTCTGAAATTCATGCGTGTACAGCCATTCATGTTTGACGGAGCGCCACAGCCTCTCGACAAAAATGTTATCCAGTGCTCGCCCTTTCCCGTCCATGCTGATACGTATTTCCCGTTCCTGAAGAGGTGCCAGAAAATCATTACTGGTAAACTGACACCCTTGGTCAGTGTTGAATATATCAGGTTCACCTTGTTCCAAAGCTCGACCCAGCGCATGAATACAGAAGTCTGCATCCAGTGTGTTCGACAGCTCCCAGCTGACCACGTAACGGCTGTACCAGTCAATAATGGCAACCAGATACATAAACCCCTGAGGCATCGGGCAGTACGTAATATCAGTACTCCAGACCTGATTGGGTCTCACAATATCAACGCCGTTCAACAAGTACGGGTAAACCTTATGCTCTTTGTTTCTCAGGCTTGTGCCCGGTTTTGGTCCGACAGCCTGTATGCCCATCAGCCTCATAAGTCGCTGTATACGCTTCCTGTTGACCGGAAAGCCCTGCTCATTCAGCCATGCAGTTATCTTACGACTGCCGTAAAACGGTGTACGTGTATACTGCTCATCAATGAGCCTCATCAGATTCAGATTCTCAGGGCTTTCCAAAGCTGGAGAAGCTTGGTAATACCAGCTTGACCTGCTTAACCCAACCAGTTCACATTGGCGCTGAATGCTGATCTTCGAGTGATCCGGGTCTATGCATCTCCGTTTGTCATCAATGGACATTGCCAGATTTTTTTTTCAACCAGTCCAGCTCCATTTTAAGCCGTCCGATCTCCTGATACAGGGGGGCAGTGAGCGCATCTGGATCTACCTCTGGCCGTGCCCTGCCGAAGACTTCTGGAACCCCCTGGAGTAGCTGTCGCTTCCACTGGCTAACCTGAACGGCTGCAACTTCGTGTTCGCTTGCCAGCTGGTTTATGGTCTTTTCGCCCTTGTAGGCTTCGAGTGCTACCTGTGCCTTAAATTCGGGCTTATGTCGTTTTCTTTTTGCTGTCATGATTCCCTCCTGCAGGGTCATCTTACAGCCAGAAAACTTAACTTAGCTACCTGTCCAGTTTATGGGGTCCATCATACCTGCCTGCCAAGGTGTCAGACAGCAATATCGGCTGCGCATCAGTGGCAAGCACCAACGATGAGTTGTTTTTTGGATGACGAGCTATACAACTTTCCACTAAATGTTTTTGTTGCTGGAACGGGTGAAACGTGTGGAGGAGGGCTTAGGTTGTTCAATGGTATGAGCCCACAAAATCAGCAGGGTTTTCTTAGGTACAGTAATGACAGCTCAAGTAGTTTCCGGAATCTTATACGGATGCAACTGCAAAGTTGGTTTGATCGTTCAGGTTTAAAACAGAAAGAATTCAAAAAGCTGATTGTATACTCTGCAAATAATCAGATAGGGGCAAACATTCAGATTGATGGTGAGGTTTTTCGTATGAATTACCCTATTCAAGCAGAGTGGAAACCTGAGTTGTTTCGGTTCATGAGTGCACGTACACCGCAAGAGGCTAATAAAGATCAAGAAAGACTAATGGAGCAGTAGGGTAAAAGCAGATCAGGCAGGCTAAAAGAGCCTGCCTGATCAAGCATCAGAAGGTGCTGTTGGCAGGTCAGCTGTCGTAACGCTGCATCACCAGACAGGCGTTAGTGCCTCCAAAGCCAAAGCTGTTGGACAGAATACGATCCAGCTTCTGTTCTTTCGCTTCTCCTGCCAGAATCGGCAGACCTTCGGCTTCCGGATCAACGGTTTCCACGTTGGCAGACGCTGCAATAAAGTCGTGCTTCATCATCAGCAGGCAATAGATAGCTTCCTGTACGCCTGCGGCACCCAGAGAGTGACCGGACAGGGACTTGGTGGAGCTGATGGTGGGCATATCATTGCCAAACACTTCTTTCAGGGCCTTCAGCTCGGCAACATCACCGACGGGTGTGGAGGTTCCGTGGGTATTGATGTAATCAACCGGGCCGTCAACGGTTTCCAGTGCCATCTTCATGCAGCGAACGGCACCTTCGCCGGAAGGCGCGACCATGTCGTAGCCGTCGGAGGTGGCACCATAACCAACGATTTCCGCGTAGATTTTGGCACCGCGAGCCAGAGCATGCTCCAGTTCTTCAACCACCACCATGCCGCCGCCACCGGCGATCACGAAACCGTCACGATCGGCGTCGTAAGCACGGGAAGCTTTGTCCGGCGTCTCATTGTACTTGGTGCTCAGGGCACCCATCGCATCAAACAGTCCGGTCTGGGTCCAGTGTTCTTCTTCACCACCACCGGCGAAAACAACGTCCTGTTTGCCCAGCTGAATCTGTTCAACCGCATTACCAATACAGTGTGCGCTGGTGGCGCAGGCAGATGTAATGGAGTAGTTAACACCCTTGATTTTGAAAGGTGTTGCCAGACAGGCTGATACGGTGCTGCCCATGGTACGGGTAACACGGTAAGGGCCAACGCGCTTAACACCTTTGCTGCGCATGATATCCGCAGACTCGACAATGTTTTCGGAAGACGCGCCGCCGGAGGCTGCAATCAGGCCGGTGCGAGGGTTGGAGACCTGGTCTTCAGTCAGACCGGCATCTTCAATCGCCTGTTTCATGGCAATGTAGGCGTAAGCCGCTGCACTGCCCATAAAACGAACGGTTTTACGGTCAATGTGTTCGCTCAGGTCAATATCAACACTGCCAGACACCTGGCTGCGAAAGCCTTGCTCGGCATAGCTTTCATTGAAGCGAATGCCGGAACGTCCCTGCTTGAGAGAGTCGGCCACCGCGTCCTGAGTGTTACCCAGGCAGGAAGTGATGCCGATCCCTGTAATTACAACTCGTTTCATTTGTGTAAACCTGAATTAGCTGAATGAAATCAGAAAGAGTCTGTGTTCTGGAACAGACCAACGCGCAGGCCTTCGGCAGTATAAATCTCTCTGCCATCGACACTGACACTGCCGTCAGCAATACCCAGTACCAGTTTACGGGCAATGACCCGCTTGATATTGATCCTGTAGGTGACTTTCTTGCTGGTAGGCAGAATCTGACCGGTGAATTTTACTTCACCACAACCAAGGGCACGACCCTTGCCCGGATTGCCCTGCCAGCCGAGGTAAAAACCAACCAGCTGCCACATGGCGTCAAGACCAAGACAGCCCGGCATGACCGGATCGCCCGGAAAATGGCAGTCAAAGAACCAGAGGTCAGGGGTAATGTCCAGTTCGGCAATGATTTCGCCCTTGCCATAGGCGCCGCCTTCGTCGGAAATATGGGCGATACGATCCAGCATCAGCATATCAGGCGCTGGCAGTTGTGCATTGCCAGGACCAAACAGTTCACCCTGTGAACAGCGGATCAGATCGTCTTTTTCGAAGGATTGTTGCTTCATTCGTTCGTTATTCCATGAAATATCTGCATCAGCGTTCGGCTGAATACAGTCAATGGGCATTCGGAAACGCTCTGTGGCTTCCGTTAATTTATAACGGTTGCACCTTGTTTTGTGGCTGAACTATACCACTGCTCCCGTTGTACATCATGCCTAAATGGGGACATTTAACAAAATTACAACACGGATTAATGCGGTTGATTTGTCTGATAACCGTTTACCTGTGCTGCTGATCGCCTGACTATGAGGTATCATTTTGACTTCTAGGGAAATAATCTGACCGGAAACGAAACATGACACTGAGCAGCGGCAGCAGGCAGTATACCATAGCCATTCTGGGTGGCGGCAGCTTTGGCACTGCACTGTCTGATATCTCGGCCAATAACGGGCATCACGTAAGGTTGTGGATGCGCAATCCGGAGCAGGTTCGCGGGATCAATGACGATCATATGAATCATCGCTACCTGCCGGGCTTTGCCATTCATCCGTCGGTCTGGGCATCGACCGATCTGAAGACGGTACTGGCTGATGCCGACATGGTTCTGATTGCGATTCCCAGTAAATCTTTCCGTACGGTAGTGAAACAGGCGGGCGACCTTCTGAAAGGCAAAATTGTGGTGAGTACCACCAAGGGCATTGAGCCGGTGACGTTTGACCTGATGAGCGAGATTCTTAAAGAAGAGTTAACCGATATTCGTACCGGAGTGCTCAGTGGCCCTAATCTTGCGAAGGAAATTGTTGCCAAAGCGGTCACTGCATCGGTGATCGCCAGTGAAGATGATGAGTTGTGTGAAATTGTTCAGGGCGTGCTGCACTGTGACTATTTCAGGGTCTATTCCAACCATGATGTGTATGGGGTTGAGCTAGCGGGCGCCCTGAAGAATATCTATGCCATTGTCACGGGCATGGGAGCCGCTATGAACATGGGCGAGAACACCAAGAGTATGCTGATTAC
This sequence comes from Endozoicomonas montiporae CL-33, assembly GCF_001583435.1. Lineage (NCBI taxonomy): Bacteria > Pseudomonadati > Pseudomonadota > Gammaproteobacteria > Oceanospirillales > Endozoicomonadaceae > Endozoicomonas > Endozoicomonas montiporae. Next base: position 2,909,400 of record NZ_CP013251.1, on the reverse strand, counting down.
CCGCAGTCTGGCAGAGATGAGCCGTTTTGCCGTCAAGCTGGGCGCGAATCCGCTGACCTTTCTGGGTCTGGCCGGAGTGGGCGATTTGATTGCGACCTGTACCTCCAGCCTTAGCCGTAATTTTCAGGTGGGTTATGCGCTGGGGCAGGGCAAAACCCTGAAACAGGCCGAAGAAGCCCTGGGGCAGGTGGCGGAAGGTATCAATACCTTGTGCCAGGTGCACCAGAAAGCAGAAGAGCTGGGTGTTTACATGCCATTGGCTGACGGGCTGCACAAGATTATCTTTGAGGGTTATGATGTGCAGCAGCTGGTTAAGAGTATGATGATGAAAGAGCTGAAAACCGATGTGGAGTTCATGGTTCGATAGCTTTTTATAGATAGCTTAAATAACGTTTATAACACGAAGAGGAGGCAACCGATTATGGACGATAAACTGTTAAATAATCTGAAATCCGAGTCTCGCTGGCTGCGATTGCTGTTTATGATGTTTTATCTGGTGGCTGGCTATTTTGCAGGCGTTCTGGTGCTGATTGTGGCAATGGTACAAATGGTCACAGGTTTTGTCAGTGGTGCACCGAATACGCGGTTACTGATGTTTTCCAAAAGCCTTAACTGTTATCTGTTTCAGGTTCTGGAATTTCTGACTTATAACGCCGAGGACAAGCCGTTTCCATTTTCCGACTGGCCAGAGCATGCTGACTGCTCCAAACATGAGAGCAACACCGGTTCTGATGAACAATGAACATTAGCTGACACATCCATGAAGTTAATTATTATGCGACATGGGCAGGCCTCCTGGTCTGCCCCGAGCGATTCATTACGGCCTTTGACCAAAGCGGGTCGTGAAGAAGTGCGTAAAACCGTTGGGCAATTAAAGGGCGAGGGCATTGATCGAATTGTTGCCAGCCCTTATCTGAGGGCTCAACAAACCGCCGCGATAGCCTCGGACATCCTCGGTGTTTCAGTAGACACTCTTGATGGCATTACGCCGGATGACTCTCCGGCCAAAGCTATCGGACAATTACCGGAGCAGGGCAATGTTCTGGTGGTCAGTCATATGCCTCTGGTCAGTGCACTGACCGGATTGTTGTGTGAAGGGGTTCCTTATGGCGGGCCCGGATTCGCCACGGCCAATGCCGCCGTGCTGGATCTGGAGTTACCGGCTGCCGGTCTGGCAACCTTGCAGAAAATGTTACCAGCCTAATCAAACTATGCCCTGAATCTTTATTGGTTTTCATGGATTTCAGGGCGTTCTTCCCGAATTGTTAAAAGCATTGTCAGTGTTGCTTGCTGATTTGCTATTTCCTGTCTGAACTTCTTCTCAACTTACTTTTCTAAATGTGGCTAAAGTCGGCAATTAAGCAGACTTGCAGAGTTGATTGGCAACCGTCAGGGAGGGCATTCAGTATGACAAATGTATCGTGGAAGTCAGTGTTGATCTGTCTGGTGGCCTGTTTGTTCTGTTCGTACCAGTTTATGTTGCAAGGCTCGACCTCGGTTATGTTGCCTGAACTGCAACACAGTCTGAACCTTGATTTGCCACAGGTGGGCTGGGTCACCAGTGCTTTTTTATATACCTATCTTATTTTTCAAATCCCGGGTGGCGTGGTGGCTGACCGGTTCAGCGGTCGCTGGACCTTGTTTGTCTGTTGTTTGTTGCTGGCTTCAGCCTGTTTCTGGTTTTCCCGGGCGGGTAGTTTTACAGAAGCAACCATGGCTCGTGGCTTTATGGGTATTGCCACGGCGCCGGGGATTGTTGTGTGCATGTCGCTGGTGGCCTGCTGGTTTCCTAAACGATGGTTTCCGGCGCTTAGTGGGCTGGTTGAATCCATGGCGTTGCTGGGAGGTGCTCTGGGGCCGGTAGCCCTGCCACTGCTCATGGAGGTTTATGGCTGGAGAGACGCCATGGGTTTGGTCGCCATCATGGGCGTTGTGCTGAGTTTGCTGTTGGTGTCTATTGTGCGCAGCCGGGCTGCTGAAGGTGAACCAGAGAACAAACCTGAAGTGACTTATCGCTGGTCATTGCTGTTCAGGGACTATCGTTTCTGGTGCTACTGCCTTTACGGGTTCGGATGTTTTGTCTTGATCAGTACTTTTGCCGGTCTCTGGGGCATTCCCTTTTTGACGGTGCGGTTTCCGGAAAGCCCGCAACTGGCCCGGGGATCCATTTCGCTGATTTTTATCGGGCTTGCTATTGGTGCCCCTCTACTGGGGGGGCTGGTGACACTGTTCGGGCACTGTCAGCGGTTCATGTTGGCGAGTGTGGTTTTACAAATGCTGGTGGTCGGAGCCATTATTTACTGTGATTGCTCTATTCAGGGCATGTGTCTGCTGTGCTTTTTTGCCGGTATGAGCTGCGGGGGATATATGCTGGTGTTTTCCATGCTGCGTGATCTGGCTCCAGCTGGTATGACGGGCATTACACTGGCCTTTGGTAATGGGTTTATGCTGCTGGGTGCTCCTGTGCTGCAGCCAATGATAGGCCGATGCCTGGAATGGTTGCACGATGGCTCTGCCGGACAGGTGTCAACGGCTTGTTACCGGACGTCCTTCTTCCTGATTGTGGCTTGTCAGGCGTTGGCGCTCCTGTGCATTCTGGCATCCATGTTCAGAGTTGACAGGTTCGATAAAAGATCACCTGCGGCATAGCTTGTTTCCTTCTTGCAATGACATCCTTTTTTGATGCAGGTATCCTTGCCTGTCATTCCTGTGGAGGGCCTTAGGAGGCTGTCTGAGAATAGCACCCGTAGCGAGGATGACAGAAAATTGAGGATAAAAAGTCGATTTTGTGAGGAGAATAGCAAGCTATTTGACGAACAAAAGCGACTTTTTAGACCAATTTTCTGCCACCGCAGTAGGGCAGACTATTCTCAGACAGCCTCCTAGCTCTCCCTGTCTATTGATAAATGGTTCTCAAGGCAATGCCGCTACTTCGATTAGATAACATCAGCCTGGCGTATGGTGACCAGCCACTGCTGGATGGCGCAGATTTTCAGATTCGTAAAGGTGAGCGGGTGTGTTTGCTCGGTCGTAACGGTGCGGGCAAATCCACCCTGATGAAACTGGTGTCGGAACAGATTATTGCCGATGATGGCTCTATCTGGCGTAAGCCCGGCCTGAAAATAGGCATGCTGAATCAGGATCTGCCGGGTCAGGACGACCAGAAGGTGTATGACGTTGTTGCTTCCGGTCTGGAGCAGGTGGGAACACTGATCAGTGATTTCCACCGGCTCTCCCTGTCCATTGAGTCCGATGCGGACATGAAAGCGCTGGAGCGGGTTCAGCAGCAGTTGGAGGCCGCAGATGGCTGGAGTCTTCAGCAAAAGGTTGAAACGGTCATTAAAAAGCTCGGGCTGCCTGCTGAAAAGCAGATGAAGGAGTTGTCAGGTGGCTGGCGTAGACGTGTTGAACTGGCACGTGCTCTGGTGTGCGAGCCGGATTTGCTGCTGTTGGACGAGCCAACCAACCATCTGGATATTGTGGCCATTGACTGGCTGGAAAAGCAGCTGAAAGATTTTAACGGTGCCCTGCTGTTTATTACCCACGACCGGTCTTTCCTGCAAAGTCTGGCGACCCGGATTATTGAGCTGGACCGGGGCAAGCTGACCAGCTGGGATTGTGACTACCACACCTATCTGGAACGAAAGGCTCACGCACTGGAAGTGGAAGCCGAGCAGAATGCTCTGTTCGATAAAAAACTGGCTCAGGAAGAAGCCTGGATTCGTCAGGGCATCAAAGCCCGCCGTACCCGTAATGAAGGACGGGTTCGGGCGTTGAAATCCTTGCGCAACGAACGTAAGGAACGACGGGAAGTGCAGGGTAAAGCCAGCTTTAGTCTGGAGCAGAGTGACAGCTCCGGCAAGTTGGTAATGGAAGTGAAGAATATCTTTCAGGCCTTTGATAACCATAAGGTTATTGAAGACTTTAGTCTTCGTATCATGCGCGGAGACAAGGTCGGTTTGATCGGAGCCAACGGTGCAGGCAAGTCCACCCTGTTGCGTATTTTGTTGGGGCAAATGGAGCCGCAACAGGGCAAGGTGAAGTCGGGCACGAAACTGGAAGTGGCTTATTTTGACCAGATGCGTAATCAGCTGGATCTGGAGAAAACGGTCATTGATAACGTGGCGGAAGGTCGGGAGACCATTACCATCAATGGCAGTAATCGCCATGTCATTGGCTACCTCGGTGATTTCCTGTTTCCACCGGGGCGCTGTCGTGTACCGGTAAAAGCCCTGTCGGGAGGCGAGCGTAATCGCCTTCTGCTCGCCCGACTGTTCAGCAAACCTGCAAACCTGCTGGTGATGGACGAACCGACCAACGACCTGGACGTTGAAACCCTTGAACTGCTGGAATCGCTGCTGGTGGAATTTACTGGCACGGTATTGCTGGTCAGCCACGACCGGGCCTTTCTGGATAACGTGGTCTCCAGCAGCCTGGTGTTTCAGCCCGGAGGAAAAATCAGAGAGTACGTGGGTGGCTTTGATGACTGGTTACGTCAGGGAGGCGCTATTAACCAGTTAGTGGCTGAATCCATGGAGAAAAAGGCTGAAATAAATGCTTCCAAGCCCGAACCTGTGAAGACAGAGGTTAAGCCCCAAAAGAAAAAACTGAGCTACAAATTGCAGCGGGAGCTGGACGCGTTACCGGCAGAGATCGAAGCGCTGGAGGAAACGTTGGACGCGCTTGAAGCTCAAATCGCTGAACCGGACTTTTATACGGGTGACTCGCAGACTGTTCAGGAAACATTGCTGAAACTTGAACAAGTAAATACGGATATTGAAGCGAAGATGGAGCGTTGGGAAGAACTGGAGAATATGTAGTACCCAACTTGAGTCGGAAAAAAAATCCCCGGGTAGCTTTGTGCTTCCGGGGATTTTTTATGGGTGAGTTTTTTATCAGATACTCTTTTTGGGCACTCCTGTTTTGGGCACTCTGTCAGGTACCTTTATCTGCCACTCAGCGACTTTTGCACCACCATAGGCGTACTTCACAATGGGTAGCAGTGTGGCATTAATGCGTTTGATTTTTTTCTAAGTGCGAGCAGTTGCTTGTTGTCGGTTTTGCCTGTCACGCCTTGCAACTGGTTTCTTAGTGAATCTAGCTCGTCAATTCTTGACTGCAGCTCTTTCATGGCGTCCATGGCTTTGCGCTGAGACTTTCGTAAGGCTTTGGTGTTGGGTTTTGTTTGGATATCTCCTTTCAGGTTCAGTAGACCTTGCTCGAGAAGTTTTTGTAATTGACGGGCAGATTGATGATATTGCTGGACGGTCTTTACCGCTAATTGCTTCTCTCTTGTTGGCAGCTCAGGTCTATTGGAATCAGAAGCAGGAGTGTACAGCGGGTTTGTTGCTTCTCGTGATTCGAGATTCTGAGACATTTCCAGCTCGTTAATGGAAGCATAATCCGGATCGCCAGCAGATGAACGACTGGCACGGTGTAATGCATTTGCCGGGATAGAGCCGGGGCTGAGGTAGCCCATATCATCTTCTTTAGAGGCGTAACCGAAAGGCGGGCGTACTGGCAAAGGTGGGGGCGGAATGTCGTATTTCAGATGTCCATCGATCGGCATGGGCGGCATACGGGGCACCTGATAGTGGGACACCAGCTTACTGGACAGTTCTGTGCCAGACCACAATGGGCGAGGAACTCCGGGTTTTTCATAATGCGCGTTTTCATCCACTGACCAGGCCGGGACATGGGGTGCCTGATAAAGAGGTATAGAGGATAGCGTCGAGTAATGTGCCTGCAGTCCGGTTGCATTATCGTAAGGGTTAACCTTGATGGATGCTCTCAAACCAGTGGGTCTTTTTTTCATGACTTGTGCATAGGTTGGAGGAGCCGGGCTGGCCTGGTCGGAAGTCGTTTCAAACTCCATCTCCACCGCTGTGAGTTCAAGCTGCCCGCCTGTTGGTGGAGTGAAAGGTGGAGTGAAAGGTGGAGTGAAAGGTGGAGTGAAAGGTGGAGTGAAAGGTGGAGTGAAAGGTGGAGTGAAAGGTGGAGTGAAAGGTGGAGTGAAAGGTGGAGTGAAAGTACGCCAGGGCCTCAAGGTGTCATGGCGTTCGAGTATGTGTGGGTTTTTCTGAGGCTTTACCCCTTGGTCGGATTCTGCTCCGGTGTCAGAATCCAGTCTCATATGCTTTACAGGGGGCGCGTTGTCTGTTTTTTCTGAGAGAGGCGCTCTCAGATAGGGATTTGCGGCTTTTAGCCTGGTGGTCTTTTTCTCGGTCAACGGTCTTTTTTCAGAGTTGTCCGGGTGTTTTCTCTTACCGAGAGCGTTTTCCTTGTCAAATTTTCTGATCATCCTGCCAACATGGCTGGCGCGTTTTTCTTCAATGGGCTGAGTTGAAGGGGGTGCAATTAAAAGTGTTCCTGACATGTTAGGTTTTCCATTTTTTAAAGCCCTAACCCTGCAGAAATGCTCGGAACAAAATTCCGAAAAATCATGATTTCAGCATTCTCGGAACACTTTTAATTGCACCCAGTTGAAGGGGGGCGCCGCGCAATGGCTGACTGCTGTTATTGCCTGTTTGATTAATACCGTCCATCGTTACCTGCCCCGGATTCATTTCCGATATTGTCCATTGTACGAAATGGGTGCGATGGTCAGAGTTTGAGAGGTTGTTTGAAGGGTTCAGATTCAGGTTGCCCGAAAACTGACGCCGGGCAACCTGTTGGATGAGCTGAATAAGGCAGTCTGAGGACGCGAATCGCGATCAGTGATGCCGGTTCTTTTTACCAACACGTACGGCCAGCACGTCGCAGCAGGCACCGTGCAGGATGCTGGTGGAGGTGGAGCCCAGTATCAGAGCCAGACCATGGCGGCCATGACTGCCCACCACAATCAGGTCTACATCGCTTTCTTCGGCAATCCGGTGAACTTCACGTTCCGGGCGACCGTAGACCACATGCTGCTCGCCTTTGTCAAGATGAATGCTCTCTGCGAGTTTGGATATGCGCTCTTTGGCCTGTTTGGTGATTTCATCCTGCAAAGTGGTCAGATCAAGGGGTATATCACTGCCATAGGCAACACTGAGTGGCTCAACAACATGCACCAGAGTCAGGCGGGCACCATTGGTTTCTGCGAGTGACTTGGCTTTTTCCAGTACGTCGTCTGCTTCGTCGGACAGATCAATTGCGACCAGGATGTGCTTGTAGAGGCTCATAGGCAGTTTTCCTCTTGAGAGTGAAATTGTTGGCTGCAGCCATAATAGCCGTGGACTCTGTAGTTTATTGTGCCCCAGATCATTGTCCACTGCTAAAAGCCTTTTAAGGAGTAATACTGACGAAAAAGAACCATCCGGAACAGACTGTTATCGTTCATGTGAACAAAATGTAACAGGATGTTTCCATGAAATTCAAACAACTGTATGATTCTGATACTTGATGATGCTTCCTGCCGGGTTTCCCGTCAGGCAATAACAATAACGATCTATTTTCATCGGAGAGCACTCAATGATCTATCAGGGTAAAGCCTTTAAGGTGCTGGAATACAGCGAGGGTATCGCTGAGTTAAGGTTTGATCTGGAAGGCGAATCGGTCAACAAGTTCAACCAGCTGGCTCTGGAGGATCTCGGTGAAGCGCTAACTGCCATTGAACAGACCCCCTCTATCAAAGGCCTTATTCTCAGTAGTGGCAAGAATGTGTTTGTCGTCGGTGCAGATATTACTGAATTCGTTGCTAATTTCCGGCTGGATGATGAAACCCTGTTCGGGCTGGTGATGGACGTCAATCAGCTGTTCAACCGTCTTGAAGATCTGGATATTCCTACGGTTGCCGCGATTAATGGCACTGCTCTGGGCGGTGGTTTTGAGGTGAGTCTGGCGACCGATTATCGCGTACTGTCTACGAAAGGCAGCGTGGGCCTGCCGGAAGTCAAGCTGGGCATTTTCCCCGGGTGGGGCGGAACCGTGCGGTTACCCAGAGTCACCGGAGCCGATAATGCCATTGAATGGATCTGCACCGGCAAGACCTGGAAGCCGGAAGATGCCATTAAAATCGGTGCCGTTGATGCGGTGGTTGAGCCGGAGAAACTGATGGAATCGGCGGCGACGCTGTTGCAACGCTGCATTGCCGGAGAACTGGACTACCGTGGACGTAAGCAGGAGAAGCGCGACCCGCTCAAGCTGCCACCCATGGAATCCATGATGGTGTTTGAAACCGCCAAGTCTTTTATTGCCCAGAAAGCCGGGCCGCACATGCCTGCACCGGTGACTGCGGTTAAGACCATCCAGAAACACGCCACACTGCCAAGAGACAAGGCTCTGGAAGCAGAAGCCAAGAACTTTGTGAAGATGGCGAAAACCCCGGTGGCTGAAGCCCTTGTTGGTCTGTTCCTGAGTGATCAGTTCCTGAAGAAGCAGGCGAAGGAGTGGATTCAGCAGTCTGGTCCGGTGGAAAAGGCAGCGGTTCTCGGTGCAGGGATTATGGGCGGTGGTATTGCCTACCAGTCAGCCCTGAAGAAAACCCCCATTCTGATGAAAGACATCAACCAACAGGGCATTGACCTAGGCCTGAAAGAAGCTGGCAAGCTGTTGTCCAAGCGGGTGTCGAAAGGTCGATTGGACAGTGCCGGAATGGGCGAAGTACTTAACCGGATTGTTCCAACACTGTCTTATGGTGACTTTGCCGGTGTGGACTTAGTGGTGGAAGCGGTTCTGGAAAAAGAGTCGGTGAAAAAGGCGGTTCTGGCGGAGGTCGAAGGGCAGGTGCGTGAGGATGCGGTACTGTCCAGTAATACTTCAACCATTTCCATAACAGAGCTGGCTAAGGCTTTGAAAAGGCCTGAAAATTTCTGCGGTATGCATTTCTTTAATCCGGTGCATATGATGCCGCTGGTGGAAGTGATTCGCGGCGAGAAAACCAGTGACAAGACAGTGGCTACTGTCGTTAATTATGCCCGGAAGATGGGTAAGACACCCATTGTCGTTAATGACTGCCCCGGCTTTATGGTGAACCGGGTGCTGTTCCCTTACTTTGGTGGTTTTACCCAGTTGGTTCAGGATGGTGCCGACTTCAGAAAAATCGACAAAGTGATGGAGCGTTTTGGCATGCCCATGGGGCCTGCTTATCTGCTGGATGTGGTCGGTATTGATACAGCAGAACATGCACAGAAAGTCATGGAAGATGGTTACCCTGACCGGATGAAGACGGACGTAAAAACCGCTCTGAATGTGATGTTTGAACAGGAGCGCTTTGGCCAGAAAAACGGCAAGGGCTTTTACATCTATGAGCCTGACAAGAGAGGCAAGCCGAAGAAGCAGGTTGATGAAAAAGTGTTTGAACTGCTGAAGGAGGTGGCTGCGGAACCCAAAGAATTCTCAGATGAAGAGATCATTGCCCGTATGATGATTCCACTGGGGCTGGAAACCGTTCGTACTCTGGAAGAAGGCATCGTTCAGTCGGCCATTGAAGCGGATATGGCACTGGTGATGGGTATTGGCTTCCCGGTCTTCCGCGGCGGCATTCTCAAGTATATCGATGCCATGGGTGTCAGTGAATTTGTCACACTGGCGGATCAGTACGCTTACCTTGGCCCGTTGTATCAGGCAACGGATGGTCTCAGACAGATGGCTGAAGACGGCAAGCGTTTCTACCATGCTTGATGCAAAAGGTTTGAATCGATCGGACCGTTCAGGATTCGGAATAGTCAGATAAGGAGAATAATGTAATGAGTCTTAATCCGAGAGATGCCGTCATTGTCGATTTCGGCAGAACCCCCATGGGGCGCTCCAAAGGCGGAATGTACCGCAATGTCAGGGCTGAAACCCTGTCGGCAGCCTTGATTGAAGGCGTATTGAAGCGCAATGAAAAAGTGAACCCGGCTGAAGTGGAAGATGTGCTCTGGGGCTGTGTCAACCAGACTCTGGAGCAGGGCTGGAACATTGGCCGAATGGCGTCGCTGATGACGTCTATACCCCATACCTCTGCAGCGCAGACCGTTAACCGGTTGTGCGGTTCCTCCATGTCAGCATTGCACAGTGCTGTGCAGGCCATCCAGACCAATAACGGTGATGTCTTTGTGGTGGGTGGTGTGGAGCATATGGGCCACATTGGCATGATGCACGGTGTTGACCCTAACCCGAAACTGTCCAAGTACGGTGCAAAAGCCTCCGGCATGATGGGGTTGACCGCGGAAATGCTGGGCATGATGCACGGTATTACCCGTCAGGCACAGGATGAGTTTGGCTACCGTTCTCATCAGCGCGCCTGGGCTGCGACTCAGGAAGGTCACTTCAAGGATGAAGTCATCCCGATGGAAGGCCACGACGCTGATGGCAATCTGGCGCAGTTCACCATTGATGAAACCATTCGCCCAGACACCACCATTGAAGGTCTGGCTGCTCTGAAACCAGCCTTCAACCCAGCCAGTGGTACGGTGACAGCAGGTACGTCGTCACAGATTACCGACGGGGCTTCCTGCATGATTGTGATGTCAGCGGAGCGTGCGAAAGATCTGGGCATTGAACCAATGGCAAAGGTCAGGGCGATGGCGGTAGCCGGTGTTGACCCGGCCATTATGGGGTATGGACCTGTTCCCAGCACCAAGAAAGCGCTTAAACGAGCTGGCCTGACCATTGACGATATTGATTATCTTGAACTGAACGAGGCGTTTGCGGCACAGGCGTTGCCGGTGCTGAAAGATCTGAAAGTGCTGGATAAGATGGACGATATGGTCAATCTGCACGGTGGTGCGATTGCTCTGGGTCACCCATTTGGTTGCTCTGGAGCCAGAATCTCCGGCACCTTGCTGAATGTTATGAAGCAGAACGATGGTGCTCTGGGAATAGCCACCATGTGCGTCGGGCTTGGGCAGGGTATTACCACCATTTTTGAACGTGTCTGATAGCATGTTCATGGCTTGATGTGACTGAAAAACACTATGTGGCCGGGTAAGTGCAGTTCACTTATCCGGCCTTTTCTGTACCGTTAACCTGAGGGTACCTAATACTTTTTTATCCAATCATATCCAATTGAATTGACTTGTAGAATTACCCCGACAGTTGAGTAAATAGTTGGATGGACAGTTGATCAGACAGGGCTGCTGGCTTAACAGGGTTGCATTTTTATCACGGTTTGATACAGAGTAAAAAAGAGTGATCAGCCCGATATTAATGGCAGGTTGGACAGCTCGTCAGAAATGGCCTGTTAGCAGTATGATGTGCCACTGTTATTGCCAAATGGGTATTGAATTTCACTGAACAGTGGTTTTTTTCAGGAAAAACAGGCAGGTATGGTTGAGCTTGAACCGTTGAGGCTGGAAAAAAAATTAACATTCAAGGTATGGTTTCCCTTGACCGATTATTTCCTTGACCTTATATATTGAAACAATTTTTAATTCCCGGCCTTTCTTGTTTCAGCATCGATCTGCGTTGAAACGTGAATATGGCAGGCGGCTTGTGGAGTCAATAGTGGAGTTAACAGTGGAGTCAATAAATGTGTGACCAGTGTGCTTTGCAAGACTCACACCGCTGTCAGGCAGCTGAAACAATGGAGCAGATAACAGGATGTGTAAGGTAGCATGGGTAAGTCTCTAGTTATCGTCGAATCGCCCGCCAAGGCGAAGACCATCAATAAATACCTGGGCAAGGACTTTGTCGTAAAGTCTTCTGTGGGTCATATTCGTGACCTGCCCACGGCTGGTGGTGCCAAAAAGCCTGTTGACCCGAAAGCCCGTGCAAGGGCTGCAGCAGAAACCCGCAAACTGTCCCCCGAGCAGAAAGTGCTTCACAAGAAGCGTAAAGCCCGGGAACAACTCATTGAGCGGATGGGCATCGATCCCGAAAAAGGCTGGCAGGCACGTTATGAAATCCTGCCCGGCAAGGAGAAGGTGGTCGATGAACTGCGTCGTCTGGCAGAGAATGCCGACACCATCTATCTCGCAACCGATTTGGACCGTGAAGGGGAGGCCATTGCCTGGCACCTTCAGGAAGCGATTGGTGGTGATGTCAGCCGCTATCGCCGGGTGGTATTTAACGAGATTACCAAAAACGCCATTCAGGAAGCATTTCAGGAGCCTGGTGCACTGAATACAGATCGTGTGAATGCCCAGCAGGCACGCCGTTTCCTGGACCGTGTTGTCGGTTATATGGTGTCTCCGCTGCTCTGGGCAAAAATTGCCCGTGGTTTGTCTGCAGGGCGGGTTCAGTCGGTAGCGGTGCGACTGATCGTTGAGCGTGAGCGTGAAGTTCGAAGCTTTGTGCCAGAGGAATACTGGGAAGTCTTTTCTGATCTGAAAGCAGCGGGTGAAGACAGCATTCGTTTTCAGGTGGTAAAAGATAACGGCAAAGCGTTTCGCCCACAGAACAAAGAGCAGACTGACAAAGTACTGGCTCGTCTGAACAATGCCCATTACCAGCTGACCGACAGGGAAGACAAGCCAACACGCAGTAAGCCTTCGGCTCCGTTTATTACCTCAACCCTGCAGCAGGCTGCCAGTACGAGACTCGGCTTCAGCGTTAAGAAAACCATGACGCTGGCCCAGCGATTGTATGAAGCGGGTCATATTACTTATATGCGTACTGACTCTACCAACCTCAGTAAAGAGGCAGTGGAGAGTGCCAGAGAGTTTATTCTGTCCAATCATGGTGATCGCTATCTGCCAGATGCGCCCATTGCCTATTCCAGCAAAGACGGCGCTCAGGAAGCTCACGAAGCGATTCGTCCATCCAATGTTAACGCTGAGCCCGGATCTTTATCAGGGCTGGAGAAAGACGCCGAACGACTGTATGACCTGATCTGGCGACAGTTCCTTGCCTGCCAGATGGTTCCGGCGGAATACCTGAGTACCACTCTGACAGTTCATACGGATGGACTGGAACTGCGTGCTAAAGGTCGTACGCTCAAGTTTGATGGTTATACCCGGGTGATGAAGGCAATATCCAGAAAGGGTGATGACCTTATCCTTCCTGCCCTTGAAAAAGGGATTGACCTGACACTGGAAGCGCTGGATCCGAAACAGCTGTTTACCCGTCCACCGGCGCGTTTCAGTGAAGCGGCACTGGTAAAAGAACTGGAAAAGCAGGGTATTGGTCGTCCATCCACCTATGCATCCATTATTTCGACCATTCAGGATCGTGGCTATGTATCGCTGAAAAACCGTCGCTTTTATGCGGAAAAGATGGGCGATATTGTTACAGACCGTCTGGTTGAGAGCTTCTCCGAGCTGATGGACTATAACTTTACTGCTCATATGGAGTCTGACCTTGATGTCGTGGCAGAAGGCGGTAAAGACTGGAAAGGTCTGCTGAATGAGTTCTATGCCGGTTTCAGCCAGAAGCTTGAACATGCCGAGCTTGAACAGGAAGGCATGCGTAGCAATGATCCCACGCCTACGGACATTGCCTGTCCGGAATGCGGACGCAACATGATGATCCGAACCGCCAGTACCGGTGTTTTTCTGGGTTGTTCCGGCTACTCGTTGCCACCGAAAGAGCGTTGCAAAAGCACATTAAACCTGGTTCCGGGTGAAGAAGTGCAGGACGCTGACGATGAGTTTGCTGAAGTCAATGCACTGCGCGCCATGCATCGTTGCCCGAAATGCTCCACGGCCATGGAAAGCTACCTGATCGACGAGCAGCGTAAACTGCACGTCTGCGGTAACAACCCCGACTGTGACGGCTACGAGGTTGAAAAAGGCCAGTATAAAATCAAAGGCTATGACGGCCCTACGCTGGAGTGTGACAAGTGTGGCTCCGAGATGCAGCTTAAGACGGGTCGTTTCGGTAAATACTTTGGCTGTACAAACTCCGAATGTAAGAACACACGCAAACTGCTGAAGAGTGGCGAGGCGGCACCACCCAAGATGGACCCGGTACCCATGCCAGAATTGCAGTGTGTGAAGGTTGAAGACCATTACATTCTTCGTGATGGTGCATCCGGTCTGTTCCTGGCTGCCAGTCAGTTCCCGAAAAACCGGGAAACCCGTGCACCTCTGGTCAGTGAGCTGATTCCTCATCAGGCAGAGATTGATTCCAAGTATCACTATCTGCTGGATGCCCCGCGTCAGGACCCGGAAGGGAACGCTGCCGTTATTCGCTATAGTCGCAAGACTAAACAGCAGTACGTGATGTCTGAAGTTGCAGGCAAGGCTACGGGCTGGAGTGCAACTTTCGAAGAAGGCAAGTGGGTTGAAAAGCAGACGAAAAAGCGAGCCACCAAAAAATCCTGAGTCAGCCTGAATTGATTTGCAAAGCCTCTGTTCATACGACAGAGGCTTTTTTCTTTCTGGCAGGAACAATACACTGTTTCTTTAGAGGTTTTTACGGGCAGAGATGAGCTATGCAGAATAACTGGACAACCAATACCAATAAACGTTTGCACTTTGCGCGCCTTCAGCTGGACGCATGGAAGCTGGCTGAGCGACAGGAAGCCCTGGCTTTCAGAGAGGGTTTTATCCTGCAACTGCAGCTGGCATGGCGTTCATTATTGGCAGAGATATTGGAGCCGTATCGAATCTCCTGTGAAAGCGCACCCACATTTGCTGAAGCGATGTCTCTGGTCAGGCAGAAAGAGCAAATACCGTCTGAGTTTGCACAATTAGAGGCCATGCTTGAGTCTGGCTGGTTAAGCCAGATTGATTTTTTATGGCAAAGTCTTTTTGTGTCTTTTCAGCCTGAAAGTCCAAGACAGTCGAATGATTTGATTCAGCTAGTCAGCCATGATTCCGTAAGTGACATCGCTGATCTGACTGTAGAGTCGGCAACTGATTACCTGAAGCGATTTAAGGAACTGGTGGGACACTTTCGGAATTTTAATCTTGAGTGGTAATCGTCTGTTGTTCTGATGTTTATTGATATCGATCAACAAGAAAAACAGAACTTTCTAACTTATCATGAAACCGGTTACATTATGATTTCATCTTCGTTATAGTGACTTTACGGAATGAGGAAGTGACTACAACGAGGCCTATATTATAAAAAAAATTATGCTGTGCTGCTCTGCCGGAATGTCCACCAGTATGCTGGTTAAAAAGATGCGGGAAGCGGCGGCTGAGTTGGACCAGGATGTTGAAATTGACGCTCATGGTGCTGGTCAGTTTGATGAAATGGTCAAAGAGTTCGATGTGGTGTTACTGGGCCCCAGGTGAAATACATGTTGAACGATTTGCAGAGTCGGGCTTCAGCTTACAATGTACCGGTAGAAGCCATCAGTCCTCTGGACTATGGCACCATGAACGGTACTAAGGTATTGCAGCTGTCGTTGACGGCCTAGAAACCGAATATCCCGGCCTCTGTTTTCTGGCAGAGGCTATCGACTTTATTTTCATAGTTTGACCTGCCTCTCATTTTTACTTCTCTGTCTTAGTGATTGTATTGAACTTTTCGTTTTTGTGATTCAGTCTGTTCTCTCGGTTAATACGGAGTGAATCTTTGTGTCTGCATCGCCTCTGGAAATTGTTGAACTCAGGACGGGGGAAATCGTACTGCGTCGAAGTGGCGATCCGGATGCTGAACCACTGTTGACCCTGAAATTCTCTGATGAAGCACACACCTGTTTATTGGATGATTATCTGCAGGTGGCTAAAGCCATGTTCGATGCCGGTATGCTGGAGCTGGCTGAAGTGACCAGTCCACACCACGGTGAAGAAGACATAGGCGAGCATCGGGTTTTGCACTGATTTTTTAACGTAACTTTCTATTAACTGCTTTTCCATTACCTGCTTTTCCATTACCCGCTTTGCTAATACAGGGAGCTGTTCACGCAGCATCCCTGCTTCTGATCGTCAGGCAATTACACCGACCACTGCGGGCAGCGTCTTCAAGTTTTGACAGATCTTCCTGATCCATTTCATTAATCCAGCTGATAACGGTATGGCTGGTGCCGCAGGCGAGAGCCTTATAAGTGAGATCCAGTGACTGCTTTCGACTGGCGCGGTTCAGTACTCTGACATTGCAGCTGCTGATACCTTCCGATTTCAGCCATTTAATGGTTTTGCCGGGATTGTGATCTGACAGTATCAGGGTCAGCCAGCGCTGCTCTTCTTCACTGGCCAGTTTGGACAGTACCGGAGACAGGAACAGACCCGATTGCCATGTCGGGCCTGACAGGATTAATTCATCCACCCTTGGTCGGGCTGTTTTTTTCGAGTTTGTTGTTGGTGTGTGCGTTCGCATGACGGTCCTCCTCCTGATTCCCCATTAATGTCTGATGACTCCAACACTCAGACCTTCAATAGCAAACAGATCCTGTGTTAAATCAACAACAATGGTTTCAAACTCTTCATTTTCCGGATGCAGCAGTACGGTGTTTTGTTTTTTCTCGAAGCGCTTGACGGTGACCTCATCATCAATGCGCGCCACGACCACCTGGCCATTGCGTACGTCTGTTGTCTTGTGAACAGCCAGCAGGTCGCCATCAAGGATACCGATATCCTTCATACTCATGCCTTTTACACGCAGCAGGAAGTCAGCCTTGGGATTGAAAAAATCGCCTTTCAACTGAAGATGGTCTTCAATATGTTCCTGAGCCAGGATCGGACTACCGGCTGCCACCTGTCCTACCACGGGCAGACCATTGGTATTCACTGCGTCCGGAATACGGATGCCGCGAGAAGCGCCCGGTGTCATTTCAATCGCGCCTTTGCGAGCCAGTGCGCGCAGATGCTCTTCTGCGGCATTGGGCGAGCGGAAGCCAAAGGTTTTGGCAATTTCGGCACGAGTTGGCGGAAAGCCGGTATTTTCAATATGGGATTTAATGAGTTCCAGTATTTCAGACTGTCGTTTGGTGAGCTTGATCATGGTGGTAAATCTGTTTTTATATACAGTGACTGTAATTATATACAGTAATACTGCTGTTTCAAGCTGTATATCACTGATTGGAACTGTTCCTGTCTGATTCAGGCCTATTTTCTTGACAGGTATCGCGTTTAAAACGAAAGTATTAAACGGTTGTTTGAACTATAGAGAGCACAGGCATGGGACAGGGAGAAACCGTTACAAAAATACTCGATGCAGCGGAAGCACTCTTCGCCGAACACGGGTTTGCTGAAACATCGCTTCGATCCATTACCGGGCAGGCAGGTGTGAACCTTGCGGCTGTCAATTACCACTTTGGCTCCAAGAAAGCTCTGATTCAGGCAGTCTTTGCCCGTTATTTGGATCCGTTTGTGAAGAATCTCGACAGTAGCCTTGATGCCATGAATCCGGACAATCCACCCGAGCTGGAGACGGTTTTGAATTTGCTGGTCGATCAGATCATTGCTGTTCAGCCTCGTCAGGATGATGATCTGTCAACCTTTATGAAGTTGCTGGGGCTTGCTTACAGTCAGAATCAGGGGCATTTGAAGCACTACCTTACCGAGGCTTACGGGAAAGCCTTTCACCGCTATTATCTGTTACTGAAAAGCGCCTGTCCGACGTTGCCACCGGCGGACATGTTCTGGCGTACTTACTTCATACTGGGTTCTGCCGTGTTTACCATGTCAGGCGTTGAGACTTTACAGGCCATTGCCAGACGGGACTTTGCCATTGATGATTCCATGGTGATAATCCTGCGTCGTATGGTACCTTTTATGGCTGCAGGGCTTAGAGCCCACACCTGATGATCATCCTGTTGAGTACCCAGCTTCAGAGGCTGCCGGATCAGGTCGATAACTGGATGACAGTGTTGCATAAGCGTTTAATAAAGGTTGTTTGATTGTGCATATAACGGTTCATATTCCCAACCAGGAACTGGTACTGCATCAGGATGATGGGCAACGCGTTCATTATCGCGTGTCCACCGCCAGTAAAGGCATAGGACAACAGGAAGGCAGCTGGCAGACGCCTCTGGGGCGGCATATTATTCGTGCAAAAATTGGCAGCGGGTTGCCGGAGCATGCGGTATTTGAAAGTCGTCGTTTTACTGGTGAAATTTATTCTGATGCGTTAAAAGCAAAATACCCGGGTCGTAAAGACTGGATACTGTCGCGTATTATGTGGTTAAGTGGCTTGGAGCCGGGTTTTAATCGTCTCGGGAATGTCGATACAATGCGCCGTTACATTTATATTCATGGTTCGCCGGACACGGCACAGATGGGCGTGCCAGGCTCCAGAGGTTGCATAAGGATGCATGGGGCAGACATTATTGATCTGTTCGATCGTATCCCTGTAGGTATAACCATTGAAATTCTTGATCACTAGAAAGGTGCTGTTTATGGGGCCTTCTATCGAGCTAGCTATGGAGCGATTCATCTATGGAGCGATCTAGTCAACAGGGTCATTTGATTGTTGATTTGAAGGGCACAGAACTGTCCAGCGCAGATCGGGATTTTCTGGTTCATGAAGGTATTGCCGGTGTTTTGTTGTTTACGCGTAATTATTCAAGCCGTGAACAATTGCAGGCGCTTGTTCAGGACATACGACAGTTACGTCCGGATCTGTTGATTATGGTGGACCATGAAGGTGGTCGGGTACAGCGCTTCAAAGATGGTTTTGTACGACTACCTGCCGCTGGTCAACTATCCCGATATTACCTGCAGGATCCTCAGGGCGCTCTGAAGCTTGCCAGAGATGTTGGCTGGCTGATGGCGTCTGAGTTACGGGCTGTCGGTATTGATCTGAGTCTTGCGCCCGTACTGGATCTTGATCTCGGTAAAACCGACGTTGTTGGGGATCGTGCCTTTGGCTCCGAACCGGAGCAGGTGATTCAGATGACCAGTGCCTGGATTGAAGGTGTTCGTGAAGCCGGTATGGCCTGTGTTCTCAAGCATTTTCCCGGCCATGGCAGTGTCGATGCCGATTCACATCTGTTGCTGCCTGAAGATCATCGCCCCTTTGACGAGATCGCTGCCAGGGATATGGTGCCTTTTAAAGAGCTGATTCAGCAGGGCGCTGATGCAGTGATCCCTGCCCATATTGTGTTTACTGAAGTGGATAGCCGTCCGGCTGGTTTTTCCAGAGTCTGGCTGCAGGATATTCTCAGGGATCAGCTGGGATTTGAGGGTATAGTGATCAGTGACTGTCTGACAATGGAAGGAGCCGCTTCAGTGGGCAGTTTTAGCAATCGTGTTGAACAGGCACTGAGCGCAGGCTGCGACTTATTAATTCTCAGCAGTCGGACGGGAGCGATAGAGGCTTTGTCGAATCTGCCCCGGTTAAGTCAGCGTGAAGTCGATATCTCAACACTTAGGGCTTCTAATGCGGTGGGATATGAAGATTTGATCGCATCAGAGCGTTATTTTTCCTGCAAAGATCGTATTGATTACCTTCGCGAGCGTTATAATTGATTAGTCATTTTTCCTAAGGGCAGGTTAAGCATAACTGGCCATCCTGCCTTTTTGCCTTGTTTGCCGCATCATTTTAGTCTCCGCGACTCATGCCGATAGGTCTGGCATGAATATTCTTATTGTTGAAGATGCCCGGGATCAGCGATTGATGCTGTCAGTCATGCTGCGCAAGAAAGGCCATCAGGTGCTGGAAGCTGCCAATGGTGAAGAGGCGCTGGCCATTTTGCAGCAGGACAGGACAGTAAGAATTGTGATCAGCGACTGGATGATGCCGGAGATGGATGGTATTGAGTTGTTAAAGACCATTCGAAGCAGTGAGATTGAACATTACACCTACTTTATTCTGCTAACCGGAAAGACGGAACGGGAAGCGGTGATCGAAGGTATGAACTGTGGTGCGGACGACTTCCTGACCAAACCGGTGAATTTTGAAGAACTGGATGCGCGATTGAACGCGGGAGTGCGTATTATTCAGCTGGAAAGTACGCTGGAAGAGCGAAACCGGCAGATTTCCCGGGCGATTGCAATCATTGAAAAGGATCTGGAGTCTGCAGCGGCCACACAAGCTGACCTATTGTGCAAGCCCGCCACCATTCAACATGTCAGCTTTAACTGGTTCTTTCAGCCGAGCCGGATACTGGGTGGTGATATGTTTGGCTATCAGGCAGTGGATGGTGAGCATATCAGTTTCTATCAGCTGGATGTGGCCGGACATGGCATTCCATCTGCGCTATTCAGCTTTACGCTGAACAATATTATGTCTGAAACCTCGGACAGAGGTGCCATTGTTAAAGAATTTATTGATCAGCCCCCCCATTATAAAATTCGTTCTACAGAAAAAGTGTTGTCGAGTCTGAACGGGCGTTTTCAGGCTTCACCGGAATCCATGCTGTATTTCACGATGGCTTATGGATTGATTAACAGTCGCACCGGTCAGGTGCAGATTTCTCAGGCAGGGCATCCGCCGCCGTTGTGGCTGAAGGTCTCGCAATCGAGAGTTGATCCGGTGGCCGGTGGCGGCGTGCCGATTGGTATGATGCCAGACATGGACTATGAGAGTACCAGTTTGCAGCTTCAACTCGGAGACCGGCTATTCCTTTATTCTGACGGCATCACTGAGTGCGAGAATAGCAGTGGCGAACAATTTGGACAGGCTCGTTTACTCGAGTGCCTGAAGAAAAGTTTTTCTGATAATCTGGAACAAGCCGTTGAACGGGTTGAACAGCAGATCAGGGAGTGGAATCATGGTAAGACCTTTGAAGATGATGTGACTTTCCTGATTCTGGAATGGAAACCATGAACAGCCTGGGAGGACACCATGGCGTTTGAAATACGTGAAGAAGGACAGTTTACGGTAGTTCTGGTCGATGAAACGCGGCTGGATGCGTCCATTGCGGAGTCGTTTAAAACCTATCTGTTTGATCAGATCGAGTCGGGTAAAAATCAGTTGCTTGTCGATTTGTCTCAGGTTCGGTTTATGGACAGTAGCGGTCTTGGAGCGCTTGTTGCTGGTTTGAAAAAATCAGCCGGTTCCGGTTCATTCGCACTGGCATCAGCTCAGCCAGCTGTGAAAGATCTGTTTGACCTGACCTCTATGGATAAACTCTTTACCATGCATAATAGTGTTGCGGATGCCATTCAGGGGGACTGAGTATGCCTGTTTGCGACCATCAGCTGAGTTTGCAGATCGACAGCCAGCTGTCTAATACCACTTTGGTGGCCATGGCGGTAAGAGGGGTGTGTGCCATGACCACGCTGTCGCCCGTGGAGATTAATCGTCTTGAGCTGTGTCTGGTAGAAATTGTTAACAATGCGATCGAGCATGCTTATGGCAATGAGCCCGGGCACCCGGTAGAGGTGTGCATCGGGCTGGACAAAACCACCATGAATATTTCAGTCAGTGACTGGGGGGCATCCATTCCCGGAAATGTCATAAAAGATCAGGAACCTGAAGAGATTAATCCTGACCATCCCGAGTCCTGGCTCTGCAGCGGCAGAGGGTTGCATATTGTCAACAAACTCATGGATACCGTTGACTATGACACCACCGAAGAAGGGAAGAACATTTTTACCATGAGTAAAGCACTCAGGCACTGATGATCGAGTGCTATCAGTGGTTGATGCTGTTATTTCTCATTCGCTGTTGTTGTTTTTCCAGTTCAAGTTTCTGTTGTTCAATCTGCTGTTGAATCTGTTGCTGCTGTAAACGCTGAATCTGCTGTTGTTGCAGCTGATAGAGTTGCTCCTGTTGCATTTGCTGCATTTTAAGTTGCTCTTCCTGAAAGGCCGCAGGGTTTCTGAAATCGGGTATCTGCTGGCGTGGTTTGTCACAATGTTTGTCAACCGTCAATCCGGCCAGATAGTTATAACGTTGTCGGAAGGCATCAATTTCAATCTGCTCTGCCTGACTCAAATCCATAAAAAACCATGGTACTAAAAAGAATGCGCCAGCAACCCCGAGTGCCACATTTTTGCCAGTCTTATCAGTTTTTGGAACCAGTCTTGATATTTCAGATTCTATAAACCTGAGTTCGCTTTCCAGTGCCGCGCAGGAACGGTTTTCGTCACCATATTGCCGGATGGTTACTGGATGTGCTTTTCGACCTGCGCAGCCAGACAGTGTGGCTGAAACAAACATAATGCACAGGGCAAAGGTAATCGTTCTTTTGAGGACTGACATAACACTCATAACTTGTTTGATTATTAGGCTAACCAATAGTAGTTCATTTCCTGCTATTGGCTATTTCGTGCGAGTAAAATGAATTTTTTCTTCAATGCTAATAAGCGGTCAGTCTTGCCGATAACTATCAGATCCGCCTTTTGATTGATTGCTGGAGACCTGAATGAAAAAACTATTACTTATTTCCCTTTTGGCACTACCCGTCGGCGTTATTGCGAAAACAGCGAAAGATGAAACGATGCAGACAGGGTCAAAGCCGCTCATTAATTCTTCAATTCAGTACGGCATGATGGCCAGTGCTTATCTGAGCAGTCCGGTGGGCATGGTGGTTGAAGGGTATCGTTATCAACTGCGTAGTCTTTATCTGGCTTATCTTGAGAAAAAAATTCAGGAACCGGGCAATACGGTGAGCACTATTAATGAACAGTTGCTTTCTGATTGGATGATGCGGCTTGGGCGTGAGAAAGTGGCTCCGGATGTTCTTGTAAACGTTAAAGCCGATCTGGAAGAAAAAATTCGTGACTGGTCCGACAAGCGTATGTCGGGGCGTTTGAATGACTTTGGCTCATCAGAAAAGGCATTGCAGACCATTAAGGAGCGTATAGCAGCCTGTGGTGCTAGTGTACGACTATCGTCAAGTAATCAGGAAAAGCGTCAGGCCTGTCATGGTATTGAACAGGTAACCCGTAATATCAACGAAGTGCCTGAATCAGCCGATGAGTTGTCTGTGAAAATGCAGAAGCTGATTTATCCCTACATTGATCATCTGGCACAATTGAAACAGCTTGAATACTATCAGGCGTTTCAGGACGCACGTAAGACGTTTAAACAAATGGTCAGCACCATGATAGAGCAGGGCTATTCGGCACAGCAGCTGGCTGAGTTGTTGGATTTTGCCGGTGTGGATTATCCGATTGTATACGACAATTTGTTTGTTTTTGCACTGCGTAACCGTGAAGGTGACGCTGATAGCCCCGCCGAGGTGGTTGTTCATTAACGGCTTCTTGCATAATGGTGCTGTAAAAGGGCATGAGGAGCCAGTAAAATGCCCTTTTTATTCTCACTGAGCTGTCATCTATGGCACTAAAAGCCACAATCTTTAAAGCAGCAATCCAGATTGCTGACCTTGATCGTCACTACTACCAAACGCATAACCTGACCATTGCCCGCCATCCTTCCGAGACGGATGAACGTATGATGATTCGTCTGCTGGCTTTTACTTTGCACGCCGATGAACAACTGTCGTTTACGAAAGGCATCAGTACCGAAGACGAGCCAGACTTGTGGCTTAAAAATTACAGCGATGAGATTGAACTTTGGGTTGATCTTGGTCAGCCCGATGAAAAGCGTATTCGCAAAGCCTGTGGCCGTTCGAAGCAGGTGGTTCTATACAACTATGGCGGTAATACCAGTGATATGTGGTGGCAGGTTAACAGCGGCAAGTTCAGTCGGTTTGACAATTTACGCATTATTAACCTGAGTCAGGAGCAGACCCAACAGCTGGCAGAGTTTTCCCAACGCTCCATGCAACTCAATGCCACCATTCAGGAAGGACACGTCTTGCTGAGTGATGGCAGTCGTAGTCTGGATCTGATGCTTGAACAAAGACTCTGATTAAAGATTATTTCTCAGTCCCATCGCTTCAGGGTGGGGCTCAAGATAGTACTGGTTCTGAATGTATTCGCTACCATAAACATCCACAAAATGTTTCAGCACCGTTAATGGCACAATGAGAGGGATGTAACCGGAACGATAACTTTCAATTTGTTTGAGTAGTTGTTGTTTGTCGGCACTGGTGATGGATTTTTTCAGATAGCCAAGAATATGAAGAAGTACGTTAGTGTTGGACTTTCGATTGGCTTTTTTCTTCATCAGCGTCATAAATTGTTCAAAATAGTCAGCGGCCATCTGTTCCATCGGGATGTTTTTACCTTTCGCCACCAGTTGCCCCAGTTCGGCGTACTCTTTTTGATCATGAGCCATTAACTGGTACTTGTAGCGGGCGTGAAAATCCCCGATTTTTTTGTACGACAAGTCCTGAAGTACGTCCTGATGCCAATGGTGATAGGCAACGACCCGGTTGATGAAGTTTTCTCTTAACACCGGATCGTGCAGACGGCCTTCTTCTTCCACGGGAAGCAGGGGCCTCGTTTCCATCAGTGCTTTGGCGAACATGCCGGGTTCACTTCTGCCTAACGGTGAACCATTCTCGTGATACACCTTGACCCGCTCCATGCCGCAGCTGGGTGATTTTTGCATCAGGATGTAACCACTGATCGTATCCAGCTCGGTGGCCTTTTGCTTGCCATAGTCATAGAGCTGGTCAGTGACGTCTAAAGTTGGGTCGTCAGTACCTTTCACACGATAATGGTGGATATCGCCGACCAGTCGAATAGGCTTTCGCGGAATGGACATGCCAATGCCTACTTCAGGGCAAACGGTGACAAAATCAAAATATTGAGACAGAAGGTTAGTGCAATAGGACGACTTTTTATGGTCACCGTTGTATCGGACTTTTTGCCCCATCAGGCACGCACTGATGCCCAGGCTGATCTCTTTTTGGTATTCCGGAAGTGAAACAATCGCCATTAACAGTTCCCCCTGTTGTGATGATTAGTTTCAGTGTACTCGACGATGTAGATGCAGGGGAATTAACTTTGAAAATGCGCCTGTTATCAGGCGCATGAGAGTCAGAAACAGTTGGTGGGTCGCGGCAGGCCAGCAATGAGGGCTGCCAGTTTTGCAGGGCTCTCAGGAAACAGTTTCATCAGGTACATACTGTTGCCTTTGTCTTTGCCTAAGTGCGAAGCAATGTATTTCACAAAGGGGCGCTGGCTTGGGGCGTGGTCGAACTCGCTGTAAAACTGGCGAAGCAGCTGGATAATCTCCCAGTGTTTTTTGGTTAGCTCAACATTGTGATTTGCAGCCAGCTGGTGGGCGACGGTTTCATTCCAATGGCTAAGGTCAGCCAGATAGCCGTCTTTATCGAGAATCAGGTCAGTCATATCAATCAATGTTAAAAATTAATGCCAGCTTAAGATTTTTTCATGGGCTTCGGTCAGTTCGACAAAGCCTTCATAATTCATCGCTGTAATGTCCAGATCGTCGCGATTACTAACGCCCCTGGCGAGTATATCGGCTTCCAGAACATAGACCGGGATATCAATGATGACTTCTCTGAGGACTTCTGAGGCTTCGAACAGGGCATAGACCCCGTCTTCAATCAGCAAGATAGCATCGCCCAGTAATAATGAGCGCAGGCACAGTTCCAGCGCCTGTCCGGTTTTGTTGACAGTGTGCAATGTGGACATCAGAAGTTCAGTACCTTGTCATGTTGGGCAATAAATGGCGCCAGACCACCTTCTTCGAGCAGTGTATAGCCTTCGCTGAGCTGGTCCTCGCTGATGTCACGTTCCTGCAGGGATTCGTAATCAACGAAAACCGAGTCGATTCCGTACAGTGGTAATGCTTTTAGCAAGGCTGACAGGTTTTTCCGAGGCAGTTGCTCTGGTGATTGATGATTGAGCAGCTGATAGACCCCGTCCCCCATTAACAAGACAGAGGTATTCAGATCATACGATGCGGATACCAGTGCAGCATCCAGGGCTTCGCGGGCTGCGTGTCCATGGTAAGGAGCGCGGGTTGAGATAATGCATACAGAATGGTTCATGGTTCACCTCAGCTGCCAAAGGTCACAAGACGATCGGCCTCAAGGCCGGCATCAATCAGCTGTCCCAGACCCGATAGTTGGTGGGGATCTGTCAGGTTATGTGCCGGACGTTCATAGCGTTCGGCCTCGCTGGCATCAATAACCCCTCTGCGCAGGGCTGCGGCTATACAGACTACACTGTCGAGCTGGTGTTCACCAATAAATGCAGCCCAGTCCGCAGGCAGGTTTTGCTCATCCTGAGGTGGTGAGGCAAGGGTAGTGGCTGTGTGGACGCCGTCCTGATAAAAAAACAGTCGATGAATGCTGTGACCTTTGTTGATCAAAGCCTTGGCAAAGTGCAGGGCAGTTTGTGCTGCCTGACTGGTGGCTGGAGCACCGTATATCGCCAGAG
Source organism: Endozoicomonas montiporae CL-33 (assembly GCF_001583435.1). NCBI lineage: Bacteria > Pseudomonadati > Pseudomonadota > Gammaproteobacteria > Oceanospirillales > Endozoicomonadaceae > Endozoicomonas > Endozoicomonas montiporae. Next base: position 2,883,454 of record NZ_CP013251.1, on the reverse strand, counting down.
CGTACTTCATAGTAGAGATCCTGAAGATCTTTGTGCATAAAAAAGGCCCTGTCATAGACAGGGCCTGCGAAATGTTGTCCGTTATTTAGTCGTCAGCAGCACCCAAAAGGTGCAGCAGGGCAGTGAACAGGTTGTAGATGTTCAGATACAGGGAAACCGTGGCACGAATATAGTTGGTTTCGCCACCATGAATAATCCGGCTGGTATCAAACAGAATGAGACCAGACATCAGCACGACGATGCCTGCGGACAGAGCCAGCTGACCGCCGGGGATGCTGAAAAACATCATGGCAATGCCGGCAACCATGGCAACCACCAGACCCACCATCAGGAAACCACCCATAAAGGAGAAATCCTTACGGGTTGTCAGCACATAAGCAGACAGGGAGAAGAACACAATGGCGGTGCCGCCCAGTGCCTGCATGATCAGGGAAGGGCCATTAGCAAAACCCAGATAATGGTTAAGGATTGGGCCCAATGCGGCTCCCATGACACCGGTGAAGGCAAAGATAGAGAGGATACCATTGGCAGATTCGGCTGTTTTGTGGACCACAAACAACAGGCCAAACCCGACCAGGGTTAATACCAGCCCGGTCATATAGCTAAGATTCATGGCCATGCTGGCAGCGGCAGTGACAGCACTGAAAAGCAATGTCATGCCCAATAACATATAGGTATTACGAAGGACTTTATTAATTTCGATACCCGTGCCCGACTGGGCAACGGCCGAAGCGAGGGTAACTGGCTTGCGTTCCATATCATTGTTCTCCACGTTGGGGATATAAAGCAGTATACCAAAGCCTATGGCTGGAGCTATAGCTTTGGGTTTGTGTTGAATTGTTAAACTGTGATCCGTTAATCAATATCTTTCGACCAGAAATCGGGCTTATCCAGCCTTATGTTTAATATATTCTTTGATATCAAGGGTTTGACAGGAAAGGGATTTAAGGTAATATTGCTCTCGTCGCTGCGGAGGGATGGCTGAGCGGTTGAAAGCACCGGTCTTGAAAACCGGCGTGGGTTAATAGCCCACCCAGGGTTCGAATCCCTGTCCCTCCGCCACATTTTACATGCAGCGCACAAAACAATACTGTTTCTATACACTGTTGTTCTTTGCGGAGGGATGGCTGAGCGGTTGAAAGCACTGGTCTTGAAAACCAGCGTGGGTTAATAGCCCACCCAGGGTTCGAATCCCTGTCCCTCCGCCACTTCATTTTAAAAGTCTCAGTAATATTGCTTTTTATAGCAGTGTTATTCCCTGCGGAGGGATGACTGAGTGGTTGAAAGTACCGGTCTTGAAAACCGGCGTAGGTTAATAGCCTGCCCAGGGTTCGAATCCCTCTCCCTCCGCCATTCTCATTTTCAATTCTTGCATATTCTTCATACTGTGATCTTTGTACGTAAGTCAGTCGGGTGAAACGATCAAATATTTCACCAGAGTGAAACTTTTGCATCAATCCGCTCCTGATACCGCCTCTGAAAATGGTGTTGTGCGAGTATACTTTCTTGATCGTAAATATTGCTTTGTCGTTTTCAGGTTGTCGTGGCCAAGGTTTTGAGAAGCAGTTTCAATGCGAAGCCTAGGGTCTGATTCCCCGCAGCTTGCTGCGATTCTGCGGCGTTAGCCGCAGCATGGGTTTGTGTCTACATTGGAGAGATGGCTAAAAGCAGTTTTATCCGAATTCAGGCAATGTAACTGTACTTATGTATCATTTAGTCTGCCCTGCAAAATATAGACGAGTAGTGTTCAGTGCAGATGTAGACGACACACTCAAGAAAGTTTGTTTAGATATAACTGACCGTTATGAGATATATTTTTTGGAAATTGGGACAGACAAGGATCATGTCCACTTTTTGATACAGTCAGTACCAACGCTAAGTCCTAAGGATATTGTCCAAACGGTAAAAAGCATTACGGCGAGAGAAATATTTAAACGCAACCAGCTAATCCCGCACTTTCAATTACAACCAGTAATCACAAGGGATTCAGCAGCGTAGAAAATTGAAGCATTCGCAGACTTTTGCGTCTAATTTTGGGGGATAGACGACCGTAATCAGTTATTCAGAGCCATGCCTGATCATAAACCACGAAAGCATCTGTGCCTCGACAGCATGATCCAGATGATCTACGACAGCTTCGACAGCATTCCAGACCACCGCCCAAACCGCCGTAAAGACAAGATTTCATTGCTGGACACCTTGATGTCGGCTTTCGCTATGATGCACCTCAAGTACCCATCCTTGCTGGAGTTTGACCGTGAGCGGGAAACCGAAGAACTCAAGTTCAACTTGAAGCATCTATACCGGGTTCAAGGCAGGATACCCTGTGACACTTACATGCGCTCCACCCTTGATCCTGTAGATCCAGGGGCAATGAGAGAACCTTTCAAGCTGCTGTTCAATGAAGTACAGCGGGGTGGAGGGCTCAAGGGCTTCCGCTTTTCTTGCGCCGGCCTGAAGGATCATTACCTATTACTCGATGCTGCAGTTTTTGATATTTGAGGGAGAGCAGGAAATGGCAGGGTGGCATAAGAGCAGACTACTACTGCAGCTCCGAATTCAAGCCTTGCGAGATTCCATCATAGCCACAGCAGCAGGTTGGAGGTAAGATCTCATAGGAACTTAATAACCGTCAAGTGTCGTATCTTGCTAATTCGCCCATTACCCGTTGTCACTGCCTTTCTGGATGCTTTGAATGATTCGCTCAAGTCCATCAATTCCTCTGCGCAGTTGAGTAGATCCCAGAAAGTGGCACTGGGCGTTTTTATCATGGGAATCGTGGTAACTAAAACTATTAACTGGGCTGCTTTTGAGCGCAGAAGCTTAGGCAGATTCAAAGCGACCCGTCTGTGCTGGATGTTTTATCAAGCAGAAATTGCATGGCAAAGCCTGCTACAGGCCAGCGTCAGAAATATTCTTCTACGCTATGGAATACAAAGTGGAACCCTTGCTATCGACGATACAGGAAAAAAGCGCACTAAAAGGACTTCAAAAATCGACGGTGCCCATAAGATAAAAGACAAATCAACAGGTGGTTATTTTAATGGGCAGGAACTGGTGTTTATGGTGCTCGTTACTGAAGTAGCTACCTTTCCAGTAGGGTTTCGCTTTTATATTCCTGACCCTGAGTTATCTGCATGGAGGAAGAAAGACAAGGCGCTCAGGAAGCAAGGCATTCAGAAAAAAGAACGACCGAACCGTCCTGAGCCAGATCATGTTCGTTACCCCACCATGCAGTCGTTGACGCTGGTTATGCTGCAAGAATTTGTTGATTCGTTTCCCAACATTACGATCAAAGCAATTCTCGCTGATGCACTGTATGGCACAGGAGACTTTATGGATAAGGCTGCGGAAATAACAGGCGGAGCCCAGGTTGTCAGCCAACTGCGCTCGAATCAGAAAGTATCCAACCGAAACCACTCGGAAGCGACTCTCAAAGCTTACTTTTCGCGCCAGAAAGGCGCTGAAACTCAACTCATAATACGCGGTGGCAAAGAAGAGCAGGTCACGATGCTGGCTGCTCGGCTGTATGTTAAGGCTCATGGGAAAAGACGTTTTGTTATTGCCCTGAAGTATGAGGGTGAAGAGGATTATCGCTATCTGGTGGCTTCAGATATGTCATGGCGGCATACCGACATAGCCAGGATTTACACCTTGAGGTGGTTGGTCGAGGTTTTCATTCAAGACTGGAAAGCTCATTGTGGCTGGAACAGGTTGAGCAAACAGCAAGGTGCTGACGGATCGCAGCGCGGCGTGATCCTGAGCCTGCTGTGCGAACACATGCTGTTACTGCACCCTGAGCAATTCGTCCTACTGAAAAACAAACAGGCCGGAATGCCCGCAGGCTGTCTGATCGAACGCCTCAATGCAGAAGCCTTGCTTGCTACGGTGAAATCAGTGGTTGAATCGGAAGATCCAGATACCGAGCTTAAGGCTCTGGCCTTAGCCTTAGAGCATACTTTGCCCAAGCGGGAGTCGAGCAGGCATATGGCTGGTAGAGACCTGGGAGAACAAAAGGCAACTGACTCACTCAAAGCACACGCCCGGAAGTTTAAACTTTTAGATGCAGCTTAGAATCGAGATAAATACGTTACTTGTTTAGGTAAAACTGCAGCATCGAGTATTAGCCATTGATGGGACAGGGCTTTACTACTCCGGCAAGTGCCGCTGTCAGGAGTGCTGTATAAAAAATGAAGGTAAGGCCAATGAAGCTTACTATCACCAGATGCTGGCCGCCTGCATTGTCCATCCTGACAGAGAAACCGTATTGCCTCTGGCCCCCGAGCCCATTGTTCACCAAGATGGCACAACCAAGAATGACTGTGAAAAAAATGCCCTCAAACGTCTCCTTTCAGACATCAAGCGAGATCACCCGCAATTGAAGCTGGTTATTGTGCTGGACGGTCTCTACGCTGATGGTCCGACAGTTCGACTGATAAGAAGTTATGGGTGGCACTACATCATTGTTGCCAAAGATGGCAATCACACTTCGATGATTGAGGCTATGGATGCGCTGGATCAGAAGGGCGATGTCAAACGATTTGAGATGACTGACGGCAACGGTGCCAAACACTGGTGCCGTTATGCCAATGGGGTTCCCCTGAACAAGACTGAACCGGTTGAAATCGTCAATGTGCTTGATTACGTCGAAACAGACAAGAAAGGCAAACGGCACACCTGGGGCTGGATAACCGACATCCCGTTAACCGAAGAAACTGTACTCCCCACAGCCGAAGGAGGAAGATGTCGTTGGCACATAGAAAATGAAACCTTCAATACCCTGAAGAACCAAGGCTACGAACTTGAACACAACTATGGTCACGGTGAGCAGCACCTGGCAACCAATCTGGCTTACCTGACCTTCCTGGCTTTCCTGGTGGATCAAATACAGCAACTATGTTGCCCGGTCTTCCAGAAAGCCCTGAAACTAAGGGCGCGTGGAACACGCACCTATCTCTGGAAATTGATTCTGCGTTATGCCTCTAAATACGAGATTACTAACAAAAATTCAAGTAGGTGATTTTACGCATATATTCTTAGTGTTATTTTCGGATATACAGAAACAAATAAAAACAACCTTTATGGACTTGCTGATATTTTAACCAAATACATGTTAGGAGTAAGAAATGATATTAAGATTAATTACAGCTATGAGTTTAATTGTCGTAGCAACCCCTGCCTTTTCTCTAACTACTGTCTCAAGTATGGCAAAAGAAAATGGAATAAATCAGTGTTATTCAAGAATCAAATCTGTTGCTGATTTTTATATTGAAGATAAAAAGCATGGAACTCATGCTAAGTGGATTGATGATATTGATGTTGATTCTAGACTTTATGATGCACTATCAGTAAAAGATTATAGTGATGGAGATAGCCACATAAGAATAATTGCAGCTCCGAATGGAGAATCAGGATGCGATACGAGTTACTCAGAAACATTTGTGCTTGATCAGCCCTGTATCATTGCAAGAGATGAGGTATTCAATAACTGGGAATTCACTGGCAGCTTAAATAATCAGACTACAGTGTTACAAACAAAAGATGGCAATGCAAATGCATACTTGACACCACAACTTAATGGCAAAGCTTGCATGGTGACAAGAACAGAAATTTCATTTAGAAACAAAGTTGAATGATTTGATTACAAAATTTTCAGATAAAATCCAATAAACGAGGCATAACAAATGGTTCCAGCCGACCGCCTACGGCGGCGGCTGAACCAAGCGTTACTTTCTTTCCTGGCTGATTGAGAGTTGGGAGGAGATGTTCCAAGCGATCATTCACGGTACTGCTGCAAGAAAGATCCAGTTCGACACATCATAGCGATCATCGTAGCCGGGGTTTCAGGGTAAACAAACTGGAAAAGGAGCACGAAAAGCGTGAGGCAGTTTTTATGCGCTCATCAATTATCTGTACGACCAATCAGTTTTAATACGACTTAAGGCGTATGTTGTGCGGGATTAGCTGACACATTAACTCTCGGTCTTTGCGGAAAGTGCCAAACTCACGAGTGAGCACCTGAGTATCGCCTTCAGGCATTTCCTTGCGAATGGCAACCATGACCATCATTTTATGGACATCAATGCCCGCACAGTTTTTCACAATCGTTTGCATCATCTATGCTCCAAACGTTCACGGAGGAACGGCAGAGCCTGACGGACTGAATCGGATCGCCATAATCTCACTTGGAGAAAAGGGCTGTTTGCCGTGCATTCAATGTTCCAGAGATGGAACCTGATGGTGCCAGCTCTGAATCATGAGATAAGCGAGGGTGCGAACGATCCAGCCCAGGTCAATTTGAGTTCAGGGTCTAAAAGCCACTGCAAAAACATCGACCACTGTCAGGTTCTGCTTCAGTTGTATTGTGGCAGAACATTATTTTCATAGTGCGGGGTGACCGGAGATGCGGTCATGACGATTTGAGGATGAAGTTCAGCTATCAACTGCTCTGAACCTTCACCAGTTCTTGATAAAGTTATCATAGGGACGACATTAAGCATTAATCACTAGTGAGAGTAATCCTGCAGGTTCACCTCCCATGGTCAAACTTGTTATAGCAACGACAACTGACCATGGTTAAAGAGATGAACCCCTCTCAGATTAGTACCATCAAAAATACTTTGCAGAAGTGCTTCTCAGAAGATGAATTGACCCTGATGGCAGAAGAGCTTGGTTTTACTGTCAGGCATCGACTCATAAAGCCTCTCGGGTAGTGGGCCAGAACTGTTATATCGCGTGAATATTGACCCCAAACTCAACTTTATTAATCAATAATCCAATAACAATATCGTGCATCTTTTCGAGCTTTGAAAAACAAATTGTCTTTCTGGCCAACCGTTTAATCCAAGTCCGAAAATTAAGGTTTTTACGCTCTATCTTCTGAGTGTTTGCTTTACCAATAATATGCATGTTTTCATCAAGGTGTCGCTCATAGGCTCCCCAATCATCGGTGTAAAATTTATTAATACCAAATGGCTTCAGAAGTGTTTTGAGTTCTTTAAAAACTTCATCTTTCCGTTTTCCGAAAACATAAGCAAGCACGGTATTTGTAGCGTGATCAACAGCATACCAAAGCCAGCGTTGGTTCGATTTATCATGAACATACGACCACTGCTCATCTAGCTCAGCCTCTTGGCAGACAAGCCCTACATGAATAATTGCATCTGACTTGAGATCAATAGTTTGAATATTTGGGTTGACCTTTACCAGACCGCTTTCTTTTTTTTTAGAGTCTTTATTACTGTTGTCTTGCTTATTCCGAGTACTTTACTTGTATCCCTGATTCCGCTGCCATTTATTGCCATATCGATGATTTTTTCTTTAACGCCAGGCTCACAGGCCTTGTAGCGATATTCAAGCATGAAGGTTTTGATTTCACATTTGTCATTACAGCAATAGTATCGTGGAACATCATGAGTGCTGTATCCGAAAGGCCGAACTTGGTTACTGCCACATGTTGTACAGAGGACTTGCGTAAGGCACATTTTTAAACCGCATTTTTCAAAGTTGCCGAATGTCGTATTTTAGCAGACAGGGCTAGAATCACAGAACTGTGCCACTACCGCCTCTCGAACTCATCATAGCCTTTATTGCCTGCCTTGGTGGTGACGGATGTTCAACGACACAGGCTGACTTGTACCGGAAGTTTATTGAGATGACCGGTTTGAACATTTCTGACCATTCATGGCGGGAGCAAGTCAAAAAGACTTCTCTTCCCCTGTTGATTCTCTGGCTCTGGCTGCGGTGTCTTGATGCTGTCAGTCGCAAAGTAATTAGCTTTGAACCAAGCAGTCCCTTTTCTGAATTTCAACATATCTGGCTCCATGATGGTTCGTCTCAGGCCGTCTATGACGAGCTTAAGGACGTTTTGCCGGGGCGGTTTAACAAAGTCAGTCCAGCTGCCATCGAAATGCATGCTACTGTCGATTTGCTTGAAGATAGTTTTGTCCGCGTACAAATGACAGAAGATACTCGTTCGGAAAGAGCTTGCCTGCCGGCGCTTCACTCTTCTCTGAAGCGGACGTTGATACTTATTGATGCCGGTTATTTCGAGCTGGAGTACTTCGGGGCTGTTGATGATCGGGAAGGCTGCTTTCTGTGCAGGGCACCACAAAGTATCAATCCGGTTATTCACTGGTGTGAAAGAGAGGACGGTAAGCAGTATCACCGTTACGAAGGGAAAAAGCTCAATGAAGTATTGTCTTCCTTTCCCAAAGACAAGTGCATGGATCTTGATGTTGAGTGGTCTCAACTGAGTAAGCGAACATTTCGTCTTGTTGTGCGCTGGAACGGTCAGAGAGGGTGCTGGGTATTTATTGTCACTAATTTAAGCAGAGATAATTTCAGTTTGGAGCAAGTCTTCTTGGCGTATCGCCTGAGATGGCAGATTGAACTGATATTCAAGGAAGTTAAATCATATGCAGGCTGGCACCGATTCAATACTAAATTTGCCACTCTGGTTATCAGCCTGATATTACTGTCGTTTATTGTAGCAACACTGAAGCGATATTTGGCTCATGCAACGGAAGCCGATATGAATGCTGAAATATCGACCCATAAAGTGGCGAAATGTGGCACTCATCTTTTTGGAAATGTCATGAAATCGCTAATGAAAAAAAGCCGGTGCTTATCTCGTGACCTGAAAAGCCTGATTTCATTCTGGGAGAAGAGCGCAAAGCGTGAACATCCGGCCAGAGATAGGCAAACCGGGCGATCTGTATTAGGGTTGATCTCAGGCGGTGCCGCTTAATGTCGTCCCTATGATAAAGTTATAGTAGAGTCCATCCACCGAGAATACTATCAACTGTTTTGAATCGGCACCGAAAGCTTGTGTGCAAACCACTCTCTTAACCCATGCTAATGACCTTACCTGCACCCTCATCAAAAAATATCCCGTAATCAACCCGTATTAATTCTTTAATTGGATGATATCAAAAAAATATTTGTTATAATGAGTTTTGAAATATAGTGGTTTACCTAAAGCGGTATTTGTCAACAAAGTTGTCGCCTCATCTTACGCAACTTCCTTTTGTTGACCAGTGATCGACCTGTCCGGATTCAACCAGACTTCACAGTCAAGATTCCAGTCTCTTGTTGAACGCTTTCCCCAACGCTCCGGATGACGCTGCTTTGCAAGTTCGTAAACCTCTTTACGATTATTTAGAAGCTCATTCGCTTCTCCCCTGTGTCTCTGGGCTGGTGTCAGAAATTTCAGCCCGCTGTGCTTATGCTCTTCGTTGTACCACTGAGTGAAGCCATGTACCCAGTTGCGTGCAGCTTCCAGATCTGCAAACGGACTTCGGGGGTAACCAGGCCGGTACTTCAATGTTCTGAATATAGCCTCAGAATATGGATTGTCATCACTGACCCGTGGGCGACTGAAAGAGGTCACCACGCCCAGACTTTGCAGCGTTGACAGCATCGTTCCGCCCTTCATTGCACTGCCATTATCAGAGTGTAAAACCAACGGTGACTCCATCGCCCCGATACCCCGTTTTATACAAGCTTTCGTGATCATTTCGGATGCATACTCAGCTGACTCAACTTCATGAACTTCCCAAGTGACAATCATACGGCTATAGATGTCTATCACGAGATACAGGTAGTAGAACTGGCCCCTTACCGGAGACCTTAAATACGTGATATCCCAGGTCCACACCTGATTAGGGCCTGTTGCACAATAAGAGGTCGGCTTATGTCGGTTAGGTCTGGCAGCCTTCCCACGGTGATTCTGCTGGCCCGCTTCATGGAGCACTCGGTAAAATGTCCGCTCAGACGCAAGGTACTCACCTTCATCAGCCAGTGCAGGAACAATCTGACTGGGAGGAAGGCTCTTGAAACGCTCGCTGTTAGAGACATCTATGATCGCCTGTCGCTCAGCATCTGAAAGCTTATTCGCTGGTTCTGGCCTGTCGGCATTTTTTCGGTTGTCAGGTATCACTGTACCCTCCTGCGTCCATCGCTGAATGGTTCTTTCTGACAGCCCGATAACCTGACAAGCTTTTGATTGGCGAGCACCATCACTGACGGCATGCTCAATCAGTTTTACTGCGTTCTGTCGATCCGGAAGGGAAACTAATCGTCCTCTGGCTCCCCCCAGATCTCTTGGGCCTTTTTTGTGAGTACCAGCAAGGCAGCAGTCTCTGCTAACGCCTTGTCCTTGCGCTTGAGTTCGCGTTCCAGTTTTTTAATCGTTTGCTTGTCTTTTTTGTGTTCGTCAGACAGCTTTTTACGCTGACTCGACTGACTTTCAGGTTGTGCCGGGCTACGATTGATAAAGCCTTCTTTCCACTGTTGGATTTGTTCAGCAAACAGGCCTTTCTTACGACAGTATTCAGCCAGTTCAGCTTGATTTAATGCCGCTGTTTCAATGATGACAGCTAACTGATTTTCAGGTGTCCATAGGTCTGGATTTTTACCGTTGCCAGGCACGGGCACTCCTTGCGATAACGCTTTTTTTCGCCAACTGTATAGAGTCCAGTTAGAGATACCTGTTTCACGAACCAACTGCGATACAGGCGTATTATTAGGTGGCATCATCTTCTGAATGACGGACTGCTTCAACTCTTCTGAATAGCTGGCCATTGATTGCTCACTGACCGTCCCCTGTGAGATTTTTAAAAATCAGAAGAGGTGACAACTATGCTGACACAGGGGGAAAGCTATAAAATGAGACTTCATAAAATAAGCTTGTGAATTCATCTTGATTTTAAGATTTGAATGAATTTAAGTTCATAGGAACTACGAATAAAGGAATATAATAAAAATGTCAGATGATTCTTGGAATGAACCTGAACCTTCAAGCAACAAAGTTAAAAAAGGAATATTGGACAGAAAAGTTGTAAGATCAATTCTGTTTGGTTTAAGTAGTGCCTGTCCGAAAACCCTCAAACACTTGAAAATAGCAGCCTGCAGCCCCATATAGTACTCGAAGATTTTCCAAAACAAGCTGTTTTCACATTTATGCGCCAAACCATCAACCCACAAATGCAGTTGGGCGAAGTTGATATCTCCGCCATCACGTTCAACCCCAAGTCCAGAGACGACATTCCCCGTCTGCTTCGGGGGCTGCAACATATCTGGATAACACCTGAGCTGCGACACAGGGTTTTTCAGGTGCTTGAGAACATGATTCCTGCCAGTCGGCACAATGGTCGTCCCGGTATGGACCTCTGGAACATTCTGGTCTTTGGCACTCTGCGCCTTGTCACTAATTGTGACTACGACCGCCTGCAAGAGTTGGCTAATGAACATGGGACATTACGGAAAATGCTCGGTCACGGCCCATATTGTACCCATTCCTACCATATACAAACATTGCAGGGTAACATCAGCCTCTTCACACCGGAGATACTGGATCAGATTAACCAGGTCACGGTGGATGCAGGTCACCAGCTGGTTAAAAAAAAGATGAGCCGCTACATGGCCGTGCCGATTCCTTCGTAGTCAAAACCGATGTCCATTTCCCCACGGATATCAGCCTTCTGAGCGACGCTTGCCGTAAAAGCATTGAGTTTGCATCCGCTCTCTCCAATCAGTACCAGCTTCCGGGCTGGCGTCAGAGCAAATATCTTAAAGACCAGCATCGCAAACGCTACAACAAGGCTCGAAACCTGAAGCATTCCAGCGCAACCTGTGAACTGAAACAACAGCAGCGGCAGCACGACATTGAAATGGCTCACCTTGAGTACATAAAGTACAGCCTTTCAATTGTCCGCAAAGCTGAAACGACCTTGTCCTTGCTGTTGAAAAAACAACCGGATGAGCCAAGGCTGGAAAACCTCAAATACCACATAGCCCACAGCCGTCACCAGATAAACCTGATTTACCGACGGGTGATAGAACATGAGCAGATTCCCCATAATGAGAAGGTGTTCTCAATCTTTGAGCCTCATACAGAATGGATCAGCAAAGGCAAAGCCGGAACTCCGGTTGAACTGGGGTTACGGGTCTGCGTGTTGCAGGATCAGTTCGGTTTTACTTTGCATCATCAGGTCATGCAAAAACAAACAGACGACCAGGTTACAGTACCTATGGCCGAGGCTGCCAAAAAGCGGTTCCCGACATTAAGCCAGGTAAGCTACGACAAAGGCTTCTGGAGTCCGGGCAATCTTGAAAAGTTGGAAGTTCTTCTGGAACGCCCGGTTCTCCCCAAGAAAGGGAGGCTGTCGGCCAATGATAAAAAACGGGAATCCCACCCGGAGTTTATCCGGGCAAGAAGAAAACACTCAGCTGTTGAATCCGATATCAATGCACTGGAAGCGAATGGTCTCGACAAATGCCCGGATAAAGGGATAGAAGGCTTTGAGCGCTATGTCGCACTGGCTGTTGTCGCCAGCAACCTGAAACGGCTGGGTAAAATTCTGCTGACCAGAGATCGTCAGTAGCCTTTCAGCCAGGCTTCCGTCAGTTTACTTTTGATCATGCCGGGCATGAGAGATTACTGCGCTTGTAGATAGTCGAATCAGGTTGTATTTTGAACAGTGCGGTACAAAAAACATCCTTTGTTCGTCTGGTAACTCAAATCCAGCCGTTATCAACTTCTGTCGGCCAAGAACGACTGCCGTTTTTCAGAGGTTTTCTGACAGGCACTAAGTAGCATTGCAATTCTATCAACAGTGGTTGTTGTAGTTCTCGCCGTATGGGGATATATAGGAAATGATGTTGCATACAAGTCCGTCATAACATTAGCTGCCTTTATGTTTGGTTCTTTTGCATTCAGCTGGGCTAATGATTATTTTGGAAGCACAGATTAATTCCATTATTGAAAGCACACATATTCAATGGTTCAGGCAGTGTACTCAAAAAGAAAAAGATAATGGATAAAATCACCCGACTTGCTCTGGAAGATATAACAGACAAATACCAGCCTCACACCGTCATCGTGTATGGCTCCAGGGCCAGGGGGGATGCCAGCCCTGATAGTGATATAGATATTGCCTGCTTTATGGATCACCCACCAGTCACCAGAGATGCCCGTCAGTTCAACGGCTGCTACCTTGATGCCTGGGTCTATCCAACCGCCTCAATGAACAATGTTTCAGAGGAGTTTCTTAAATTCGACAGTGGCCTTTGCGTGGTTGATCAGCGTGGTCTTGGTGAACCGTTGCTTGAAGAGGTCAGGAGGGTACTCTCTGAGGGCCCTGAACCACTATGATGGACCCCATAAACTGGACAGGTAGCTAAGTTAAGTTTTCTGGCTGTAAGATGACCCTGCAGGAGGGAATCATGACAGCAAAAAGAAAACGACATAAGCCCGAATTTAAGGCACAGGTAGCACTCGAAGCCTACAAGGGCGAAAAGACCATAAACCAGCTGGCAAGCGAACACGAAGTTGCAGCCGTTCAGGTTAGCCAGTGGAAGCGACAGCTACTCCAGGGGGTTCCAGAAGTCTTCGGCAGGGCACGGCCAGAGGTAGATCCAGATGCGCTCACTGCCCCCCTGTATCAGGAGATCGGACGGCTTAAAATGGAGCTGGACTGGTTGAAAAAAAAAATCTGGCAATGTCCATTGATGACAAACGGAGATGCATAGACCCGGATCACTCGAAGATCAGCATTCAGCGCCAATGTGAACTGGTTGGGTTAAGCAGGTCAAGCTGGTATTACCAAGCTTCTCCAGCTTTGGAAAGCCCTGAGAATCTGAATCTGATGAGGCTCATTGATGAGCAGTATACACGTACACCGTTTTACGGCAGTCGTAAGATAACTGCATGGCTGAATGAGCAGGGCTTTCCGGTCAACAGGAAGCGTATACAGCGACTTATGAGGCTGATGGGCATACAGGCTGTCGGACCAAAACCGGGCACAAGCCTGAGAAACAAAGAGCATAAGGTTTACCCGTACTTGTTGAACGGCGTTGATATTGTGAGACCCAATCAGGTCTGGAGTACTGATATTACGTACTGCCCGATGCCTCAGGGGTTTATGTATCTGGTTGCCATTATTGACTGGTACAGCCGTTACGTGGTCAGCTGGGAGCTGTCGAACACACTGGATGCAGACTTCTGTATTCATGCGCTGGGTCGAGCTTTGGAACAAGGTGAACCTGATATATTCAACACTGACCAAGGGTGTCAGTTTACCAGTAATGATTTTCTGGCACCTCTTCAGGAACGGGAAATACGTATCAGCATGGACGGGAAAGGGCGAGCACTGGATAACATTTTTGTCGAGAGGCTGTGGCGCTCCGTCAAACATGAATGGCTGTACACGCATGAATTTCAGACTGTTCCAGAGCTTTATACTGGGCTGGATGAATACTTTGAGTTTTACAACACTGAACGATTACACCAGTCGTTGAGTTATAAAACGCCTAAGGCAATTCACTTTGCATGAGGGCTTTGGACCACTGCCAGGACTTAACTTAAATTTGTTGGTTTACTGTCTTGACAGTGGGGTCCACCATAATTACCGAAGAACCTGGCTTCAGTATGAATTGCTGAATCGTTACTTTTCGTTGCGAACTCTGTGGTTTTTAGGGCCAAAACAGAGTCTGAAGTGGCTGGAAGCAAACGATAGAAATGCATTCAACCTGTTCAATAAAGCCTATGGCAACCCTGAAAATATACGGATATTAAAAGACCTTGCAGACTACACTTTGAAAGACTGCTGACACTGGCTTTTGAGTCAGTTTTCTGAAAAGCCAGCATCATTGTTCAGCCGTTGCTATTCATGCAATGGCATGGAATTGTTGCAACACTTGTGACATTAACTGAATTTTATTCAGTATTGGCTGCAACTTGGCAGTCAGCTCATCTTCATTGACATCATCCAAAGCCTGAACATCTTCAGAGACTTCAATCAGATAAGGAAGAAAGTGGTCGGCGTGGACATTAAACCCGGAGTCTTTCTGAAATATGGCTGAAAACTTGCCCTGATCGTCGTTTTTATACTGTTCAATCTGTTCGTCAGCTCGAAGTGCCAGAGTGTAAATCTCTTTCAGGGACTCGTTGAGTTTTTCCTGCAGCGCCTGTGCTTTGGTTTTGGTGGTCATGGGTTAACCTGATACTTCATCAAACTTCGCATTATACCGGTTCGCTATCAAGATTAAAAAGTGGTCAAACGGCCAGGATAAAACACGGGTCTGGAACCGTGATAAACAACGGGCATCCAGAATGTTTCGGGAACCTTCGCTTTTGGTAACCAGTTCTCGAATGTCATACAAACCACGGTAGTGGGTTTGTGCTGACTGCCAATAGTGGTTGATAAATGGCACTTTCGCACCGGTGATGCTGCTGTCTGTGGTCTGGTTATATAAGTCTGTGTTCTCTGCGTTTTATAAGAGGGTCTGATGGTACGAATCGGCAGGGTTTGTCTCAATAGCCTTGCCTGTGGTGCAGGCCGGATCCATGCCCTGAAGGAGGGAATCCGTCTTCTTTGGGGTGTTCCGTAGAGGGGGATGAAGCGTCTGATCGCCTGAAGTCGGCGTCGGGCTCTTTCTCTGTATGCAGTTCTCAGCATATCTGCCCGCCAGAGGCGGTAGTTTTCCACAGAAGCACGATCTTCACCCTGGCGTTCTTCCCTCATCACTTCTCTTCCCAGCGTCTCTCTTGACCGGAGACTTACCTGACAACCAATCTCACGGTTGAACACATTGATATCACGCTGAGACAGGGATTTCATGCATACAGCACAAGCGCTTATGCCCTTTGTCAGCTGCTCTTTCATGCAGTCACTGTGATAGTGATGCCCACAAGCGAGCTGAATGGTTCGGTGCTTATGATCAAATTTGCATTTCTGTTCAGGGTTAGGCGCAAAATCCGGAGCATGCATCTCGGAAAGGCAGAGGGCACACTCCGGTAGATTATGGGTCACATCGCTTAATGCAGGCATTGTGAAGATCTCTGTTTAAAGAATAATGAGGGTTAGAGATCATTCCATTCGACTAATTCCAGTGTTTAATCCGCTTTGTCAGCATTACTGTCATTGCGGTCAGTTTGCCTGACGATGTTGCGTTTAGCGATTGAACCTGCCATGCACTGTAAACTCTAACAGCCAGTGATTCTGTAGATCTGTATGCAAGTCAGTCTGCATAGTCTGCACAGTGTCTGTTAAGCTTACCGGATAGGTTCAGACCAAAAGCTCAGCCCGGTATTACCCGCAGTAGGAGAGAACATTTATGCTCTGGCAGGATTACTCTGCACTGACTCTTTTGTTGTTCAAGTCAGCAATCGTCTTGTCATTCAGTCTGATTCTGGCATGGATCTGCAGTCGGGGGTTGAAGCAAGCGGTACAGCATTTTGACAAAACCTCCAGTCACTGGGACGACACGCTGGCCAGAGCTGCCAGACCGGTGCTGACGCTGGCTGTGCTGTTGCTTGGTGTCAGTCTGATGGTGGATTTTCTGCTGGAATACATCCATCTGGAAGAGGCCGAACTGGTGGGGCAGGTTCGCCGTATTGTGTTGATACTGCTCATTTATTCGTTGCTGATCCGTTATCTCCGTCTGGTGCGAAACAGCTTTTATCAGACCAACCGACGTGCCGTTAAAATGGATAAGGCAACGCTGGAGTTTATGATTAAACTGCTGCAAATCGGTTTGACCATGGCCATTGTACTCACCCTGCTACAGAACTTGGGTGTCAGTATCAGCGGGCTGCTGGCATTTGGTGGAGTAGGGGGGCTGGCCGTTGGTCTGGCAGCCAAAGATATGCTGGCGAACCTGTTCGGCGGGCTGACCATTTATATGGATCGTCCTTTTGTTGTTGGCGATAAAATCAGTCTGCAGAACCAACAGATCGAAGGCTTTGTTGAACACATTGGCTGGCGTCAGACCCGCATACGCGGCTATGACCGAACACCGGTTTATGTCCCTAACGCACTGTTTACCAATCTGGCGGTGATCAATCCCTCGCGCATGCAGAACCGGCGCATCAATGTCATCATTGGCTTACGCTATCAGGATTTTTCCAAATTAAACGCCATTATCCAGGATATTGATGCTTATCTCGCCCGGCACGAAGGGGTCGATCATGGGCGCGATGCTCTGGCACGTTTTACGGATTACGGAGCCAGTTCACTGGATTTACTGGTTCGCTGTTTTACAGTGGACATTGACTGGTCAGTGTACATGAAGACCCGTCAGGATATTCTAATGGGCGTTGGTGAAATAGTGACCCGTCACGGCGCCGAATTTGCTTTCCCGACCCGGACACTGGATATTCCGGAAGGTACTCCTTTTTCATCCAGCTCATAATGCCTGCTACTTGATCAGGTTTGGTCGTAATTATATAACCATTGTCTTATATTTAGGCGATACGGCTAAACCTGACGATTAACCCTGCCTTTCTTTCTTCTCATTGACCTCTCGCCTCTGGCAATCCCTCCTGTCTGTTGTATCATCCAGCTTTATTGATTGACCATGACGCTTTATCACTGCCGGTTTCGGTAGCGATAAGGCTCGATGTTGGACTGGCTGGTGAATATTCTCATTAAATTTACAAAACGATTTCTGGCAGTCATTGCTGTACTGCTTCTTCTACTACTGTTTTTTCTCACCATCGGCTTTCGTGTTGACCTGAGTCCATGGCGAGATACTATTCTGGGAGTGGCCAATAACGCATTGCCCTATCATCTGGCGTTGGAGGGCGATATCGAAGCCAGAGTGTCTCTTCGCCCCTCTGTCAAAATTACCAACGCTCGACTCGCCCCTCGCTCAAACCCTGAAGCGTCAATGGTGGATGTTGGCCTGATCAGCGCCAAAATAGGTGTATTGCCACTGTTACGTAATACGGTTGATATTGATCATATTCTGGCTGAAAACGTCGCTGTTCGACTGGAACGTAGCGAGCAGGGGAAAGCCAACTGGGAGATAGATAGCACTGAGCCTGATAAAAACAGCTCGGCGAATGATTCTCCTGCCAGCTCATCAGGAAGCTCCGGCCTGCCATCCGGCTTTGAGCTGAAGATTGACCAACAGGTGGCTGTTAAGAACTTGTCATTTGTCTACGACGACCAGCAGGACGACATACAGTTTGATGGGCGTATGGATGATCTGGTTCTGTCAGCAGACGACGCCGATAACCTGGTTTTTCATGCCGAGGGAGAAATGCAGGGTGTTGGCTGGGCAGTGAATGCCAAAACAGCACTCAGCCAGCACCTGAAGGGACAGGCAGGCAATATTGAGCTGCAAGCCATGCTGGACGATGCCCGCCTGAGCATACAAGGAGAGTTTAACCTGGCTAAAAAGCAGGATTCTCAGTTCCAGCTTGAAATCAGGGCACCCACAGCTCCGGTACTCGAAACCTTTGCTGGCAGCGAAGTGGCACGCATGGCACCCATATCGGTAGACAGTCGTGTGACGATGAACCCGGCTGCTCTGCTTCTGAACGACATCAACATTGAGCTGGCAGAGAGTGATCTGTCCGGCCAGCTGGAAGTTCGGCGTGGCAAGCCACCACGACTGAGTGGCAGCTTGTCCATGAACCAGCTGAACTTTACCCCCTGGCTGGAACAGGCGGATACGACGGAGGATGACCCGGAGGTTCAGGAGCCAAACACGGCTACTGCCAGTCAGGACAGCGAACCTGAAGAAGAGGTTCTCCCCCTCAATCAGCTGGTGAACAACTGGTTAAACAGTGCAGTGGTTAATCTTGATGTTGAAATCGGTGAAACGATTGGTTTACCGGTATCCGTGTCGGATACTCACATCACCGTTGAAATGGCTGACGGTCAATTGAAAGCACCGGTGTCGGTGGTGATTGAAGGCATCAACCTTTCCGGTCACTGGGAAACTACGGCCAGTGAGCGCCGTATTCGTACAGAAGCGGCGCTGTCGGCACAGCAAGCCAATATTGGTCCTTTAATGGCATGGCTGATGGAAGCACCTGCCAAAGGGGAGGTGGATGCTTTCTCTCTGAATGTTCATTCAAGAGGTCGCTCGGTGGCTCGCCTGATTCGCAATGCCCGTCTGGAACTGGCAATGGAGAACGGGCGCTTGCTGGTCAATGACAATGAAGACTGGCGGGTTCGAACAGCCAATGCCAGCATGGGGCTGACGAAGAATACGGAAGTGTCCGTGGATGCCGATCTTTTGTCTATTCCGGTAGACATCACGATGCAGGCCGACCCACTGATCGCCATTCGCAGGGGTAAAGACTGGCATCTTGATCTGCAGGTGAACAGTCCGGCCTTTACCGCCAGTGCAAAAGGTTTTGTTGCCGAATCCGGCTTTGGTGAAAACAGTCAGTTTGCCATTGAAATGAATGCGACTCATCTGGGTGACCTGTCCAGATGGTTGGGGGTAAAACCTGATGTTAAAGAACCCATGCGTTTTCGCGGCAGTCTGCATAATCAGCGGGCATCTCTGGGCATTGCCTTATCGCAACTGGTGATTGGTGAATCGACCGGCAAACTGGACATTGACTGGATTCGCAAAGAAGAGGGTGGACTCGCGAAAATAGTGGCCAGATTACCCAGACTCAATGTTGACCAGTTGGTGACCTTGTTTCCTGAGGGTAAAGAGTTTCCAGAGGGTGAAGCACCATCAACCGGACAAGCAACCGGACAAAAGAGCAATGACACACCATCGGAAGATGGCTTTAAGCTGGATGTGCCGCTGCTGGCTGACGAGATCTACATTGCCGATGCCGATATTGATTTCCGCATGGACTCACTGTTTGTCGCAGGACAAACCCTCAGTGACCTGAAATTCTCCGGCTATATCCGTGATGGTCGGCTAAAACCCAGTCCACTGTCGGCTATTTATGCAGGTTCCTATTTCTATGGTGATCTGGCACTGGATTTACGTCACCAAACCATTGCATCCGACTTTAATCTGAATGTTGATCGACCTGACTTTGGTCGTATGATGTCCGAGCTGGGCGTCATTGACGACGTTGATGTCACTTTGGACAAAGCCCGCTTTAACCTCAAGTTACGCGGTGAAACCATTGCGGAACTGATCAGAACAGTTGAACTGCAGGCCGCACTGGATGGTGGTTTGCTTCGTCTGAATAATGGCAATGGCGAAGTCTCTGATGTATTGCTGAATGCCGGAACCATCACAGCCCGTCCAAATCTGCGAACAACGCTGAAAATGGACGGTGAGCTGAAAAATCTGCCTGTGACGTTTGAAGTCAGCTTTAACCCGCTGAACCGTCTGCTGACCAATCCAAAAAACGTCAATATGCAGCTGTCGGCACATATTAATGATATGACGTTTATGTCCTATGCCATGGTGAACCTGCCTATCGAACGGCGTACAGCCAGACTCGGACTTATCTTTAAAACGCCGTCACTGACCAGACTGAACCCGCTGCTGGATGTTGATATGCCGCCTTATGGTCCAGTCGGTGTCAATGGTCGTTTAGGTATGAAACCCACCGGCTTTGAAATAGCCCAGTCAAAAATCACGGTAGGCGACAGTGAACTGACGGGGAAGATTGAACTGAAGACTGAAAGTAAACCGGAGCTGGATATCCAGCTGACAGCCTCATCGATTCAGCTTAATGACTTCAGAACCGGTGACTGGAAAGCCTGGTCCAGCGAAGATAATGAAGAGGAAACGGTGGCTGAGACACCGGCAGAAAATGATGAAGAAGAGCCATCACTGCTCAGTGCCGAAATTCTTCATCGCCTGAACATGAATTTCCGTCTGGACGTTGATGAAGTGTTATCAGGCGACGATCATCTGGGTGAAGGTCAGTTGTACCTGAAACTTCAGGAAGGTGATCTGTCTCTTAACCCACTCTATATTGCTTTGCCCGGTGGTGAGATCAATGCTCATGGTCACCTGAGGGCGCAGGAAGATGGATTTGCCATTGGCCTGAAAGCCGATATCGATCGTCTGGATTACGGTGTGTTGGCCCGTCGCATTGATCCTTATACGAAAATGCAGGGTGACATCAGCTTCAGAATGGATATTGAGACTGTGGCGCAAACACCGGAAGACCTGTTCAGCCATGCTAAGGGAGATTTTGGGTTTGCAGTATGGCCAAGAGACTTTGAAGCCGGAATTATCGATCTCTGGGCCGTTGGTCTGGCGACAGCGGTATTGCCCCGACTGGGTCCCAGTGATCCTTCCCAGCTGAACTGTGCCGTCGGAACCTTTCAACTGGAGGATGGCCAGATGAAAGACAATGTTCTGATGCTGGACACTTCGAAAATGCAGGTACTGGGGCATTCCGACATTGACTTTACCCATGAGAAAATCAACCTGGTGCTGGTACCCAGAGCCAAAACCGCGCAGATATTTGGCTTGTCATTGCCAGTGATGGTGAGCGGCAGTTTCAATGACTTTGGCTTTGGCATACCGTCTGGTGAACTGATTGTCACAACGATTCGGTTCCTGACCAGCCCGGTGGTAGCACCGCTTCGCTGGTTACTGGAACAGCCACTGGAAGAAAACGGCAGTCATCTCTGTACACAGATGTACAACGAGTCTGTTAAACCGCCTTTGAAGTAAATTCATATTACCTGTTGATGATGGGTACTTCGGGCTTTGGCTTGAGTACCCTTAAATTGTTAAAGACTTACAGCGAGCCTTGGTTATTGTTGCACCTGAAGGCGCATTGTTCAGATAGAACTGTTTAAAAAAAGATCATTAGTGCGCCAATTGGTGAGCTTACAAAAAATTTACTCAATTTCATTTAAGTTTTTTATGTAACTGTTTGGTTCAGAGATGAAAAGCTTTGATCGATGAATAAATCGCCAAATGACCAGTATGGACAATCAGGTATCAGTATATGATCGTTCTGTCTTTATAAAATGTCTGAATCAGACAGTCTGTATTGATCATTGGTTTAAATACAATCACTTTAAATGATCAATATTTTTGACGATGTAGACTTTAACATTGCATTAATTTGATTTAACAATCTGTAACATAGCTTTTGCCAATCAGTAGCCTTGTCGCTTTAAATGGGTTTTGCTAATTTATGTCACGCAAAAATAACGAATAAAAAAGTCAGTCATCACGCAGCATCAAGCAATAGTCATTTCACTTCGATAAGGGAGAGTGTATGCATTCTTATACAACAGAGCCAGGTGTCAGCTTTTTTATTAGCGACGGTGGTCAGATTATTTCCAGAGATGGAAAAAGTAAACTACGGGAAGCCATTCGCGATAATCGTGGTATGAGTGTTATGGCTATCAGCGAAGATGACAATTGTGTCGTGTCAGTGAAGCTCGATCCACACCGCGGTCTGGTGGCAGACTATATGCCCATGTCCCGAAAAACGATCTGGTCCATCATGAGTTCCAAAGACCAGGCCAGAAAAGATGCCATGCGTGCATCCAGTAACAACCCAAAACGCTATGCAAAGGAGCAGGGCTTGCAACCGGGTTCCGTTAAGTACCACTCTTACCTGATTGAATTTGATCGTGTTTTTAATAAAACCCGTAAAAGAAAAACTATCAAGCTTATGTAATTTTACTGCTGTCTCAACAATTACACTATTTTTTCATTGGGAATATATTGCGAGTTAGATAATTTTAAAAAACTCGATAAGTTTCTTTTAAATCTACAATTTATGCTTAATTATTTACAGCAGGTTACTTGTTTGCTTTCGTTAGTTAATGGTTTGAATTATCTATTGAGTCATCGCTTTTTAAATGAAAATAAATCAGGACTGTGTGTTTTCAGTTGATATGCAACACTGTGCAATGACCTATTGTTGCGTTCAACAATTAACATAGACAGCGGGCGCAGGCCAGCCTCAATTACTATCAAGTAAAAGAGTAGCCACTTAAATCTGGTACATTTATACAAGATTTACCTGTGTTCGAACCCACAAAAATACGGTTGATTTATCCTAATTTGCGAACGATAATGATTCTCATTAAAGATGAGGGGACGTTATGGCTCAGTGGCAAGACATAACCCTGCAGGGGAATGAAGCGTATCGTTTGAAACAGTGGGATCGTGCTGAAGTCGCCTATTGCAAGGCAGTCAGCACAATAGAGGCCGAGTGGTTTGTGAA
Source organism: Endozoicomonas montiporae CL-33 (assembly GCF_001583435.1). NCBI lineage: Bacteria > Pseudomonadati > Pseudomonadota > Gammaproteobacteria > Oceanospirillales > Endozoicomonadaceae > Endozoicomonas > Endozoicomonas montiporae. The sequence continues at coordinate 2,860,533 of NZ_CP013251.1, read as the reverse complement.
GCTGGAAGACATCTCACTGCTAATGGGATGGGTGGCGAATATGCACAATCTGGGATGCCTTTATGAGCAGACCGACAACATTCAGCAAGCCAGTCATCACTACCTGATGCCGTATCGCAGAGTGTTGCTGTTAATGAAAGAGGACTGTTTTTCAACCGAGTTTCAGCACTACCTGCTGTATGCCATGAGAACGGTCTCTAAAGCGTTGTTGAATTTCTCTCACCGTCACCGGGTTTGTCAGTGCTGCGAAGAAAAAATGGCGGAAATTCGAGAGTGGCTCAAGCAGTATCCACAACCATTAATGATGTCAGCTTATAATCTCTCTATAGAAAGAAGTGAGCTATGCAGTTCTCCTCATTCGGGCTTTACCAGCAGCGATTCAGTTCACTAGAAAAGTCATGAAATCCCAATACAGCCCGATGATGCCAGTCGGGCTTTCAGATCTTGATCATCCTTTGGTAGTGGCACAGTTCTGTGATTCTAGCCCTGTCTGCTAAAATACGACATTCGGCAACTTTGAAAAATGCGGTTTAAAAATGTGCCTTACGCAAGTCCTCTGTACAACATGTGGCAGTAACCAAGTTCGGCCTTTCGGATACAGCACTCATGATGTTCCACGATACTATTGCTGTAATGACAAATGTGAAATCAAAACCTTCATGCTTGAATATCGCTACAAGGCCTGTGAGCCTGGCGTTAAAGAAAAAATCATCGATATGGCAATAAATGGCAGCGGAATCAGGGATACAAGTAAAGTACTCGGAATAAGCAAGACAACAGTAATAAAGACTCTAAAAAAAAAGAAAGCGGTCTGGTAAAGGTCAACCCAAATATTCAAACTATTGATCTCAAGTCAGATGCAATTATTCATGTAGGGCTTGTCTGCCAAGAGGCTGAGCTAGATGAGCAGTGGTCGTATGTTCATGATAAATCGAACCAACGCTGGCTTTGGTATGCTGTTGATCACGCTACAAATACCGTGCTTGCTTATGTTTTCGGAAAACGGAAAGATGAAGTTTTTAAAGAACTCAAAACACTTCTGAAGCCATTTGGTATTAATAAATTTTACACCGATGATTGGGGAGCCTATGAGCGACACCTTGATGAAAACATGCATATTATTGGTAAAGCAAACACTCAGAAGATAGAGCGTAAAAACCTTAATTTTCGGACTTGGATTAAACGGTTGGCCAGAAAGACAATTTGTTTTTCAAAGCTCGAAAAGATGCACGATATTGTTATTGGATTATTGATTAATAAAGTTGAGTTTGGGGTCAATATTCACGCGATATAACAGTTCTGGCCCACTACCCATCCTTTTTCTCAAATGAGTTAATCGTCGGATGTCGTCAAATGTGAATCATTATCACATATCGTCAATGTGATGTTCGAAAAATCCACAAACCTCTGGACGACTTTCCGGGTTTCTTCAATACTGGTTTGATACTTCAGGAATACGCAGATTCGGATTGTGTCGAACAGCGATACCTGTAGGCAAATGCCTGAAAGGAAGGGTTAATGACATAGCCTGAACCGAAAGGCACTTTATCAGTCAGTTGCTGTTTTATGAAGTCTGATGCACTTTACAATAAAAAAAACAGGTAATGATCATGATTTACGAGCGTCCCGGACACCCCGATTCACCTGTCACCTTTAAACATCGTTACGAAAATTATATTGGTGGTGAATGGGTGCCTTCTGTTAAAGGCAAGTATTTTGAAAATATTTCACCGGTGACGGGTGAAGCCATTTGCGAAGTGGCCCGGTCATCGGAAGAAGACATCAATCTGGCACTGGATGCTGCTCATGCCGCTAAGGCGGGCTGGGGCAAAACCTCGGCCACTGAACGATCGAATCTGCTGTTAAAAATCGCGGATCGTATTGAACAAAATCTGGAAATGCTGGCCGTGGCAGAAACCTGGGATAACGGCAAGGCGGTCAGGGAAACGCTGGCTGCCGACATTCCACTGGCGGTTGATCATTTCCGTTACTTTGCCGGATGTATTCGTGCCCAGGAAGGTGGTGCTGCGGATCTGGACAGTAATACAGTGTCGTATCACTTTCATGAACCCCCGGGCGTGGTGGGCCAGATTATTCCCTGGAACTTTCCAATCCTGATGGCTGCATGGAAACTGGCACCGGCGCTGGCTGCGGGTAACTGCGTGGTGCTCAAACCTGCCGAGCAGACACCGGCTTCCATCATGGTGTTGATGGAGCTGGTGGGTGACCTGTTACCGCCCGGCGTGATTAATATCGTTAATGGCTATGGTTCGGAAGCCGGTGAAGCCCTGGCCACCAGCCAGCGGATCGCCAAGATTGCCTTTACCGGATCAACCCCTGTGGGCTCTCACATTCTAAAATGCGCTGCGGAAAATATTATTCCTTCTACAGTAGAGCTGGGCGGCAAATCACCCAATATCTATTTTGAAGATGTGCTGCAACATGAAGATGAGTATCTCAGCAAATGTGTTGAAGGCACTGTACTGGCGTTTTTCAATCAGGGTGAGGTGTGTACCTGTCCTTCAAGAGCACTGATTCAGGAATCGATATACGACGAATTTATCACGAAAGTGGTGGAGCGAGCCGGACACATCAAGCGTGGTAACCCTCTGGATACCGAGACGCAGGTAGGAGCCCAGGCATCCCTTGAGCAGTTCGAGAAAATCATGAGCTATCTCGAAATTGGTCGTAATGAAGGTGTGCAGTTCCTGATTGGTGGCGATAAAGCCGATGTGGGCACCGGCTATGTCAAAGGCTTTTATATCCAGCCAACCCTGATGAAGGGCAGTAATGATATGCGGGTCTTTCAGGAAGAAATCTTCGGGCCGGTGGTGGGTGTGACCACCTTTAAAGATGAAGCCGAAGCGCTGGCGCTGGCTAATGATACCCAGTACGGGCTGGGAGCCGGCGTCTGGACCCGTGATATTAACCGGGCTTTCCGGATGGGGCGTGGCATTGAAGCAGGTCGGGTGTGGACCAACTGCTACCATCAGTATCCGGCTCATGCCGCCTTTGGTGGTTATAAAAAGTCGGGTGTCGGACGCGAGACGCATAAACTGGCTCTGGAGCAGTATCAGCAAACCAAAAATCTGCTGGTCAGCTACGATATCAATCCACTGGGATTCTTTTAAACTCAACCACTGTAAAAGGCTCTGTGATGTTTCGGAGCCTTCACGGAAAGCCTGACTCAGTCGATAGCATTCAGGCTTTCTATTAATATTTTCCATTAATACTATGGGCGGTAGAAACCGTCACTGAGAATGGATCATGGACCCGATCAAACTGCTGCCCAATTTGCCCGACTGGATTTCTATTCCCGTGGCCATCACGATGGTTGCGTTGCACCTTGGCTCTCATTTAAAGCCGGTTTTTCAGAATATGGGTGTGCAGTCCCAGACGGTAAAGCGCAAGCGGGAAGAGCTTGAGTTATTAAAAATCCAGTTTGAACTCACTGAAATCAAACAGAAGCTGGGTATGCCTGTGGCAGAGCAGGCTAAGGATCTGATGGCAAAGATCGAATTATGATGGACCCCATAAACTGGACAGGTAGCTAAGTTAAGTTTTCTGGCTGTAAGATGACCCTGCAGGAGGGAATCATGACAGCAAAAAGAAAACGACATAAGCCCGAATTTAAGGCACAGGTAGCACTCGAAGCCTACAAGGGCGAAAAGACCATAAACCAGCTGGCAAGCGAACACGAAGTTGCAGCCGTTCAGGTTAGCCAGTGGAAGCGACAGCTACTCCAGGGGGTTCCAGAAGTCTTCGGCAGGGCACGGCCAGAGGTAGATCCAGATGCGCTCACTGCCCCCCTGTATCAGGAGATCGGACGGCTTAAAATGGAGCTGGACTGGTTGAAAAAAAAATCTGGCAATGTCCATTGATGACAAACGGAGATGCATAGACCCGGATCACTCGAAGATCAGCATTCAGCGCCAATGTGAACTGGTTGGGTTAAGCAGGTCAAGCTGGTATTACCAAGCTTCTCCAGCTTTGGAAAGCCCTGAGAATCTGAATCTGATGAGGCTCATTGATGAGCAGTATACACGTACACCGTTTTACGGCAGTCGTAAGATAACTGCATGGCTGAATGAGCAGGGCTTTCCGGTCAACAGGAAGCGTATACAGCGACTTATGAGGCTGATGGGCATACAGGCTGTCGGACCAAAACCGGGCACAAGCCTGAGAAACAAAGAGCATAAGGTTTACCCGTACTTGTTGAACGGCGTTGATATTGTGAGACCCAATCAGGTCTGGAGTACTGATATTACGTACTGCCCGATGCCTCAGGGGTTTATGTATCTGGTTGCCATTATTGACTGGTACAGCCGTTACGTGGTCAGCTGGGAGCTGTCGAACACACTGGATGCAGACTTCTGTATTCATGCGCTGGGTCGAGCTTTGGAACAAGGTGAACCTGATATATTCAACACTGACCAAGGGTGTCAGTTTACCAGTAATGATTTTCTGGCACCTCTTCAGGAACGGGAAATACGTATCAGCATGGACGGGAAAGGGCGAGCACTGGATAACATTTTTGTCGAGAGGCTGTGGCGCTCCGTCAAACATGAATGGCTGTACACGCATGAATTTCAGACTGTTCCAGAGCTTTATACTGGGCTGGATGAATACTTTGAGTTTTACAACACTGAACGATTACACCAGTCGTTGAGTTATAAAACGCCTAAGGCAATTCACTTTGCATGAGGGCTTTGGACCACTGCCAGGACTTAACTTAAATTTGTTGGTTTACTGTCTTGACAGTGGGGTCCACCATAAATCCAACGAGCGCTTTTCCGAGGTAGATATTCCGGATGACCCCATATTATCCCGACCAAGACGCTTTCTGTACGGGATGATCGGTTCAATAGTGCCTTCCATTCTCGAGTTGCTGTTTGTCAATCACAGTTTCTTTACCGAATCGAGTCATGAAGATGTTATTATGGTTCTGTCGCGGATTATCGTATTCGCAGTGATTGGCGGGTTAGTCTGCACCTTCCTGACCAAAAGAACCTGTTCCCGTCAGGTCTGTTTTATGTCGGGCTTGTGTATGGCAGTGATCTTTTCGGTATTAATACGCTGACGAGTCTACTCTTGTCTCGTATCACTGTTTTTCTTCAGGGATGAAGACGTATGTCTCATCTGACAACATCATGGTTTCGAACAGGCTCTGCTCTTGCCGTTCTCATGGCTGCTGTATCGGGCAGTCTGCAGGCGGATTCACTTCAGTATCAGCTGTCGGGTGTTGAAGGTCGCGACAAAAAAAATATCGAGCTGCATCTGCAAAGCCTTCCCGAAGTGGAGGCAAAAGACTTTTCATTCTATAAAAACACCATCAAGGAGACTGTCCGGCAGGCACTGGAACCTTATGGTTATTATGACTCCGTTGTGCAGTTATCACTCCCCGAGAATTCTGACAAGGTAGACATCCGTATCGAGCCGGGCAAACCGGTTCTGATCACCGCTGTTGATGTGCAAATCGAAGGCGAAGCATCCGGGGAAAAAAGTTTCCAGACACTACTGAAGAATCATGAATTAAAATCTGGTCAGGTATTCGAGCATGAGACCTACGAGGCGCTCAAACAATCACTGATGACTCAGGCCCAGCTAAGCGGTTTTTTTGATGCTCAGTGGAAAGTTGCGACGGTGGAGGTCAATCCTGTCAGTTACAGTGCGGAGGTGCATCTGAAGTTTGATTCTGGCAGGCGTTACCGGTTTGGTGACGTTCACTATGTGGATGAAACCCGTGCAACCCGCAGACTGGTCAATGCCATACTGAACTTTAAGACAGGGGAAGGTTATGATGCGACCAAACTGGTCAAACTGTATAACGACCTCTCGGCTACCGGTTATTTCAAGCACGTGGACGTGCAACCTTTGCGGGAAAAGGCAGAGAACTATTCAATCCCGGTAAGGATTGATGTCTCTCCCAGAAGAAACCATGAAATTGAAACCGGCATTGGCTTTTCAACCGACGAAGGCCCGAGATTTTCCCTGGGCTGGAATAAACCCTGGGTCAACAACCGTGGGCACAGTTTCAGTGCCGATGCTTACCTGTCTACCATACGCACTGAAGTCAGCACCAGTTACAAAATTCCAACGGGCAATCCGCTACTGGACTTTTACAGCCTGCAAACCGGTTATCAGCATAAGAATCTCGAAGATACCAACAGTAAGTTGTATTCGGCGGCGCTGCACAAGTGGCTCAAAATACCGGATGGCTGGAACCGGGACTGGTTTATCCGTCTTGAGGCCGAACATTACGATCAGGCCAGCGACAGGGACAACAGTCTGTTGCTGATCCCCGGAGTGGCACTCAATCGTAAAAATGCCACGGGCAGCCTGAATCCGGTCAGAGGCACTGCGCATGATTTTAAAATTGAGCTGTCTCCGGGCGTATCAGGGGCTGATACCCGCTTTGTAAAAGTCTGGGGTCGTACAAAATGGCTCGATACCTTTGCCAGTCGTCATCGTCTACTGGCTCGTGCAGAGCAGGGAGCCACCTGGGTGCGCAGTGTGTCCAACCTGCCGCCGTCCCTGCGGTTCTTTACCGGTGGTGACCAGACCGTCAGAGGGTATGACTACGATACCATTTCCCCCAAAAACCAGAATGGCAAACTCACCGGTGGTATTTACCTTTCTGTGGTGAGTCTGGAATATGCCTATAAGCTGGTGGATAAATGGTGGCTGGCAGTGTTTACCGATTCAGGAACAGTCACCAATAACTATGATGATCCATGGAAAGTGGGTTCCGGTGTCGGCGTGCGCTGGATCACTCCATTAGGGCCATTGCGTCTTGACCTGGCGTTTGCCGTCAGTGAGCCGGGATCACCCTGGCGACTGCACTTTACCATTGGGCCGGAACTGTGAAACGGACAATTACACGACTACTTTGCATCGTTACTGGTAGCTGTGCGCTGACGGTGATAGCGGTGGCATCATTGTTGTTAACGCTGTTGTTGACCAGTCAGGGCAATCGCTGGCTCTGGCAGATCGCCATCTCGCAGTTGCCACAGCTGCAGGGAGAGCTGGTGGACGGTTCATTACTGCATGGCTGGCAGTTCCGTTCCCTGCAATGGCATCAATCGGATGATGTTATCGATCTCACGGTTGATATTCAGCAGCTGTCGCTTTCTTTATCGGCTGAGCGCTTATTACACGGTGAATTGCTGGTTGAATCCCTGAGTATCAAACGAATAGACATTGTTAATCGTTCATCGGGTGATGATAGTCAGAATAAAGAAGACAGCGGCATCACTATTCCGTCGTTTACTATGCCTCTGCCAGTAGAGATTAAAGCTCTTAAGATTGATGAACTGAACTATTCCCAGCTAGACAGTGACTTGCAGCTAGAGAACCTTCTGCTGTCGGCCAGAGCCGAACGACAGCAGTTTGATATCAGACAGTTTGCTGTGTCACATGCTTATGGCAACCTTCAGGCTAATGGACGTGTTTCACTGTCTGCACCTTATCCTTTGACTGCCCGACTGGTTATTCAGCCGGATGACCGGTTATACGACCAGCTGAAGACAGAGGGAGCAACACTGCCTGAAATCAAGTTGCCAGACATCGGGATTTCTCTGTCAGGCACTCTGACGGATTATCAAATCAGACTGGACAGCAAGGACAACCAGCAGAACCCTCATCTATTGATAGTGGATGGTGATTTGTCCGGCAGCCTTGAACAGCTGATGATACAGCCACTGAATGCCCGGTGGTTGCAACAAACGATGAGTCTTAACGGGCAGCTGGGGTGGCAGAACGGCATAGAGTGGAGTGGCAAAATAAAGCTCAGTGATGTGAATCCGGAAACCCTGCTGCAGGGTTATCCGGGTCAGTTGTCGGGTATTGTTGCCACTACCGCCTCCATGAATGGACAACAATGGTTGGCTGAAGTATCACAGCTCAATGTATCAGGCATATTGCGAACGTTTCCGGTATCACTGTCGGGTCAGATACGTGCTGACAATGATCTGAACATCAAGGCCGACCATCTGGACCTGAATATTGGCAGTAATCATCTTCTGGTCAACGGTTCCATCAATCAGAACTGGAATTTAACCGGTACCCTGAATGCCCCCGGGCTGACAGAGCTTTATCCTCCATTGTCCGGTGACCTGTCGGGTGACTTCACACTGACCGGTAACCGACAATCCCCGCATGTTGAGTACCGTTTGAATGCAGATCAGCTGACCATGGATACCATCGTGGTTGATGGCTTAAAGTCGCAGGGACAGTTAAAAAGTTTGACTGCATCAGACAATCAGGCCCATCTTCAGATTGATGCTCTGAGTTTCAATAGGTATCATCAGACACTGAAGGCGATTGAACTGTCACTGACGGGTAATCCTGACGCGCACCGTCTGTCGCTTGATACCGGTGGCAAGGTGCTCAGCAGTCATTTACAACTGAACGGATCGCTGGCAGGTCAGCAATGGCAGGGAACCGTAAATGCACTGAATACTCAATCCATGCTGGGGCAGTGGAACCTGCAGACGCCGTTTGCCTTGCAGGCAACGCAAAACGAAATCCGAACAGAACCGTTCTGTTTAACCTCATTACCTGCCAGCTTCTGTCTGGGCAAAGGCCGTGTCAGTCAGCAGGATGTTCAGGTTGATTTTTCATTAAACCAGTTCGATGTTGAACAACTGGCGTCTTTTTTCCCGCCACACCTGCAATGGGAGTCTGAGCTGAATGCTTCAGGTGGTGTTGTGATACAGAAAGGGCAACCCTTTATTCATTTGAATGCCCATACCTCTGAAGGTGTATTAAGCGTGAATGAGCTGGAGGGAACCTATAACAAACTGGTTCTGAACAGCGAGCTGAAAGATGACCGGCTCGATGCAATCCTTGAATTTAAATCGCCGCAACTGGGTGTTGCAGACCTGAATGTTCAGGTGACCGATATTCAGCAATCGCGTTTGTTGAATGGACAGCTCACCATTGACCATCTGTTACTGGAACTGTTTCAACCTTTTATACCCGATACCCGCGATCTGAGTGGCAGTGCCGGGGCTCATTTGACTATGAGCGGCTCGTTGCACGATCCATTATTAAATGGCGAACTGATGATCAGTGATGTTTCGCTGGACAGTGAGTTCTGTGACGTTAATCGTGTTGATAGCCGGATGCTGATTCAGGGAGACAGCGCCGTGATCAGCGGTCAGCTGGATATTGGTGGGGGACACAGTGATCTCAATGGTACTTTATCCTGGAAAGACGGACAGTTTGCCGGATTGCTTCACCTGACAGGCAGTGATCTGCAATGCTCTGTCACAGGGATTGGCAGTATCTGGGCGTCACCAGATTTGCAGTTTAATCTTACGGATACACCGGAACTCGTGGGGTCGATTACGATTCCCAAAGCCCGTATTGAAATCAAAGGATTGCCGGAACAGGCCGTTTCAGTATCAGACGATGTGAAAGTCGTGGGACGTACGACGATCACTGAAGAACAGAGCCGTTCACCCATTGCTTTGAATACCACGGTTACACTCGGTGATGACGTGCGCATTCAGGCTTATGGTTTGGGTTCGAAATTAGGCGGTTCAATTGTGCTGAATCAATCAGATGACCAGCCATTAACAGGGCAGGGCAGTGTTGAGCTGGTGGAAGGGCGTTACCGTTATCTGGGACAGGATCTGATTATTAAAAAAGGTCAGATTATTTTTCAGGGGCCTTTGAATGCGCCATTTTTGAATCTCGACGCCATACGCAATCCTGATGTGACTCAGGATAATGTGACCGTGGGGGTCAAAGTCACAGGGCCGGTCAAAGCGCCTGAATGGTCGGTGTATTCCAATCCCACCTTATCCCAGCAGGAACAGTTCTCCTATCTGTTACGCGGGCGCTCTATTCAGACTGAGGGTGAAGGCATAGAGTCTGCTCTGCTGGGTTACGGGCTGGGCGAAATCAGTCAGACCGCGACCAAGCTGGGTGATCAACTGGGTATAAAAGACTTTTCGGTGGATACCAGCGGCTCCGGAGAAAATACACAGGTCTCGGTTGGTGGTTACATTGCGCCGGGACTCAGGCTTCAGTACGGAACCGGTATTTTCAACTCGGTGAGTGAAGTAAAAATCCGTTACGAGGTGCTTCCGAGGGTTTATTTGCAGGCAGTGAGTGGTCTGGGGCAGGCGCTGGATGTGTTTTATCGGTTTGATTTATAAAAATGCTATTGAACTAAACCAGCATTGTGAACGTAGTGGAACAGTGGTGATTCAAAGCAGTCGGGTGTTGGCCTAAATATCATGAAAACAAAACCCCTTCTGCAAAAGATTTGCCCGGTCTGTGGCTTGCCCTTCAGCTGGCGGAAAAAATGGGAACGATGCTGGGATGAAGTGCGCTATTGCTCCCGTCGTTGCCGCTCACAACGGAAGAAAACAGTGAATGAAGAAACACTACACTAAATTGCGGTTGATTCTGGGGGATCAGTTGAATGCAGATCATAGCTGGTATGCAGACATAGATCCGGACTGTCTGTATGTGATGGCTGAACTCAAACAGGAAACCGGCTATGTGAAGCATCATATCCAGAAGTTGTGTGGCTTCTTTCTGGCTATACAGAACTTTGCGGATTCTCTTGAAAAATCAGGTCATCAGGTGATCTATTTTACATTGGATGACACCGTTCGCTTCAGCGATTTACCAGACCTGCTTAATCACTTGTGTAAACAATACGCCGTTTCGACCTTTGAGTATCAGCGACCGGATGAGTATCGACTTTTACAGCAACTACGAGCGCTGAATTTCAGTTCGGCAGTGACGGTTAATGAGGTAGATACCGAGCACTTTTTTGTCCAATTCGATGAGCTTTATGGGTACTTTCCAGCTGGCAAACCCGGAAGGATGGAGACCTTTTATCGAAAAATGCGGCGCAAGCACAATATTCTGATGAATCAGACAGAGCCTGAGGGTGGGCAATGGAATTACGACACCAACAATCGTAACAAGCTAAAAGCCGCTGACCTGAGTGTCATTCCTGCTCCATTGCTATTTGCTAATTCTGTCCGGACAGTTCTCGACAGACTGCAAAGGCATCAGGTTGACTCTATTGGTCGTATAAATGATGAACTGCTCTGGCCGGTTAACCGACAACAGTCGTTACAGTTGTTGAGTTATTTTTGTCAGCATTGCCTGCCCGCTTTCGGTCAGTTTCAGGATGCTATGACCAGTAACAGTACTCACCAGTGGAGTCTGTACCACTCAAGATTGTCGTTTGCCCTGAACACGAAAATGCTGAGTCCTGCAGAAGTGGTCACTGAGGCAATAAACAGTTGGCAACAGCAGCCTGACAGTATTTCGCTGCCAGAAATTGAAGGTTTTGTCCGGCAAATTCTGGGTTGGCGTGAATATATTCGAGGCGTTTACTGGAGCAATATGCCGGACTATGAATCTCTTAACCACCTCAATGCCACTCGCTCACTACCTGACTGGTTCTGGACCGGAGAGACCAAAATGAATTGTCTGAGTCATGCCATTACCCAGTCACTGGATTACGCATACGCCCACCATATTCAAAGGTTGATGATCACCGGTAATTTATGCCTGTTAGCGGGTATTGATCCTGATGAAGTTGATGCCTGGTACATGGGTATTTATATTGATGCCATACAGTGGGTAGAGCTACCCAACACCCGAGGTATGAGTCAGTATGCTGATGGCGGTATGGTGGCTTCCAAACCTTATGCAGCCAGCGGCAACTATGTGCAGAAAATGAGTGATTACTGCTCAGACTGTCATTACCAGGTAAAAGAGAAAGACACGGATCTTGCTTGCCCTTTGAACAGTCTTTACTGGCATTTTATGGAACGAAATCGTGCAGTTGTTAAAAGCAATCCGCGTACGGCTCTGGTTTATAAAGGGTGGGACAAACGGGATGAAAGCTTTCGCCAAGCTGTTTTGATGCGGGCAGAATGGTGCCTTGATCATATTGAACAGCTTTAATGAATAGCTTTAATGGAGCCTGTAATTAATTCTGTGTAAATGCTCAACCAACTTTACTGCCTGAACCGGTCTGGAAACATAATTGCAAACCGGTTCAGAGCTGATACCCAATTCCTGATGGGCATCGTCCATTTCGCAGAAGCTCTTTCCATCGCCAGATAGATCACCTTCATCACAGAGTTATCTGATGGGAAGATCTTCCGTTGCTTGATAGCTTTTCTGATCACGCTGTTTAGCGACTCTATAGCGTTCGTCGTGTAAATCGCTTTCCTGATATCATCAGGGTAGTCAAATAGGGTTATCAGGTTATCCCAGTTGTTGCGCCACACAACTGAATCTGGGCTTTTGGATAAACCGTGTTGATGGCTTCAGGAAAACCTGACAGTCCATCAACACAGGCAATAAAGATATCTTCAAGGCCACGGCTCTGAAGCTCTGTTAAAACCGAGAGCCAGAATTTGGCTCCCTCTGTTCCGGCAATCCAGAGACCGAGAAGTTCCTTTTGACCTTCTATATCAACGCCAAGAGCGACATAAACGGTTTTCCGGACAACCCGCTTATCCTGATGGACTTTAACGACGATGCCATCAAGGTAGACAATGGGGTAAAGGCTTTCCAGAGGGCGGTTCTGCCAATTCTGTACTTCCTGTTGAACAGCTTCAGTCACCCTGGATATCAGGTTGTGTGACACGTCTGCGCCATACATTTCTTCCAGGGCATCGGCTATATCGCGGGTAGTCATTCCACGGGAGTACAGAGCCAGAATCTGCTGATCCAGCTTGTTGATTCGGGTTTTACCTTTGGCAATAAGCTGTGGTGAGAATTCACCGTTGCGGTCTCTGGGGGTTTTGACCTCGACTTCACCGAAGTCGCCCTTGAGTGTTTTTTTGGAATAACCGTTGCGACTATTTCCAGAGTTTTGACCTTCAGGCGCATGCTTGGAATAGCCAAGACGATCTTCCAGTTCAGCAGCCATAACACGCTCAACAGAGAGTTTCAACAGCTGACGACTGAGTTTCGCAAGATCATCTTGAGTCTTTATTAGTCACCTAAAAGGTTAAAACCACCGGCTTTAGCCGGTCAGCTTTAGCTGTGATAGTTTGTTGGCTCACACTCGGAGTGGAAGTAAGGCAGTGGACTACAGATACTGCAGTCATACAGTATTCAAAATTCAGTATCATTTTGTGTTTGTCACCAAGTACCGTTACCAAGTTCTTGGTGGTGACATTGGCTACAGGGCAAGGGAGCTGATTAGGGAAACTTGCAAAGCTTTTGAACTTGATATTCTCAAAGGCGTAATCAGTAAAGACCATGTACATCTTTTGCTCTCTGCCCCACCAAATATGGCACCAAGTGAAATCATGAGGCGGATAAAGGGGCGAACTTCGACCAAGCTTTTTGAGAGCTTTCCTGATCTCGGAAAAAGGTATTGGGGCAGCTAATCCCGCACAACATACGCCTTAAGTCGTATTAAAACTGATTGGTCGTACAGATAATTGATGAGCGCATAAAAACTGCCTCACGCTTTTCGTGCTCCTTTTCCAGTTTGTTTACCCTGAAACCCCGGCTACGATGATCGCTATGATGTGTCGAACTGGATCTTTCTTGCAGCAGTACCGTGAATGATCGCTTGGAACATCTCCTCCCAACTCTCAATCAGCCAGGAAAGAAAGTAACGCAGAATCAATTTCCAGAGATAGGTGCGTGTTCCACGCGCCCTTAGTTTCAGGGCTTTCTGGAAGACCGGGCAACATAGTTGCTGTATTTGATCCACCAGGAAAGCCAGGAAGGTCAGGTAAGCCAGATTGGTTGCCAGGTGCTGCTCACCGTGACCATAGTTGTGTTCAAATTCGTAGCCTTGGTTCTTCAGGGTATTGAAGGTTTCATTTTCTATGTGCCAACGACATCTTCCTCCTTCGGCTGTGGGGAGTACAGTTTCTTCGGTTAACGGGATGTCGGTTATCCAGCCCCAGGTGTGCCGTTTGCCTTTCTTGTCTGTTTCGACGTAATCAAGCACATTGACGATTTCAACCGGTTCAGTCTTGTTCAGGGGAACCCCATTGGCATAACGGCACCAGTGTTTGGCACCGTTGCCGTCAGTCATCTCAAATCGTTTGACATCGCCCTTCTGATCCAGCGCATCCATAGCCTCAATCATCGAAGTGTGATTGCCATCTTTGGCAACAATGATGTAGTGCCACCCATAACTTCTTATTAGTCGAACTGTCGGGCCATCAGCGTAGAGACCGTCCAGCACAATAACCAGCTTCAATTGTGGGTGATCTCGCTTGATGTCTGAAAGGAGACGTTTGAGGGCATTTTTTTCACAGTCATTCTTGGTTGTGCCATCTTGGTGAACAATGGGCTCGGGGGCCAGAGGCAATACGGTTTCTCTGTCAGGATGGACAATGCAGGCGGCCAGCATCTGGTGATAGTAAGCTTCATTGGCCTTACCTTCATTTTTTATACAGCACTCCTGACAGCGGCACTTGCCGGAGTAGTAAAGCCCTGTCCCATCAATGGCTAACAGGTAATGATCCTTCAGGCCGACGCAAGAAAAGCGGAAGCCCTTGAGCCCTCCACCCCGCTGTACTTCATTGAACAGCAGCTTGAAAGGTTCTCTCATTGCCCCTGGATCTACAGGATCAAGGGTGGAGCGCATGTAAGTGTCACAGGGTATCCTGCCTTGAACCCGGTATAGATGCTTCAAGTTGAACTTGAGTTCTTCGGTTTCCCGCTCACGGTCAAACTCCAGCAAGGATGGGTACTTGAGGTGCATCATAGCGAAAGCCGACATCAAGGTGTCCAGCAATGAAATCTTGTCTTTACGGCGGTTTGGGCGGTGGTCTGGAATGCTGTCGAAGCTGTCGTAGATCATCTGGATCATGCTGTCGAGGCACAGATGCTTTCGTGGTTTATGATCAGGCATGGCTCTGAATAACTGATTACGGTCGTCTATCCCCCAAAATTAGACGCAAAAGTCTGCGAATGCTTCAATTTTCTACGCTGCTGAATCCCTTGTGATTACTGGTTGTAATTGAAAGCGCTCCAAGCCGGGCCCCCGGCTGAACATCTATGAGTAACTTTTCTCCCAACTACTGCCTACATGCCTATGATAGAAAGGAAGACATATCCGGACCAGAGACCGTAAACACACTGGTGCCTTTTGCCCGTTTGAAAGCGTGGTCGGGGAGCTGGCGACAACATCACTGATGACGCAATATGCGATCTCGTTCGGAAGAATGCGAATCATCGACAGCCCCATATCCGGATATGCCTTCGCACGGAAGTATAGAGGGTAAACCATGTCTCGCCGCAGCAAATCCAACCGTTCCCATTCTGACAGAGTCAAAAAGCGTATTGCTGGACATCTGGAGAAAATCAATCTCTTTGCCGCCGGTATTGATATCGGGTCAGAGTCACACTTTGTTGCAGTGCCAGAAGAGTTAGATGAACAACCGGTGCGTTCATTTGGCTGTTTTACCGCAGACCTTGAAGCTATGGCTGACTGGCTCGTAAAGCTTGGCATTACCACCGTTGTGATGGAGTCAACCGGGATTTACTGGATACCTGCGTTTGAAATACTGGAATCCCGGGGGCTTGATGTAAAACTGGTCAATGCACGACATGTAAAGAATGTTGCCGGACGTAAGTCTGACGTTCTGGACTGCCAATGGCTTTTGCAGTTACATACTTACGGATTGCTCAATGGCGCGTTCCGCCCTGATGAGCAGGTTTGCTCTTTACGATCTTATAGACGACAACGTGACACTCTTGTTGGCTACCGTGCTTCCCACATCCAGCATATGCAAAAGGCACTTCGACAGATGAATCTGTTACTGGATAATGTGGTGACTGATATTACCGGAAAAACCGGTATGACTATTATCCGCGCCATACTGAATGGGCAGCGGAATCCTGTGGAGTTGGCTAAATATCGTGACAAGCACTGCAAAAAATCCGAGGAAGAAATCGCCAAATCCCTGAAGGGGCATTACCGGGATGAGCATGTATTTGCTCTGCGGCAAGCTGTTGAACTTTACGATACTTATGATGAAAAAATCAGGGCTTGTGACAAAGCTCTGGAACAGAAGATCAACACATTTGACAGCAAAGATGATAAAGACTCCCAGAAATCTTCTACGCCAGATAAGCTTTCAAAAAAACGGAAGTCCCGTTGCGCTCCAGACTTTGATGTGCGTTCAGAGCTCAACCGGGTGAGTGGTGTCGATCTGACTGATATCGATGGCATTGATGAAAATACGGCTCTGAAGATTGTTTCAGAAATCGGTCTGGATATGAGTCGATGGCCTTCCGCTAAACATTTTGCCTCCTGGTTAGGGCTCTGTCCCGGAACCAAAATATCCGGTGGTAAAGTTCTGAACCGGAAAACCAAGCGTTTGCCAGGCGCAGCCGCAACAGCATTCAGGTTGGCGGCTTATTCACTGACCAGATCAAAAAGTGCTTTGGGTGCTTATTACCGAAGAATGCGAAGCAAGCTTGGTGCTCCAAAGGCGATTACGGCAACAGCGCATAAGCTGGCAAGGCTGGTTTACAGTATGCTCAAGCATGGGAGCCAGTATGTAGATGAAGGTCAGGAATACTTTGAGCAGCGTTACAGAGAAAGAGTTTTAAAAACCCTGAAGCAGAAGGCTAAAGATATGGGCTTCACATTAACGCCGGTTGAAACCGCCGTCGGTTAGGGTTGTTTTAGCAACCGGCGAGCTCATGGGGAGTTACTCAGAAGACAGTGATGATAAGGTCTGGTCAGCCCAACTGCTGTACAAGATTGATTCCAATGCTGTTGTCTATGCCAGATACCGTGATGTAAAAATGGGTGAAGGCCGATTCCAGTGCGGTGAAACCACCAGTAAGGATCTTCGCGGTAAGTCTGACAGCTTTAAAGAAGCCTCCATCGGTATCGAATACTGGTTCTAATCTCCCCGTCAATCCTTGCTAAATGCGGCCGCCGGTTTATCCGGCGGTTTTTGCATGGTGCGCCGAGCATTTTGCACAGCTTGGGGGGAAAGTCCCCTGCCCAGCCAGATGAGGGCGAAGGGCTAGCTAATGAATAGTCTAAAAATAACTTCCGCATTTCCGCCATTCCCACGAAGGTGGGAATCCACCACGAACATTGAATCCCCGCCTTCGCGGGGATGACCAACTGAACGGAAAATGGGGAAGTTATTTTCAGACAAATCCTTAGTTGGTCTAAGCTCCCGAGGCTTACCTTGCTTGCCGCCGCGTAGCAACTTGAAATCCTTTGGGTATAAACACCCCAGATACAAGCCCTTCACCAGACTGTTTACTGATTTTCCTGCATAGCTTATAAAAAGCGGTTTCATAAATCATATTCATACTATTTAGCTTAAAAATAAACACTATACTCAGCGCACTTTTCTCAAGTGTTATGGGTCCTGTATTTATGTTTAATCAGGCAGTAGCTGGCAAGATAGCTTCTTAAGGTTGATTTTCTAATAATTCAGCACTGCATTTGCACCTCTATTATTTCATGCCTCTCTGGGTAGTTGCATAATAAGTAGTTGCATAAATTTATGGGTTCTTAACCTTGACCTGACCGAAGTCACTGTCGAGGAGCTTAAGCATGAAACGATTTATAAGAGTTTTACCTGTCCTGTTGTTGTTAGCAGCTATACAGATTGAGACTTCTTACGCATCAGGTCCAACCTATAAAAAGCTGTCAGATTCTATTGGGAATCAAATAACACCCAAACGGGTTCTTATCGGGCTTGCCGGACTTGGTGCAATTGGTATTTTCTATGGTGTCGGTTACCTGACAGGATACCCAATAGGGCATTCAGCAGGAGAGAAAGATGCTAAGAAAAAGAATAAAGATACCGAAGGTTTACCCTCCGGGCATAGCTCTGTTCAGAACCATGCGAATGAACTGACAGCGACTACTCCGTTGGTACCTGAGCATTACCAGCAGTCCATCATCCAGCAATACAAGCTGGTTCCTTTTGATGTCAGTGAGGACAACTATGCTGACGCAAAGAAAAAGCCAGGATATTTGTGGGCACGGGCGACTTTTCTCGATGCTCATCCCCTGCACCTTGATCAAGACGACATCCAGCCAGCACTGTTTCCATTGAACAGTGGTTTTGATCCGGCTTATCCCTATGGGTATGCAACGCAACTCTGTACTTCTTCACTACCTGCTCCTTTTGCTAAAACGTTACGCTGCAATGATGAGCAGCTAACCGGATTCTGTCGTATCAAGTTCCTTCTGAATGGCGAGTCCAGATCGCTGGTGGGCATGCTGGCTAACACACCGGATGCTTACAGTGGGTGTCTGTTATCAAGCCGGAAATTAGATGAATTTCTGGAGTCGCTGGGGGCAGAAACTCTGGTTCCAAGGGACATACTGGTCACTGATCGACAGTATTACCAGATTAATGTCTCTACTAAAAAGGTGTCCTATGAATTTCAGAAGCAGTCCGGACGTTCTGTCTCCTTTGCATCTACGGTGCTGCTGTCTGGCAGTCTGCGTCACGAAACCTTATGCAGGGATAATGGTAGCCCCGGGACCCAATGGTATACGGAAGGTGCTGATGATGGAGCTTATGGATGCGCAGGCTTAACGTCCGATGCTGAGCCGCTCGGCGATATTTCCTATTTTGTGCCTGTCCGACTGAAATCCAGTGCCGCCAGACAATCTGCTGTAACCTGGCAGGAAGTGCCATCAAAGAAGCAGGAAGGATCTGTTAACGAAGAAGTTCAGGAATACTTCTGTTCCCCCAGAAAACCGTTCAAAGAATTTATTCTCGGTTCGCTGGGAGGGCAGGGAGTACATAAGTATTGTCGGTACATCGGTACTGAAGGAAAAAGCGGCTTTGTCGCTACCAATCAGGATGGCAGTATTGCGTCTGATTATCTGACCCCTCATCTTGATGAAAGCATCGGCTGGGAGGCTTTTGCTGGCAATCTGCCAGAAAAAGCCGTTGTTGCTGGTTTCAGTTTCTCAAGTCCCAACAAAGTCAGCACGGAACCGGTCTATTTTTGCCGTTTTACGAATAACGAATTCAGTACCTACGGCAAATATTTTGAAAAGGGCAAAGTCTGCAAAGTTTCATTTGCAACGCCAAGCGGAGATTCGCATGCACTTGTCGATTCAACAAACTTTGAGATTTTAGTCACGCAATAACTGGCTTTGCCAAAAGGAGGTTGCAGAAGTGATCGCAATCTCTGTTGCTTATCAATGACTGGCCTGAATCAGGCCGGTTCCTTTGGCAGGCTTCTCAGGAGTTTAAGAATGAAACGATTGCATAAGTCTTTTTCAGCACTGGTTCTGTCAGTTGCTCTGGTATCAAGCGTACCCAGCCATACTGCCAATGCTGTTTCTCTTAGTGAGAAGCAAAAAGTACCATTATTGGTAATGACGGTTGGGTTTGCGGGTTTTGTTATGGGGAATATTCTCGGTGTTGGTCTGGTGGCCAGATACTATCAATATATATATTCGAAAAACGAAACCACCCATGAACCTGTCACTGGACAGGCACAGGCGACGATGGCATCAACCCAATCGACTATTTTGCCGACTTTGCCAACTCTGGATGATGACCAGTATCAAGAAAAACTCATAAAAGATTTTCAGCTGATTTCGTTTGAACTCAGTGAAGATAATTATGCCGACACGGAGAATGGCAAGCACACACTCCAGTATCTATGGGCGAGAGGCACTTTGTTCGAAAACAAGCGCCCCTACCACTTATTTAATAACACCATCCAACCGGCGCTGTTTCCAGTTCCAGTGACTACAGGGGATTACAAGTCTCCCTATGGCTATCTTGCTGACGGTAAAACGTGTGAATCGGAACTTCCCGACCCTTACGCAAAGGCATTACGTTGCAATGATGAACAACTAACCGGTTATTGCCGTATCAAGTACCGGTTGGGGAGTGAGGCAAACACCC
Organism: Endozoicomonas montiporae CL-33; assembly: GCF_001583435.1. NCBI lineage: Bacteria > Pseudomonadati > Pseudomonadota > Gammaproteobacteria > Oceanospirillales > Endozoicomonadaceae > Endozoicomonas > Endozoicomonas montiporae. The sequence continues at coordinate 2,840,656 of NZ_CP013251.1, read as the reverse complement.
TGATTGGTATGTTGGCGAATACGTCGGATCATGTCAGAGGCTGCCTGTTGCCAGATCGTCAAGCAGACTACTACCTGGAGGGTAAAGCAGACAAGGGCAAGGTTCCACGAGGCATTCTGGTCACCAAACCGGAGTATTTTCAGGTTAATGTCATGAACGGGAAAATATCCTACATATTAAAGGATAAGCTTAATCGTCACAGGAGCATGTTTGCATCGTCGTCTTTATTTCCAGATTCAGGGAAGCGAAGCCATGAGATTTTGTGTAAATTCAAGTCAGGTGTCCCCGGAATTGAATGGCGCACTGATAATGGTCAGGTTCATGGTCAGGGCTGCATCGGCTTAACGACCAGCTGGGATATTGCCGAGCCTTCTTCCTACTATGTTCCATACCATGGAAGAGTCAGGGGCAGTAAATCGGCTGTGGACTGGGGAGAGACAGCAATAACGCAGTCTGATTCTGTTAATCAGAAGGTTCAAGACTCATTTTGTTCACCGAGAAAGCCCTTCAAGGAATTTCTGCTGGGTTCTCAGGGGGGACGGCATGGAGCCCAACCATTTTGTCGTTACCCTAGTACAGAAAACAAGAGTAGCTTTGTTGCTAAAAAGCCGGATGGTTCCGTAGCATCAGATTTTCTGGTACCCAATATCAAAGCCTCTATTTATTGGGAAAAATTTAATGGCATTCTACCTGATAAAGCTGTGGTGGCCGGTTTAATGTATGTCAGTTCAAACACGATCAAGCAAGAGCCCGTTTATTTTTGCCGCTTTGAGAGTGATGAACATGGCTATCCCTACATCTATGGGCAACACTTCTCTGGCACAGACACTTGCCATAGCCCCCTTGCTACACCCTGTGATCAGTCGTATGCCATTGTATCTGCAAAGGCGTTTGATATTCTGGCTGAACAATAAATTACGGCTTCCCTGCTTCTGACCACCAGACACTGAGATCAAGCGCATAGGGCGGGGTGTTTTCAGGGTGCTTCAGATAATGCCTGTGTACCATGGGCCAGTCTGGCTGGTACCACAACGGCAGGCTGTAATGTTCCCACAACAGTATTCTGTCCAGTGCATGCACCAGAGACAATAACTCTTTCCGGCTGGTGGCGGTCGGAATACGATTAACAATATTATCCACTGCCGGATTCTTGATGCCCGCAAGGTTGTTTGTGCCATGCAGGTCGGCGACGTTCGAACCAAAGTGATCTTTTTGTTCGGTACCAGGAGAAGGAGTGTGACGGTAAACATTGGTGACAATGTCAAAATCCAGAGATCGTATCCTTTCTATGTACTGAGCCCTGTCTACTGTGCGTATGTATAGCTCTATCCCCAGAGCCTTCAAACCCTGACGAAAACCAAGGGTGTAACGTTCGTTTTCAGGGTTCGTCAGCAGCAGTGTCAGTGTTAATGGTTCACCTTTGTCGTTCACCTGCTGGTTGTCTTTCACCTGCCAGCCCGCTTCTTTCAGCAGAGCCAGTGATTTGGCTCGCTGGTGTCTGGCATTTTTCTGAGTACTGCCAGGAGCGGTATAGGTTTGGCTAAACACTGCCTTTGGCAGCTGCTTGCGCCAGGGTTCAAGCCATTTCAGCTCCTGCGGTGAAGGGAGACCCGAAGCCGCCAGATCAGTGCCGGAAAAGTAGCTGTCAGCCCGGCGCAGCATTCCATGGAAATAGTTTTTATTCAGCCAGTCATAATCAAAGGCATAACTGATGGCTTCACGTACCCTGCGATCTTTAAGGAAAGCGTGGCGCGTATTGTAAGTGAGCATCACCGTTTGCGGGTTGCTGTTAGGCAGGGTTTCCCTGACCAGTTTGGTTTTTTTCAGCAGTTTCTCGCTGTTTTTATCGATAAACAGCATTTGCCAGTACTTCGGGTCGGACACCATCGACCAGTCGTATTCACCTGCCAGCAAACCCTGCAAGGAGATGCTGGTATCGAGATAATAGGTGTAGAAAAGACGGTCAAAGTTGAATCGCCCTTTACACACCGGCAGATCTTTTGCCCAGTAGTCAGGGTCGCGTTGCCAGGTAATACTGCGGCTTGGTTTTATTTCTAATGCTTTGTAAGGGCCGCTGCTCACCGGAATGGACAGGCCGGGGGAGGTAAAATCCCGGTCTTGCCAATAATGCTTGGGGAAGATGGGCATCTGCCCAAGGTTAGTCACCAGCTCACGGTTATTGCTGTGTTTGAATGTGAATAGCGCTCTGTCAGGTGCAGTGACTGTCACTTCTTCAACATCGATATAAAAATTGCGATAAAAGGTCGAGCCTTTCTCCCTGAGAATGTCAAAGGAAAATTTGATGTCTTCAGCGGTGACTGGCTTGCCGTCGTTGAACCGTGCTTTTGGATTGACATGAAAAGCCACCCATTGATTGTTCGGGTCTACTTCTATTTTTTCAGCAATCAGACCATATTTCGTTAGTGGTTCATCCCAGGAGCGAGCCAGCAGGGTATCGTACTGATAGCTTGCTCCGGCTGCTGCTATACCGCGATTGATGTAAGGATTCAGGCTGTCAAACTGACCGAGTGCCGATTGCCGCAGTTCGCCACCTTTGGGGGCATCAGGGTTAACATAATTAAAGTGTTTAAAGTCTTCCGGATAGGCTGGCTTGCCAAACAGGCTGACAGCGTGTTGCAAAGGTGCTCGTGTGCCTTTTTGTGCTGCTTGTCTGTTTTTTTGCTCTGGCAGTGGGGCTGCAACGGCGGATTTGCCTAATGTGCCCAGTGTCAGCAGAAGTACTGCTGCTAATGATATAGAACGTTTATTCATCGTCGGCCTTTTCCCACCATGCACTAAAGTCAAGAAATCCGTTGAGCGCTGTTCCAGAGGGATAGCCTAGTCTACTTCTGTGCGCCACGCGCCAGTGATCGGCCTGTATCTGGGGAATAATGTAATAATTCCACAGCAGTGTGCGATCCAGTGCCCGGGTGGCCGTCACCAGCTGCTCCATACTCTCTGCATTGCGAACCTGTTCCAGCATGGCATCCACCACGGGGTTACTGACGTTGGCAACATTCTGTGAACCCTGTTCATTGGCGTATTGACTGTGCCAGTAATGTTGAAGCTCATTACCCGGTGTTGTGCCGTGGCTGATAGTCCGCAGCAGCATGTCATAGTCTTTGTTGCGGATACGCTGGATATACTGGGCGATATCAACGGTTTTTATCTGCATCCGGATGCCCAGCTGCTCCAGATTTTTCTGAAACGGTAATACAATTCTTTCTTGCTCAGGCGTGGTCAGAAGTAGCTCAAAGCTCAGGGGCTGTCCTGTTTTTTGGTTGATCCGTTGCCGGTTTTTAATCGTCCATCCGGCTTCGTGAAGCAGTGCGTGTGCCCGTTGTATCTGGGGGCGAATGTTTCCGTCGCCGGAGGTCTGAACCGGTTGCCATGCTTTCGAAAACAGTTCATGGGGCAGACTGCTTCGGAAAGGTTGTAAAAGCTTTAATTCATTGCTGTCAGGTGGAGCGTGCTGACCAAACTCGGAATTGGCAAACAGGCTGTGCGGTTGCTGGTAGTTGTTGTACATCAGAGTCCGGTTCGTCCACTGGAAGTCATAGCCCTGACTGACGGCTTCCCGAACACGGCGATCTTTAAAGACATTACTTGAGGTATTAAAGACAAAAGCCTGAATTTGATTGGTTTTTCTGGGAAGAAGCGTTTGAATGATTTGTCCGGACTCAACGGCTTTACCGGTGTAACCATGACTCCAGTTTTTAGCAATGGTTTCCAAACGGATGTCATACTCGCCTGCAAGAAACGCCTGCAGAGACACGGTGGCATTGCGGAAATAGTCGTACTGGATTGTTTTGAAATTGTTATGCCCGACGTTAACAGGGTGGTGTTTTGCCCAGTACTGCTCAACCTGTTGCAAGACAATGCGCCGTCCCGGTTCAAACGCTTTTATGGTGTAGGCTCCGGAGCCTAGCGGAAGAGTGAGATCGGCGCGGCTGAAGTCGTAACGCTCATGATCATGAGACGGAAGGACGGGCAGTTGGGCAATCTGGAACGGCAGTAGGTGGTTTTCGTCGCTGTCAGGGTTCAGGTAAAAGACAACCTGACGTGGGGCTTCGACCTTAACCGATTCCACGTTAGCCAGTGCAGCGCGGTATATGGGTGCGTCCTTGCGACTGAACTGTTCGTAGGTAAAACGGACATCTTCTGCTGTGATGGGTTTGCCATCGGCAAAGCGGGCTTTGGGATTCAGGTAAAAGCGAATCCAGCGATGGTTGACCGGATACTCCACGGTTTCTGCGATCAAACCATACAGGGTGTAAGGTTCGTCTTTGCTGCGCACCATTAGACTGTCGTAAAGGTGTCCGCTGATGGCGGCGGGCAGACCTTTGGTGGTAAAGGCATTGAAGGTGTCGAAAGTGCCTTGTGCACCGAGTCTTAGCGTGTTGCTGGCAGGTGCTTTAGGATTGACATAGCTGAAGTGGCTGAAACCTTCGAGGTAAGCGGGTTGACCGAAGAGTGCCAGAGCATGGCTTCTTGTCATCTGTTCTTTTTCAGCAACGGGCTCCTGGTTCGTTCCGGCCTGAATCGTCTGGCTACCCATTATGGCCATTAACCAGACTGCCAGCATTTCCTGAAGAAGCTTGTGCCGGTATTGATGGACAGCGACCCCCATGGTTTATTTCCTTGCTTTCAAAGAGTCCGGGTCATACCACCAGCCGCTGAGGCGAAAACCATACTGGTTTGTACCGGCAGGGGGCACCATATGTTTCCAGTAGGCTATGCGGATAACGCTGCTGTGCCAGTTGGGTATGGTGTAATGCTGCCAGAGCAGAACCCGATCCAGAGCACTGATGTGTGCCCGGATCTGGTCTGTATCATCGCTGGTGGCGATGGTGTCTATCAGTGTATCGACAGCGGGGTCCTTTATGCCACCCAGATTATGGCTGCCGTCGCGATCCGCGCTTTCCGAGTGAAAAAAGTCGTACAGTCGTTCGTCGGGAAAAGGCATCAGTGGTACCGAGGTCTGGATCATATCGAACTGGCGTTGCTTAATCCGTCGCTGGTACTGGCTCATATCAATGCCTTTGAACTCCATCTGTATACCGACGGTGGCAAGGTTACGGGCAAAGGGCATGATAAAGCGTTCAATAACTTTGGAATAATGCAAGAATTCAAATCGGAACGGCTCTCCCTGCTGGTTAACAAGCTGCCCGTTTCGGTATTGCCAGCCAGCCTGTTTAAGCAGCCTCAGCGCCATTCTTCGTTCACGTTCAATGTTGCCATTTCCTTCAGGCCCAACCAGTTTAAAAGGCTGGTTAAACAATGCCTTAGGCAATGTTTCTGTGAATGGTTCCAGTATCTTTTTTTCCTGATTTGTGATGTCTTTTTCAGCGAGTGAACCGGACACAGGGAAGAAACTGAGGTTTCGGGCATAGGCTCCATGAAACAGAACATTATTGGTCCATTGCCAGTCAAACAACATGCTGATGGCTTGTCGTGTACGACGGTCTTTGAACAGCGGATTTCGCTGGTTAAACAGGTAGAATAGCCGTTTGCCGGGTATGGAACAGGGTACTTCCTGCTTAATAATGTCACCGGCCTTAACGGCAGGAAGGTCGTAGCCTTTTGCCCAGTTCTTGGCCTCTGCTTCGATAAAGGCATCGGCATCACCCGAACGAAATGACTCAAAGGCGATTCGCCGGTCACGGTAGAAGTTAAGCGTTATCCTGTCGAAATTATAAAAGCCCCGATTGACGGGCAAGTTCTTCCCCCAGTAATCCTTTACCCGCTCAAACATGACCGATGTACCGGGTTTTACTTTAGTGGTCCGGTAGGGACCACTGAGTAATGGAGGATCCAGTGTGGTTTGTGAAAAATTGCGTTTCTGCCAGTAATGTTTGGGCAGAACGGGCAGTTCAGCCACATGCAAAGGAAGGGTTCTTGAGACCGGGGGTTTTAACCGGTAGCGAATATGGTGGGTTCCCGGTGCTTCAATACTGTCTATCTGTTCCAGCAGCATCTTATAGTGTGGGGCGCCATGGGCTTTTAACAGCTCGAAGGTGAACAGGACATCCTCGCTGGTGATCGGGTGCTGGTCATGAAAACGGGCTTCAGGGCGCAGTTTGAATTCAAGAATCTGCCTGTCTGCAGACAGAGATACGGCAGAGGCAATCAACCCATACAGGGTACCCACTTCTTCCTGGGCTGGCGCATAGACGTCCATGCCGATCATAAGCGGTTCATTCAAACCCATGACACCGTATCGATAGACATTAGGGGCAGCAGCAGGGGCTGAGCCTTTCAGAATATAGGGGTTCAGGCTGTCAAAACTGCCATGAATAGAGAAGCTGACTTGTCCGCCTTTGGGTGCTTCAGGGTTGACGGTGTTGAAATGGCTAAAGCCTGCCGGATAGACTGGTTGGTCGCCAATACTCAGGGCATGCTGCCATTGCGGTTCGTTATTTCCGTTAACTGCCTGAGCCCGGATAAACGGCGAAATCAGAATCAGCAGAATCAGCAGAATTTTATTGTTGTGTGACTTGTTATACAGGTATGACAAGGAGATATCCACAGAACCAGTAAAGTCATAGTTATAGCACTGATTCTGCGAATATAGGCTTACGAATTAATCATAAGCGCGGGTCACGTCTACATACAGAGTAAGAAGCTGTCCGGGGTGGATGTATTTGCTGTCAAAATTGTTCCAGTTTTCAATCTGGGCAACGCGCACGTTAAAGCGGTTGGCAATGCGTGACAGGGAATCACCGGAACGAACGGTATAGTTGACCCGGCGAATGATACTGTCACTGTTGCCTGAACCTTTGCTCCAGACAGCCAGTTTCTGGCCTACCCGCAACGTGTCCCGTGGTGCCATATTATTCCAGCGTGCCAGTTCATTGATGCCGACATTGAACTGACGGGAAATGGTCCAGAAACTGTCACCGGACTTAACGGTGTAATTCACCTTGTAACGGCCTGACACATTGCTGTTTTGCTGGGCTTTACGACGTTGACTGGCGGTCAGGGTGTAGTTTTCCTTGCCGTTGGCAGGAACCGGGATCAGCAGGCTTTGACCGATCCGGATCATATCGCCGTCCATTTTGTTCACTTCCCGGATCAACTGGCTGCGGGTATCGTAACGTCGGGCAATGGTGCTGAGGCTGTCCCCGGATTGAACCGTGTAACGCTTCCAGCGCAGGCGATCTTCTACAGGCAACTTTGCCAGTTTTGTATTGAAAGCTTCGGCCTTTGCCACTGGCACCAACAACTGGTGAGGCCCTTCCGGCGGAGTAGACCAGCGATTCAGCCCCGGGTTCAGGCGGTACAGTTCATTCAGTGAAATGCCGGACAGCTCCGCCGCTTTGGCCATATCCAGCTGCCCGCCGGTTTTCACTTTGGCGAAATAGGGCTTGTTCGGAACAGCTTTCAGGCTGATACCGTATTTTTCCGGATCACGAACGATTTTGCCCAGTGCAATCAGTTTGGGCACATAGGCGGTGGTTTCTCTGGGTAATCCAAGATCCCAGAATGTAGTGGGTTTGCCTTCGCTGCGGTTACGGTTAATGGCTCGCTGAACACGACCCGGTCCGGAGTTAAAGGCTGCCAGTGCCAGCTCCCAGTCACCAAAAGCATTGTGCAGACGCACCATGTAGTCCAGGGCCGCGCGGGTGGCAGCCACTACATCACGACGACCGTCGTACCACCAGTTCTGGTCAAGGCCATAGTCGCTGCCGGTGGCTGGCATGAACTGCCACAGCCCGGAAGCGCCTGCATGGGAATAGGCAAACGGGTCGTAAGCACTTTCCACCACGGGCATCAGCGCCAGTTCCAGTGGAACGCCACGTTCCTCGGCTTCTTTGATAATGAAATAGAGATAGGGTGCTGAACGATCCGCTACCCGATTGAAGTAGCCCTGATTTTTGGCATACCAGCGCAGTTCGGTCATGACCCAGGGGTGATTATTGTCCAGTTGCATGCCCAGACCGCGACGAATACGTTCCCACAAATCCTGAGGGCGTTTTTCTACCACGGGCTTTGGGGCCGGCGCTTTGACTTTTTTGGCTTTGGCTGCGGGTTGGTGAACCACTTTTTTCTGTACAACCGGAGTGCTTTCGGCGTCAATTTCATTAACAGTCTGGCAGCCGGTTAATACGAGCATCATGGCAGCTGTGCCTGCCAGTTTTGCGATTGATTTTTTTTCTGACTTGGAATCTGTCGGGTTAACAGACTTTTTTTCGTTGCAGCTCGGTTGCGATAGAGACATAAATCAGGTTCTGAAATCCGGGTAGCTTGCTATTGTACCATTACTGGAATTTATCCTTCCATTCACGGATTACCCTTAGTACTTCAGGTTCGGGTATTTTCTGTTCAAAGGATTCATTTTCCAGTCTGCTTACGGCATTACGAATGACCGTATTATCGTTGGTTCTCAGGAAAGGATTAACACGTTTTTCCAGCCCGATGGAAGTAGGGATGGTGGGAATATCGTGATTCCGCAGTTGTATTACACGATGAGTGTATTCGGCAATGTCTTCATTGTCCGGTTCGACTGCCCGGGCAAACTTGAGATTACTTGCGGTGTATTCATGGGCACAAAATACCTGAGTAATATCCGGTAACTGTCTGAATTTATTCAGGGAAGCAAACATTTGTTCCGGTGTACCTTCAAACAGTCGCCCGCAACCCGCGGAAAAGAGGGTGTCGCCACAGAACAGGGTAAACTGCTGATCGTCGTAATAGGCAATATGATCCAGAGTATGTCCGGGTACGCTGAACACCTGAAAAGAATGACCCAATACATCAATACAGTCACCATCGTTCAGAGTAGTTGTCAGGTGGTTTATGGATGAGTTGGCAGGTCCATAGACTTTCAGTGCAAACTGTTGAGTTAACTGTTTCAGGCCACCCACATGATCTGCATGATGATGCGTGATTAGAACACCGGTAAGATTTAACCCCCGGGCTGCCAGTGTTTGCAGTACCGGGTCGGCATCACCCGGATCAACGACAAAGCAGTCCTTTGTGGCGCTGTGGGTCAGCAGCCAGATATAATTGTCGGAAAAGGCTTTTATCGCTTCTATTTGCAGTGATTGATCGGTCATTACAGTCTGTTGTAGCTGTGTACTTATTCAGTTTAGTGAGTGGCAGGTGACTGATTAAGTTTAAGTGAGTAGTGTCAGTAAAAACGTCGTTAATTGCCTAGTGTACCTGTGACCATGACCGGTAGCATGTAATTTTTTCTGTAATCATGTAATTTTTTGTCTGGTCAGTGACTAACGACGGGTGTGGATGCATACTGGTCAAACTGTCTGCGGGTAGAAGCGGTAGTGGGATGTTCCTCTGTATGGATAATGGATAATGGATGATGCTTGATGCTTTGGTTAAGACGTGCAGAAAAAACAAGCTTTAATGAACGGTTATTGGCACTGCATCGTTGGCTGCAAAGTGGCGAGGGAGATTATCTGCTCAAGATAGAAAGGCGACAGCTTGAGCAGGAGCTGCATTATATTTTCGGGTATCATGCCTGCCAGATGACCATTGCCCCCGGGGAGGGTTTGCTGGACTCCAGTCAGGTCAGTCATATTAACCTACTGAATCCGTCCATGGCGTTAACCCGCGTGCTGGATCAGGCCGGATGTTCAGACTGTGACAGTCTTGTGATCTCCGATCCGCTCCACTGGCCAATTACCCCCGGCAGTCTTGACCTGGTATTACTGCATCATGTAGTCGAATTTTCTGAACGCCCGCATCGTCTGCTCAGTGAAGCGGCACGAACGATCATCCCCGGCGGCAAACTGCTGATTATTGGTTTTAACCCCAAAAGCCTTGTGAATTACTGGCGCTGGGTTTCGCCAAAGCACCGGCGACTGTTTCATGGCGCGCACATGATCAGCCCGGGGCGTATGCGGGACTGGTTAACATTGTTAGGCTTTAGTATTGAAAAGATCAGCTATGGGGCTTACATGCACCCGCTGGATCGTTGCTCAAAAGGTTTGACCCGCGAGCTGGTTGAGCAACGTTGTCGGCAGTGGAAGCTTCCCATTGGCGGATTTTATTTGATGGTGGCCACTCAGGAGACACCGGGTATGACGCCGGTTCGACCATCATGGTCCGGCGTCAGGCGTGGTTTCAGCGGACGGCCTATTGCTGGCACGAGTTCCTGTATCCGGTGTCCTGTTCAATTTTCTGGAGAAAATTCTGGAGACAAAGTTTGAGTAAGCTCGTTGAGCTGTTTACTGACGGTGCCTGTAAAGGCAATCCGGGCCCTGGTGGCTGGGGTGTACTACTCCGTTATGGAAGTGCTGAGAAAGGTCTGTATGGTGGTGAAGCCAATACCACCAATAATCGTATGGAGCTGATGGCAGCCATTGTCGGGCTGGAAACCCTGACACGACCCTGTAAGGTGAGAATTACCACCGATTCGATCTATGTACGCGATGGTATTACCAAGTGGATTGATGGCTGGAAACGCAAAAACTGGAAAACAGCAGCGGGTAAACCGGTTAAGAATCAGGATTTATGGCAACGTCTTGATGAACAGAACCAGCGCCACGAGGTGGACTGGCAATGGGTCAAGGGGCATGCGGGTCATCGCGAGAATGAAATGGCTGATGAACTGGCCTGTCGCGGTGCTGAAGAAATAAAGAATCAGTCGTCAGACCATCAATGAACTGACGGTTTGAGGATTTATACCAATTCCGCTTTCTAAACATTACCATGAGCAAGTCATTCTGGATCGCGGGACAAGGCGGAACGACGAGTAATAGCGAGCTATTGCGAGGAGGTCCAACGCAGCTCCCGTGATTCATAATGGCTGCGCAATTAATGTTTAGAAGGTGGAGTTGGTATTACTTGAGGGCTCAAAAGTGGCTACAAGACAAATTGTAATGGATACGGAAACCACGGGTATTGACCCGAAAAGTGGACACCGTATCGTCGAAATCGGTTGTGTCGAAATGATCGACCGTAAGCTGACCGGTAACACATTTCATGTGTACATTAACCCTGAAAGGGAAATGGATGCCGAGGTTATTGCCGTACACGGTATTACCAACGAGTTTGTAAAAGATAAACCGTTGTTCAATGAAGTTGCCGATGACTTTCTGGCGTTCGTCAAAGATTCGGAAATGATCGCCCATAACGCGACCTTTGACGTTAACTTCCTGAACCATGAGCTCAAGTTGCTCAGACGCGGATTAGGCAAAGTAGAAGACTACTGTTCTATTACAGACAGTCTGGAACTGGCCCGGAAAAAGCATCCGGGTCAGAAGAACAATCTGGATGCCCTGTGTAAGCGTTATTTTATTGATAACTCTTCCCGGGTTTTTCACGGCGCACTGCTTGACTCTGAAATACTGGCTGAAGTCTATCTGGCGATGACCGGCGGGCAGACGTCATTGCTGCTGGGCGGAATTGGTGGTGATGATGTGGATGGTTCAACCATCCGTCGTCTGCCTGAAGGGCGGACTCTGACCCGTGTGATCAAAGCGTCTGACGATGAACTCAAACTGCATCGGGAAAAGCAGGAGAAAATCGGACAGGATATTTCATTGCTTTAACCTTTCTTTGCCCCGTACCTCTCGGTACGGGGCTTTCATGTGTGCCGAGCATGTTGCACAGCTTGGGGGTGAAAGTCCCCTGCCCAGCCAGATGAGGGCGAAGGGCTAGCGAAGCACAAGGTTTGTATCGCGAGGTGCAGACTGAAGGCAGTGTGGAGCAAAACTGCGAGCTGACGAATAGAAATCGGATATGAGGCTGTCTGCGTGAGGACGAGTCAGCATGTGATGACGAAGTCCCATACTCATCCGGACACTCGGACAGTAAATCCGGCAGTTGTGCAGGGAAGGCGGTGTAACTTACCTCGGGAGGTCTGTCTGGTGTCTGATATTTCAGACTGAGGTCATCGTAAGATGTCCTGATCGCCATACAGAAGTCAGCAGACGGCATAGTAGCTGGCGAAGTCAGTGAAGGCCTGAACGGTTAGAGCGGTGATTAGTTTCTGTTTCTCGATATATCGGACGCAGACAAAGGCCAGCAAACACTGGTGCTCATGCCAAGCGGTGACGGCGGAACCGAAAGCTGCAAGGTCATAAGAGCTGAGACTATATCGGCATTACAGGATTACAAAAGCCCGGCGGGTGGTGTGAGTCATATGTCTTGTATCACTGACCCTTCCATTGTCATGTTTGTGCTGATGGTAGACGCTTAACTAACCGAAACGCCCAGTACGGACCCGTACGCTGGGTGTTGTGGGAGGAGTGGAGCCGCGAGGCTCCACCCTATCCCGATTCATTAAACTCTTATTAACCATCAGATAACTCAAAAAGTATCTGGTCTGTCTACTCAGAACCCGCTAAATATGAAATGCTGTTTAAAACAGGTTTTTGCACCTGTTGGTGTTTGATATTGATTGACGGCTTTTTATGACTCAAATGTACAAACCTCTTATGGGACGTGACTCTGGCCTCGAACCGGAACTCTGGCTGGTCGTAGGTAAAGGCTGTGTCTTTCACTCCGAGCCTGACCAGTGGCTTTGGACAGACAACCGACTTTTTAAAGATTCTGATCAGGTGGTGATAGGGTATTTCGACGACAAGCCCGTTGCTGTTACTTATCAGAAGGATATTCCCTCGGCGGATCAGACGCCTCTTCGGTCAATTCTCTCTCTGCAGCATGAGGGCTTAACCCTGTTGTTGAGTCATGGACTGCAGATTCTGACAGCTGAAAGGGACCACCGGTTTTGTGGTCGTTGCGGTAGCCGGTGCGATGGAAAGGCAGGGGAGTGGGCTATGGTCTGTAATCGTTGCAGTGCTCATTATTATCCAAGGATTTCACCTTGCATCATTGTGCTGGTTCACCGTGGAGATGAAGTATTGCTGGTGATGCACAATCGGCATGTACGAGATAATCCGGTGTTTACAACCGTTGCGGGTTTTATTGAACCGGGCGAAAGTGCAGAAGAAGGTGTGATCAGGGAGGTTATGGAAGAGACAGGCATTAAGGTAAAAAATCCCGAGTACCGATTCAGCCAGAACTGGCCATTTCCTCATTCCTTGATGCTGGGCTTTCATGCGGAATATGAGTCCGGTGACATTCTTCTGGATTCAAAAGAACTTTCTGACGGCGACTGGTTCCATATCGACAACCTGCCGGACATCCCTCCGGGCTTCACCATAGCCCGAAAATTAATCAATTATTTTATACAATCATAATTCAGATCTTTAATAAAATAACAAAAACCTCTGAGTTCAATCGGAAGCACTAAGTAATAACGATGGACTGATTGTTAATCAGTCCGCTATAAGCGATCGGGCAAAGGTCAAACCGTTTTTGCCATTCCATTTATCAGGTAGACAACCGCCAAATCAGTTATGCTATGCCACTGTGAAAATAGTTACTGAATGGAGGCTCACTTGGAGTATCTGGCAGAATACGGTTTATTTCTGGCCAAGGCATTAACGGTCATCGTTGCACTGGTCGTCGTGGTGGTAGTGTTCACAGCTGCTGGTTCAAAGGCAAAAAAAGCCAGAAAGGGACATCTTGAAATCGATAAACTGAACGATCATTACAAGGAACTCCGGGAAGGCTTGGAGCACTCACTGCTGACTGCAGACGAGTTAAAACAACAGGCAAAAGATAAAAAGAAGCAAGATAAAGCGGATAAAGCTGCTAAAAAGAAATCAAAAGACAAAGAGGAGAAAGAAACACGTCCACGTCTTTATGTTTTGGACTTTCAGGGTGATATAAAAGCCTCAGCTACCTCTTCTCTGCGTGAAGAAATTACGGCTGTTCTGGGTATTGCCAGAAAAGAAGACGAAGTTCTTGTACGTCTGGAAAGTGGAGGAGGGCTGGTGCATTCCTACGGTCTGGCTTCTTCCCAGTTACAGCGTATTCGTGACAAAGGCATCAAGCTGACCATTGCGGTTGATAAAGTGGCCGCCAGTGGTGGCTATATGATGGCTTGCACTGCCGATAAAATACTGGCAGCACCTTTTGCGGTTATTGGTTCTATTGGAGTGATGGCACAACTGCCAAACCTGAATAAGCTACTTAAAAAGCACGATGTCGATATCGAGCTACACACCGCCGGTGAATATAAGCGTACCCTGACAGTTTTGGGTGAAAACACCGAGAAGGGCAGGGAAAAATTCAAGCAGGATATGGAAGACACCCATCAGCTGTTTAAGGACTTTGTCCAATCAGCACGGGAACAGGTCACTATCGAAGAGGTCGCAACGGGTGAAATCTGGTATGGACAAAAAGCCATCGAGAAAAACCTTGTGGACGAAATCAAAACCAGTGACCAGTACATCTATGACCAGGTAGACAGCGCCGATATTATTCATGTGGCTTACACCATGAAGAAAGGTCTTCCCGAAAAGCTGGGTCTGGCGGCTCATCATGCCGTGGACACAACATTACTCAAATGGTGGGAAAGGCTTTCAGCAGACCGGGTTCACTGACTCCATTCTTTTTTTAGAGCCATTTAATAATGGCTCTCCTTTCCTTAGAGGCTGTTTCAAAAGCTATAGACCACTGACTCAAGAAAATTCGTACACAATGTATTACCCTTCATAGAGTTTCTTTGATGGAGGGTTCTCCATGTACCCCTCAGATTTGACTGATGACCAGTGGAAAGTCATTCAGCCCTTCTTCCCCGATCCGGGATATGACCAACCCAAAAATGGCAGACCCAGAGAGTGGGCTTATCGACACATTCTGGATGCGATTATCTATGTTGATAAAACAGGCTGTCAGTGGCGACAGTTGCCTTCTGACTTCCCGCCTTGGGGAACCGTTTACACCTATTTCCGAAACTGGCGGCTCGATGGAACCTGGAAGAAATTACACGACGCTTTGAGAGACAAAGTAAGGCTGAGTGTTGTCAAATTAGCTCAACCAACTGCTGCCAGCATTGATTCTCAGAGTGTAAAAACCTCAGTAAAAGGGGGGCCGGGGTTATGACGGAGGCAAGAAGATCAATGGTAGAAAGCGCCATATAGTTGTAGATACGCTAGGTCTGATTCTGGTTCTTTGGGTTCATTCAGCTTCTATCAGTGACAGCCTTTCTGGAGAGATATTGCTTGCCTGTGTGATCAAGCACTTTAAGAAAATCCGTAAGGTTTGGGCAGACTGCGGTTACAGAGGGTATCTGGAAGAGTGGTTTTATCGGAGAAAGCCAAGACGAGAGCTGGAAATCACAAAGCGCCCACGGGGTAAATGCCAAAGACATAACAGCAGCCCTTATGTGGAATAACGACCGAGCTTACTTCTTTCTGAATAATCAGCAGTGTATCCGCTATAGCATCGAAAATGACCAAATCGACAGTGGCTATCCGGCAGCAACCAATAACAGCAGTTGGCCCGGTCTGTTAGCCCCCTGAATGGTTTTATCTGATAAAAAACCTCCGCTTTGTCGGAGGTTTTCAGTCTCTTCTAAGCTTTTCGTTGATGGCAATGGGCGATTCAAACCGGAATACCACCACATAGGAGGATAAAATCAGAGTCATAATGGCCGTTGCCTGAATAACATGAGAGGCAATTTCCCCGAGCAGCATTTGCCCTGCAGCCAGAACTGCAATCAGGATCGAAAACTCGCTGGTTTGTCCCAGGCGAAACCCAACTTCCCAGGCTGTAGATTTCTTTTCGCTGACGCGTTTAAGCAACAGACCAAAAATGCCCGGCTTCATCACCATGCAGACAACACTCATAGCCAGTGCGGGAATAAAGACTTCTCCCAACAGGCTCAGGTTAAAGCTGGCGCCGATTGAGAAAAAGAACAATACCAGAAAGAAATCACGCAGTGGCTTCAGGTTAATCGCAATATATTGGGCGATAGGACTGGTTGCGATGCTGATACCGGCAATAAACGCTCCTATTTCGTAGGAGAGGTTCAGCGCATGCGCCAGTTCGGCAAAACCCAGACACCAGCCAATGGCCAGCAGAAACAGGTATTCGTGAAAACGGTCGAACTTTGCCATCAATGGTAACAACAGCAGTTTAACCGCAAGAAATGCACAGAGGATCAGCAAGGGCAGGGCAGCCATTGCCATTAAGATATCAAACCGGCTATTGCTGAAGCCGCCATCAAAGTTATAAAGAAGCAGCAATACCAGAATGGCCATTAAATCCTGCAGGAGCAACAGGCTGACCAGTAGCTCACCGGTGTGCTTGTGGTGCAAAACCGTTGTCGGAAGCAGCTTGATGCCAATGATAGTACTGGAAAACATCATGGTGGCACCACAGATGATGGCTTCTGTCTGGGTAAAACCAAACAGGCATCCCATAAGATAACCGGCAGCAGCAAACACCGCCGAGCTTAACAAACCCACCGTTGCTGTTTTTTTCAACAGGTGAGCCAGATGAGCTGGCTGCATATCCAGGCCAAGCAAAAACAGCAGGAAAATAATGCCGACATGGGCAATGTCATTCAGCAAGCCAGTGTCGGTGACCAGCTCTGCACCATAGGGTCCGAATACTGCACCCAGAACGATATAGGCAACAATCAGTGGTTGCCGGGTGAATAGTGCTGCAGAGGCAAGCACAGCTGCGCCACTGAAAATAAGAAAGAAAGAAAAAAGCAGGGAACCACTTTCCATTTATAATCGCCCGCAAAACGTATTATCAATAATATGACTTAAACAGACAGTGCAGGGTAGCGATCACTACGAATAAGCCGAAATAAAATGCAGTATACACGTAGCCTTCGGCTTGTGAGATAAAAATCTCAATAGAAATAAGACAGTACGTTTGTTTTATATAGTGCCTGTCCGGAAACCCTCAAGCACTTGAATACAGAAGCCTGCAGCCCCATATAGTTCATGAAGATTTCCCAAAACAGGCTGTTTTTCTCAATTTATGCGCCAAACCATCAACCCACAAATGCAGCTGGGAGAGATTGATATCTCTGCCATCACCTTCGACGCCAAATCGAGGGACGATATTCCCCGGCTATTGCGGGCTTTACAGCACATATGGACAAATATCGAACTGCGTAATCAGGTTTTTCAGGTACTCGATACCATGACCACCACTGACCAGAACAATGGTCGTCCCGGTATGGAGTTCTGGAAAATACTGGTGCTTGGCACACTTCGTTTGGTTACTAACTGCGACTACGACCGTCTGAGAGAGCTTGCCAATGAACATGGTTCTCTTAGACAAATGCTTGGCCACGGTCCTTACTGTACGCGCTCTTACCATATACAGACATTGCAGGATAATATCAGCCACTTCACCCCTGAAATTCTCGATCAGATCAATCAGGTCGTCGTGGCAGCAGGCCATATGCTGGTTAAAAAAAAGACGAACCGTTACATGGCCGTGCCGATTCGTTCGTAGTTAAAACCGATGTCCACTTCCCTACGGATATCAGCCTGTTGAGCGATGCTTGCCGCATCAACCCTTGCTGAACAATACCAGCTTCCGGGGTGGCGCCAGCGTGAATATCTCAAGAATCAACACCGTAAGCGTTACCACAAAGCGCGGAACCTGAAACACTCCGGCGCTTCCTGTGAGCTGAAAAAGCGCCTGCGACAGCACGATATTGAGATGGCTCATGTTGAGTACATCAAGTACAGCAGCGCCGTTCTGCACAAGGCGGAAGTGACCTTGTCTTTGTTGGTGAAGAAACAACCCGATGAACCAAGGCTGGAAAATCTCAAATACCACATTGCTCACGGCAAGCACCAGATAGCTCTGATTTACCGGCGAGTTATTGAGCACGAACAGATTCCCCATAGCGAGAAGATATTCTCGATTTTTGAACCACACACCGAGTGGATCAGCAAAGGCAAGGCCGGTACACCGGTAGAACTGGGGCTACGAGTTTGCGTGCTACAGGATCAATTTGGTTTTACTTTGCATCATCAGGTCATGCAAAAGCAAACAGACGACCAGGTTACTGTACCTATGGCAGAAGATGCTAAAAAGCGGTTTCCAGCATTGAATCAGGTGAGCTACGACAAGGGTTTCTGGAGCCCGGACAATCTTGAGAAGTTGGAAGCTCTTCTTGAACGTCCGGTTCTGCCCAAGAAAGGCAGACTGTCAGCCAGTGACAAAAAGCGTGAAACCCATCTGGAATTTATCCGGGCAAAAAGAAAACACTCAGCCGTGGAGTCGGATATAAATGCATTGGAATCCAACGGCCTCGATAAGTGTCCGGATAAAGGCATTGAGGGCTTTAAGCGATACGTTGCACTGGCTGTTGTTGCCGGCAATCTGAAACGGTTGGGCAAACTTCTTCTGACCAGAGATCGTCAATAGCTTTTCAGCCAGCTACCGGTCAGTTTTTGTTTTATCATGCCTGGCATGAGGGTTTTGCACGCTTCAGAAGTGGCATTTTTGCTTTTACTTCACGCTGCTGAGTACAAAAAATAGCCTCTACTTGCCATAACAGTAGAATTCAGCTGCGATGGGTGCATGACAGCCAGAATTCGCTGCGAATTTTCTGAGGTTTTCTGACAGGCACTATATAAACGAAGCATTTAATGATTTTTAATGAACCAGACCCACAGTGACTGTGCAGCCTGTGAATCTGATTCTTTTTCTAACGTCAGTCAGGCAAGCACCTGACATGCTTCACGCTCAAGATACAGCGCTTTTCGTGAATCACTGGCATTCTGATAGCTGAGTGAAAAGCTGGACAGTGCCTTAAAGGCTGCATCGGTATTTTGATCCGCCTTGAGTAGAAAGCTACTGAAACCGCAGCGTTGCATGAAAAACAGCTGATCCACCAGCACATCACCCACAGCTCTTATTTCGCCCTGATAACCACAATGCTCGCGCAGGTATCTGGCATGGGAAAAGCCCCGGCCATCCAAAAACACGGTGAAATCAATGGCAATACCATCAAACTGATCCAATTCAGATTCAATATCCGACAAATCATCATCAGGAAAAATATAAAGCAGCTTGCGAAGTCCGGCGAGATCAAGCCTTTGTTTATCTGCCTGCCACTCTTTCTGCATTTCTATCTTAAGCAATGATCTTGGAACCAGTGCTTCACGGTGTTCATTCGTCAGAATCAGATCGCTTTGCCAGACTACACTCTGATGTTCGTGTAATTCACCATCTTTAAGCAGCTTTCTGTCCATACACCTTCTCCTTGAATGGCTCCAATCCCAGTCTCAGGCTGGTATCAACAAAGCGTTCACCTTCGTGTCTGCGCTCAAGATAAACCGACATCAATTGCTTGATGACATCAGGCACTTCCTCCCGCTTAAACGAAGGTCCAATAATTTTGCCCAGCGAGGCAGACTTGGCTGATGAACCGCCAATCTGGATTTGATAGTACTCTTCACCTTTGCGATCCACGCCGAGAATACCGATGTGACCCACGTGGTGATGGGCGCAGGCATTCATGCAGCCGGACAGGTTAAGATCCAGCTCGCCAATATCATGCAAATAGTCGAGATCTTCAAAATACTGCTGGATTTCTTCTGCCAGAGGAATAGAACGGGCATTGGCCAGCGCACAGTAATCTCCTCCGGGGCAGCAGATGATATCGGTCAACAATCCGCGGTTTGGTGTTGCCAGACCGATGTTGTCCAATGCCTGCCAGAGTTTCGGTAACTCATGCTGTGGTACATCCGCGAAAACCAGGTTTTGTTCATGGGTAACGCGCAGCTCGCCATAGCTGTACTGGTCTGCAAGATCTGCAATGACGTCCAACTGTTCAGCAGACACATCACCGGGCGCGTCTGATGTGGCTTTTAATGTCAGAGTGACAGCACTGTAACCTGGTTGCTGATGGGGAGAGACATTTTGTTTCAACCAGCGCTGAAAACTGGCTGAGCCTTGCAATGAAAGATCATTGAAGTCCTGATCAGCCAGGGAGTCATAGTCAGGACGGGTAAAGTGGGCAGAAACCCTGTCGATTTCCTGCTGATTTAAGGGCTCGGTCACGGCTCTGATTCTGTGCCACTCTTCTTCAACCTGACGGGCAAAGACTTCAGGCGTCATCGCCTTTACCAGTATCTTGATGCGAGCCTTATATTTGTTATCCCGTCTGCCATAAAGGTTATAGATTCGCAGGGTGGCATCGAGATAGTTAAGGAGCTGCGCAGGTTCGAGGTCTTCCTTGATAACAGAGCCAATGACCGGCGTCCGACCCAGTCCACCACCCGCAAGAATACTGATGTTAATCTTTCCTTCGCGATCCCTGTGCAGATGTACGCCAATGTCGTGTACCAGTGTGGCTGCACGATCTTCTTCTGAACCGCAGACGGCGATTTTGAATTTTCTGGGAAGAAAGGCAAATTCCGGGTGAAAGGTTGACCATTGTCGGATGAGTTCACACCATGGACGGGGGTCAACGGTTTCATCGGCGGCAACACCGGCAAAAGGGTCTGTTGTCGTATTTCGGATGCAGGCACCACTGGTCTGTATGGCATGCATCTGTACAGTGGCCAGCTCGGCAAGGATATCAGGTACCTGTTCCAGCCTGGGCCAGTTTAACTGTACATTCTGCCGGGTAGTAAAATGCACATAGCCCTTGTCGTATTGACGGGAAATATCGGCCAGCTTCCTAACCTGACGGGTACTGAGCAAGCCATAGGGAATGGCGATCCGCATCATCGGGGCAAAGCGTTGAATATAGAGGCCGTTCTGTAATCTCAGTGGCAGGAACTGATCTTCAGTCATTTCCCCGGCGAGATAGCGACGAGTCTGATCTCTGAACTGATCAACCCGCTCATCCACTATACGCTGGTCGTATTCGTCGTATATGTACATGATGTTCTTTTTTTAATGCTGGTACAGAAGCCAGAGTAAACCTAAAGGTGCTTTACCTTATCAGTTTTCTAATAGAAGTAATAAAAACATTTATTCATATAACTATATTTAAACGGCTATATCTGTGCATTACTGCTCATCCGGTCTATCTGCTGTTGCTTCGATAAATGAGATAAGCTAGTTTGAATGAATACTGGATAATCAGAGGAAAATGATATGGCGAGTGAGAAAACAATGAATGACAGCACTGTGGATGCAATAGCTGCGATTGCCATCATTACCGTTGTTGTGGTGGCTGCTGTGTTCTGGGTCAGTCATCAGTAGGTCATCAACGTTCAGGAAGCGGATACCGTCAATATCGTTTTTACGATAACCACCAGCACGGTAACAAACAACACTGTTCCAATAATACCGGCAATAATGAAGTCCGCCGGTCTTCCCTGATTAAAATCACGACTCAGATTTTTTTTACTCTGGACGCCAAAAGCAGATGCAAAAGCACTTTGCAGAATGGCTTTGACCCCTGTACCTTTTTCCCGTTTCTTTTGCATAGAATGCGACCCGGCTAAATACCCAATATCGTCTGGTATTTTAAAGACAGATTCAATACTGACTGGTTAATATACATACGATCACCATTGTCAGCAGACCGACTAAAGATTCATTTTCCTGCTTATTTAATCCTTCAATCGGACAGACTATTCTGTACTGTTCTGTTGCTGTCCCCGCTACCGGGATTATGCTGCACTGATCTGTATGCTCCGGGCTCTGGACAGAAGCCGACAGATAATCGTAGTAATGCTGGCTGTCGCGTAGATAGTCAGAATATTGAAGCTGATCAGAGGTTTGAATGTAGATAAACTTTAATGCCGTCGCCCATTTGAGTATCTTCAACTCGATGGATGAAAGTGCCGTGCGAACAATCAGTCCTCGCCTCATACTACCTGTCACATATGGGAACATACCTGTTTTATGGATTGATTCCGTCAGTTGAGTCAGGCAAAGAAGTACAGCAATATTGGTGCCGTAATACACAAAAGGATCGGCAATGTCACTGCTGGCCACTTCTGTTAATGCATCTGCAATGCCGTAGCCAGCCAGTTTACCGATTTTACCTGTAAACGATGAACTCAGGCCGTCCAGTGCTGGCAAGTGCCCAAGGTCATTCAGGCCACTTAAAAATAATCCTGTACTGATAAAGATAATCCCGCTGGTGAAATAACCACAGGCTTTACTTTCACACAGTGGCATTTGTGCTGCTGTTCCTTTGTATACATGCCCCAGCATCGACGACATATATATTTTCGGGACAGCAAGCCAGAAGTAAGGCTTACTGCCAGGTGCCATACCGCTGTGTCTGAACCAGAGGCCAATAACGACAGGAGCATAAAGTAGTGCTGATGAGTAATGGGAAAGCCCTGATGCCTTCATATCAATATCCAGTAATTTTGTACTGGTTTTTATGGCATAGATTGTCAGTATCGTTGGCAGGTCGGCTTTCTCATAGTTGAAGTCTTCATTATGCTGATAAGCAGCTGGTGTTAAGAACATAAAAGCCATGACGGTTCTTAAACCCGCTGTTTTTTCAGAAACAAATAAGCTGGCAAAGTAACGTGATGAGTAGATCATTGCACCACAGAATTGTTTGCTGTCGATCAGCTCGCTCAGACGGCCTTTACCCAGATTCATTTCGATCCGGGGCCATTCAAATGAGTAATAGGGTGAAGGGTTCTCAAACGACTGTTCTGCATTGAACAGAGGATCATTTTGATCTGGAAATGACTCTAGTTTCAGGTTTCCGCTCTCGTCTTCAAGCAACTTGATCGTGTGCAAAGCCGGATACTCTTCAGTAAAGTCTTGCTGCATGCTGTAAAAGACATAAGCGCTGGCAAAGGCATTGGCAATATTATCAAGATTTTGCGAAGAGTATTCCTTGGCAGTGGCTGATTTTACAACCAAAAAGAAAACAACAAGAAAGGTTGAGAAGACAGTGGGCAGATAATGCAACTGACGGGCCTTACAGCAAAGTGACTGTTGTAAGCGGTGGCCTGCAGAAAGTGGCATTGTGGTTTTATGACCCTTTGTTTATGCAACAGAAGGCTGGGGTAAGAGACAGTAAGCCAGAATACTATAGCTTACTGTCTGGCTTTTTCTTAATGGCAATGCTCATTCATTTGATACGACTCAGTGGTTGCACCAATGGCGGGGGTTATGAAGCAACCAGTATGTATGGGTATTTTGTAGCGACTGCTGGCTTTCTCATATTCATCATGAAATTGTTTGCTATCTCTATTAAGGAACAAATCAACCGATTTGCTGGCGCTGTACAAAGCCTCAGTAGTATATTCACTAGCCAGGTCAGCGGCTAAATCTTTTGACAGAATTGCCAACGGGATCGCATGAGACATAAGAACACCGGTTCCCTCGATAACAATATCAAGATGTGCACCATTTCTGGCATTAATATGGAATGCTCCGTCCGGGGTGATCAGGTTTCTTGAATAGAAGGCGCTGAATGTCAAAATACCTGCTGACATTTTAAGAGTATCTCTGGTTAGAGGATCGTCAGACAGTGAGCCAGCAAATTTCATGGCTGCACTACTCATACCCATACCACCTGCCTCCGCAATATTTTCAACAAACACTGAAAGAAAGCCTTCTCCCAGCCAGTTATCTTGGTTCAGCATCAGCCAGGTGGAAGTAAGGCTCATGGCAGTAACCATCGCCATGCAGAGCTGCTCTTGTCGATCTTTGCTGATGGTTTCTTCAAGTTCCAGGCGGTTCACACCGAGTTTGCAGGTGCTGACGAGTGCATCAACAAAGATATAGGCAGCAGATACCGTTGCGGCACGGGGGAGCTGTTCACGAAAATAACGGTTGTATTTTTGCGATGTACTCATAGTTATATAATCAGCTGCAATATCATCAGCAACAAGCTTGAGTCTTTTAGCCTCTGACAGTTCTTCCGAGATACTGTTTGAGATATCCATGCTGGTTAAGCCGGTAATGGCACCGATGCTCAATGCAGCCATCAAGCCCGAAGCGGCACCACCTTTAGCCATAACTTCACTGGTGTCTTCTTTAAATCCTGCTTTAATGAATTTGTTCTGGGCAAGACCAGCCATCACTTTCGTCAAGGTACTGGTAACCGCTACGGATTTGATAAATTTTGATGCGGTTTCCGACATCGTCAGAGCCTTTGAATCCGGTATATTATGATTCAAATAGCCTTCAAGCGTCAGGTCGATAGCCATCATAGTGAGACTACTGGCAATTTTTCCCTGGGAATTAAGCCAAAGATCTTGATCTGTTGAGGTGCCAGTATTTATAGGTTGGGGAGCCGGAGAGGCTTCACTGTTATTCAGATTTATCTGCTGATTGTAATCTAAAGGAACTGTGGCGAACGTTTCGCGTGGCGAAGCCCAGTTTTCAGGATCGGTGGAAGTATCTGTCGTTCTAAAAAGCTCGGTATACACGTCGCTGACATCTTGACCAGCATTGAATATGGTGGAAACGGTGTGTGATAGAGCCAGCATCTCCAGCTGTTTTAAGCTCAGCAGGTTGAGTGTGTTGAAGAAGCCGCCAACAAACCAGCTAACACCCAACGGCAGCACTTTTTTGGAGTACTGTAACCACGCCTGATTGTTGTAGTAATAATAGTTTTCATTGTAAGTCGCCAAATACTGATCTAGCTTGGAAAGCTGTTTTTTACTCGTAGATGATTTCAGAGCCTTTACATCGACCTCTGACTGATTGACGTTATAGTTATGCTCAAACCTGACGATATTGGCATCTGGCATTTCATCCTGATCGATGCATTCAAAAAGAACAGGTCTGGATTTAGTTTCATTAAGATGGGTTTCAAGCTGGCAGGTCTGCCCGAAAACAGGTCTGGAAAAAATGGCAAGCAGTGTAACAAGCAAAGCAAACAGATTCAGAAATCCATAATGCAAATAGTTCTGATTATGCAGGGTCAATCGAGTAATCATTATTTCTATACCGCCGAACAGTTTATTTGTTTCTTAAAGCAAGCGTCCTGACTTTGTTGGTTCTTTTGACAAATAAGGAATTAGTATAGAAAGGAATTGGTGCTTCTGATGATTAATTTGGAATAGAGTGAAAGAGTTTTAAAATAAATATTCTAAAATCAACGAGTTAGCAGGATGGAAAATCCTGCTAACGATGGACGCAAGCATCTGAAAACACGTCAGATAAGGTTCTTCTCACTTTGCTTCAGGCTGGCCATGGGACCCGCCAGAATCACAATATCGTCTGCTGCCATACGGGTCACCTGTGCGGGCTCATAGGTAATACCGTCACGTTTGATGCCCATAACAGACACATTACCTTCAACAGGCAGCTCTGCAGGACGCAGTCCTTCGCAGGGTGAGCCTTTGCACAGGGTAACTGCGTGTCGCACTGGCACATCATCGGTCTCGGCCAGAATATCGGTCACGCCGGGATAGTAGCCGCTGAGAATATCGTACTGTTGCTCCCGAGCCTGGTGAATCTTGTGCCTGACCACTTCGCGATCCATACCCAGCATCAGAAACACCTGCTTAACAATGAGCAGACTGGATTCCAGCACTTCCGGAACCACTGTTGTTGCACCCGCCTGCTTGAGCTCGTCACATTGAGCCAGGTCCCGGGTTCGAACCAGAATCGGTAAATGATGATATTCTGACCGGATCGTATTCACCACAGCCAGAGCATTGTCGGCATTGTCGATACAAACGATGACCTGTTTGGCTCGATCTACCCCTGCTGCCTCCAGCAGCTCAAGCCTGCGACAATCGCCATAAAACACAGGTTCACCGGCCAGTCCTGCTTCATGCACATGCATTGCGTCGTCGTCCAGAGCAACATATTGCAGGTTTTCCCGAGACAGGAACCGGCTGATGGTTTGTCCTACCCGACCGTAACCACAAATCAAAGTGTGGTCTGAAATATGCGCAGCCCGTTGTTTAATGTCTACGGAGCCTTCATAGGTTGCGCTGGTTTCAACGCCCTTACAAAAGAGTTTTACAATACTTGAGCTGTTTCGAATAAGCATCGGAGCCACCAGCATCGAGAGAATGGTGGCAGACAGAACCAGAGAAGCTTTCTCTCCACCGGTTTGCCCGTACTGGGTAGCCAGTGCAATCAGCGCAAAGCAAAACTCACCGCCCTGACAGAGAGTGAGACCCGTCTTTAAAGCCGTTCGACGTTCTTCACCAAAGGTGGTTGCCAATATGGAAATAACGGAGAATTTAAAGACCAGCAAGCCAATGGTTGCACCCAAAATAACAGGCCAGTGTTGTGCAAGAATATTCAGGTCAAGCATCAGACCCACTGAAACAAAGAACAATCCCAGCAGAATATCTCTGAAAGGACGGATGTCTGCTTCTACCTGATGTTTATAGTTGGAGTCGCCCAGCATCATACCGGCGATAAAACCGCCAAGCGCCATAGACAAGCCCAGCATATGGGTCAGCCAGGCAGCCATCAGAGCGGTCATCAGCGCCACCAGCACAAACAGTTCTTCTGAGCGCGTGCGGGCAATTTCTTTGAAAACAACCGGTAGAACCCATTTTCCCGCTGCCAGCATAAGAGTAACGAACAAAGTTCCTTTGACCAGTGCCATCCCAATAGCAGGCAAAACAGATTGTCCGCCCGCACCGGCAATAGCAGGTACCAGAATCAGAAACAGAACCGCCGCAATATCCTGAAACAGTAAAACTCCAATACTCAATTGCCCCTGACGGGCACGTATTTCATTACTCTGGGTCAGCTCTTTGGAGACTATGGCCGTGGAAGAGAGTGCCAGAGCTGCAGCAATGATCAGGCTCTCCCTGACCGGAACGCCCAGCACATTCAGAATGCCAAAAATACCGGTTGCACAAAGCAGCACCTGCAAACCGCCCAGCCCAAAGACTTCCTGCTTCATGGACTTCATGCGACTGATTGAAAACTCCAGCCCCAGGGTAAAGAGCAGGAAAACAACACCAATCTCGGCCAGCAGACTGATATCAAAGTCCTGATGAATAAAGCCGGTAGCCGTGGGGCCAAGCACAATACCTACGGCCAGGTACCCCAGACTTTCAGGCAAATTAAAGCGGTGAAACAGAGATATGGCGCAGACCGACAGCCCCAGTATCATCATTAACTGGTTGAAAAAGGTAAAGTCCATGCAGGAGGCATCCCGAAGTATCTGTTAATCTTGTTTTTATCGGTACAATTGTACCTTAATTTGATAAATAGTCTGAGTTTGATACGTGAAAACACTCTATTTATATACCACTTCCGGATGTCACTTGTGCGAAGAAGCTGAAAAAATGCTGAATAAATTGCAGGACGAAGGTCTTATTCAGTGGCTTCCCATTGAAATCAGCAACAGTGATGAGCTGATTGACCGCTACGGTATTCGTATTCCTGTAATCAAAGAGCAGGGGACTGAGAAGGAAGCAGGCTGGCCATTTGACTTTGAGCAGTTGCATGATTGGGTCAGAATGGGTTCTATTATTAGATAACGTTGTCCAACAGGGTGTTCAGGGATTTATGAACACGCTTCTCAATACTCATCAATCAGGACGCTCTTGCCATGGATCTGGCGCAACGCAGTCAACTGATGACCTGTGCAACCATCGCCTCAGTCGCTACCGCTCTGTTGCTGATTGTTGTGAAGGTGATTGCCTGGCACATGACCAGTTCACTCAGTATTCTGGCGACACTGGTCGATTCGATCATGGACGCGGTGGCTTCGCTGATTACTCTGATAGCGGTTCGAATTTCCTTAACCCCTGCCGATGACGAACACCGCTTTGGTCATGGCAAGGCGGAATATCTGTCCGTTTTAATGCAGGCCGTATTTATTTCCGGCTCAGCCATTATTCTGTTATTGCAGGCCGTTAAACGCCTGGCTTCAGACACTGCGCCCGTTGTGAATGAAAATATTGGTGTGGCGGTGATGGTCATTTCAATCGCAGCCACCACCGGACTTCTGGTCTTTCAACGTTATGTCGTCAGGCGTACCGGTTCCACCGCCATTGCAGCGGATGCCATGCATTATAAGGTTGATCTCCTGACCAATATGGCAGTGATTATTGCCCTGATGACGGCTGCCGCGGGTTATCCATCCATGGATAGTTTTCTGACCATTGCGATCGCCGTTTATATGCTCACCGGGGTCGTAAAACTGGTCTGGGAAGCCATACAACACCTGATGGATCACTCACTGCCACCCGAGCAGCTGGAAGAAATTGAACGAAGGTGTCTTTCAGTACCGGGAGTCATCAGCGTGCACGAAATCCGTACACGTGTTTCAGGGCAGATTCCTTTTATACAGATGCATCTGGATCTGAGTGGTGAACTGCCCCTGAGAGAAGCTCACGATATCGGTTATCAGGCCAAACAGGCGTTACTGGAATGGTTGCCGGACGCCGACATTATTGTTCACCTTGATCCAGATTAAAAAACAATCTGGCCGTTTCAGCGGTTTCCTGCATCACCTGTTCAGCGGTTTCACCGGTGTGTTCAGCAATGGTTCGGGCCACCCAGGGCAGAAAGGCTGGCTCATTTCGGCGATTTTTAGGCTTTTTGTCCATGGTTCTGGGTAATAGCCAGGGAGCGTCAGTCTCGATCATCAAGCGATTTTTCGGAATGTCCCTTAGTAACGGATGCAGGTGCGTCCCGCGTCGTTCATCACAGACCCAGCCGGTAATACCAATGTGCAGATCAAGATCCAGATAACGGTAAAGCGCCTCTTTATCAGCGGTAAAACAGTGCACAACCAGTCCACTCAGCTCATCCCGAAACTCTCTGACAATATCAAAAAACCGTTGGGATGCGTCCCGTTCGTGGCAAAAGGCAGGCATATTATGTTGAACGGCCAGGGCCAGCTGCTGTTCGAAAACAGTTTCCTGAACCGGGCGGGGTGAAAAATCACGATTAAAATCCAGCCCCATTTCCCCGGCAGCGACGACGGTCTGTTCCTGAAACAGAGAAGACAATGTTTTGTAACTGGAGTCCGTGGCTTCCTTTGCACTGTGGGGATGAATCCCGGCGGTGGAATAGCAGTGCTCAGGGTATTGTTGCGCTAGTTCTAATGCCGCAATTGATTCATCCATATCAGTGCCGGTGAGGATCAGGGTGTTGACACCGGCTGCAACGGCTCGTTCAACGACTGCTTCGCGGTCACGGTTAAACTGTTTATCGGTCAGATTAACGCCAATATCGATCATTAATGTGTTTTACCCAGTGAAGATAAATGAATATAGGCTTGTATTCTGGAGTGACAGTCTCTATGGTGCAAGAGCAGCTGATTACAATCACATCAGGCAACCTCCCTTCAGAGAATCAAACCAGGAAAAACAGTGACTTCTGACCAATCCTCCCTTTTTGTAACCGATCTGGCCATCTATCCGGTTAAGTCAACCCGCAGGTTACCGGTAAAGCAGGCCCGGATTGTATCAACGGGTTTTGACCATGATCGCCGCTGGATGTTGGTAGACAGTAACGGCAAGTTTATAACCCAGCGTCAGCATCCAAAAATGGTGCATATTGTTTCGGTGCCTGACGAGAGAGGCGTTTTACTGTCCGCACCGGGTATGAACGATCTTCAAGTTACTTACCCTCTTGTCAATCAGCGTTCACTGGTGACGGTATGGAGTGATGAATGTGCGGCTCAGGATGCCGGTGATCAGGCAGCTCAATGGTTCAGCCAGTATATGGGTCTTGATTGTCGTCTGGTTTATATGGATGAACAGTGCCAGCGCATCGTTGACCAACGTTATGCAGCATCAGATGATTTGACCAGTTTTGCCGATGGCTTCCCGTTTTTGCTGACTTCCGAAGCTTCTCTTGCCGACCTGAACGGCCGACTTGAAGAGGCAGTACCCATGGAGCGGTTCCGCCCCAATATTATTATCAACGGGCTTGAAGCCTTTGCCGAAGATCGCTGGCAACGAATCCGAATCGGTTCCGTTGAGTTCCGGGTATCCAAAGCCTGTACCCGCTGTGTCATGACAACCGTTGACACCCAAACCGGTAAAAAGGGTAAAGAGCCATTGAAAACACTGGCCAGCTTCAGGAAAGGGGAGAAGGGTGTGTTGTTTGGCATGAACCTGAATCACAACAGTGAAGGCGTCATTTCCGTGGGTGACCCGGTAGAGATTCTGGCCTGACAGTGCAGTGAAAAGACTTTGAAATGGCTGGTCTGAATCTGAATCATCCAAGTTAACAGGCAAGCCGGTAATTTTTATACTATGGTTTTGTTCTGAAAATAACTCACTGTTGGGTGACTGGTTGCAATGAGCACAGCCGTTAAAAACGGTTTTATTCTTCTGATGATATTACTGCTGATTGTTTCTGTTCCGTGGAACAGAAACAATCAGCAAATGAATGAAACCCTGCTTGGCTTTCCCGAATGGGTGGTGGTTGCCATTGCCTGCTATTTTTCGATTACGCTGATCAACGTTGTTATCTGGCTGCGTATTGCAAAACAGAGTCCTCGTGATTCAAAAGAGTGATTCAGAAGAATGATTCAGAAGAATGATTCACACCTAGTCTTTTTCATGGGTGATTCCTTCACAAGACATGACTTTTTATTCCTTTAAATAAGTTATAGAAGAAAAGCTGTAATGAAGAGGTTCAGGAAAGGAGGGCACAGGCTACATCTCATGACATAGCCTGAGTCAGTCAGAAATCAAAATCTGCCCAGAGTGGCGCATGATCTGAAGGTTTTTCCATGCTGCGAATATCGTAATCAATACCGGTGCTGAGGCACTTATCCATCATGGATGCGGTTGCCAGAATGCCATCGATTCTCAGGCCGCGCTTTGGCTCTCGTTCAAAGCCGCGGCTGCGATAATCAAACCAGCTGTACAGTTCATCTTCGTTTTCCGGAGGGATTTCCCGATAGCAATCCTGTAGCCCCCAGTTCAGAAGCGTCTGGAACCATTCCCGCTCTTCTGGCAGAAAGCTGCATTTGCCAGTGCGTAGCCAGCGTTTGGCATTGTCTGCACCAATGCCAATATCAGCATCGGTGGATGAAATATTGAAGTCGCCCATAACAGCCAGATTGGATTCAGGTGTGAAGTCATGGTTAAGGCTGGTCATCAGGTCTGCATAAAACTGTTTTTTTGCAGGAAACTTTACCGGATGGTCACGGCTTTCGCCCTGGGGAAAGTAGCCATTGATCACCGTATAGAGTTGACCGCCAGATGTCTTATAGTCTGCAAGAATGATTCGGCGCTGGGCATCAGGGGTGTCAGTCAGATAACCCTTCTGCACCCTGAGCGGCTTCTGCTTGCTCATCAGGCCCACGCCATAGTGGGTCTTCTGCCCGAAATATTCGATGTGGTAGCCAAGGGACTCCATGGCTTCAACTGGAAAATCTTCATCGGCGACTTTAATTTCCTGCAAGCCAATCACTTCCGGTTCGTGCTTCTGTATCAGGGCTTCCAGCTGATGCAGCCGAGCACGAACACCATTGACATTAAATGTGATGATCTTCATTCCAGGTCTATCTCTTTTTGTGGTCGCTGGATGGGCATCATACCGAACCCAGAAGAGGGAAGATACCAGCCCGTAATGGCAATCGTGCAGGATAGTTAACGTGCAGCAGCTCTAGGTCAGTTGAAGGCCTGACAGTTGTTCGATTGTTTTGAGATAGCCAGGGTCAGCCACGTTTTTCAGATGGTAGAATGCCTGATATCTCTCCTTTAACTTCTTGTGGTGTGCCCAGTTGTAGCGACTACCCGTCACATAAGCAGACAGGATTGAATAGAGATGGCCTCTGGAAGAACATATGCATCGGATTCGCTTACGATATTGAGAATTTTCCGCCCAGTCCGTATGGTTGGCATACGTCGCATCAATCAGCTTTTCCAGCTCTTCCGGATTATTGCCTGAACCTCTGGGAGTCTGGAAATAGCAGGCTTCTGTTTTGCTTAGCCACTGACCTGCGAGTTTTGTCATATCCCTGCGTTTATCAACGGTTTCTCCTTTTAACGTGTAAAGGCTCGGGTAGGGGGATTCCAGCTGCCGGATATAAAACCATGCGGCTTCTTCACAAATTCGACCATAAATGGGTTTGTGCTTACTGCTCTGTAGCCAGTAACTGATTATGTTTGCTTCCTGCTCAAGGTCACAGGTTCCACGGGCTGAATTAATTTCCCTGTAAAATTTTGATACCTCAGGATGTCCATCCGGTAACCATCCACCTTCTGGTAAATACAGCTCTGGTTTTAATACTGCTTTTTTGGGACTGGCTGAAGCCATTTGTTTAGAGGCCGGCTTAGAAGAAACTTCAGACTCCCTTAATGCAGAGGCTGTACCTGATGTTTTCGAGGTCACATCAGCAGGTTCCAGATCCGTTTTAGAACTTTGATTCTGTTCTTTGGTTTCAGTCTTTATTTCTCTACTCTCTTCAGAGGAAGGGGTTTGCTTTCCTCTATTTGGCTTATTCTTCCCTCGGGATTTTTTACCTGATGCTTTTCCCTTGGTTTTTTTCCTGGCTCCCGAATGTTTCGTGACAAGCGTATCTGGCAGCCATTCATTTTCATCCTCTGTCTTTTGCCTCTGTGACTCTGGCTGAAGTGCGAGAACATAAGCCTCATACTGATGTAGTATCGATTCTCTCTGTGCTGGAGACAGAGGCTGTTTTAATAATTGGTCCAGACTTTTTAGCGCTTCGTCATAATGCCTGAACTGGGCAAATATTCTGGCAGCATCCTGATAAACCAATTTAAAATTACCGCGTTTTGCCACCCTATTAAGCAAAGGGTGAAAGTCTCATACTGACCATTTTTTCTGGGCTTGCCGTCCGTGGTTTATACAGCAGCTACAAATTTTCTCTGGACTTACATAGGAACGGCCAAACACCGCTATGATGGTTACTGTAAAAGATACCGCAACAGTGAAAGGCCGCCCCGATGCAAGTATGTCAGCCACTAGCTGAAGCCGCCAATTTTTCTTGTCATGCTATCCAACAGCTTGAGCAAAAACTGGCCGTTCTTCGTCAGGAACACAGCCCAATCAAGCACTTTGAAGACTATGAAGGTGAGATCCATAAACTCTTTATCGAAGCAGAGCAAAGCGTTCTGGCAGAAGACCTGACCGGGCTTGATATTGACGTTCCTGCGATTGAGGTAAGCGGTGTCTGTTACCATCGGGTGTTGCGATCTTCAGAAACTTATCAATCCGCTGTCGGCCCTGTCCGGGTTTTGCGTACGCTCTATCGTAACGGTAAGGATCACTCTATCATCCCTTTGGAGCTACAGGCAGGTATTGTAGAGGGGTATTGGACACCAAAAGCAGCTAAACAAGCTGTCTGGATGGTTGCGCAAATGCCTCCCGGAGAGGCTAAAAGCCTACTTGATCTGATAGGGAACATGACGCCCTCGGAAAGCTCTCTGGCCAGACTACCCAAAAAGTTCAATGCGCAGTGGGAACCCAATAGGGAAGCCTTTGAAGACTTTCTCTGGGAAAGCGTCAAGGTTCCTGAAGAAGCTGTGACTGCGGCCGCTTCTCTTGATGGCGTCATGTTGCCGATGAAAGATGGTAAACGTCAGGAAAAGCGGGAACAGAATAGAGTCGATGGCAAGCGAACCCGTGGCCCTGCTGGCTGTCAGGAGGCCAGTTGTGGAACATTGTCGTTTTACGATGCACAGGGTGAACGCCTCTCAACGGTCAGGATGAGTCGAATGCCTGAAAGCAAGAAAGTGACTTTGAAACAATCACTCTCCGCACTCCTGAGCGAAGCTCTTCGACAGAGGCCAGATCTGACGCTTGTTAAAGTCGCTGATGGGGCAAAAGACAACTGGACCTACCTTGCCAATGAACTCCCTGAAGGTCACGAGGTTGTAGACTTCTATCATGCCGCAGAGCACCTGAAGAAAGCGTTTGACCTGTCCTATGGTGAAAACAGCAACAAATCCAGAGAAAAGTTCATCACCTATCGCCACATCCTCAAAGAGGAGCCCGAAGGTGTTGAAAAAGTCATCAAAGCTCTGGCTTACCAGCATAAACGACACCCTCGTCGATCGAAGTTGAAAACAGAGCTGGAGTACTTCAGAAGTAATCGAACCCGCATGAACTATGCTGAACACTTGTCGCACAACTTGCCAATAGGCTCAGGGGTTATTGAGGCTACTTGTAAAACCTTGGTAACGCAGCGAATGAAGTGTTCTGGAATGAGGTGGCGGCATCCCGGAGGCCAAGGTATTTTGACAGCAAGGTCATTAATTCAGAGTGGCATGTTCGACAATGGCTGGAAGTTACTGGCGGTGACCTACTGCGCCAAGGTCACGGAAGTGGGTATGGACAATGTCATCCCATTCCCCATGCAGAAAGGTGACTTGGAATTATAGTACCAGTCAATATGAGACTTTCACCCTAAGCAAAGCTGCACATTTCAGGGGGTTAGCTTCCCGACTCATATAGTTCTGTTTGATGTGCCAGGCCAGAATCAGTCCGGCAATATCTCTCTGATAGCTGTCCAGTTCTGGATCTCTTTCAGCCGCTTTTATCTCGTCAGTTCCGATTGCAGCAAACATCAGCTTTTCTGTCTGCCGAAACGGGCCTTTTCGGCCTCAGTTCTCGTTGGCAGGAATTCTCTTGCTTCGGAAATAGCTCGGCTGAATGACATTTGTCTTATTTCTGTGACCGTTTGCTTCAGTGTCATACAGAGCCAGTGTTGAAGTTTTGGTGAAAATCCGTTCTCAGGTCCAGGCCAGTAATCTTTGCGGTGGTTATGAAAAAGAGAGCTGAAAATCCATAAAGCCTGATGTGGCACGGTTTTGTTATCTGGCTGCTCATATTCGACCGCAAGGTTGGCATCATCAGGGACAAGCGCAAACGCTGTAAGAATCAGACTATTGACCTTATGCGTCGATTCGAGAGAAGTGAGCGTATCAATCATCACGCCCGGTGAAATTGGACTATCAGGCTTCAGTGCTAATCGGGTTAATAACCAGACAGAAGGCATAAAGTGGGCTTTTTCTGTCAGGTGACAAAAGTAATTCAGCCTTTCTTCATCTTCAAAAGCTGACGGATTAGAGCGGTATTCCTGATTCAAATGCAGCAGTTCAATATAGTCAGGCAATAGTTCGGAATAGGTATCCAGTAGCTCATAGGTAACCGCCTGCAAGCCAGGTTCATCTCCCCGTTTCATTTTGGTGATAGCTATAGCAAGGAGCATGCTACATGCCATCTTGTCACTCATTGAATGCTTCTGGCCTTCTGCTTTTTTCAAGGCTCCATCCAGATTTTCAAGAACAAAAGGATCAAGGTAGGCCGCTTCGCGGCGACTTTTTGTGCGGTGCAACCTTTTGGCTTTGACAAAAAACACACTCATTTTCCTGAACTATCCTTTCCCACTCTAACAACTGGAATGAAAGGATAGAGCCATAAAACGCTTACTCTTTGCTGTACTACTGCTACTCTCTTTCGTCTGTTTGGCTGAGACGCAGACAAAGAGTTTTATTGTAGAGGTTGAACATAACAACCAAAGCTTTTCTATAAAGCCTGATCTGGATGCATGGCCTGCAATGCCAGCCATTGATATGGAGCCATTGCGGAAAAACTCGGCAGACACTACTGACACAAGCAGCTATGCAGGATCAGACTCACCACCTGATGACAAGCCATACAGACCTCCCGGTTCCTGGCAAACCGTGACCACTGTGGTTGAGTCCATTTGGCAGCCTCTGTACGCCAATCGTGAAGTCATCGGTTACACATTAATTCTGACTCTCCAAAAACAGGGAAGCCCCCCTGAGTCCCAGCCTTATTTATGGCTACCTTTGGTAGCGACTGTCGTCGTCGGTTGGCTGACCAGAAAACACTGGAATCCAGAACTCCCTCTGTTCAGTCAAATGGATGAACAGGAGTCTAGTGAGCAGCATGAACTTCAAATCATCACGTTGATGAACTCGAATCAAGGAAGTTCTTTCTGGCTATCTTTCCCGGAACGACAACAGGACCAATCATTTGGCTCATGCTATTCCTTTGGATATTCACCTTCTTCAGGCTGCCTGTCTGGTAATTCTGGTGGCGGTGGCGGTTTTCCCCCTGGTTCCGCACATACCTTCGGCCAGCATTGTCCCGAGCATCCATGTAACAATGGACCTTGCACCTATGCCTCCAATCGCGGCGCAGACCAACATCCTGCTAATGGCCGGTGTCAGGATTACCGTATGGAACTGGATACATATATAGTGGAAGAGCTGTGTTTATCATTTCAATCTGCTACAGCTCCAGGTTCCAGCGCTTCTAATGGCTTTGGTAATTTTCCCGTTGCCTCTGCCCTACAGCCTTTAGAAGCAACTGAACAACATTTATGCGGTTTCTGTACTGACGGCTCCTGTTTTCTCTGCAAAAATCCTTGTCCTGCTCCTGAAGGAGTTACACATTGCCGAGAAGCTAGTTTTGTCAGGGCAATGGCCGCTCCCCAGACACAAACCTTAATCCACTTCTCTCATCCTCAACAACCGGGCTGCTTTCAAAACGGTACTAACGTTTTAACTCATATATCCCCTTCTTTCATAGCAAAGCAATATACGGGTTTTACACCATCTTCGTTTAGCTCATCTACCGCTAGCATTCAAACAGTTGTTACTGCAGAAACTGGTAGCACAACTAGCGAGCTGGAACCCCGTCCTGCTAAAAAGAAAAAGCTTCAGCACACTGGCTCTGAATCTGAATTTACGGGAGATAACTCTCAACAGCTGTTAAACCAGCATCTTAAGGAATTCCGTGCTTTGCGAACTCCCACAGATAACCTTTGTTGGCTGCATGCTATCAATTTATCCGCAAATGAAAACGTCTCTGGTCTGATTGAAAGGCTCATTGCCATGATTAAAAATTACTTAGAAGGTAATGCGCAGGAATTGACAACCGAATATCTAAATTTTCTCTCAGGCTGGGAAGCTGTACAGGGTGTAGAAAATGTCCGATTGGTTTTGAAACAACTCACCAATCGAGAATGGCCAGACTTCACTATTTTATTGCCGCTTCTGAGCCACTTACTCAAAAAAACTTTTGTCGTTGTCAATCTGCATGCCAGTGGATTGACTCAGGATCAGGTTTTTACCTACGCCAATCCTGATGATTTTCAAGTCACCATAGTCTCAGAAGCATCGTCTATAAGTACCACAGGGGAACCTGTATATCTGGGACTTCTATCCAATGATAATCACTTTGTCGGTATTCGGCCTAGCACCCAAGATGAAAACAATCCATACCGCTGTCCTGTTTGCTTTAAAAACTTTACAGAAAACAGTGATATCAAGAGTACAAGTTGCTTTCACTACATCTGTAACCATTGTTTTGAGAAACTTAACAAACCAGAGTGGACGTGTCCTATATGCAGGGAGGAACAGAAGTTTATTCAAGCCCTGTCTACTCACAAAGGAAGAGACCACACCGGGCCACAAACCTGTGACGTGACAGTGGTCGGGAGGATGGCCAGCAGCGGCCATGCGGGACGGTCTGCAAGAATGCTCAAGCCCTGTATACTCACAAAAGCCAATATCACACCGGGCCACAAACCTGTGACGTGACAGTGGTCGGGGAGGATGGCCAGCAGCGGCCATGCGGGACGGTCTGCAAGAATGCGAAAGCCCTGTCTACTCACAAAAGAAGAGACCACACCGGGCCACAAACCTGTGACGTGACAGTGGTCGGGGAGGATGGCCAGCAGCGGCCATGCGGGACGGTCTGCAAGAATGTGAAAGCCCTGTTTACTCACAAAAGCCAATATCACACCGGGC